>CAYGQM010000047.1:0-56254 GCA_964352065.1 uncultured Opitutaceae bacterium
CCCATGCCGTGGGCAAGGAGGTAATTACCACCGACCTGCTGGAAAAATTGGGAATCGACGACCCATCCTCCCTTTTCAGAAAACCTCTCAGCTTCTACAAGCACTCCCTTTGGTTTGTAAGTTGCATGACTGGCGGCTTTGTTTACTGCAGGTGCTAAAAATGGCAGGGATGCCAGGATACGGTTAAAATCACGTCTTTTCATGATGGATTGAGGTATTTGATCGCTAAAATAAATCGGAGAAACTTCTCAAGATGGGCTCTTCTATCCGATGTCCAGGGGCCTAATATGCGCTTTAGTTAGACAACGAAGGTAGCGAATCAATCTTACTAAGAAAAGTCCCGTCATAGTCAACGGTTGACCATTTTCGACTCCAAATCCTCGTTTAAGGCACCCCAAACGTACTCCATATTTTCGAATCCGTTCCAATCCTTCTGGACTGTAAGGCTAACGGGAGAATACTCACCGTATCTATAACTACCGACGGCCCAATGAACACACCTAAATTCTATCTCTTACTCTCGTTATTCGCAACCAACCTCTTTGCGAATCCTGATTTCAAAAGTGAACCACAATTAACTCTCAATCCGAATGCTTCAGCCCCCCTGGCCGGTATCATCACATTCAAACCTTCGAAGGGCGTTTCAACAAAAATCATAGCATCTACCGCTGGGCACAGGTTTGAAGTAGCATACGGCGCCGAAAAAGATCCGTCAAAAGGCCTCCCTCTGGTCGGCATGCGGGCAGGCAAAGACTATGTTGTTACCGTTCACATTCAGGACAAAACGGGGCAAACGACTTACAAGAAACCTCTTTCCATCCGATCACCGGAGCTACCCGATCGACCCGACCTAATGCCTCGAATCGAAGTGGAGGCACCAATGCCTGAACTAATTTCGAAGGGTTATACCCTTTTCAACCCCAGACGCAGGATTCCCCTGGAAGTCGAGGATACGATTACGGCAGCTTCCGAGTTCAACGCCAACCTTGGCATGCTCACTGTTGTAGATTCCGATGGTGAGGTCATTTGGTATTACCATGGAGATTCACGTATCACCGATTATCGGCCCATCTCAAACGGTAATATCGTTTTTATAACCTCAGACAATAGGTTAATCGAAATTGACGTTTTAGGAAACACCGTAGCCAGCTGGTGCGCTAGTAATCGCCCTGCCATAGATGGCGCATGCCCAAAAGAGTCAATACCAGTCGATGTTCCAACCTTTCATCATTCGTTTCAGGAGTATGAAAACGGTGATTTCCTTATTCTAAGTACAGAGGCAAGAGAACTACCAAACTACTATACCAGTGAAACCCAGGAAGATGCCCCGAGAAAGACACAACTCGTTATGGGCGACGTAGTGATCCGCATGACCCGCCAGGGAGAAATCGTCTGGAAATGGAACTCCTTTGATCACCTCGATCCCTACCAGATCGGCTACCTTACATTCTCCAACTACTGGGTCCGTCGTGGATTTCCGAATACGGTCGACTGGAGTCACGCCAATGCCGTTCGTATCGTGGATAATGGAGATTCATTTCTAATTAACTTCCGGCTCATATCTGGTATTGCCAAGGTAAACGTCGCCTCTCAGGAGATCGAATGGATGGCGATTACGAACCCTCAAGACATTCAGGGCGATCTGGCGAAAAAAACGTTCTCGATGAAACAGGCAGAGGATTGGTTCTGGATGCCACACGCGCCCTGGATCACAGACAAGGGAACACTCTTGATCTTCAACAATGACAATTTTGGGGCACGCCCCTTCGAACCGTCACTTCCACCCGCTGATATTCGTAGCCGCGCCGAAGAATATGCCATTAACGAAGAGACCCGTGAATTGACCAAAATCTGGGAGTCCAGATTCCCGGGAGAGGTTCCACTCAGAAGCTGGGCAATGGGTTCCGTTCAACCGCTACCGAACGACAACGTACTCGTGGGCTATGGTATGCTCTTTCGCCCCGAAGGAATCGAGCAACTGACCTGGCCTAAACGACTGGCTCATCCAGGATGGACCCAAATACGCGAATACATAAAAACCTCCCCCGCCACACTTGCGTGGAGCCTTACGCTGCTTCCGCTAACCGAGCATACAGATATCGGTTGGGCAATATATGGTGGACTCAGACTTCCGAATTGGCCTCCAACAGGTTACTCCGAATAAGAAATACCAGGGGCTCATTTCTGAATTGCAGCCAACACCTGTTCAAATTCCTCTTGACTGATCGGCCGTATTGCGTCGATCGATACAATATGAATCTTTTGCTCAATCGGACCGAGATGACCAAAATCGGAACCGATGTCTGACAAGTAGGCATCCATAGTCAAAGCAACCGTAACTCCTCCACTTCGGCCAGGACCATCCACGAAATGGGACTGCAGGGTCTCCCAATCGCTATCATTGGATTCCAACCAGAAAGGCCCCTCCCCGTCCATCGAATAGAAATGGCTCATTTCAAATCCGCTTCGGTAGATTCCACGGTAAGTTTTCGTTTCACGAGACACAGGGGGCTCCACCGGTAGCGCTTCTGCTACAGCGGTGGGCGTGGCAGGTGGCACATAAGCATTGGAAATCGGTTTACTCATATTGGAATACACGAGGAAACCGACAACGAGCAGAACGGACAGAAGGTGCAGCAGCAGCGGTATCGAAAACAGCCACTTTATAGACCGGCCAGCATTCAAACGAGTCCACACAATGATCGCGAGAACGACCGCGACGATGAAAGCGCCGAACTGCCATCCCAAAAAGATTCCAACCCGGTTCAATCCTCGGGTGAAGCCGTCCCCGGTAGCCGCGACAAAGCGAGGCGCAACCAACGATACGATGACGACCAAGATCCAAATGAGAATGAGCAGAAGAGGGAATTTTGAGGATTTCATGAAAAGTCGAGGAGGTTTCAGCGTTAAAACCCTCTATTATCATAGCATACTCCCTTTCATCAATCACTTATGAACAAGGAATTCCAAACGGCCGCGTCTTTGCCACCGCAGGTTCAAATATTGACACGTCGATCCTCCACCGCCTCTCTTGGGCCATCATGACAGATAGAATCGAAGGTGAAAAAACTAAAGCCCACGAACTATGTGAAGCGATATCATTCATCGCTCAAAAGGGATGGGCTCCCGGTACGGGTGGCAATTTTAGTGTAGTCGTAAACGAAAGCCCCTTGAAACTGCTCCTTACGAAGAGCGGCGTCGACAAACACACAGTAACCCCCGACGAATTACTTCTCGTAAACCGATCTGGAAAGGTTATCCGAGGGAACGCCCAGCCCTCTGCGGAAACCTTGCTTCACACCGCCATAGCGCGGGTTACCGGTGCGCACTGCATCCTCCACACTCACACCGCCTGGAATACCGTAGTCTCCATTTGTGAAAAAGGTCCTCAATTGAAACTGACTGGATTTGAAATGCTCAAAGGTCTGCAGGGAGTTAAAACTCACGAACACGTAGAGATCGTCCCCGTATTTGAGAACTCTCAGGACATTCCAGCACTCGCCCGCAAAATCAGTGCCCGCATGCGCAAACAACCTACGATGCACGGATTCCTTCTGAGAGGTCACGGTTTGTACACCTGGGGTGCCAACGTGTCGGAAGCCAGACGTCACGTGGAAATCTTCGAATTCCTTTTCGAAGTGTATGGTCGCCTAAATTCAAATCGCGCTTTACAGAGTTGAACCAGTTATTAGCTTACCGGCATGGCTTTACTACGAATACCCACTGAAGACCGGGTTCTTACCGAGAGGGAGGAAATCCAGAAACAATTAAGAACCATCGGCGTTGATTACGGTACTTGGAAAACCGATCACGCGCTACCGGAAAACCCATCGAACGAAGAGATCCTGGACGCCTATGGGTCCGACATCGAAAGGGCCAAAAAAGAAGGCGGCTATGTCACGGCTGACGTGATCGCAGTGCAGTCAGACACACCAGGACTCGATGCCATGCTGGCAAAATTCAGCCGTGAACATTGGCACGACGAAGACGAGGTCCGGTTCATCATCGATGGAACCGGTGTCTTTCATTTCAATCCCGGTAAGGACCAACCAGTCATCGCACTTGAAGTCACGGCCGGGGACTACATACGGGTCCCACGGGGCACACTCCATTGGTTTGATCTTTGCCAAGACAAAACCATAAAAGCGATTCGTCTGTTTCAGGACCCATCCGGATGGACACCCCACTACTCTGAAAGCGGCAAGGAAGCGAACTTCCTCGAAGTTTGCCTTGGACCGTCGTTCATCGGTTCGAACTGAGGCCGAGTGTCTTCCCTAAACCCATCCACCTCCGTTGTGCTCCTCGACATTGAAGGGACCACTACGCCGATTGATTTTGTCTACGACACCTTGTTTCCATTCGCACGGAAGAAGCTGAAGACATTTGTCGAAAATCATTTTGCCAGCGACGCAGTTACGAGCGCGCTAGAGCTTCTGAAGACTGATCATCGCTCTGAAACAGAAACCGACGCTCCGGAATGGTCGGATACACCTGAGGCTGCGTCCCGTTACGCCCTCTGGTTGATGGATCTGGATCGCAAGGCAACCGGACTGAAAGCGCTTCAAGGGTTAATCTGGAAAGAAGGTTACAACACCGGAGAATTGAAGGCAACCCTCTACAAGGACGTTGCTCCCGCGATCCAGCGTTGGACAGAAGCTGGCATTCGGGTTTGCATCTATTCCTCGGGAAGTGTTCTTGCCCAAAAACTCCTTTTCGCTCATACGGTCATGGGTGATTTAACACCATTGCTATCAGGGTATTTCGACACCACGACCGGGCCCAAACGTGAGGCGAATAGCTATTTAAAAATCTCAGAAACACTCGGCACAAATCCCTCCGAAATATTTTTCCTATCGGATATGGTAGCCGAGCTGGATGCTGCTAAAATTGCAGGGCTACACACGGGATTGGTGGTGCGGGGCATACCCCCCGAAAATCTGAATGGTCACCCGGTTTATCGCGACTTTCAAAATCTTTGAGCATACTCAAACTCCTGGCCTCATCGCAGATTCTCTAATCCGGAATCGGACTACTGGGATCAATGTCCTCACCTTCCCAATTTGCGACTCCCTGTTCGTAGCGTAGTATTCGATGTTTGCTGCCGACTACCGGTTTCAAATTGATTTTGGGAAGTTGCTTACGAAGGGAAGATTTTATCTCGGTATACTGCGACTCGCCAGCAAGGTTCGTAAATTCATTAGGATCCCCGACCATGTCGTAGAGTTCTTCTGAACCATCCGCATACTGGATATAACGCCAACCCTCTGTCCGCACCGTGTGATTATCATGATTATGAGTCGTAATCGCAGGACGGGTACGTCGAGCCATCGGATCCTCTATCTGAGGCACCAGGCTGATGCCTTCAACATGATTGGGAATTTCGAGTCCACACAGTTCACTGAGCGTGGGATACATATCCAATAGCTCTACCGATCTGGAACTTTTTTGACCTTTCGGAACCTTCGGACCAGCAAAAATGAGGGGTACCCGTGTAGCTCGATCCCATAGGGTATTCTTTCCGGTGATCTCCTTCTCCCCCAAATGATACCCATGGTCGGACCACAGAACCACGACGGTGTTTTCAGCGAGATCATTTTCTTCCAACGCCTTCAATACCCGCCCCACCTGACTATCCATAAAACTGATACTCGCAAGATATGCCTGGACGATCTTTAATTGCTCTCCGGATTCCAGCAAGAAACGCTGACGTGGCTCAGGGAGTTTCCAGTGTAAATACCAACTAAAAGGCGGGGTGTCTTTCCGGTCATCCAATAACATGCGCGGAAGCTCAACATGCTTTTCCGGGTACATATCAAACCACTTCTGGGTTGCCAGTAAGGGCACATGCGGCAGCGAAAATCCGACTGCCATAAAGAAGGGCTCTTCCTGACCCACCCCACCTAACTGCTCAACTGCCCAGGAAGCCGTTTTCCAATCGGTCTGCTCCGATTCATCATATGGGAACACACCCCAATCCATTCCAGGGCCACCACGCGGCGTATTTACTCGTTTTTCTTTCAAGCGTATCCCTCGACCAGGCGCCCCAATCACATCGAATTCCTTCACCGAACCACTATTCCAACCTCCGCCGTGGTATATCTTTCCAACCGTGTAGGTTTTATAGCCTGCATTCGAAAAATGCTTGGGAAGGGTTAATACCTCACGAAGGGCATCAACTTCTCGGAACCACGGAGCAAGTCCGTAGATGCCAGTTGTCGAGGGCCTCAACCCGGTCATCACGCTGGTGCGGGAAGGGTTGCAAATGGGAGCCTGACAATGCGCATTGGTAAACAAGGTTCCCCGCTTCGCCAGATTATCGATATGCGGCGTCTGAACCTGAGGGTGACTATCCATAACACCCACCCAGTCATTTAGATCGTCAATTGCGATAAAGAGCACATTCGGTTGGGACGCGTTTGAGCCCAGCCATACGAATGTGTAAATCGCTACAAGAAAAGATTTCGTTAATCGAGTATACATCATCAACTCCTTACATGAGGAAAGTCTATTAAATGGACAATCGTTATATGCCGGTTACCAAGATCTTCAGTACCTTCTAGGGAATTCCGAAGGCAGACTCAAGTCCGGGTCGAATAACCGAGGTCCACACCTTATAACCGGCTTCGTTGAGATGAACTCCGTCATCTTTAAACAGCTCCGTTTTCAAAGAGCCATCTTCAGCAAACAACGGTGACGCAACATCGATGAGATGTACATTATCATATTCCGCCACGATCAAATTCAACCCCTCATTCGCCTTCCGATAGGTAGACGACCAAAGGTTCAATCGTTTCGGACTCGGCTTTGGCGTCAAGAAAACGATCTGCGCATCTGGCCGGTCAACTGCCAACCGTTCGATAAAGATCCGTGCATACCGCAGAAAGGCCTCAGGCATTTCACGTCCAGACTCCGTATCCCCCTCATAAATAATAAAGCGGTTAACATCGTAGGGCTCTACCAAATACTCATAAGCTCCTACCACATCGCTCATGGACGAACCACCGAATCCCCGCTTGATAATCTCCCAAGGAGCCAGATCTTGCACAATAGTATCCCAAAAACGAATACTGCTACTACCGATAGCAAGAACCGCATCTTCTCCATAGTCACTGCTGGATCGATCTTCTTCAAATAATTTCATGGATGCTAGAGAAGGAATCGGTGCAAATTTTTCTTTCGAAGTTACCCAGGGCACCTTGGTAAAGTCTATGCGAGCGACACGCCGATCGGCGAGGTATACCTCACCGGTCCGGGGAGTGTCAGAACCTACGGTAAATGATCGCTCCAAAATTTCCGTCGTATAGAATTGATCGCTCACTACCGGAAGAGATCCATTTGCGAGGACGCCGTCTGGAAATAGAACCGTTATTGGTTTACCGCCTAAACTCTTATCCGCATAGACAACGACTTCGGCTCGTTGCTCATCCACAATTCTCCCCATTGCAACCGCTTGCGGTCTATCATCTACATACTCAGTCAACCTGATTTTGTTGAGGGCCGACGGGTTGCGAATAGCATTCAATTCTGGATTCCACTGCAAGCCCGGGTTCTCAGTATCATTTTCTCGATCTTTTATTTCGATTTGCAGACTCACAATATCCCCCAAGCCTGACTTTTCTCCGCCAAAACAAGAGAGGGGTATGGCCAATTCCATCTGATATCCCACATCTGTCGCCACGGTCGCATATTTGGGATTACACGGCGTCTCTTTTTGATCAGGAGGCCTGTGGTCATTCATTAAAGTCCTCGACTCAATGTTATTACGCTGCTGATCAAGTCCAGGCGTTAACATAAACAAAACAGGATGGTTTCCGTCCTTATCAGCCAGATGGAGAACCAGCGCATCCCCTTGCCAAAGCGAAAAACCAGGGGCTTCAGCTATCACGTCGTCCACCACGGACACGGCGACGTAAAGTTCCTCCTCTGCCCACGCCAACCACACATTTGCATCGATTGAACTGCGGCGCCCTACCTCATCCGCAAATAGTCGAACGACCGTATAAACGTCACCCTCCCAATCCTCAATTTGACCATCCACCGTTAAATCAGTCCGCATAGGAACGCTTAAAGCCTCAGATTCAGGAGAAAACAGCTCGACGCCATTCAGGTTAGCAACCGTAAATAACCCAACTAGTAGAATATGTTGTATTAATTTCATAATTCTCACCCTTGAAGAAATAGAAAAGATGTTGCTGCAGGTAAATAGGTGTCCGTTTGCCACCCCTTGTTTCGGGACCGTAGTTTCATTTATACAACTTCGACCGTCCCGTTAACGAAGTTAGGCATCCGGAAAAAGGATGCTGCGATCACCATACCGTAGATCAGTGGTCGAGATCGAGACTTCGGATACATGGGAAACAATTTCAATATAGGAATTCTTGTGTGAATATGATATCGCTGCCAGATACTATCGAGACGGGTATCGAGCATCGACCCACCATAAATTCGTTGAAGTAGATTAGGACTGAGGAAAAATATCCCGGCAATATAGGCTGTTACTCTAAATCGACGGATCGTCTAAAGACCAGTGGTTCACCTTCCGCGGGAACGACCACCAATTCACGGGAACCGTCTCCATTGAAATCATCCCAAATTAGATTCCTCGGAGAACTTGCTCCCACATCCAGTCCAGAGACGAACGGCAACTCAACCCGCAGCAAGCGTTTTTTATGTCCCAAAATAAGCGCTATATGGCCCTGCTCTCCACGCCCCGTCCAAGGCGCAAGTGATGGAGGCTCTATGGATGCAATCAAGTCATCGATACCATCGTTATCAGCATCCACAGCAAGCAAGTCCAGTATGCGACCGCTTTGTGCGAAGGTTGGGAGTGCCTCGAAATCGAAACCGCCATCTGGCTGCTGCCAGAAAATACCGCTACGCACTTCGGCCAGGCTCAAAGACTGGAAACCTTTTTGCGCGAGGTCACCGAATAATTCTGAAATCGGACGCGCTGAAAATTGCGTATAACTTCTGGACGCCACTGCCCGACCCGACTGCGAATCTTTTAGACGATCCTTCCAGGCAAGAAGCCACTCTTCTCCCTCTTCTTCGTGTGTTTCAATTAACTGCACTTCCCAACTATCCGCACGCCACCAAAGATGTCTGGGTCCACGTCCGGGCTCCCATAGTCCACCGGTATTAAGACCCAAGTTCCCCACCGCAATATCCGTTCTACCATCGCCGTCAAAGTCGCCCACAGCCAGCGACGTCCACAAGCCAGACATCGATTCGCCACCCAGTACGGAGGAGTCGAGCAATAAACGCCCTCGATCATTCGACCACAATTGTGGCGGTCCCCATTCTTGAAGAATCAACAACTCAGGAAATCCATCCTCCTCCAGATCTACCCAAAGCGCATCTGAAATACGTCCCACTTGATTCAATCCTGGAGCCACACCTTCAGAAGCCTGTTCAAAGCCTCCCCCTTTTTGCCCGATCCAAAGATAAGACGGCGAACTCTCCGGATAACGTCCGGGTAGGGTTCCTCCCCCGACGAACACGTCCTGTTTCCCGTCTCCATTGAAGTCGGCTGAAGCCACAGTTTCCGAAGCATGCGTAGCTTCCGAAAGCACCGTATCGAAATCTCTCACAAAATTGCCCGCTCCGTCTCCCAGATATAAACGATCCGCATAGGCGAGATCATCCGGATCCAACGCCATTCCACCTGAGATAGCCAAAAGGTCTGCAATGCCATCTCCATCAAAGTCATTCAGAATGAGATCAGAATCCGTACTTGGAAAATCTTCTTCCAAATCAAGCGACCACTCCTCTTCAAAGACAAACCCCACGCCCCCTTTCAAAATGACAGTCTCCTGTCCACTGGTTCCACCCAGTATAAGATCCGATCGACCATCGACGTCCAAGTCCCCCGATACCGCAGAAGCAATCAGCCGCGAGCTCGCAAAAGGAAGTAGTGGTTGTTTTGAGAATTCATCTGCCCCCGGATCCTTCCGAATCGCTTTTGGCGGGAACTTCGCGTTCAGCTTTACAAATCGACCCACATGGGAATCTGTAGACACATTCAGCTCTCCACTCTCTTCAATGGTATAGCGCATGTTTGCCGTCAGGCCTTCGAAAGATTGAACCCGCCCCCCCGGCCAGTGAATCTTCAACGAATCGATCACTTCAACCTCCCCCAAACCAAAATGTAGAATCGGTTGGTCGGATGACATATACCCTCTCTGTGGCATCAATGTCTTTACCTGGGTATGACCTCCAGCGCTGAGCTCCACCCGAGCTCCTACGCCATAGAAGTTACTCTCTTTGCCACGCAATCTGATAATCACTCGCGAGCTGATTGACTCCTGGTTACGATATACAGACGGCGGCTCCTGGAAATTACTCAACACCAGATCCAATGCTCCATCTCCATTCAGGTCCGCGAAGGCAGCACCGAAACTAACTCCGGTTTTATCCAATCCCCACTGACTGCCTATTTCCCGAAACTCTAGACCGCCTAGGTTTTGATAAGCCAGATTCGCTTCTTCCAAAACCGGTGTCGGACGAAATATTTGCGCATAGTATTGCAGGTTATTTCGGCCCTGCAGGCGCATGCCCAAATCTCCATCGTTGAAATTCCGTAGCATACCGTTGGTAGCAAAGGCGTCCAAAAGACCATCATTATCCATATCCACTAGCCGGGCTGCCCAAGTCCAATCCGTGCGGTGAAGTCCAGTTAAAGCGGCAATATCCGTAAACCGATCTCCGGTTAAATTGAGCTGCAACACATTCTGCATGTATTGGTGAGGAAAATCACTCAACCCGGTGTTATATACATGCGCGTGAGATTCGAGGGTCTGCTTGTAACGGGCACGGTTAGTAGGAGCCATATCAGCCACCCAAAAATCTTCAAGCCCGTCGTTATTGATATCACCGAAATCTGCACCCATTGCGTAATAAGGAATACGATGCGTCACTTTGGCTATCACATCCTCAAAGGTACCGTCACCAAGATTCCGGTACAGCTTGTCGACACCGGCAAAATCATTTGCGACGTAGATATCCGGCCAGCCATCAGCGTCATAATCCCACCACACAGCTGAGTGCGCATGACCGGTCCCGAAAATGCCGGCGGCCTCGGTCATTTCAACAAAACGCTGCCCTGTATTGCGAAAAAGATGGTCTACTCGCGGCCCTGGATAATCATCCCCCTCCTGCAGTAGATTCGTAGCGAGATACATATCCAGCAACCCATCACGGTCATAATCCGCAAAATGCGCCATCATACTTGCCGTATTTAGGTCTACTCCCCACTCGGAAGCCCGTTCCTCGAAATGACCTTTTCCGTCGTTGATCCACAATTGGTTGGGGGCGCCCAAGAAGCATAAATACAGATCCAGATGGCCGTCATTGTTTACATCTGCAAAAGCAACACCACCGCCGGAAGTTTCATGCTTGTCGATGCCGGAACCCGAACCGTCATCAATCCCAGATGCGTCTGTGATATCCTCGAATCGGAAGTTTCCAAGATTCCGGTAGAGTCGGCTTCTTTCATTTTTGCTGGCGGCAAAAATGTCAGGCAAGCCGTCACCGTCGACATCTCCAACTCCGATACCCGTACCGATGGCACCGAAGAGATAAGTCCGCCAATGCTTCCCCCAAATATGAGGACTACCGTAGTCATTCGCAAAATTGCCGAGACCTGTCTGCTCCGACACGATTTCCTGAAATAGAGACTCACCGTCTACCGCCTCTATGGACGATGGTAGTGGTTCCGCATTTAGAATACCAGCACGCAGATCATGATTCTCCTCTCCTTGAGCGGTCCAAGAGAGGGGTGTGCTACAAACAACCGTGGTAAAAATCGCTACCCACCAATGCCGGAATGCAAAGAACCGATTTTGAATCAGATTCATTTGTGTCAGGGCATTGGCCACTCAGTCAGCCCCATCGCTCTCGCTAATTCGTTCCGCACACTTTCCAACTCAGCCAAGGCCAATCGGTTCACTTTCTGAGAGGCAATCGTGATGCCGAGTTCGATCACTTTCTTAGCTGCCTCAAAACGTTTTAATTCAATCAGCGTACGCGAAAAATTCGCATAGAAAACTGGATCGGCCGGTTGCTTCTCAGCGAGCTTAACAAAGCCCTCAAACGCCTCTTCATGGTCCTTGAGCTTGGCATGCGCCAGCGTCAAAGAATATTGGGCATCCCAATCCTCAGGAAAGCTTTCAACCGCCCGTTCCCAGAAAAGTATAGCTCTGCGATAATTGTCATCTTCCTCAGCTTGTTTTGCCTGCAGGCTGTAATATTCCCGAAACGCATCCGCAACGATCGGATGATCCTTGTCCAATTGCGCTGCCCGTTGGAGTTCGATACGCGCAGAGCGAAGATCGTCATTAGCGAGGTGGATCCGGTAAACATTCAGAATGGATTCGAGTTTACTAATACTTCCATTTTTCGCTAATTGATCGAATAACGGAGCCGCTTTTTCGGCATTCCCGACTTGGACATAGGCGGTGAGCAAGCGATCAAATACCGCAGGATTTTCTGGGTATAAAACGATTAATTCTTCTAAAAACGGAATAGCCTCCGCAAAACGCCCCTCATACTCGTAGGCTTCGACCAATTGCTGTTTAACGATCTCGCTTTCAGGAAACAGAGTTAACGCAAGTTCCAGTGAATAAGCGGCTTCTTCCCGCCTATTTAGATTGAGCAAAGATCTAATCAACCCCAAATGTATCTCTTCACGTTCAGGTTCAAGCGCAAGAGCCGTCTGAAAGTTCTGTAGTGCCATTTCGTCCTTTTGCAGAAACAACGCACCCATGCCCATGAAGTAAAGGAGCTCAGGTGAATCGCCCTCCGAGGCAATACGCTGCTCCAAGGCGTTGATCGACTTCTCAACGATCGCGTAAGCTTCCTTTGCGTTGCCCTCCTGTCTAAGCATGCCACCCAACAGAAGTGCTACTCTGATGTTCGATGGATCCAGCTCCAGCTCCTTTTGGAGTAATTCTTGAGAGGGCACGCTTCTCTCAGTCTGTCCGTAGGAAATCGCGGAGTAGCCTAACATACTACAAGTGATTACGAGGGCAAAAAACGGATAACGAAACGGCATGAAAACGCTAATAATAATGTTCTGAAAGCTACGGCGCCTATCCCAGTAAGTCAAGCGGACGGACCCGGGAAAGCTTCTCCTGAATTTGCTTTCGGGTTCTAGCTCCGACTGAGTCAGTATGGTCATATTCATGCCATTACTACTCGACGATTTGGTAACGCGCCTTACGTCCGCCATCCGTATGTAAATAAAGATCCGCCTTCCGTCCTTCTTTGACAATGCTCAGACTCACTATTCTGTCCGTAACGATGCGATCGAACGGAATTCGTTCATCAGCCGTGAAACTTCCATCGCCTTTACCTAAGAATACTGATAAGAAACTTCCTTCATTCTGAGATGATTTATAATGAGGAGATATTTGTCCCAAGAGTAAAATGAGGTCACTGTATCCATCCGCATTCAGATCAATCACCTCGGCATCCCAAACTCTACCGTATTGAGCCTCTTTCGGCATAGCTACAAATCGAAATCCCTCATGAGCTTCGTTTACCAATATACCCGATTGAAAGTGATCGATCTCAAAACGCTTCTCAATTTGGAAACCGGTACGGTCAATGAAGTCCTGTACATCCATCTCTCCAGTTTGGCGAAAAGAGGGAATCCGCCTTAACACCCGAGGATCAATCTCTGAGTAGTCACGCAATCCATCGTAGAGACGCAGTTCACCATCCCATTCATAACTGTTTAGGTTCACCAATGGGCCGTTCGATTCGAACCTTCCGAGCTGCCTCAAAAATCTCCCCAGACCGTTTGACCGATAAGATATCTCATTGTTGATGCCGACTCCACCAACGAATATGTCCTGCAGACCATCCTTATTGAAATCTTCAGTTAGGACCGTATCCCACAATCCTGTAAGTTCTGAAATTCCCAGGGTTTCCGATTGATCCTTCATACCCTGTTCATCTGAAACAATCACACGTGGAGCTTCCCAATCCCTCAATATGAGCGTATCCAACTTGCCATCCTGATTGAAATCACTGCGGATCAGTTTTGGTTGCGCAGGTCCCGGCAGAGGTTTGAACGGATAAAGAAGTCCGTCAAAACTTCGCGAGACCAGAGGTTGCGACGATAGGGGTTCATCACCTAGCCATTTAAACCTCGTGAGTTCTGTCCCTTTCGTTGTCGATACCGTATCAGCCCGTGTTACCTGTTCGATCGTATACCGCCTCCCTGATTTCAACTCCAGAAACTCTTCCTTAAAACCATCGGGCCATCGAATCTCAAGTTTATCCAAGGCCGTTGCATTACCCAAACCGATATGGAGTAATTTCTCATCGCTACCAAGGTAACCCCGATTGGACAGAATCTTTTGCGTCGCCTTTCTTCCCCCCCAATACGCTGTCGCCACTGCGCCAATCGCCTGTCGATTGGATCCGGTTCCTCGAAGGCGAACTTGTACAGCATCCCCATTTCCAAGATCGTTGCGCCATAGCGTTGGAGGCGCATCATAGTTGGTATAAACGAAATCCTGGTCTCCATCCCGATCAAAATCGAATACAGCTACTCCAAAGGAAACGCCTTTGTGATCGAACCCCCAACGTTTATTGGCCGCCTCAAATTCAGCACCCCTCAGTCCTCGAAACACTAGATTATCCTCCTCTAGAACCGTGCTATTCTTAAAAACCGCAGTCTTTGCCGCAACTGACGATTGACGATCCTGCGCCAAGGCCAGATCCGCATTGTGAAACTGTCGAATCATCCCGTTGGTAAAGAAAACATCGAGCCAACCATCGTTATCCAGGTCAACAAGTCGCGGGGCCCACGTCCAGTCAGTCGCAGCAATGCCCCAAGCATACCCAACATCGACATAATCACCCCGTCCACGGTTTAGCAGAAGCGCGTTTTTCATCGTTTGTCGAGGCCGAGAGTCAACCGACAGGTCCCGTGTCTTGACGGAGCTCGTCAACATCGACTCTACATGCTTGGTGTAAGATGGGCTAGCCATATCGGTTGTCAGAATATCGAGTCGCCCGTTTCCAGTCACATCTCCCAAGTCAGATCCCATCGAAGAATACGGGGCCACGGGAATCAATTCTGGAGCATAGCGAAACGTACCGTCCTTATTATTCAAATACAGGAAATCTGAAGCTCTAAAATCGTTTGCGACATACAAGTCTTCCCAACCGTCTTCATTGTAGTCAATCCACAGAACTGAGTGCCCCAACGTTAAGCCCTCGTCCCCTTGGAGCATACCAACCTCGCTGCTTACGTCTTCAAAATAGCTACCTTCGTTACACAAGAAATAGTCCGAACGGCCACCGACATCTTTCACGTTGGTCTGTAGATACAGATCAAGGTCACCGTCTTTATCGTAGTCGGCAAAGAACGCACCGCTCGACGCATCACGAATAGCGACACCATAGGCCTCAGCTTCTTCAGCAAATACGGCTCCCCCTTGATTAATATACAAGCGATTCGGTGCGTCGAAAAAACACACGTACACGTCGGGTAAGTCATCGCCATTAATGTCGACCACCGTAACCCCTGTTGTCCAATCGAGGCTCTCCAAAATACCTGCCGTATCGGTGTGATCCTCAAACACTTTACCTTCCTGATTTAAATACAGCCGATTGATACCTTCCCGTATCCCGACAAATAAATCGGGCCAACCATCTTCATTAAAGTCTCCCACACCGATTCCAGTTCCTACCGTGCCAATGGTCCCTGGATCCAGACGTTCGTTCCAAGCACGCGGGTCATTATAGGTACTGGCTACGGTAAGTCCTATTTCTGCTCCATCCAAACGAGTGAGCTGACCGCTATACTCAGCCGATGGCTTTTTAAGAAGCTCAAACGCAGGTGCCCCCGAAAGTCCGATAACCCAAAGCAGGTTTAACAAAGGCGGAATGAGGCGTTTCGAGGTCCGTATCATAACTGATAAAAGAACAGGCTAAACTAGGGACCACAATGCTCTAAAGCAACCCACAAGGAGCTACCAAATAAATCAAAAAAACAGCCAAAATAATTGAAGAACGGGTCTCTATGCCAATACTGTATTTCCAAGACTCCGCTTTAGCGATAACTCACCCCGTAATTTGATATTTTACCTCAAAACCATGCGAAACCGAATATCATCAATTCGCAGTATCCTCATCGTCATCTCTGCCGTTTTCTCAATTTCCCTACCGGCACTGGCGGAGCCGATAGCCGCCCCCCCGAACGTAGTAGTTATCATGGTAGACGACCTGGGCTATGGAGACCTCGGCTGCTACGGTAATACCATACATCGGACACCCAACATTGACCAACTTGCAGCAGAAGGGGCGAAGTTTAACAACTATTATGTAACCTCTCCGGTATGCACCCCGACTCGCTACGCCTTGCTCACGGGAAAACACCCGGCGAGGGCTCAGATGTTTGAAGTTCTTTGGCCGCCAACCCAAGGGGGTATGGCCCCGGATGAGATTACCATGGCTGAATGGCTGCGCGAAAAGGGATACAAAACAGGTCTGGCCGGGAAGTGGCACCTGGGACACAGCAAACCGGAACTGCTCCCCCCAGCTCAAGGTTTCGACGACTGGTATGGCATGCCGTATCCCAATAATATGGACGCTGATCACGTGCAGGCCAAACGCCAAGGAGGCGAGTGGCCGCCGATGCCCATGTATCGCCAATTCGAAATCGTAGAGGCCCCCATCGACGTTAACCTGTTGACTCAACAATACACCGCAGAAGCAGTTCGTTTCATCGCAGAAAACCATCACCGCCCTTTCTTTTTATTTCTTTCTCATGCGATGCCCCATGGACACCTGGGTGCTTCGTCGGATTTTAGAGGTAAATCTTCGAATGGACTATTCGGTGATTCGGTTGAGGAACTCGACTGGAGCATAGGCGAAATTATGCGGGTACTGCGAACCTTCGATCTCGATCAGAACACCCTGGTTATATTCACAAGCGACAATGGTGCTGGCGCTTACACCCCACCCGTTCAACAGGGAGCCACTCCTCAAGGCGTCGGATCAAACTATCCGCTGCGTGGTGGAAAGGGCGAATGCTATGAGGGCGGCATCCGCGTGCCGGGTATCTTTCGATGGACCGGAAAAATTGAGGCAGGTATGGAAATTGATTCCCTGACAATTATTACGGATACAATCGCAACGTTTGCAGAATTGGCTGAGCTTTCATCTATGCCGACTGCTGTAGATAGTGTTTCGATCGCTCCCCTGCTCCTGGGCAGAATTCAAGAGCAAGACCGAACTCTGTTATTTGGATCCGGAGATGCAAGGGCAGCCCGCAAAGGTAAATGGAAGTATCACCTAACGGGTCAGCGCAGCTGGGAGCGAGACATCACGCCAGACCCCATGCTCTTCGACCTTGAAAACGATCCCGGTGAGACAAAAAATCTCATTCAATCCCACCCCGATATAGGAAAAGATCTTCATCAAGCGATCCACACGTTCCAGAAAACCGTAGAGCAAACTCACTAAGAGTAATTGAACCATCAGGGCTCCACTCGACAAGATACGACAACCACATATGTATACGCGCTTTTTTACCGGCCTTCTCCTGTCAGCCTCGATTTTGACTCCGGTCTATCAAACTCAGGCTCAGCCTCAACCCGACAAGCCCAACGTGGTTCTTATTCTTGCGGACGATCTGGGCTGGCGCGACTTGAGCTGCATGGGGAGTAGCTATTATGAAACGCCGGCAATTGATCAACTAGCAGAGGATGGAATGCTCTTTTCCCAGGCTTATGCGTCAGCCCCCGTTTGCCTGCCAACTCGAGCAGCCCTCATGACCGGCAAAGCACCGGCTCGTTTGCACATGACAGCCGTATTTGACCGTGATGGTGGAATCATGCCGCTCATACCACCACAATGGAACAACACCCTTCCGCACAAAGAATTTACCTTGGCTGAACGATTTCAGGAACTCGGTTACGTAACCGCGATCATGGGAAAATGGCACCTGGGTCCATCCGAAGCGTTTTGGCCTGAAAATCATGGCTTCGACGTAAACGTTGCGGCCTGGGCGAGCGGGCGTCCGGACTCATTCTTTCCCCCTTACAACAATCCCAGATTGTCAGATGGTCCGGCTGAAGAATACCTCACTGACCGAATCGCGAAAGAAGCAGAAACCTTTATTACCGCACACGCCGACAGACCCTTTTTTCTCTATCTGCCATTCTACAATCCGCACCTTCCATTGGAGGCTCCCCAATCTACTATCGAATATTTCGAACAAAAGAACCCAGACGGTGGACAGAAAATACCGACTTATGCAGCGATGATCGCCCACCTGGATAAGGCTGTAGACCGGATTCTAAATACACTGAAAACCAATGGTCTGACTGAAAACACAATCGTCATTTTCACCTCGGACAACGGAGGAGTTAAAACGCTCGGAGATATTGAAGTGACAGACAACCACCCGCTGCGTTCAGAAAAATTCCTCCTGTATGAAGGAGGAATAAGGGTTCCACTGATCGTCAAATGGCCAGGTATCATTCAACCGGGTTCTCGAACGCGACAACTCGCTATCACCACTGACTTCTTGCCCACCCTGATGACTATATGCGGGAAGCCGATTGAGCAGACGCAGCTTGATGGGATAGACCTGACCGCAGTGTTTAGAAACGGAGACTCTTCTCTAATCGAACGGGAACTAGGCTGGCATTACCCGCACTACATGCCCCGCCAAGCGATGAAACCAAGTAGCGCGTTCCGTTCCGGAGATATGAAGCTAATCCATTGGCACGAAGACCACCGCATCGAGCTCTACAACTTGAGCAATGACTTGGGTGAAACTCACGACCTCTCCAGACAGCAGCCTGAACAAGCCTTGGAACTCTACCAACGACTTGAGAACTGGCGGACCCGAGTCGGGGCTCAAATGCCTCGACCCAATCCAGCATTTATCACCCCAGACGAATGATATTAAGGGGCAAGGGTTCGGATTCGGATATTTCGATAGGCAACCGGAAATCCCTCATCTTGCAGCGCAATATGCCCCCGTCGAAATTCTCCCCAGAAAGGTTTACGGCCGGAATTGTGAAGTGTTTGCTCTCGATCGACATACCAGGCGTCTGAACCTACATGGAACGCGAGTACCTGAACACCATTGATCCAGTATTCCACCCGACCCTGCTTAACCAATATCCGAACCTTATTCCAACTTCCTGCAGGTAAGGTGCTATCCACCGAAGGACCATACAGCGCATACACAGACCCCGCCCTGTTCTTCGGAGACTTTTGAGCAAGAGGACTGTTCTCATTGTCGATAACCTGAAACTCGATTCCTGTTCGCCACACTTTATCAAAAATGGCATGCTCTTTAACAAAGAAGAAGATTCCGCTGTTTCCGCCTTTCTCGAGACAATATTCCAGCTCCAGCTCAAAGTCGCCATACTGCTCCAGAGACACGATATCCACATTCCCTCCGGAGGCTTTCAAGATACCATCAACCAAATTCCAATTCGGTGGAAGCGCGTCCGACTTAAAAGCTCTAAACGCCGGACCAGAATCACCGTTCAAAAGGTAATTCCACTCACTCTGATTATTTGCTTTTACTGCAAGAGAGCCTGCAACGATACCAAGCAGAATCCAAACGTTTTTCAAATGATGGTTCATTAGTTATTTTCGGGGACCATAATGCGGAAGCGCCGCTCCTCGTTCGTAAGCACCGAGGTCTGGCGCTTCACCTAAAAAATTATCGTTTACTCCGGGAAGCCTGACCCCTGAGTCGACAGCAACTGAACCTTCTTTAAGTCGAAAATCAACCCCTTCAACCGGATAAACAGGATACCAATTGCCAGACTCACGGTGTTGCTCCCGGAATGCGGCAAACGCTGGAGGCTGCACGTCCTCAAAGATACTATAGTCCACAATCACTCCGTGTTTTTCCTGGCCGGTTGCCTCGCGAAATGCCTCCAACGTCTCATAGCGTTTAGCTACGGCTGTTTCGGAAAAATCGCTGGGTTCTCCTGGACCAGGGGCATAATAACCAGCAAACGGTTGCCTTAATCGGTACCCATTGTAGTCCAGCGTGGAATACGATGTCGGCGTGTAAAGTCCCAGTGCAGTTTGCTGCGACTCATCATTGGGTAAGAACAGATTGTTACGCATGTGCACATTGGAGCCCGGTTTGTCATCTCGCGTCAGAATCCCCGTAGAGGTATTGTGATAGGCAATGATCCCAGAAGGATACATACCCCAAAATTTAAACGTAGAGGAATCCGAACAATTGTAGACCACATTCCTAATCCAGTAAACGGGGCCACCGAGTACGGGTTGATTGGATAACGCCTGCTGACCGGAATTAAAGCACCGGTTTCTAAGAACCCGAATGTTATACATGCCTCCGTCTGCTTCTATAAAGTTATCATTACACAAAAATAGATCATTATTATAAATATCGATTGATACACTCTGTTTCTCAGGATCCGTCTCCGGATGGGAGTGGGTACATACATCAATTCCATCAAAAAAGTATTTGACCAGATTGTAAGCAATTGTGTGACCCTGTCCGTGAACCTTGACCGCATAATAGGAATTTACCTGCTGCACTCGACGTCCATCAATCAGACTGACGGATTTTGTATATTGGGGGTCCTCCCGTCCGACAAAGGTATTATCCACGATGTAGTAATGACGACTACCTTCATACTGTGCCTGAACCCCAATACCGATATCTTCGAGCTGACATTCTACTACACTAAGCCCATCGCATCCGTAGGCATTCATAAGCCCCGCTAAAATAGCAACCTCCGTGTTTCTTAAAGTTAGGCCTTTTAGGTAGTGGTGATCCGCTGCCGTCAAATCGAAGAGGACCGCGGTGCCATTCCCGTCAAAGACAGGATCCCCGTCTCCAGCTGCAATAATTGAGATCGGCTGATCCTCGGTTCCATCCTGAGTGAACCGATAGGTTCCATCGAAAGTCAGACCATGAAAATCGCGATAGTCCTTATAGTCGGCTTTATATAAACCGCCGTGCACAATAAGGGTATCTCCGGGCAACACCGGATCAGTTGTTAGCACCCAATCTGCATAGCGCTTGTAGCCGTAGTAACCATGCAATAGTCCTTCATAGGCAGGCTCTTCTTTCTGACCTTCCCAATCTTTCGGATATACGTGACGTACGCGGCCGGATTTAGAAGGTTGGGGAATCGCTCGTGTACGCAGTTCGAGAATCCGCGCGGCCTGCCCCAAAACACCATCTGGATCGTTCATCTGTAACCGAACTTCGTATAGCGAATCTGGAGTCAAATCCATGATACTTCCAGCAAACATATGGGGAGTCACGTATTCCCACTCAGGAGTTCCCGCACTTTCGCCTCCGATCCGCAGCAAGGGCAAATAAGCTTTCCAATCGTCCTGCCCCTTAAGTCGGTATTCGACAGAAACGTCTGCATTCCTGTTAGAGTCGCCTTGGATGTGCCATTGAAAACCAAAGCTCGCCTGCGTGGGTGGCTCGACCAGTAACCGGCCCGCTGCTACATCATTCGAAGCCTCAGAACCGATGGCAGTAAAAACGAAACAACAAAAAACAACTAACTGTAATCTGTATTTTGGATGAGTAGTCATAAATTCTATCAGTCGCGAGTTAGAGATAACAAAATATCTTTTATGACTCTGGCAAATACCAACGTTTGATACTGCTGTGATCTGGTGAATGCTATACGATTCTCAATCGACGCTGAAGCTACTCTACGACCTTGTTTCGAAGAATCATTGCAGCCGGTAAGCGCTCTCCAGGTTTTAATATAGCAGGTGCCGGAACATAGGCACTTCCCAAAACAATGTCGGCATCTCCATCTCCATCTATATCTCCAGAATCGATGGTCATCCATGGAGCAATCGAACCCTCGTTTATCGTGCCACGATCAAAGACGAGTTCTCCCTGATTCATAAAAAGAACAAAGCCTTGCTCAGGCCGCCGTGAATCAGGAAAGAAGGACACTACTGCCATGTCCATCAACCCATTACCATCGAAGTCATCAAAGGTAGCCTGAAATGCTCCTGGCATGGGTAAGAACTTAACCTCCTCAAGTATGATTCCCGGGAGAATACGGTAAATGCGAATACCGTGATACGCCTTAAGCGGCGGACCCGGCAGATCCGCATTATCCCCGTTTATTGTAATAAGTTCCTGGATACCATCTCCAGTTAGATCAACGAGATGCAGCTGAGTATAACCGAACGTTGGAGGTTTCTGAACTAACACTTCAGGCTCGAAAACAAGATTTCCATAATTACGATAGAGAGTAATTTCCTCACGCCCCTGAGCGTTCAGAGCAAATATATGAGGTGAATTAGGTTTCCCCTCGGATTTGTATACTCCACCGAAAATCGCACCTGGCTCCTGCCTGAGAACCTGCCCTCCAGAAACACCAGACCCATTCCCCTCATAGAGCTTTAAACTACCCCCTTCATAATGACCGAATTGATTAACCAGAATCTCTTTGGATCCGTCATTGTCGAAATCCTCGTAAACGACATCTACAGGACGGTGTAATCCTTTGAGCACCGTCCGCCAACCCTTTTCCCCAGGTAGTCTCTCCAGAATCGAACCTGACGCGGAATTTGAAGGATGCATACGACCAATGATCGTAGCTCGCTCAATCGCGGACTCGATCTCCAACTGAACCACCGCTCCAGGCAAGCTACCCAACTCAACGATGTCACCTTCGGAATCGTATTTTCGAAGATCATAGGCTTCACCGTCACCTAAAAAAAATCCCAATCCATCGGACGCCACCTTGACGAGTGACGTCACAGGAATCTCAGCAGAGCCATAAACCCAGGTTGCTTCAAAGCCGGAAAGCTCTCGTCCAACCGGTGGAGGAGGAATGGTACCCGAACCGGCAGACGATTCATAAAAATCCCGAATCGCAGCCCATTGAAAGGGTCCCAAGGTTGGCTCACTCGGATATTTTTGGATATCGAATAAATCCGTATGTGCATCCTCAGCCAACTCGGGAGAGAGAAGTCTCCCATCATCATAGCCAAAATACAGCCCCATCAAATCCAGCACATACGGCCAACTTTTCGAGGGAAGCAAGTCCGGCTCAGGATACACATGACAGGCTATACAATGAGTCCTTGCGAGCTGCTCACCATCCCAGTCTTCGAATTCATCTAAAAAAGAAAGGCCACCAGCATCCTTTCCATCCAACCCGCTCATCAAACACAACCACACAAGGTAGGGTATCAATAGATGAGTGCATGCATCCTTCATAATTCAAATCAACTAACTGGCCGATAATCCCGGAAACCGCAAAGCGAAAAGGCGCCGACAGAACCCTGTCGACGCCTTGAAATTAAGGTTTTAATCTTAGGTAACTACCATACCCCACTAAAACTCGAAGGTATTGGTAATCTGCCAACTTCGACCCTCTCGAATACCAAGTGTACCAAAGGTTCCGTCTGGATTCACAAAGAGAGGCACGGTTCCTTTGTCGTCACCAACATTGAATATATTCAGCTGGATGCGCCAATCGATCTTATCCGATAGCTTCATGTTGTATTTCAGCCAAAAGTCGCCTGTAGTACGACTTGAATCACGATAAGGTTCCGCAATATCTACGGATAAAGCAGCATCCGGACGGCTTCTATCAGGGAGACGCTCTCCAGTCACTGGATCGATGTAAATCGGTGGAAAGCCAATGACCTGACTGTCTTCATAACGTAATCCAACTCCCACGCCGAAACCTGCCAAGGCACCTTCGGTGAAATCGTAGTTGGTGATCAGGTTATACTTCCATTTGCGAAGCTCACCGGTAGGCGTTCCTAAAAGAGCACGATTGGTGATAAGCTGCCCCAGAAACGGTGCCACACGATCGCGACCAAACTGACCTTCCGGACCCCACAACGGAACGCTACCCGCATCGCCATTGAGGTTTTCCACGATGAAATCGAGAACTTCATTCACTTCATCACCGAACACCTTGGAACGTAATACTTCCGTCTTGGATGCATTGATCGCAATATTCCAATTCGGCGTAGGGCGGGCAACAAACTCGATCTCAGTTCCAAACGATTCGTTGTCTTCAATGAAAACTGTGTCGTCCGGGAAGTTGATACCGATCTGGCTCGTTCTGGGAGCACCTGAGGTGATCCAACTGGTAGTAGCCGGCCAACGGGCAAAGAGTTGGTCTTCAAATGTACGATAGGCGGAGGCGACCGATTCGCCCCATGCCAGAACGTTGTCGAATCCTGCCGCACGAATGAAGTCTGAACGCGCTTCGCTGATTTCGTTGGGATCGTCAATATCATCGCCATTATCAAGAACCGCATCCGCAAATGCGGCCCGTCCTTCTTCGATCCAGACTACACCATTGGCTACAGAATTTGAGATGACCTGTTCGATTCTCCAGTTTTCAGAGGCTGCCACACTTCCGGCATTCGCATTCGCTTGGACGGTATCATAATTCGTATAACGCAGGCTATACTTACCATCCTTGGAAGAGATCGCGATCGAGCGATCAATCGTCCTACCGGTTGCAGGAGTCAGATCATTCAAGAGCACGTCACGTCGACCGGGTTGTGGACTCTGTACTTCTCCCTCGTTATACAGGAACGAGACATTGAAAGGTAGATTATCCTCAAAGCCTGTAACGTCGTAAAACAGTTGAGAAGCATTCAATTTCACGGACCAGTTCCGGCTTTGGAAATCTCCTTCCGACATACGAACGAAGGATGAATCAGGGTCGAAATTCGCCCCACCTGTGCGGCCCACCTCGTTTTGGGACTCAACGCGGGAATAATCATGCTCGAGGCCGTATTGCTTTACCGAATCTTCACGCCAGCCATACATACCCACCAGAGCATTATCGAGGAAACTTCCAGACCAAACAAACGCCTGCGTATCGATATCTTCAAAGTCGTAGAAACGACGAGCGGTCAGGTATTCCAGAGCGTCTGGGCCATCCAAGGCTCTCACAATCCCGATGTTACCCTTATTGGCAACCGTTCCCGTGTAATTTGCCGGGTTGTTGGCCTGAATAGATTCATCGCCGGTTGGAGTTATCCAATCGGCCGCAGCCGCAGTCGCGTCAAATCCTGCTATCGGATTCGCAACGAAGCCTCTGAACGCATACTGTCCAGATTCCACTACTGGATCAGCGAAAGGCTGAATGCGGGACAGATTGGGTCCCTGAGCGTCTAAGTACACCCGTATGCGGGGTTGAACTGCTCCGTAGGCATTTGCCAGGCGGACTGCTCTGGCGCCTGGTCCTGGATCACTGAACTGTTCGTTGTATCTCGGATTCAAGACTGGGTCATCAGGCCCCGAACCTCCCCAGGTACGAATCGTCGCTTCATCGACACCGATACTATTGAACTCACGACGAAAACGCTCGTACTCACTGTTTTTGAACAGAGCAGTAAAGTCGCTCTTGCCAAAAATGTAAGTCATTAAGCCCTCATCTAGGAAATCGCGGGTATCCAAAGTCGCAAATAACTGAGCCTGTTTGGCCTCGCGATTGCGGACATCCTCCGATCCTCCACGGAGACGCAGTTCATAGTCGATGAATGCCCTGCCTGCGTTCGAATTGGGGCTCAAGTTGGCAAAGTTTGTCGAAAGCGGATCATTTGAATTTGCTTCAACATCGATCGAAGGAGCAAAAATAGCCCCCATGTTCGCATCCTGTCTGAAATCCAGATCCTGTCTAAAGAAACTCAACTGGTATCCTAAGCGATCATTCAGGAACGTGTTTCGCAACTGAAGCTCCAATACTTCGAAATTCTGCTGCTCGAGCTTATTGTTCCCGTCGATCAAGTTATTCATAAAATCGAATTGATCGGTGCTCGATAGAGAAGAATCCCGCCAGAATCCTGGAAACGCGACCCCATTATCACTGGCAACACGCTGCTTACCGAGCGTTACAAGTCTCTGAGCCTGAAATACATTGTTAGTCGAGCCTCTAACAAAAACGTCTTGGGGACGATTTGAAGCGGCAACCGGATTCACGTAGGAACCGTCGTTTACAACGATGGCTGTCTGTCCCGCTGTGTTGTTCCGACCATTAACCTCAAGAAAACTTCCAGTACCTCTTACGCCATCTTCATAGACCGACAAACTACCTGGATTGAGTGCATCAAAAGCAAAGATCGGGTTGGCATTTCCGTTAGGAGCCCCTGCCAACCATCTCAGATTGTCTGCCAGAGCAGTGCTATCATCGACTCCATTGTAGGTTTGTCCAGCTGGTCCCATAATAGTCCTACTAGGCCCGTAGACTCCACCGTTCGCGAAATCCGACCCCTGAAAGCCATTTTCACCAGACGGAATAAAGAAAGGTGAGATGCCATCCAAAGGAACGACCATCCGTGGTCTATTCGCATCAATCGATCCTTTTTCGAAATTCGCGGAAAAGCTGAACCTGGTTGACTCGGAATTGAGTGCTTTAGGATTGTAGGTCAGAGCCAGATGCGTGCGATTGTCGTCTTCAAACGCGGGTTCCTGACGGAACTTTTTGTTATCAAAAAGGTAGTCCAGGCGGATAGCCAGTTGATCTTCGATCAGAACACGGTTAAAACTGCCGGATGAACGCCAGGAATTGAACTTATCGACGCTGAACCTAATCTGATTGTCGTTGTAGAACCCTGCCGTCTCAGTCGAGTTGTTGATAATACCGGCCGGACTACCCAATCCAAAAAGGATCGAATTCGCACCGCGCTGCACATCAATACGGTAAGTGTTATACCCATCCCACGGCACATCCGATTTGAAGAAATTTCGGGTGGTGTCCGCATTGGTTAGTCCCCGTATCCGGTTATTCGATTGCGGATCCACGAGGTTTTCATTCTCCAAGCCTTCCGAGTTGGGATTGATAAAATTACCCCGGGCTCCACCAACCTCAGTTCCAAGGCCGTAGGACAGAAGTGATTCATTATCAACAGCACCCAAATCTTCCATCAATTGCTCGGTGAATACCGAAACAGATGATCCGACATCGTCGAGTCGCATCCGCATTCTGGTTCCCGCCAGCGTGCTGGTGGCTGTATATCCTTCACTATCGGAAGAACTGACTTCAAAAGGGGATAATACAAAAATTTCCTCCTCTTGTTCCTGTGCAGTGGCCCCTTGGGGGGCGGCGGCCGTTAAAGCCGCGAGTAAACCGGCGAGAAAATTTCTCGTCGTTCTAGTTTGTTTGTTCATATCTGGAGTAATAACTTGTTCTTTTTCGAGGTTTGTCGTCTCCTCCGGCGAACTTGAGTGCGGCTCCAAAGTATTCTGAATCACGGCAAATGCTCCTGTCTCCTGGTCTTGAACGACCGACAAGGACGTATTCGCCAACAAAAGATCCAGTGCTTCCAGTGGAGTGTACTCTCCTTCGATGGCATTCGTCCTCACTCCTTCCGCAATACTGGCGGCAAATAATATATCTACCTCCCCTTGTTGTGCTGCGAGTTTGAGTGTGGTGATTGCGTTGCCCGAGGGAATTTTGTAGGCATTTTGAGTTGGCTCCTCTTTTGCAGAAAGAACCAACTCGCTCGCCATCATCCCACAAAAACACAGACAAAGCATTCCCATCCAATTTGTACCCAGAATGGGCATGAGAACGGGTTTGCAGAATGTCATAGTTTCGCATGGGAGAAAACGGCTTGCTCCCTCAGACGGGTGAAATTAAGTATTACACCAAAAATTAGTGATTTTTTTTGAGGTAGTTAGACTGAACAAGAGGTAAGTAAAAAACGACCTTCCACATATATGTGGAGTGCATCTACTAATGCAAGAAAAAGGACGCCTCCTATCTCCTTTGAGCAAAGAGAACATCTTAATCATAAGGAGGATACGAGACTCAGTTACTGCTATATAAGACGATCTCGTTCGCGTTTTGGCGGTCCGCCTCAATAGCCATTGTGAGGTTTAACAGCCGAACGAAACCATTGATGTTATTGGATCTGAAGGATGCCACGATCGGCTGGCTGGCCAATTCTGAGTCAGCAATCACAATTTGTACTGTATTACGCTGGTTGAACTCATAGATCGCCTCCGACAAGGGAGTAGAAGAAAAATCCAGAATATCGGGCTTCCATTTAAGCATCCGTTCGATTTCTTCGGCTTCAACCGTTACCGTTTCCACCTGCGGTTCATAATCGCTAAACGACATGACCGAACGCTGACCGGATAGCAAATCTTGCGAAATAAAGGGTATGACTGTTTGATTGGCGTTCACTAGATCCATCGTGTGAGAATCTTCCATACGAACGATTCCTTCAGTAACCAAAACTTCGACAGATTGATCTTGGAGACGCACATTGAACGCAGTCCCAACTGCTTTCACACTCGCTCCCAACGCAGTAACCACGAATGGCCTCGATGGATCCTTCTTAACCATAAAATGAGCTTCTCCGGAAATCAGCTCAACCAGACGCACATCCGCAGAGTATGCTATACGCAATTGGGTGCCCTCATTTAAATCGATTTCAGATCCATCTTCCAATTGATGGTAGCCATAGTCCAAAGCTGAGTAATTAAGCACGTAGGATTCGGCTGGATGCAAGGTCGTCTCATTGTCCTTTAATACCAGAACTGAAGCGACCAATGCAACTACCGCAGCTAAACCACCCAGCATGACAAATGGTTTCCAGCGGCGGTTGGGAATGATATTGGCGAGGAGATCCGGATTCGGCTCTTCACTATGCTCAGGGCGCCATTGGGCCAGAAGGTTGAAATCCCCCCAAGACTGCTTGCCCTCAGCGAAATATTCTCCGTTCCGTGGGTCTTGCGCCAACCATTCAAAAAATTTATCCTGCTCGTCCGCAGACAGTCCTTTATCGTGCTTAACCACCCAAGCAGCTGACTCTTGGCTAATGTCGCTATCAGGCTCTGGAAATTGATCTTTTTCGTTCATCCTCAAAACTCACCCTTCCCATAATAGGTCCGCATGTAATCCCGGCATTTATGCAAGCCTATGGTGAGCTGGTTTGAAACCGTATTTTCTGATAGGTCCATTTTTTTAGCAATTTCTTTCTGGGACATGCCGTAGACCTTACGCAAAGTAAAAATCTGTCGACACCGTTTAGGCAGTGATTGTATCGCCTTGGTCAATATCTCCAGCTCCTGATTGCGAGCCACTGTCTCGGGGATTCCCATATTCTCATCCCAGACGTCCGACAAGTCGTTTTCCACCAAAGATTCGTTCTTGGCTACCTTGATGTGCCTCAAACGATCAATAGCCAGGTTCCGGGCGGTGGCAAAAAGGAAGGCTTTCGGTGAGCGAAGCTTGTCCTTCTTTCTAGCATCCAGAACCCTGAGGTACGCGTCCTGAATGATATCATCAATATCACAATGAGGAGGAAAACGGCTCTCTAACCATGCGCGGAGCATATCTTCATGGGGCTGAAGATGCTCTATAAACCAATTACTTTCGTCTGAATCCTGAAGAGGCATTTGTTGAGAACGACGCCAAGCTAGATCAAAATTTATGGCGAATGCGACAAAAAGATTTTGTTAATGTTATAAGGGTCATACAAACAGAAGGACTCTCCGAAAACAAGTTGAGATGCTACCAACCCTTTCAACTTTCACATTTGACCGAAATCCAGACTAAGGACTCTAATACCTCTTCTGATGCTAAAACTTCTCGGCAGAATCCATCGCTCCCCCAGTACCAAGGCGATGTTCCTGCGATTTGCGAGCGTGGGAGCTACGATTTCCGTCATCGATGCCGGGGTGCTTTACCTGTTACTCGCGATGGAGTTCAACGAGTACATCGGCCGGGGCATATCTCTTTCCCTATCCATGGCGGCGGGTTACGTGCTCAACCGCTATTTCACATTCCACCATCTCGAAACCGGGCGGGCACTCTGGCATTCTCTTTTGCGACACTATAGCGTACATGCCATCGGAGGCGTTATAAACATTGCAACCTATGCAGCAGTTTTGATCATTGGCAAATCCATGGGAGGACAAGTCGCCGTTTCGGCTACGTTACCGCTGTTAGGTGTTTGGATTGGCGGCATGATTGGCATGACTTTCAATTTTTTCTTCTCCAAGAAAATGGTATTCGATAACTGAACCCTATGTTAGCGCTGTTCATCAGAAGCTTGGGGCTTCATTTCGGCTGGTTCTTCCGATCCTTTTGGCCGGGTTCTCACAAGGATGCACCGATAGGCGTCCTGCGTATACTCTTTCTACTCCTAATATACCCGGGTATCTGCAGCGTCCAACTCATTCACTGGCTGGGATTTCTCATGGATGAAATACTGTTCCCACATTACAAAAAGGTAGAAATAAAGGCTCCGCTATTCATCTCAGGAATTCCGAGGAGCGGAACTACATTCGTGCACCGTACGCTCGTTCAGAACTCGACGGGATTTACTTGTTTTAAAATGTGGGAAGCAATTTTGGCCCCTTCCATCACCGAACGAAAATGTATTAGAGCCATAGCCCGTATTGATAAGGTTCTCGGCGGCTTTGCAAGGACCGGGCTCTTTGCGGTCCTAAGGAAAGGAACCGCGGCCCTGGATGACATACACGAAGTGAGCCTCACAAGTCCAGAGGAAGACTACCTGACACTCCTACCTTTTGGTGGCTGTTTCATCATGGCCTTTGCATTCCCTTTTTCGGTTGATCTTAGATCGCTGGGACAACTTGAAACCCTCAACGAAGAGACCCGCGAACGCCTGCTCCAAGGCTACCACCGTTGTCTGCAAAAACATCTTTTTTGCGCCGGAGAAAACGCCAGGCTTCTTTCAAAGAATGCGGCATTTTCATCCTGGCTTCCCTCCCTACGTTTAACATATCCGGATGCAAAGTTTATCATCTGCATCCGAGAACCCGCGAGGGCTCTCAGTTCCCAACTCAGTTCCTTGGCCGGTGCCCGCAAAGTGTTTGGAACCGATCCGGATGGGCGTTTCAGCTCAAGCCTTATGCTGGATACATTTGCATCCAACTACCGGTCCTTAGCCCAATTTATCAATGACACCCGGTACGACGGCTCAACTGCTGTGATTGAACAAAGCGATCTCCGTAAACAGCCAGGTGCTCTTATAGCCAAAGCTGTAGAACAGCTGAAACTGGAATCCAACTGCGATCTCGAGAGGTTACACGCCCTCCTCCCCTCTAGCCCGAGTGCCCACAAGCATCAGTTAACCGACTTTTCAATTGATTCTGAAAGAATGAAAGTTTGCATCGAACCCAGTTATCGGGAAATTCTTAGATCAGAACCACGCATCTCCATCTGATTTCCCATGCAAAAACCCCTGCAAGACGACAGCACCCATCCCACTGAACCCGACGATTCTCAACCGAAAAACGCAGTGGATGCGTCTCACGTCCGAGTTGCATTTTTTTCGGATTCCATGCCTGAACGCAACGGTGCGGGTGCTTACTACTACGACCTCGCGGGCCAACTCGCACCGCACCTTCAGGCTTTGGAGATCTTCCAACCTCTGCCTCGCAAGGGACATGATTTTCTATCGCTGCCCATGCCCGGGGACCCTTCCCAACGACTGGTTACTCCCAACATATTTCGTGTCCGCAAAGGGTATAAAAAGCTAAACCCTACGATCGTTGTGGCTATTACACCAGGCCCTTTCGGACTTCTTGGACTCTACCTGGCCAAACGCTCAGGCGCCCAATTCATAACCGCATTCCATACTGATTTCGAACACCTCGCCCGCATCTACTGGAAGCCATTTTCCCGTTGGTTTGCCAATGGCGTGCTACGTACGATCAATAAGATTCTCTGTAAACGAAGTGCGACCGTATTGATCAACAACTCCAAGTTGCAAGCAGACGTCGAAGAACTCGGCGCGCCCCGTATCGAAGTGATGGGTACTCCCCTTGAACCTGCTTTCCTGGATACGCCCATGGTCGCCGCCCCACCCACCGTGAATCGCATTTGTTTCGCTGGCCGCCTTGCTCCTGAGAAAAATGTGCACCTCGTCATCGAAGCAGCCACTCACTTTCCAGATATTGAGTTCATCATTGGGGGTGACGGTCCCTTACGCAGCAAACTCGAAAAATCAGCGGAGCACCTGAAGAATGTAAGTTTCAGAGGATGGCTTAAACGGGAAGAGCTGATTGAACTTCTGGACAGCTCCAGCTGCCTGCTACTGCCGTCCATACTCGAAACTTTTGGGACCGTTGCCTTTGAAGCTTTGGCCCGCGGACGCCCTGCCTTGGTGTCTGCTAATGCGGGCATCCATGACTGGCCGACTCTGCAAGATGGCCTGTTTGTGATCAACCCCGAAGAAACACTGACAGAAGCCATTCAAAAATTCATAGAACTTCCGGCTGATACTTTACAGGAAAAGGCATTCAGTGCACGCAAGGCTGCCGAGCAACTCAATCGGGACACGATCTACCAGTGGGCGGAGATTCTCGCAAGATACACCCGGTAATTGCATAGCGTGAGAGCCTACGTCTCCATCCATGACCTCATGCCTGAAACCATGGATCGGGTGGAAGAGATACTTATCTGGCTGAAAGAGCGCAACGTCCCCCCTGTCACCGTGCTCGTAGTCCCGGGAAAACCCTGGTCGAGCGCCCATATCGAGCGCCTTCGGGAGCTTTCCAACAACGGTCATGAACTGGCAGCTCACGGCTGGCACCATCACACGACGCCCCGTCGGATCCGGCATCGCATACATGCCGCGCTCATCTCCCGCAATGTTGCTGAACACCTCGACCTCGATTCTGCAGCCATTCTCGACCTTCTTGAACGATCGAAAAACTGGTTCATAGAAAACAAGCTGCCGACACCCCGTCTCTACGTTCCACCCGCCTGGGCACTCGGCTCCATTTCGAAGGAGCATCTCGCAAAAGTTCCCTACCACTATATCGAGACGACTCGGGGGTTCCTTAAGAAAACTGAAGACAGAATTGGGTTCACCCCGTTTCCACTCACAGGCTATGAAGCGGATACCAGGTTTCGTGAGACTTTTCTTCGTTTCTGGAACCGACATCAGGAAGGGCGCGCCAAATACAAGGACACAATTCTTCGTATATCCATACATCCGAATGATCTGAATCTACGGCTGTCAGACCAGATCGATGAACAGATTCGCGCAATCAGCGAATTCGTAAATCCTGATTCTATCTAGGAATCAATTCTGTTGATAACGCTGCTTATATTTTTCGTACAGCTGAGTATGCCGACTGGATAAATCGACTGAGCGACCATCGATAAATGCCATTTCAACATTACTCCTAATATCCAAAGGATTCCCCGTCGCTACGATCAACGTCGAGTCCTTCCCTACCTCAATGGAACCCGATCGGTCAGAGACACCAAAAATCTGAGCGGGATAGAGCATGATCGCTTTAAGCGCCCCCTGCCTCATGAAGCAATCCCGCATTCTTGTAACTCGTGTCGTAAGATTCCCAACGACGGGAAGCGGTATGGTTGACGATTCCTATAATAACCGGCACCTGATTATCCTTTAACAAATCGGAAACTCTCCAAGCATCCCGTCCGCCTACTATCACGAAGGCCAGATCTTGTTTATTGGCCCAGTGTATCGCATCCCGAATTTGGCGCACTGAGATGGCAGCTATTTGGACTGGTAGTTCTCGATTCAATACAGGCTCCATCGCCTCCAATTTCAGATCAACATCCAAACTAAAACCGCCAGACGCCTTCGCTTTCACAAAAGCCCGGACGTCTGCAAAGAGAAGATTGAGGAGACGAGAAAACGGAGCATGATTGAATTATGGGACAGGATAGTCGTTCGGGCATCTTTCTATGCATGAAGCCCATCCCGTAAAGAAGAACGATTCCCTTCGGTAAACCCAATCATCCTGATACTCACTAAAATCATGGTCCGCAACCGAATAACGGGTAATGCAGCGCCCTCCCCTGAATCCGATTGCCCGGCAAACACCAGGTAACATATATCCAACACGACCGACCATCATTAATGCTTTTCAACGTCGTTCACGAAGATAGGCTTTGATCCGTTGAAACATCAATCTATGAAATACATCCCGCTTCTCGGCCTTTTCCTTACGACTTCCTTATGGAGTTTCCAACAAAGTGATTTCGGAATCCGTCACTCTATTGTGATCAGTGGTCCCAAAACATTTGAAATCGATGAACAAGACTCAGTGGTTTGGGAATACCATGACAGGTCGAAGGACATCACGAAGCTCAGCAATGGAAATTATCTCATCACCTACCCCCAACAAGTGATCGAAGTCACGAAGACGAAAGACATTATTTGGACCTACCCAAATACCATCAATAAGGAGATCATGAGTGCCCAACGGCTACCCAGTGGCCTTACGCTGGTAACGGAGTTGGGAGAGCAGCCGCGGTTAGTCGAAGTCAACTCAGCTGGTCAGGTAACCGCGGTGATCCCTCTCCAACCGGAAACCGACAACATTCATATGCAAACCCGCATGGGCAGGAAGTTACAAAACGGACACTACTTGGTGCCTCATCGAATCATGCCGTTTGTAAAGGAATATGATAAACAGGGAAACGTGGTTCATACGTTTCGGCTGGACCTACCTGAGCTGGGTGGCCCCGAAGCCAAAAACGGATCGTTTGCAGCCGCCCGACTCGAGGATGGGTCTACGGTGATTACCTGCGCATCTGGGAACCGCATAGTCATCTTTGACAAGTCTGGAAAGTTATCCTGGCACCTCAGCTCGGAGGATCTTGGTGGCGTCTTGCAGGATGTATGCGGCTTACAGGTACTTAAGAGTGGGAACTTTCTGGTGTCGTGTTACGGAAATCAATCAGAAGATGGATTGAAAATGATCGAAATAAATCGAGAAAAACAAATCGTATGGAGCTACCAGAATCCCACCGTAAAATACGTTCACAACCTTCAAGTGCTAACAACCAACGGAATACCTGAGTAATAGCCACTCAAGGTATTCTTTCGCTAACGTCTTCCCTATGAAAACACACTTTCTTGCCCTCCTGATTTGTTTACTCGTTCAATCATCAACAGCATTTGGCGCTGATCGTCCGAATTTTCTCTTCGCGATCGCGGACGATCAGTCCTACCCGTACGCGTCAGCCTACGGAACAACGGGCGTATCCACGCCTGCTTTCGATCGCCTGGCTCAGGAAGGCGTGCTATTCCACAATGCGTTCGCGCCTGCTCCGCAATGCAGTCCGTGTCGAGCGGCGATTTTGACTGGCAGGAATATCTGGCAGATTGAAGAGGCGGGCACTCACGGCAGTTATTTTCCGAAAAAGTTTCCGGTGTTTACCCGAACCCTCGAAACCGCCGGATATCAAGTTGGCTTCACCGGTAAGCCTTGGGGCCCGGGCAACTTCGAAGACGCGGGATGGAAACGCAACCCGGTGGGAACCGAATACAATGAAAAGACCTTAAAGCCTCCGGCAAACGGCATCTCCACGATAGACTACGCTGGCAACTTCGATACCTTCCTCGAAACACGAAAAGGCGATCAGCCTTTCTTTTTTTGGTATGGCGGTAAAGAGCCGCACCGTAAGTATGAATACGGTTCAGGCTTACAAGCCGGCAAGGACTTGAAGGACGCCGTAGTCCCCGCATTCCTGCCTGCTGAAGAAGCACTCATCAAAAACGACATCCTCGATTTCGGTCTTGAGATCGATTGGTTCGATACTCACCTGGGTCGTATCCTGAAGAAACTGGAAGAGATCGGTGAATTGGACAACACCATCGTCGTAGTCACCGCAGACAACGGAATGCCCTTTCCCTACGCCAAGGCCAATCTTCAGGAGTTCGGTACGCACGTACCCCTCGTTGTTTCAGGAAAAGCCTTCTTTGCAGGCGGCCGGGAATCGAGAACACCTGTCAGTCTGATCGACATCGCTCCTACGATCCTTGAACTAGCAGGAATCCCGCTCTTCGATGGTATAACCGGCAAGAGTCTCATTCCCTTTCTGAAGCAAGGTCAGCCACACAGGACCTTTGTACTCACGGGACGCGAACGCCATTCCCATGCTCGTCCCGATAATCTGGGTTATCCTGCACGCGCCATCCGTACCGAAGAATTCCTGTATGTCTGGAACGTAGCCCCAGACCGATGGCCGGCTGGAAATCCTTTACCAGAGGGATTAGGCAAAGCAAAAGCCGACGGGTCTTTTTCCCAGGATTTCAAGGCCATGGGCCTGGGATATGCCGATATCGATGACTCTCCCAGTAAAACCTTTGTCTTTGAAAATGAAGACCGTTACGCAGACCTCTACGCTCTCGCCTTCGGAAAAAGACCCGAGGAGCAGCTTTACAATATTTATCAGGATCCTTCCTGCGTAAACGACCTCGCCCAAGACCCTGCCTACACATCCATTAAAGAATCGTTGAAGACTACATTGATGTCAGAACTGAAAGAACAAGGCGACCCACGGGTTCACGGAAAAGGGGATATATTTGAGTCGTATCCAAGATTCGGATCCATGCGCGCCTTTCCGGGATTTAAAGAACGTGGAGCATACAATCCGGCTTTTCAGGAGAACCGTTAAGTACTCATTTACGATTCCTCAATTGAAACATATTTTCCAACATTCCGATTCTCTTTGAGGTAGCTTAGAATAGAATTCACGACCTCCGGATACTCCTTGGAAACATCCTTGTCTTCGTAGATGACTGCCGAACCAGGGCCATACAGCAGCATCCTCGAACCATCGTCGGGAATCACCGCCTTAAAGTCACCATAAAGAACAAAGTGTTTGTAGCCATCGTTCCGGGGGACGTGTTTAGAAAGGCGACTGACGATCTTGGAATACTGTGGGTCGTCGATGAGATTCTTCCATTCATCAGGGTCGTTCATCAAATCATAGAGCTCCTGCGAGCCATCAAAATAGTGAATATAGCGCCATCGATCATCCCGTATCGAAAAAGTGCCCCGACCAACTGCCGTAATAGCAGGGCGTGACCACTGGGTATCCGGTTTCTGAATGAGAGATATCAAGGATTGTCCATCCAGATCCGAACGCTTGTTCACTCCCGTCAAATCAACAACAGTCGGATACACATCGAGCAACGAAACAGGACGTGAACTCCGGGTATTGGGTTTGAAACCTTTAGGCGATCCATTCCTTGGCGGAACGATCACCAGCGGCACTCGTGTCGAGCGCTCCCAGGCTGTGAATTTTCCCCAATGCTCTTTTTCGCCCAATTGCCAGCCGTGATCCGACCAAAAAACAATCATGGTATTGTCGGCGTAGGGCGACGCATCGAGCGCATCCAGAACCCGACCGATCTGAGCATCCGCAAAACTGATACTCGCCATATAGGCACTCACCGCATTCCGCCACTGCCCCCACTCCACCGTCGTTTTGTGCGCGCCACTGGTAACCGGATAACGGCCAAAGTCTTGGGCTATTTTGGCGACGTCGTCCAAATCATGCTGATACACATTCGGCAAAATTACCGACTCCGGTGGATACATATCATGAAACCGTTTTGGGACCCAAAGCGGTTGATGCGGACGGTAGATCCCTACACCCAGTAAAAACGGTTTCGAATGCTTTCTCCCGAGCACTTCGATTGCATAATTAGCACAAAGCGTATCGGTAAACTCTTCATCTGGCCGATCAATAATGCCCCAATCAAATGATTCGATCGTGCGGGATCCTTGATTACGGTCTCGTGGCATTTTATTGAGCGGCATCGTAATTCCCAATCGAGGGATATAGTGCTCCACATACGGGCCGCCAGCTTCTATCGAAGACTTCGGGATCTCTTTTTCATCATCGGTAATAGGCCACCATTTGTTGTACGTCGGACCATACTCATCGAAGTAAGACTCATTATTTCCATGGAAGAGTTTTCCTGTTCCAAAAGTCTTATATCCCTGGCTGGCCAAATCCCGGGTCAGAACCATCGCGCCCGGTAAGGTCTTTTCAAGCTTCTGTCCGTTTCCGTACACCCCATTATTCACAGGAGACAATCCAGACCAATTGGCTGCGCGAGATCCACTGCAAGCAGGCACCACACAATGCGCATTTGCGAACAATACGCCGCGCTCCGCCAAGCGATCGATATTGGGAGTCTGAATCTGGGGATGTCCATCCAGACAACCGACCCAGTCGTTCATATCATCCACTGTGATGTACAAGATGTTGGGCCGCTCTTTGCCGACGGAGACAGAAGCGAAACAGAGCGAAGACGCTAAGAACACGAGACATAAAACGGCGGGTTTCCACCGCGACAAGAATTCAAACTTCGGGGTATCCATAGGGTTGATAATTTGGAGTCACTATCCGAACTCAAGGTATTTTCAGTTAAAGACACGGAATCCCACGACCGGCTAGTAGTTTTCCCTAAAAAGAAGTCAGGGAATAATGGAAATCTACAAGCTGATGCCCGTTTAGACTTACAAGTCGAAATTTGAATCGACCAAATTATCCTAACGATGAAAACCTAGAACAGCGAACCATGCACCGAACCGGTCAATACCTACTCTTCGTAATCACCAGGTCTATCCTGATCAAGGTACTCTCTAAAAAGCGCCTAACCGTGCTTTTTGTGGTGGCAATCTGTTGTCTGTTCTCTTCGGCAAACGCCAACATCGAATTTATTTTCGTCTTCAAAGAGCAAAACTATACACAGCTTGAAAATAACACACCGCCAGACCCCGCTTTATGGTCTTTCAATTCTGGAGCACAAGGGGACGCTCTAGTAACAGGAGGAACCATAGAATACCCCGGTTCAGGTGGGCCCGTTACCCTAACCGGGGAGCCCGGCGATTTCTCATTGGATACTCCAGAATACACAACCGTAGGGGAATTGAATGCCGGATATCCAAACGGTCAGTTCACGCTGTCCATCGATGATAACGGAACGACAAGGAATTTTGCCCCCTTTGATATCACGGGAGACGACTACGCTGATCCAGCCATCTTTTTAAACCTGGATGCTCTGGTGATACACGATGTCACCAAAGATTTTCAAATCGAGTGGAGTCCCTTTTCCAATTCCGGATCAGAAGACAGGGTAATTATCCAGATATTTGAGCCGACACTCGAAGAAGACGTACTCCTATCGTTCCTCCCAAACGACACCCGTTCCTATGTAATTCCCGGTGGCACACTCAAGCACGGCTTCAGGTATGAAATGGGCATTTTCTTTTTAAACACAACCGATAGTCTCGATACCCTAGAATCCGTTATCGGTTACATCACATCGACCTATACCAGTGTAGAGCTGGGTTCATTGACCGATCCCGTGTCCATTCCGGACGATGCAGTGCGTCAGGCAGTCAAACTCGAACTGGACATCCTGCCCGAAAATGATGTCACCTATGAGGATATTTTTGGACTCAATTCCTTGGAGGTCACCTCTACCGAACCCCTCGATCTGTCCGGTCTCCAGCACGCCTCCAATTTGTCACAGTTGACCCTAAACACGGAGGCACTTCTTAATTTATTTCCCATCACTCAGCTGAGTTCATTAGCAAGCGTTAAACTCAAAGCTCCCCAGAAAGAAGGACTCTTTTTCACCCATTGGAGCGACGGTAGTCAGGAAAATCCCAGAATCATTGAAAACACTGGCTCTCAGGATACCGCTCTGACTGCCCAGTATGCGGCACAACCTCTTTCACCCTACGCAGGTGGCTTCACGCTCACCGTCACAGGAACCGTCGCTTTAGCTTTGAGTCTTCCTCCGGATCTAGACGTTCAATCAGGCGATCCATATGAACTCAGGTTTCACTACCTTATCTACGAGGATGCACTGTCGGGAGGCGGAGATCGCTCAGCCTCTTTGAGCTATCGGAACGACGGGCGTATAGCCATGGAGCTTGAAGTCAGAATAAAAGACTATCGGTGGATCTTGCGCTCCACCAACGAAGGTATAGGCGCCTCATCGATTACCACGACTTCACTGAACGGATTGCAGATATTCGAATTGAGACTTTCAGACACGGACGGTGGGTCGGAATTTGATTTCCCATTCTCCACCGGGACGGAAACCATGAGTTTCACTCTACGGTCCAATCTAACGAACGGAGAACTATTCAATGGCCCTCTCAAGATCCCTGATGATCCAGCCTATCTGAACTGGGATGCAGTTACGGGCGGTTCTTCCAATATACAAAGCGGAACTCCAGCATGGTTGATAACCCTAAGCACCATTCCTGGACCCAATCAATCCTACCAACTCGAAAGGCATCCCTCATACCTCGATCTAACCGAAGGACTGAGGGGGTACCCAGTGAACCCGCCCACCGTTGGACCCGGCAGCTCAACAGAATTTATCGAGGTCAATTGGACTGACAACTATTCCGGAACCTTCGAAACCCGCTACGAAGTCTGGCGCGGGAACAGTGACAACCTTACCAGCGCAACCTTGATCGCATCCGATTTAACCGATACGACCTTTAGAGACTCCGGAGCGATTCCTGGACGCGACTATCACTACTGGATACGTGCGGTTCGGGATGGCTTGAGAGCTGAATATTCGCAACCCGCTTTCTGGTTCAGGAACTTGAGCAAGCCGGAAGATGTACAAGCAACCCAGGGCGATTTTTCAGATCGTATCCGCGTTACCTGGGCCCGGGTCAGTGGAGCAACCAGCTATGCGGTTTATCGTTCCACAACCAACAACTTGAACACCGCACAACTTCTCCAAGCCAACATCATCAACAACGAATATGCCGACCTAACCCCCGATACCGATGACACTTACTTCTACTGGGTTACGAGCAAAGCCTTTTCAGTATCGAGCGATTTCAGCGACCCTGCCAGCGGCTACAAGGTGGCCAACGGAATTACGTCCCTGAGCGCATCCGACGGATTGTACGACGACCGAGTCCGGATCGACTGGGATCCGTTTCCCAGCGCCTCAGGCTATGTGCTTTATCGCAACACGGTTAATGACATTAGCTCAGCAACTACCTTGGCTATAGGCATCACTGACACTCAATACGATGACATACTCAGCCCCGAGAATCAGGGAGTGACTTTCTACTATTGGGTCAGACATCAGATTGGGGTTCAACCGGGAAGCCTATCCAACACCGACCCAGGATATATACCGGTCCAGCGAGACACGAGTATTCTGGCGTGGGGTGACAATGATTTTGATCAGACAAACATTCCGGATACCAGCCTCATGGATATCGTAGCAATCGCTGCTGGTGCCAATCATTCGCTTGCGATTACCGCCGACGAAACGGTTGTCGGCTGGGGCAGAAACGAATTTGGTCAGGCAACACCGCCTCAAGGACTTTCGGATGTCATCGATATCGCGGTGGGATACGACCACTCTCTAGCACTGAAGCGCGACGGCACCGTCGTGAGTTGGGGACGAAATACATTTGGGAAGGCAACCGTCCCGGATGGCCTTGTAAACGTTATTGATATCGAAGCCGGAGCTGAACATTCGTTGGCTCTCCTTTCAGATGGACGAGTTACCGGATGGGGAGGCAATGACTTCGGGCAAATTTCTGTCCCAGAAACACTGAATCAAGTCGTTCAAATCTCCGCAGGAGGGTATCACAATCTGGTAAGACTCGCCGATGGATCTGTCGTGACCTGGGGAGACAATCGCTTCGGCCAACAAGACATCCCCGAACGAATAACCGGAGTCATCGACATCTCTGCAGGCTGGAATCACAACCTCGTTATTCTAGCCGACGGAACGGTCGATGGCTGGGGCGACAATAGCCGCGGACAACTCGAATTTCCAGCCGATACCCAGGATCCACCTCAGGCAAAAGGGTTCGTTATTCGCGATCCCGTTACGGCTCGAATCGTCGATATTTCAGGTGGTTTATTTCACAGTTTGGCACTGAGCGCCAAAGGTGAACTCTCCGCTTGGGGAGAAGACAAAAACAGCCAAACAGAAAGTCCGCAAAACCTGGGCATAGTCAGTCAAATAGACGCCGGAGATGAATTCAACTTGATAGTCACTGAAAGCAATTCACCCAGAATCGAGAGCCTCATCCCAGGTAACTCCAGCCTTTTATCTGGAGAAGATGTTCTTCTCAGAGTACGTGCAACGGGTGGTCCAGACATCTCCTACCAATGGTTCTTTAACAGCGCGGCTTTGGATGGCGCTAATGGAGATGCTTTATTACTGAGCGATATTGCCTTAGCAGACATAGGCAGCTATTTCGTAACCGTGACAAGTGGCGGCAGCGACGTATCTAGTACATCGATACAGATCGAAGTTACCGAAAACCAGGCAACAATTACCAGTCAAACGGTTCGGGCGATCAGAACCTACGACGGCAACTACCTGTTCTCAGCAGTGGAAACCAACCCTCCAGGGCTCAACTTAAAAATCGAGTCTGCGGATACGATTACCTTACCAACTACCTCGGGTGCACACAGAATAGTTGTCGATGTGGACCAACAGGGTTACGCCGCAACCCCCAAACAGGATGTCACCCTCGAATTGGCTGATTTGGCTAACGAACCGCTTCGTCTTATAGCATCTGAATCCGGTTCGACGATACGCTACTTCGCGCCAGCGGGATTTAGAAGCACCCTGCAAATATCTTCCGACATGAAGGATTGGGTCAAGCTCGCCACCGTGGATGATGGCGATGGAAACTACCACGATTTCGAACTTACTTCTCCAACCGAGTCCTTCTACCGCGTAGAATTTAGTAATCTATAAGCTATATCCCTACCCTCATACCGTGATTACTCTCGTCCTTTTTATCCACAACTAGTCTCAAAACCATGCCATTCATCGACCCGAGCAAACTCCCCAAAATGGAACTCTTTCCCGGCGCCCTCAGCGGTATCGTTGCCGGAGAAAACCTCATGCTTTCATTCCTCGAGATGGACCAGGATAGCGTCGTACCACCTCACAGTCATCCTCACGAACAGGCTGGATTGTTGCTCGAGGGCAAACTGAGATTTAAGATCGGCGGGGAAGAAAAACTCATGAATCCCGGCGAGGCGTTTATCGTACCGCCCCATGTTGTGCACGAGGGCGTTGTGGTAGAAGGTCCGGCGAAAGTTCTGGATATATTTGGTCCCGTAAGAGAAGACTATCTCGAACAATATAACCGACATACCGACACGTCCGACCAAACCGTTTGGAAGTAAGCGCATGACCCAAGAACAAAATCACACGCCAAGAGATGCCGCCTACTGGCAAGCCATTTATGAAGACGGTGACACTGGCTGGGACAAGGGGGAACCCGCACCGCCTTTAGTGCGCGTCATTCACGAACTCGATTTAACACCCGGGACCCGAATTCTCGTTCCCGGTTGCGGCTTTGGCCACGAGGTCTTCCACCTGGCCGGAAGGGGCTTTCAAGTCACCGCCGTGGACTTTGCCGAAGGGGCAATCCATGCTATCAGCGCGCGAAAGGGAGATTTACCCATAACGGCGTTACATCGTGACCTCTTCAGTCTCGATCAGGATCACGCATCCGCTTTTGATATCGTGCTGGAACACACCTGCTTCTGCGCTATTCCGGTCAATATGCGGGACGCCTATGCGCAAATTATGAACGCCGTTCTCGCAGAAAAGGGTCGCATCGTCGGTCTGTTTTACGAGACAGACTGCGAAGACGGACCGCCTCATAAAACGACGCGTGCCGACATCGATCATCACTTCTCAACCTATTTCGAAATCGCTCGGATAGAACAGCCTCATGACTCCTTCGAAAATAGACAAGGGAATGAGTGGCTCGTGGAATTAAGAAAACGGTAACGCCCAAAAAATGCCCACACGATTTTGTCTCTAAAGAGTTTCCTAAAGAAACGAACTCCTTCAGGTAGCGTAATGCAGTAGACTGCTGAATAAACCAGACTTACATGTTTCCTCATTTTTCGGCAGAGAGAGATCGTCTTAAAATACAGTCGATCTAGGGTCATTTACCCACAAGATCTATTATTTGATCTTCTTACACCTACAATGACTACCCACCTAATAAAGAGTCTTTGCCTAGTTGCTTTCCTAAGCGGCACGCTACTCCACTCCGCTAATGAATCAGCGACTCACAAAGCCGATACCGAGGAAAACTCGGAGGACAAGAAGCCAGCTTGGGATATTGAGAATCCACCTTGGGAAACCCTATCTCAACCGATCGACGCCGACGAAGGAACCTGGATCAGCTTGGATGTGAGCCCGGACGGAAATGAGATCGTATTCGATTTTCTGGGTGACATTTACCTTATGCCGATCAGTGGTAGCGGTAATAACTCCCCCACCCGTCTCACTGAAGGGATGGCCTGGGACATGCAGCCCGTGTTTAGCCCCGATGGAAAATCTATCGCCTTCACCAGTGACCGCACAGGGGAAAGCAAACACGCCGGTTACAATATTTGGACGATTGCCCGGAGCGGCAGCGATCCCAAACAGATTACCAATGAGACCTTTCGTTTGATGTTCTCTCCTACCTGGTCACCGGATGGAGAATACATAGTAGCGCGGAAACACTTCACCAGTCGTCGTTCCCTGGGATCCGGAGAAATGTGGATGTATCACCATAGCGGTGTCGCTGGCTCCGCGCAAGGCGGCGTTCAACTCACCGAAAAGCCCAACGAACAAAAGGACGTCAATGAACCCGTGTTCTCACCGGACGGAAAATATCTCTACTATTCTCAAGACGCCACTCCCGGAGATGCTTTTGAATATGACAAAGACTCGAACAAACAGATCTACGTCATCAAACGCCTGGAGTTGGCCAAGGGCGAAACTGAGACCTACATTTCCGGCGTGGGAGGCTCATGCAGACCCGTGCCATCTCCAGATGGTAAATTGATCGCTTTCGTGCGCAGGGTTGATGGGAAGTCAGCCCTTCACCTCTTTGATACCGAGTCTGGCGCCGTAAGAGTGCTCTACAAAAAACTCGAGCGCGACATGCAGGAGACCTGGGCAATTCACGGGGTATACCCCAACTTTGCGTGGACACCTGATCAAAAGCACCTGGTCATTTGGGCATACGGGAAAATCCGAAAGATTAGCGTTCAGGATGGATCGGAAACAATTATCCCTTTCCACATTAAAGATGACCGGACTGTCACCAAAGCTCTTCGTGTCCCCGTCGAGGTGGCGCCCAATGAGTTTGACGTTCGTATGCTTCGCTGGGTCACAGTTTCGCCTTTGGGTAATCAAGTCGCTTATCAGGCTCTGGGCTATATCTATATCCGCGATTTGCCGGACGGGAAACCGCAACGCCTCACTACCCAGACCGACCATTTCGAATTTTACCCGTCCTACTCGAGAGATGGAGAATCCCTGGTTTATACCACCTGGAACGATGACACACTCGGTAGCGTTCGGATCGCTTCAACCCAAGCAGCCCAACTCCAAACCCGCAAATTAACCCAACAACCCGGGCATTTCACCCAACCGGTTTTTTCACCTGATGGAAAGACGATCGTCTATGTAAAATCGGGCGGCGGATATCTTAGGTCTGGTCTGTGGTCCAGGAATAGCGGAATCTACCGGGTGACCGTTTATGGAGGTGAGCCCGAGCGCATCCTCAAAGAGGGATCGAATCCACAATTCTCTGATGAAAACGACCGGCTTTATTTTATTAAGAGCAAACGGGAAAAAGACGCCGATAACTTAGGCTTATTCTCAGTTAGCTTGGACGGGAAAGAAGAGCAATCACACTATACGAGTGACTGGGGAACGGACTATCAACTCTCACCCGATGGCAAGTGGGTGGCTTTTATTGAACGTTTCAATGTCTACCTGACTCCTTTCGTCAAATCCAGTAAACCCATCAAGTTGGGGCCTAAAGCGAAGGCGTTGCCCGTGGCAAAAGTCAGCGAAGAGGCTGGCATCCATGTTCATTTTTCCGGCGATTCTCAAACCCTCCATTGGTCGCTCGGTCCGACCCTATACTCCCGTACGCTTACCAATTCCTTCAGCTACCTGGATGGAGCTCCGGAAACACTGCCTGAGCAACCGGTGGACGAGCAGGCCATCGGATTCAAAACCGCCTACAGTCAACCGGAAGGTGAGTTGGCACTCGTTGGAGGAACCATTCTCACGATGGGAGAAATGGGAACCATCGAAAACGGTGTGATCCTCTTGAAGAAAAATCGTATCCAATCAGTGGGCACAAAAGCTAATACTCAAATACCACCGGGAACCAAGACCATCGATATCAGCGGTCAGATCGTAATTCCGGGCCTCGTCGACACCCACGCTCATGGAGCGATGGCAACCGAGCAAATGAATCCTCAGCAGAATTGGGTCGATCTCGCTCGTCTTGCTTTCGGCGTAACCACTATTCACGATCCATCCAACGATACCCTGAGTATCTTCGCCGCAAGCGAGATGGGCAAAGCTGGTATCATCACAGCTCCGCGTATTTTCTCTACGGGTACGATTCTCTACGGAGCAGCAGGCGCCTTTAAGGCCGAAGTCGAGAGTCTCGAGGACGCGCAGTTTCACCTCAGACGTATGAAAGCAGTCGGAGCGTTTACTGTGAAAAGCTACAACCAACCCCGCCGGGATCAGCGACAACAGATCTTGGCTGCCGCACGTGAACTCGGCATGATGGTAGTTCCGGAGGGCGGGGCTACGTTCATGGATAATGTGAACATGATCGTCGACGGCCACACCGGAATCGAGCATACCCTTTCAGTTCAATCGATCTATGATGACGTGCTCGATCTATGGCGGGATACCGGTGTGGGCTACACACCGACGCTATCGGTAGCCTACGGTGGCCTAACCGGGGAAAACTATTGGTATCAAATAGACGAGCTTTGGAAACACAATCGTTTGAAAGCCTTTATTCCTCCGCACCGATTAGAACCACGCGCCCGTAGGCGACTGATGGCTCCGGAAGAAGACTTCAATCACAAGATCGTCGCCCAAATAGCCAAACAAAGCTTTGATCAAGGAGGACTCGTTCAAGCTGGTGGTCACGGCCAGCTCAATGGTATCGATACCCACTGGGAGCTATGGAGCCTCGTCCAGGGGGGCATGAACCCTGCAGAAGCTTTGGAGTGCGGCACGATCCATGGCGCACGCTATCTCGGGCTCGATAATGACCTGGGATCCATAGAAGCTGGCAAACTGGCCGATCTCGTCATTATTCAGGCCGACAAAGATCCCCGCCAAAACATCCGTCACTCAGAATTCATTCAATACGTCGTTAGCAACGGTCGGCTTTTCGATGCTGCTACCATGAATGAAATTGGCAATGCAGCTCAACAACGACGGCCTTTTTTCTGGGAAAAGGAAACCGCCGGCGTCGGTCAGCTAACGGCCCCACCGGAATCAGCGTTCTGTCACGGATGTCCCGGCGGCCAGCGATCTCATTTCCACTAAGCCACTGTGAATTCGCCATCAAGAGTGACACGAATAAGCAAAAGTCTCTGCTTATTGCCGTGAGGCTTCCTGAAGAACGACTACAATAGAGTGCTTTGATAACTTGAAACCACGAACGTTTACGAAGCCAACACTGACGCCGGTCCCCGATTCATCGATACGCCTAAACCAATTTAGGTTATACCACGAAACCGTCCTACTTAACGTTTCTTAAAACAATGGAGGCTACTTGGTCTGAAAGGCTTCTGATTGCACGACTAACAATACAAGATCCTGCATACCGTAGCCGGAATCTTTCAGCTCATCGACGATTCGGTTGACTTCTGGTCGATCGGTAAATTCCAGAGTGCGCCCCATTGAATATGCGAGCAGTTTTTCAGTCAGGCAGCGGGAAAACTGATCCAAGCGGTCCGAGAGCACGGATTTGAATTCTACAATTCCATCGAAATCCGTTCCATTCGGCAATTGGCCTGAAGCATCAATCTCGGGACCCTCACCTTGGTCGCGGGGGTAAAGATCTCGCCAACCACCAATAGGATCAAAGTTTTCTAGGGCAAATCCCAGTGGGTCGATCTTCCGGTGACATTCATAACAGGTGGCTACCTTGCGATGCTTGTCGAGCTGATCCCGGATCGTGGTGGCACCCCGAATGTCCGGCTCAAGTGGTTCCACATCGGGGGGGGGTGGCGAGGGCGGTGTCCCTAAAATATTATTCAAAATCCAGATCCCTCGAATGACCGGGGAGGTATCGATACCGTTTGCGCTGGCGGTGAGTATACTGGCTTGTCCTAGAAGACCGCCGCGGTGAGGCATGGATTTCAAGGAAATCCGTTGCATGTCCGGACCGTTGATTCCTTCGATTCCGTAGAGTCGGGCAAGCCCACCATCCACAAAGGTGAAATCTGAATCCAGGAATTCTCCAATCGGCAGATTCTTGCTTAGAATGTAGTGAAAGAAATGATGGGTTTCCTGCTTCATCGAAGTCTCAAGACCATCCACATAGTAGGTCTTAAAGTCCTTGTCGCTCGGTGGCATGGTACCGATTTTAAAGAGCTCCAACCAACGGGAGGAAAATTGTTCTGTCAGGCTCCAAGCCTTTTCATCGGCCAGCATACGTTGAGTTTGGGCTGTTAAAACATCCGGGAAAGACAGCTTTCCAGCCGCAGCCAGTTCAAGCAATTCCTGATCCGGAGCGGTTGACCACAGAAAGTAGCTCAGCCGCGAAGCGAGCGCATAGTCATCGAGCCGTCCTTCGGGTTCTTGCAGGTATAGAAAATCCGGAGAGCACAGAACGGCGCGAAAGACAACCTTCAGCGCATCGAACACCTGGCTGCCTCGCCGGATATGCTCATTGGCCAAGCCAATCAGGATTCCCAGTTTATCCTCGGCGACGGGTCGCCTGTAGGCAGCCGTGGCAAACCGTTTAATAATTGCGGGCATATTTCCCTGAGTCAGTTCAAAGTCGCCAAACAGCGCTTTGTGGCTCGGAGTGGGCCAGCTTTCATAGAAGGGACCTTCCAGTTCAATCTCAAAAACGCGAATACGCGGTCCCTGGTAGCCACGATAAAACGCAGCCCAGCCATCACGTCGGTTAAATAAATTTCCAGTGCCTTCCGTATTGAGGACACCCCCTATTTCCGTGGCGATTTTCAGATGCTCAGCCTCGATACGGCGGGCCTCGGCCTCCTCGATAGGGTAAGGATACAGTCCGTCGCCCGGAACTGTCCAGTTATGGATGAAATCCTGGAAGTGCTCCGGATAATTGTGAACCAGGGTTTTTCGAATGGGTTTTACCCGGTTCGGTCCATTGGGAAATGTCAACCGAGGCTGATAGCCTTTATCCAGCCAGACCTCTGCTTCGTACCATTCGGCTTCTTCGTCGGCGATGATGAAGCCCGCCACTTTTCGGTCGGAGGAAGTTCGAAACTCGAGCTCGCCGTATTGACGGGCTCCCGCTACGACATCCACTCGCAAGGGCTCATCTTTATTGGTGCCTACCATTTCTTCGGGATAAGGATACACACGATTTATTGCCTGTGCCTTGAAGCGGAGTTTATAGAAACCACTTTCGGGTACGCCTTGCTCCAGATCCTCCAACCACATGAAACCATCCTGATCGGTCGTATTCTTGCGGATGTGTTGAAAATTGCCCAGATCATCCAATCCATCCCGTCGATTCCTAGGCTCATAAAAAGGAGCTGCGAAATGATACTGTTTCACTTCCGGCTTTTCCTTAAAACGGGAGGCGTGGTCTACGTAGGTCTCCGCTGCATCCAAATACGATTGGAGCAAGAAATCGGAGGTGATCAGAGCTGAACCGATATTGTTAAAATTCTCCTCCGTTTCATCCGGCGGAAACGATTCAGTAGGATCAATCAGTATCGGTTCAAGTTTTAAGAGGTCGCGAACCGTGTTGTTATACTCCTGGCGATTGAGTCGACGGAGAACGGTCCTCTGGTCGGTGCTTTTGTGGTGGGCGTAGGCCGTTTCGAGGTTCTGTGAGATCCAGCCAACTACGGCCAACCTCTCCTGGTCGGATGGTTGATCCTCCTCTTCGGGAGGCATGTCGCCCAGGTTCAGTAAATCCGCAATATCCTGCCACAAATTCAGGGAATCAAGATCCATGAAATCGTTCTCCAGGGTATCGTAGCGCCGGTCGGCTTTTTGTTTTTCTGGCCCATGGCATTGAATACAATAGGTTTCCAGAAAAGGCTGTATGGCATCATTATACGTCGAGTGATCCTGGCCAATGAGCGCAGGACCTGAAGCACCCAGCAAAAGGCCAAGGCATGAAATACGTGGAAGTTTTATTTTCATGCAACTTCCAGACCGGTCAAAGTGCCGGTGCCTTTATTGAACGTATCAATTTCCAAACCGAACCTTTGAAGCATGGAACCGTAGAGATTGCACAATGGAACCCGCTTATGGTTTTCTTCGGGATAAATCTTGTGCTCGCCATGGCTGAAACCGCCACCGGCTAAAAGTACCGGGAGGTTTTTATTGGAATGAGAACTTCCATTGCCCATGCCACTACCCATGAGGACCATGGTTCGATCAAACAGACGGGTACCGTCCGGTTCTTCGATCGTTTTGAGGCGGTCGAGAAAACGCCCCATTTGTTCAACCTGATATTTTTCAATCACCAGTAACCCTTGGCGGAGTTTCTCGGCTTTGCCGTGGTGGGAGAACCCATGATAGCTTCCACTGAGTCCAAGATCCCCGGTATCGATCGTTCCGGGAATTCCTAATGTGGCGACCCGTGTGGAATCGGTCTGTAAAGCCAGAGCCAGCAGATCGTAAAATGCGGGCACGGTGTAAGTCAGGTTACCCTCGGTAGGTTCTTCCAGATCCACTTGCGGTTTTGGTTGGTTCAACCACGCGCGCGACATGCCGAGTTTCTTCTCAACCTCCCGAACCGAATTCAGATATTCGTCGAGTTTCTCCTGATCTGCTTTGCCAAGTTGCTGACTGAGGATCTTGGCCTGACTATTAACCGCATCGAGAATACTCTCGTTCACATCATAGGCTGCCTGACGTTTCTTGAGTAGCGAAGGATCGTCCTGCACAAACAGGGCGCGGAAAAGATCCCGAGCCTTCGTGACTGGTGGCACGTTCACCGCATTGCGGGTCCAGGAAAGCTTGCACTTTAGATCACCGTCCGAATTCCCAACCGACATCACCAGCGAGGGAAAACGGGTACGCGCTCCGACGAATTCGGCAGCTCGCTGATCGACAGATATATTTCCTTCCGGCCAATCGGAGGCATTCTGATCCTTGATACCACTCAGAAAGGCATGCACCGCGCTGTGTCCGCCAGAGACATCGTGATCCAAGTTCGAAAATACGGTAAAGTCGTTACGATGCCGTGCGATGGGACGAAGCAGGTCTGACAACTCGTAATCGCGTCCTTTGCCAGTGGGGAAAAAGCTATCCGGCATAAGTCCGAGGGGATTGCCAATGCAAACCATGCGCATGGGCGAACCCACAGAACTGGTTTTGGCGGCAGCACCCACGGCACTGAGTCTCATGGGGCCCATACTTTCTAGTAAAGGTAAAGCCAAGGCTACGCCGGTTCCTTTTAGAAACGTGCGGCGGGTAATCCGATTAGTTTTCATAATTAGGGTATTAGGTGTCATGAGTATCGTATCCCCTGAAGAGGAACTCCAGAGAATTATTTACCCCGCTAGTCGCTCTCGAAAAATCCGGCTTTAGTAGTGTTCTATCCGATCGAACAAGCAGTACCAAAGAACCCATGACGACAGTCTTGCCTCCACGGACCGTTGGTAAATATTATCATCACACGATGAGAGAATTCGTTTTTTGCACCCTTCTTTTTCTCAGTTTTGCGCGGATTGCATCGGCGGAAGAAATACAGGTATTTCATGAGGATTTCGAAACTCCCCAGAGTGACGGCCTATATGGTCTTCTTACGAGCAACCAATATCTGATTGTCGTCGACGAAGAGGGCGTCCTTGGCAGTCGTGCCTTAAAGGCGACCTACGAAGGCTACGAGCGCGGAAGCAAGCGGATTACCGCACGCTATCCATTCGGCGAACGGGGACTGGAATACACGCTGAATTATGACGTGAAATTCGACACAGACTTCCAATTCGTGAAGGGCGGAAAGCTTCACGGCCTTGGCCCCGACATACCAATCACAGGAGGTAAGCCCATGCGGCCGGATGGCTGGAGCGCTCGGGTAACATTCAAAGAAAAGGGTAGCATAAGGTCCTACCTTTATTCTCAAAACAAGGATGGTCAGTATGGAGCCGGGGTATACAGCCAGGACTTTCATTTCGAAAAAGGAAAGTACTATGCCATCTCATTGCATACCAGATTGAATAAAGAACCATCTGAAAGTAACGGCTTCGCTCATATCTATATCAACGGTAGGCGTATCATTCAACACGACGGGGTTCGTTTTCGTGCGATAAATGGAGAAGAATCGCTTATCAGCACCTTTCTCTTCAGTACTTTTCATGGTGGCCATGAGCCGCATTGGGCCCCAAGGGATTCCAAAGGGAAATACACAAACGTGCACGCCTACTTCGACAATATTTCAGTCTATCGCGGAAAACATGTTCGAGCGAATCCCGGGAAATAAGATTACAGGTCGTATAGTCGACCGATTGTGGCCGTTGAAACACGAAAGCTTACCGAAGATACTAGGCACAGCCGATACTGAATGCAGTGGCACCTGCCCAATTAACTTTTGTGCTACGTTTTAACTGACTATCTATCGCTACGCAGCCCCACCGACATACGATCGGTTTATATTACTACCACCTTGTCAATCGGATTGATAATCAGTCAAGCGTTGCAATGGGCAAGGACCTTTGCATGTTGGTTTCAAGCGGCCAAAAAGTTATGCCATCAGTTTTACTCCATCCTCTTTGGGACGAGCTACGTGGAATAATCCACGAGCTGGAGCCCGAAATTTGTGCGCTAAGACGCCATCTTCATAAGTATCCGGAACCCAGTAATGAGGAATACCAAACCACCAGAAAAGTATCGGAAATACTAGATGCAGCCGGCATCGATTTTGATATTGCTCCTACCGGTCGAGGACTCATAGCCAACAGTAAATTTCAAGGTGGAACCAAGCGTATCGCTTTAAGGGCTGATATGGATGCTCTACGGATACAGGACGAAAAAATTGTTGAATACCGATCCTCCAAACCAAATCTTATGCATGCTTGTGGACACGATGCCCATACAGCCATGTTAGTCGGTGCTGTGAGAGCGCTTTCAGAACTGGAACGGATACGAAACACCAAGTTTACCTGGCGCGGAATTTTTCAGCCGGCAGAGGAAACCGCCAGCGGAGCTCTTGAGATGATAGGATGGGGAGCGATGAAGAACGTAGATATCGTCGGAGCATTGCATGTAGATCCTTTGATTCCATATGGCCATATTACATCCCGCCCCGGTGCCTTGACGGCTATCTGCGAGGAAATTGAAATCATGGTCCAGGGACGTGGTGGCCACGGCGCCCGACCCGAGCAGACGATTGATCCCATCGCCGCTGGAACAACACTGATAAATCGCATTTACCGGGAGATACCAAGACAGGTGATAAAGCCGAAACCCTCTGTCATAAGCTTTGGAGTATTCCAAGCTGGTATCAATTCGAATGTTATTCCCGAGACGGTCAATATAAAGGGGACACTTAGAACGGTTTCAAAAGCAAGGTCGCAGGAGATAAAAAGCCGTATCCAAGATATAGCAACAGAGGTCGAAATAGAGACCGGAGCCCAGATAACCTTGGAAAGAAAATATCATATCCCAAGCGTACACAACGAGGTGGAAATCTATAAAAAATGGAAAGAAACGGTCATCGGTATAGTTGAGCCTGACCGGTTCATTGAACTCAAACAGCCAAGTATGGGAGGAGAAGATTTCGCTTGCTACCTTCAGCATGCACCAGGCTGCATGTTGCGTTTGGGAGTAGGTACTCCGGGTCAAGAAACCCACGGGCTCCACTCCTCTAGATTCGACATCAATGAGTCTTCGCTTGTATTGGGAACGCAATTACTAACCTCATTAGTATTAACCTCTGCATCAGTCTAAATCATGAAGTCATTTAACGGAAACAGCGGCCATACTCTGGGAGTGGAACTGGAATTGCAACTGGTGGACGCGGAGACTTTTGAACTTAAGAGCTACGTCTCGGAAATTCTGCAAGCCATGAATGCAGAGGAGAGCGATTGGATTAAACCCGAGCTGATGCAATGCTATATGGAAATCAACACGGGTATTTGCCATACGGTATCCGACGTCCGATCAGATTTTGAACGTAAAATCCAACTCCTTAAAGAGGCGGCGGCCAACCTCGATACCCGCATTTTCTGGGCGGGCACCCATCCTTTTTCACCTTGGTATAAACAAAAGATAACCCCAACTGATAGGTATTCCAAATTGGTGGAAAAAATGCAAGACACCGCACGACGTCTAGTAACCTTCGGGATGCATGTGCATGTTGGGGTTGATACGGGAGACAAGGCGATCATGCTTGTTGATCGTTTACTTCGATATATCCCACCCTTGCTTAGCTTATCGGCAAACTCCCCTTTCTGGTGTGGTCGCGATACCGGCCTACACTCCTACCGTAGTAAGATTATGGAAACCCTTCCTGCTGCCGGTCTGCCACCGCTGATGAGAAATTGGAGCGAATACCTTTGGGTCGTCAACCACTCCGTGGAGACTGGTTTCATCAACAGCATCCGAGAAATCTGGTGGGACATCCGCCCTCATCCAACCTTCGGGACCGTGGAAGTGCGCATCTGCGACATGCCACCTAATCTGGATGATGTCATAGGAATAACCGCCCTTATTCAGTGCTTGGTTGCAAGACTATCGGAACAAATTGACGAAGGCGTTTACCAGCACGATTCTCACCCCATGATGGTCCAACAAAATAAGTGGAAAGCCTGCCGTTACGGACTAACCTCTTCTCTCGTTGATCCTACTTCCCATAAGCCGATCTCATCCAGTAAACTGATAGGAAACCTGGTTGATTTCCTTGAACCAGTAGCAAGGAACCTGAAATGCGAAGAGGAACTGGCTTGGGTCCGAACCATGGCCAACCGTCCAAACGGAGCTGAAAGGCAAAAAGCAATCTACAATCAAACCAAAGATATGCAAACCGTGGTAAAAACCATGATTGAAGAAAACCAAACCTAATATCCTTTAAGGATTAAAGGAGGTTAGCGCTGAAACCAGGCGGTTCAATACTCCAAGTCCACAACTTCGCTACCATACCGAGTTAAGTGAAACCATCCAAAGCGAATTCCGATCATTCGGTACAGATAGTAACCCATATCATATTCTCAATAGCGCAAAAACACTCGATGTACTGGGTTTACTTCTTCGACTTCAACCGCTCATAATACAAGGGATGAAACCTCGAATACATGCAGGGGACGGATTCGGGACGGACCTAGTTATTTAGTGTTCTATTGTGAATTTGCTCTTGATCACAAACAGCTTGGACTACTGCCTTTTCCGCGTTCTCAATCAATACTCCCATTCCAGAAATCAATTCCTTTTGTATCTGAAATAAAAAATGCACTAAACAACAAGGTCCGTCCCCATAAAATCGCCCCTTCATTTTTTATTTCGCGGTCAATCGCGTTCAGCTCTTCAACGAATAGCAGTGCTCGTTCGACACCTTCCTTCTTTTCGCTTTCCCTTTTAGCGCTAGTAATTTCCGCAACTAGTTCCTTCTTTTCTTTTCCAGAAATTAGACTTTGAAGTGTGGAAAAGGATATTAACCCCGAAACGATCAGGAATACGATTCCGAGGACAACATGAGTCTTCTTCATTCTGTCTCCTAACGCCGAAGCCTCTAATGGCGAGGAGGCGGAGCCTTCTCGGAATTTAGAGAGCTGTCTTGTTGGCTACTACAGAGTTTCAAGTTTTAGGGGGTAGTGCTTGGCGATGTATTCAAAATCCCTGTCTTTGTGCAGGACATTGGCCCCGATTTCGATGGCCGAAGCGGCAATTAAGCAATCGATGATGCTTCTAATTCTTATGCCTTTTCTTTGCAGACCTTGATAAATATCGGCCGCAAGCATGATGGTCGTGCGTTTCTGTGGTGCCAGGACCAGATCTCTGAACTTTGTTTCTATCTTCTTTCTATCTTTCTTTTCCCTCAGTCCTTGGATGATCTCTAGGAGAATCATGTGAGTATAGACGATAGATTCACGATCCTCGATTAACCGCTTCAGTCTTTCTTTGGTCCAGTGATCACCACCTTCAAGAAAGTCGATCCAGACGCTGGTGTCGACGAGAGTCATCTTTCGAATCGGCCTTTGCGTATTTCATCGAGGTCACCTTCCCAGTCAAAGGCACCCTCGAGCGCTAGAATGCTTTTTTGGTTCTCTTTTCGCACGAGTTCACGCAGTGCAAGGTCCACGAGTTCTCTCTTTGTTCTTAAGCCCGTGGCTTTCAATCCCTTGCTAACAAGGGTGTCATCCAAATTTATGTTAGTTCTACTCATACACCCAGATTCTATAATGTGGTGTATACTGTCAACTTCCTTTTCAGAACGCCGCGCCTATGAATCGCGCTTGTCGCGATTTCATAAGGCGTCTTGTTAAAA
>CAYGQM010000048.1:0-55058 GCA_964352065.1 uncultured Opitutaceae bacterium
CTCATGAACGCATGTGCAGCTTTTTATATATAAAGGGTATTTTTAGACACCCTCTTAGGCAGCCCAGCCTTCGAAACCAATTGACAGCAATCGATTTCGAATTCTTATTTTGATTAATCAAAATGCGAATTTTTATAACTCTTTTCTGGATTTTCTCCACGGGTTCTATCTCTGCGAAACTCCCCGTCGTCACAACGACCACCATGATCACCGATCTAGTAAAGGATGTCGGCGGTAACCGGATAGAGGTAACCGGACTCATGGGCCCCGGAGTAGATCCCCACTTATACAAAGCGACTGCCGGCGATGTTAGAAGCCTCCAAAAAGCCGACCTTATTTTCTACAACGGACTTTATCTTGAGGGGAAAATCGGCGATGTTTTGATCAAACTCTCAAGAAAGGGGAAAAAAGTATATGCCATCTCGGAAGGGATTCCGGAAGAGCGACTTCTTGAACCCCCTGAATTCGCTGGCCACTATGACCCCCATATTTGGTTTGATCCTCTCATGTGGTCTGATGCTGTAAACGTAGTGGTAGAAGGGTTAAGTTTATCGGACCCTAAAAACGCAACTTACTACCAATCATCCGGAGAAAGGATCACAAAACGATACAAAGAGTTATTCGATTGGGCCGCAGCTGAACTACAAAAAGTTTCTCCCGCTCAACGAATCCTCATTACCAGTCACGACGCATTTAACTACTTTGGCAGAGCATTCGATTTCAGAGTCGTCGGAGTTCAAGGCATATCTACCTCTACCGAAGCCGGACTCGCTGATATCGCTAAAATGGCAGATTTTATTCGTGAGAATAACGTCAAAGCAATCTTTGTGGAATCATCGGTTTCTCAAGCAACGATCAGCCGTATCAGCAACGACGCTGGAGTCAAAATTGGGGGAGAATTGTTTTCCGATGCCATGGGAATACCAGGGGAAACAGAGACAAGACACGGTGATACCTACGACCTCGGGACCTACGAAGGAATGCTCAAACACAACATTTATCGCATTGTAGACGCCTTGAAATAATCAAGACCCATCGCAATAAACCGCAGCCTCTTGACCGAAACTACACACCGGTTTTTTCATACTGACACAACGCAAATATTTGGCATGTTTCGTGTTAGGTAGAAAATAAACAACTTGCCTACTCACATGCTGAATTTCATTAAGAATATTTTTAGTAGAGAAACCGCTCCGGAAGAAGCGTATCTTCCTTTAGAGGAAAGCCACGAAAATGTCACGCCGACCGATGGACCTTGGATTGGAGTAGACTTGGATGGCACACTGGCAAAACACGATCTTTGGATCAGCAAAACCCACATAGGAAAACCGGTTGAGCCTATGATGAAACGTGTAAAATCTTGGATCGCTCAAGGTATACGTGTAAAAATCGTCACGGCCCGCGCCTGCGAAGCAGACGGAATTCCCCCGGTCAGAGCGTGGTTGAAAAAGCAAGGACTGCCAGCTCTTGAAGTAACCAATGAGAAAGACTTCGGAATGATCGAACTTTGGGATGACCGGGCCATTCAAGTAATACCCAACACCGGTAGACCCGTCCTGAACGGCACACTTGCCAATCGCCCCAAAGCACCGGTTGGCGATCTCGACTGACGATACTCGCACCATGCATACCACTTTATTAGCTTGCTAGGCATGCAAGGCGTCTTTTATTTTGATCATTCAAAATACAGGCTTCTATAACTAAAAATAAGATGTCACCTGAGACTCCACTTCCACTTGAAATCCACGACCTTACGGTTGCTTACCATAAGAAGCCCGTTCTTTACGGGATCGACCTCGAAGTCCCGGCTGGAAATCTCGTGGGTATTCTGGGCCCCAACGGAGCCGGGAAATCAACGTTGATAAAGTCCATCATGGGATTGATTCCACAGAGCAGTGGCTGGGTTAAGATCTTTGGGAAATCCTACAAAAAGAATGCCAAACGCGTTGGTTACGTTCCTCAGAGAGAGTCTGTCGACTGGGACTTCCCGGTAAACGTAATGGATGTGGTATTGATGGGTCGCTTTGGGCACATAGGGTTGTTTCGACGACCTAGTAGAAAAGACAGGGAAATTGCTATGGCCTGTCTTGAGAAAGTTAACATGGCTCCCTATGCACAAAGACAAATTTCCAATCTCTCGGGGGGTCAACAACAGCGAGTATTCCTCGCGCGTGCCCTCGCCCAGGAGAGCGACATCTACTTCCTCGATGAACCCTTTTCTGGAGTAGATGCCGCGACCGAATCCGCAATCATTAAGATACTCATGGAATTGCGAGACCGTGGAAAAACTCTAATCGTAGTCCATCACGATCTAACCACGGCGAAAGAGTACTTCGACATGTTGCTCTTGCTTAATATGAGAAAAGTCGATTTCGGGCCCACGGAAGAAGTCTATACCTACGAAAAGCTACAGAAGACCTATGGAGGCCGACTTACGATTCTATCGGAAGTAGTAGAAACCCGTAGGAAGCGTTCAAGCGACCTCCCCGTCGAAAAATGATAGGATGCTATCGTAAGTCACTGATCTTCGGGGTTGGCACCCTATCGTTGGTGATTTTATCCGGCGAAGCACAAGCTGCCAAGATTTCAGAAATCACCGATTCTCACTTTGGCGAACAACTTGTAAGATTTTTTTCCTTTCAAGATCCTTCTGTCCGCTACGCAGTATTAGGGTCTTTGCTGCTTGGTACCTGCTGCGGCTTACTGGGTAGCTTCATTGTCGTTAGAAAACTTGCGCTTATGGGAGACACTCTTAGCCACGCGGTGTTACCAGGAGTGGCCCTTGGCTTTCTCTGGACCATGACAAAAGACCCTTGGGCTATCTTTATTGGAGCGACTTTAGCTGGTCTCCTGGGCACTGTCGTTGTTCACTGGATACATACGACGACACACATCAAAGAAGACAGTGCAATGGGGTTAGTCTTATCCGGTTTCTATGCGATTGGAATTTGCTTATTTACAATGATCCAACACCTCCCTACTGGCAATAAGGCCGGCTTGGACAAATTTATGTTCGGTCAGGCAGCAGCCCTCGGATCCAACGATATCTGGATGATTGCAATCGTAACAGCGACCTCTGCATTCCTAATCCTACTTTTCTACAAGGAATTTCTAGCAACAAGTTTCGACTCACCATTCGCGACTGCAATAGGACTACCCACAAAATTCATCCACTACCTTCTTATGCTACTCTTGGCATTTTCAGTCGTAGTCGGACTTCAAGCGGTTGGTATCGTCCTAATATCTGCGATGCTGATTACACCCGCAGCCACTGCGTATCTACTGACCGACCGGATGCATCTTATGCTTATTTATGCGAGCCTGTTTGGCATGACTGCGGGACTTTTAGGTTCGTTTTTTTCCTATCTTGGTAATAGTCTACCCACGGGTCCATTTATGATCGTAAGCGCTAGTATGCTATTTGCGATAGCACTCTTGTTTGGCGGTCGTTACGGAATCATTCCCAGGCGTATTCGCCATATGAGTCAAAGTAGACGTATCCAGATTGAGAACACACTGAAAGCCATTTATCAGATCCGCGAAAAATCCCAATTCAAAATCGATGCTGTTTCAATCCAGCAACTCGGGAATCAAAGAAACCTTCCGATAATCGAAGTTGAGAAGGAGATAAGGCGCCTGATAAAGGAGCGCCACGTAACGATGAGCGGTACGGATCTGGACGAATTCGATCAAGGCCGATTAATCTACCTTACCCCCTCAGGTTGGAACACAGCCTGCCGCATCGTTAGAAACCACCGGCTTTGGGAACTATACCTTACTGAATCCGCTCAGTATGCCCCCGATCACGTACACGACGACGCCGAAGAAATTGAACACATCCTGGGCGAAGCAACCGTCAGAGAGCTGGAAAGGCGCCTGGACTTTCCGACCTGGGATCCACATGGAAAGCTGATACCCACGATTATGGATCTCGGCGACAGTCATAAAGCGAGATAAAGCCGCATGGAATTTGTGCCACCATTTGATATGAAGGCTTTCCTCGAAACACCGTGGATTGACGGCGGTTGGGAAAGCTCAATCTGGATCGTAATTATGGGGATCCTGGTTAATACAGCCTGCGGTCTCGTCGGCAACTTCCTGATTTTGCGCAAAATGGCTCTGGTTGGTGACGCTATCAGCCATAGTCTACTGCCAGGAATCGCCATCGTTTTTCTTCTCTCAAATTCACGATCTACCGGCCTCATGGTAGCGGGAGCTCTGGCCGCCGGTCTCGTAACGGTTTGGATGATAGAATTCATTCACAAGAAAACCAGAGTGAAGGAGGACGCAGCATTGGGGGTTACCTTCACTACTCTGTTCGCGATTGGTGTCATATTGATATCTGTCTTTGCCGATCACGTCGATTTGGACCTCGAATGCGTACTTTATGGAGAAATAGGCTTTATCTACTTCGATGACAGCGCCGCGATCTTAGGGCTGGATATTCCTTGGCCCGTTCTTCGAATGGCAGGAACTCTCATTCTGGTTCTTATTTTGCTATTATGTTTCTACAAAGAACTCCTGGTGACTTCTTTCGATTCGGGATTGGCCACGTCTCTCGGTATTCCAGTCAACATCGCCCACTACGGCTTGATGATGATTCTTTCTCTTGTGATCGTTTTTTCTTTCGAATCGGTTGGCGCGATCCTCGTCATCGCAATGTTAATCATGCCGGGTGCCACAAGTGCACTACTTTCTGAGAGGCTTCCAACCGTTCTTTCGTTGAGTGCGTTCTTCGCTGCGGCTTACTCGCTCGGCGGACTCCATTTAGCAACTTGGCTGGATTGCTCTCCGGCCGGGGCAATGGTTACATGCGGATTCTTCCTTTTTTGCATCGTCTGGGTCCTCAGTCCCAAGCGAGGTCTCCTTACACTCTGGATAAAGAAATACCGTTCCCGTGGCGCTATCGAAGCTCCAACGGCCAATTAGAACTTTCCCGCAAAAAATGGATTAACCTCTTTTTGTTCTGCGACCGTGGTTAGTGGTCCATGGCCCGGACATACAACGGTGTCGTCAGCAAGCGTCATGATTTCTTTACCGCTTGTTTCTATCGCCGCCTCGTAAGAGACCATGCCACCTCCCATGGACTGCGCAAAAAGCGCATCTCCAACGACCGCGATGGGTCGTTCCAATCCACTGACAACGAAAGTAATTCCTCCTTTTGCATGTCCCCAGGTCAATCTGGTTCCAATCTTCAGCTCACCTACTGAAAACTCCCTGCCAGCTTCAAAGGATTCACCGAAGTTTGCATACTCCTTTTCCCCGACATAAACAGGGCAGTTCGTGGCAGTCACGATCTTAGCAACATCTGCGATATGATCCCCATGCGTATGGGTTATCCAAAGTCCCTGAACATCCAGTCCGTTCTTCGACACAAAATCCAATAAGTCCGTAGCATCGGCCCCGCTATCAAAAACCGCAGCCTTTTTGGAAGCAGGCTCCCACACAACAAACGCATTAACCGTCATATCATGAAACGGTGTGTTGAACAACGCCAACCCCGGGAGCTCTATTTTCGCTGGCCGCCAGGCCTTCTGCCCCAGCAGGACCAATGCATCTGGATCAAGCTCCAGAACAGGAGCTAATTTCCTAGCTTCGTCCTCAACAAAATTCCCCCGCAAAGCCTCACGTACCGCAGATTTATCCAATCCGCTTTTCTCTGAAAGCTGGGTCGTTGATAAACCCAATCCACGTGCAGATTTTGCCAACACATCCTCATAAAAGTCTTCAATTGGAATTTCCATAATTCTATACGATTTCCAGCAGCCTTTGAGAAACACCCTTTCAAGTAAACGTAAAAACGAATGCAGGCAATTCGCACCGCAAAATCCGGTCGAAGTTCGACAAGTAAATAAGCTTTAAAAGCACCTCCATTCTAAACAGCAATTTTGCAGGACAGGTCGCCCCAATTTGAACTCCATCACCTATGACCTTCCAAGAGTTAGAGTATTATCTGACCTACTGCTCGGCCCACTCACCAATTTCTCAAGACATCACGCAAAGTCTAAACTCTCAATCCCTTGAGGTATGCGAGCATGTACTGGAAGACGGCAAGAATGTGGAACTGACACTTGATCGCCGTCGCGGAAAAATGATTCTTGAGGTCTATCGAGGCGGAGATCTCGTCGGAGAGCCAATCAATTTCTTTGTCCGCAGTGCCACCGACTCTCTTTTGGGAAAAGACTGGATCTCACTCGAACCAATCCAGATCATTCATCGGGTCCTAGAACGAGAAAAGAGCCTCAAGTCCGCATAAGTAAAAGTCTGCCTATGTCCCTTAACCGGCCCTCAGTTAATCAACCACTAAGGCGTTGTATTACTGAGGACGCAGTGAACTTGATACCAGAAATTCCAAGGAGAAGGATTATTGCCAGTTTTGCGGGAAGCTTCTTGCAAGGCTGCCTGGTGACCATGCCTCTTGATTAATTCGCCTGCTGCTTCTGCAGGCTTCAAAGCACCCCCAGGTACTCCGAAAATATTGGATCTCTTGTGGGCGGCTGATTCGTAAACGTGGATAAGTTCTCCGGTTGTCATTTTTGGTAGTGGTTTTTGATTAACGATAAGTAAGCCACCATTATAACGAATTCTCACCAAAGCGATATAGGGGAGAAAACAGATTATACACTAGTGTTTTCCCCTATACTTAAAAGTATATTTACTCTCTTTTTTTCCTGTTGCCTGAAACCACTTTAATGAAAGGTTTAAGCCGTGTCTGACTCAGAAAATTCATACGACTCTAAGATCCAGAAACTGGAAGAAGATCTTACGTTCCTGGACGATCACATAGCGAAACAGGACAAAGAGATTCTTTCTTTGCAAAAAAAAATAGATAAGACCATCGACGAACTAAAGGCGCTCAGAACCCACTTTGAATCGCGCACATTACAAACAGATGCAACCGATGAAAAGCCGCCTCACTACTAACAGTTTCACAAAAGCCTCCCCTATTCGATAATTTGGCCTGCGAAAGGTCACAATGCAGAGATGGACTATAACTTTGACACCCCAATTGAACGTAGGAACACAGCAAGCCTCAAGTGGGATAAATACCGGGACAAAGACATTCTCCCTTTTTGGGTGGCTGATATGGATTTCGAAGCAGCACCAGAAATCGTTTCAGCGATAGGGGAAAGGAATTCCCATGGTGTATTCGGATACACAATCCCATCTGAATCAGTTACCCAAAGTGTCGTTAATTATCTAGAACGAGATCATGGATACATGATAGACCCGTCCTGGATCATTTGGACACCCGGTGTAGTTCCAGCAATTAACTTATTCTGTAGGACATTCGGAGAAAAAGGTTCAAGCGTGATGACTTCGACGCCAGTCTACCCACCGTTTTTAACTGCTCCTGAAAACGCAGATCGAAAGCTCATCGCCGTAGATTTGATGTGGGACCGCAATCGCTGGACTTTCGACTTTAATGAGATGGAGGCTCAAATCCGACCGGATACGGCCAGTTATATCCTTTGTAACCCACACAACCCGACCGGGCGGGTGTTTGACAGAGATGAGCTCATTCAACTGGCAGATTTTTGCGTTAAGCACGACCTCGTCCTCTGTACCGATGAGATCCACTCGGATTTGATTCTTGAGCCCGGCATAAAGCATGTTCCCACAAACCTGATCAGCTCGGAAATCAGCAAGCGCTCAGTTATGCTCACTTCCCCGAGTAAAACCTACAATCTCCCGGGATTGTGCTGTGCCTACGCTATCGTTGAAGATCCAAAAATCCGAATGGCTTTCCGGAAAGTTGCTCGGGGAATAATCACCGAGATTAATACCTTTGGCTATGTGGGTTGTGAAGCTGCCTATGATTTTGGAAGCCAATGGCGCGTTCAACTCATAGATTACCTAAGGGAAAACAAAGACTACCTCTACCAATTTGTCGCAAACCATATCCCGCAAATCAAAATGCATCCCATGGAGGCAACCTATCTGGCATGGATGGACGTAACAGAACTGGGATTGGACGACCCGATCGGCTATTTTGAATCCGAAGGAATTGGTCTGTCTGAAGGTACATTCTTCGGAGCAAAAGGCCATGTTAGGTTCAATTTTGGATGTCCGCGCAGCCGGTTGAAAACAGGTCTTATGAGACTCAAAGCCGCAGTCGAAAAGCTTAATACGCAGACCAACTGACGTTCTACTTACCAACCTTGGAAATTTTCCGAAACCAATCAGTCAACAATTCTTTGTCATAAAAGAGGTCATCATGGGAGTTGATACGGGGTTTGAATTGGAAATTCAGGTCTGAGAGCCTTTCTTCACCAGATGCTATCAAATTACCTTCTGTATCTTTCAACTCGTAAGAGAAGCTAATGCGGGGCGGATAAATGGACCTTACGATTCGGACGTCGTCGAAATCAGGGCTCCTCCAAGGCTCATGTTCGCCGGCAAGATCTATGTCTGTAATAGTAATCGTGAGTGACTGACCGTCTTTGAAATAACGCTCACCCATCTTTATGATGTGCTTCTCGATCTGCGGAAGAAAGATCTTCTGCCCGCGCCGGTTGTCGCTATAATTGTAGTCGATGTCCCGATAGTCCTCAGGACTTTGGAAAATAACTTCCACCTCAGCTACCAAGCAGGTCGCTGAAATCAGAATGCCAGTTAAGATGGTAGAAAATAGTTTCATAAGTTCTGGATGAGTTAGAGTTAGACCATTCTGCGGATAATAATTAGCAAACACTCTATTGTTACGTTAGAATTAGTCGAGGTGGATGAGTTGAGGCACAATTTTTTTGCCTTTTTCCCAGTAAAGCTTTCCCAAAGTGATCGGGAGGCTAAACCGCCGCGGACCGGCGCTGCCCGGATTGAGAAACACCACTCCTCCTTTTTCCTTTATCTCAGGACGGTGCGAATGACCATACACGACCAGATCCACCCGTTCCGATTGATGATTGCTCCAGCCTGATATATCGTGCACCATAAAAACGTTTATCTCTGAGAGTCTCAAGAACAGTGAGGGTGGAAGACGATCACACCAAGGCTGGTAATCGACGTTTCCCCTGACCGTAAATACCGGAGCGATGTCACTTAAACGAGCCAGGATTTCTTCACTACCGACATCCCCACCGTGCAGAATCAAGTCTGAGTCCTTCAAGTTATACAATGCTTCAGAACGTAACAAGCCATGGGTATCTGAGATAATACCGATCACTAAACTACGCCGTTCTCTAAACTCTCGGGGAGTTCGTTCGATCATGAATTAATATCTATAACTACTCCGTCGTTGGAGTGAACCCAAAACGAGTCTATCGGTCATTTCGACAAAAACCTGTAAAACTCCTAAAACCCTTTGTATGGGACGATTACCACACCGATCTTTAAATCAAGACCGAGCAGTCTGAGTATCACTTACACAGACTCACACGATACACCTGACCTATTCAATTCATGGGCAAAATCACTTACGAATTCATCATTGATAGTGGAGAAGTATTCACATTCGATATCGAGCCAAACGAATCAACACACACCGGCAAAGAGCCCGTAATTGATTCAGCCTCTTGGACCAATCTCGATTATCACAAATGCGAGAACTGTCCCTTGAATTCTAAAGACCACCCCCACTGCCCCGTCGCCCTCGACATTGAGGAAGTAGCCAAGAAATTCTCCTCTCTACTTTCCTGGAAAAAAGCTGAAGTATGGGTCCACACCGAGGAACGTAGTTACCGCAAAGACTGCGACCTGCAAACGGGTCTCCGATCTATGCTTGGGCTAATGATGGCATTGAGCATGTGCCCGGTGCTTTCGAGACTCAAACCACTTGCGGCAAGTCACCTCCCCTTCTCTACTTTCCAAGAGACAGTTTCTCGGGTGGTAGGGAACTACCTTATCAGACAGTTTCTGAATGATAAGAATGGAGTGGAACCCGACTGGTCTTTAACTGACTTGAAGTCCATGTACAAGGAATTGGTCACCGTTAATTTCAGCATGCTTGAACGCATACGAGCTGCCTGCGAGGAAGATGCAAATATGAACGCTATCTCGATATTCTTTTCCATGTCCTCTATCGTGAATATGGCACTCGAAGAGCAACTGGATGAGATGGAAGCTAACTTCATCGGCGGAAAAGCCGATACCGTAGCAGCCTCCGATTGATCGCCCGAAACTTTGAATTAATAAAACACCCGGGGCTCTCCCCTCGTGTTTATCTCTCGTATAGCAGTCTGAAAACCTGCAAATGCTTTTACCAAGACTCACTGCAGGTTCATGTTGACCATAGTTCTATAAAATCTTTGGCCGCACAACGTTCAGTCGAAACTATGGCCATTTCCGGAGATTCTTCATTCCGCTGACATCTCCGAAGCTCCCTACCCAGCTCCGCTTTAATCTCTCGAAAGTTACAATCGGGATTATTACTAAAGTGGAGAAACCATAAGACGCCCTCATCAGGATCCTCTTGGCGAATCCGCTCACTGGCCTTCCAGTCGTTTATAAAAGAAGACGAGTGAGTCGAAGACGGATATGTGGAAAGACGCAACTGCCGTATGTATAAACTACAGGAAAACGAATTTATTGAGGGATTTCGCTAAGTCCCAGCAGGACGTTTTTTCAGCATCAAAAAATAATCCGCGCCGACAAGTACCGCCTCGCATAACAACCACTTTACATTCTCTCATGAGTTTCCAGCCAGAGGAATAGCTGGAAATACGATTGCTACAAAAAATTTCGTGGATAAAACCCGTTGCACTCGAGAGATGAACCGCTTTCTCTTGGCAAATCATTGCGAATGATCTGGATTTACAGAATACTTTTTCTTCCGGTTTTCATACTCTCCATTCCTTGGGTTCTATGGCACGTTAATCGACGTGGCGGATATGGAAAAGATCTCATGCAGCGTTTTGGTGAGATTCCCCGAGTCCAAGAGCGTGGCGCCAACAAAAAACGCATTTGGATTCAGGCCGTGAGCGTTGGTGAAGTTAGAGCCTTAAGATCTTTTCTAATCGCTCTCGCTACTGAATCGAACGTCGATGTTTACCTAACAACCACAACAAGCACAGGTTTCAAAGTGGCCAAGGACAGCTACCGGGATCTCGTTCGGCGAGTATACTACTTTCCGATCGATTTCATTCCTTTTAGCCGTAAAACGTGGAATAGAATCGCTCCGGACCTCTGTATACTTACCGAAGGAGAGCTTTGGCCTGAGCACATTCACCAAGCTAAAAGGCGACAGGTACCCATTCTGCTTTTGAATGCCCGTATGTCGGATTCAACTTTCAAAGTCTATACCAGGTTGGGGCCCTTGTGCAGGCATATTTTTTCAAACCTCAAGTGCGTGATAGCCTCAAGTGAAAGCAACGCACAAAAGTTCGGGAAACTCGGGGTCCAACCTGAGCTTATTCATACGGTGGGAAATCTAAAATGCGACATCCCTATTCCCCATTTACTGTCTGGTGAGGAGAGCACTAGACTCAGGCATGAACTCGGCTTACCCATCCCAGATTCCGCAGAAGAACAAAGCATCATCCTCTGTGGAGCTTCTACATGGCCTGGAGAAGAAGCCGCGCTCTTCAGAGTCTGCAAACAACTGCGGGAGGAAGGCATCAATTTACGACTCCTGATTACACCCAGGCATGCTGAACGGCGCAAAGAAATCAAAGCGGGTCTGGAACCTTTTTCCCTCAGTTCTCATTTTCGCTCTGACGGTCACGCTCCATCGGTTGTGGAGGTAAGTATCGCGGACACAACCGGTGAACTCACAAAATTTCTCCAGCTTGCGGACATCGTCTATATCGGAAAAAGTATGCCCCCAAATCAGGGTGGGCAGACACCCATTGAAGCAGCAATGCTCAAAAAGCCGATCGTATTTGGTCCAAATATGTCCAACTTTCGGGAAATCGCCGACGGACTTGTCGGGCACGGTATTGCCGTGAGGTTTCAAGATGAACCATCGCTAAAAACGATCATCCGCAGATTATGCCTGCAACCATACCAAAGAGCACAACAGCGTGAAAGTGCCGATTTATGGCTAAAGACCAACCAAGGAGCGACAGCCCGCTGCTTTCAACTCGTCAAAGAATTTCTTTAATTAGCATACATCAAAATATGATGAAAGATATAAAGAAAACAGGAAGTATAGCCCTCGGAATCCTGTTACTTTTTCTACCATGGGTAATTGGCATAAACGGTCTGAATAGCGCAGGCCAAATCACACTAGGCATTTTCTTAATGGCCGGTGTTTTCTGGATATTTGAGCCGATCCCAATATACGCGACCTCACTGTTGGTCATCTTCCTGCAAGTATTGTCCCTAAGTGATCAGGGACTAATCGACCTTAGCCAATCTGGTTACGAGGTTGAAAGCTACAAAACCTTTTACAGCACATTGGCAAATCCGATCATTATACTTTTTTTGGGAGGATTCTCACTTGCGACAGCAGCAGTCAAATACGGTATCGATAAGAGCCTTACCCGCCTTCTAATCAAGCCGTTCGGATCCAATCCCAGAATGGTCTGCCTAGGAATGATGCTCTCCACCGCGTTACTGTCGGCGTTTATGAGCAACACCGCAACCACAGCTATGATGATGACAATGGTCGTACCAATTGTCATGGTGCTAAAACCAGACGACGCATTCAGAAAGTGTATCGCGTTGTCTATCCCCGTTGCAGCAAATATCGGTGGTATAGCGACCCCTATTGGTACCCCACCGAATGCGATCGCTCTGACTGCGCTGCGAGAACAGGGTATCAATATTACCTTCTCTACCTGGATGCTGCTGGCCACACCTCTGGTGATCGCGATGTTACTCATTTCGTGGCGTATCCTCCTGTGGCTATTTCCTCCAATGGAGAAGTCAGTCCAGCTGGATTTTTCGGAAAAATTTGAGCCCTCTAAAAATGCACTCCTGACCGCGGGCGTATTTATCATTACAATACTCCTTTGGATAACCGAAAAACTGCATGGTATATCGTCGAATGTCGTAGCCTTCCTCCCAATTACGATTCTCCCCGCCCTCGGAGTCTTAAATACTACCGACATAAGGCGCTACTCGTGGGAAGTTCTGTGGCTCGTCGCCGGTGGAATTTCCATGGGTATTTCATTAAAGAACACAGGACTGGCAGAGTGGCTCATTAGCCTCATAAACTGGCCAAGCCTGGGGTCTCTCGCGATGGTGTTGATTTTTGTCCTCGTCGCTTACGGTATTGCCAACCTGGTTTCTAACACGGTCACCGCGACTCTGTTAATACCACTTGCCACGGGTCTCGGTTTGTCCGGAGTCATGGGACCGGCATTTCCAATCGCGTCGGTGATCGTTCTCATCGGTGTCACTGTTAGTTTTTCTATGATGCTACCGATATCCACACCACCCAATGCAATCGCCATCAGCACCGGCATGGTACAAACCAAAGACATGGCTCGAGCAGGCGCCTTAGTTGGTGTTGCAGCTATTACTCTCAGCTGCTTGTGTTACTTCATTTTCTGGCCATTAATATTAAAATAAAACTACCCCGCGATGAATGATGTCTATATCCTTTGTGTGGACGACGACCCCGCCGACCTTGAACAGGTAAGAATAGATCTTGCAGAGTTCGAAGGCACTTTCCCGATTCGGATGACTGAATCAGCGGAACAAGCCAGAAAAATACTGAAGGAGATCAAAGAAGAAGGCTCTTTAGTAGGGCTCATTATATGCGCGCATATATTACCTGAAGAAAGCGGAATCGACCTCCTCGTCAGTTTGAACCACGATCTCGGTATGCTGGACACGCGTAAGCTCTTGATAACTCGTAATGCAGGTCTCGCAGAAACGATAAAAGGATTGAACGAGGGCAGACTCAACTACTACTTGCCAAAACCTTGGGAGAGCGAACAACTGACAAACGCCGTGAAAGAACAACTCACGGAGTTTTTTATACGCATTCGAAAAAATCCCATGGCATTTATCGATAAACTCAACTCGATGCGTATCCTCGAAGCGATACACAAGGGCTTGATTCCAATCGAGAGCACTTAACGGTAATACAGGTCGGTTCACCCACAGCGTGCAATTTCAAAGAAGATCCTGAGCCATTGATCGCACCCCAATTAGGCTAAAACCTTCTTTACCACAAAAATCAAGTATTGCTAGAGAGTATGGAGGCGCGGGTCGGAATCGAACCGACGCATAGAGCTTTTGCAGAGCTCGGCCTTACCACTTGGCTACCGCGCCTAAATAAAGAGTGGGTAAGAGAACCCAGTTCCTTTTTGGAAGCAAGTTGTTTTTCCTGCAAAAAAGTCGTTGGAACTTCCCTAAACTTCCATTTGATCAGGCACACGAATTCTATTTATGGCCGCTACACTATTCACAATCGCCAATCAAAAAGGGGGTGTTGGAAAGACCACCACCGCTATCAATCTTGCAGCTGCGCTCGCGGAACAGGGAGTCAAAACCCTCTTAATCGATCTCGATCCCCAAGCAAATGCCACGAGCGGCCTCGGATTTAGCAAGGAGGAAGGCCAGAGTCTTTACCAGGCATTCCTGGGTGGAGAAGATGCGGAATCAAAGATTATCGAAACCACCGTGCCCAACCTTTCACTCATTCCGTCCGAGGTCGATATCGCCGCCATAGAGACCGAATTGGCCCAGCAGGAAAATTACCTGGTACGTCTCAGAGACGCTCTGGATTCGATCCGGAACGGTGACCGATTCAGAGCCGTGATCCTAGACTGCCCGCCCTCCCTGGGTATGCTTTCGATGAATGCGATGGCTTCAGCAGACTATTTACTGATCGCCCTTCAAACAGAGTATCTGGCAATGGAAGGACTCGGTCAGATTCTCAACGTATTACAGCAAATCAAAGACGCAAAAGTAAATCCAAAGCTGGAACTCGGTGGCATTATGATGACGATGTACGACGTCCGCACCAACCTTTCCAGACAAGTTGTCTCGGATGTTCGCCAGCACTTTGGCAGCGATGTTTTCTATACGATGATCCCCCGATCAATTCGTCTGGGAGAAGCACCCAGCTTTGGTCAGACAATTTTCCAGTATGATCCGTTAAGCCCGGGCGCCACTGCGTACAAGGAACTTTCTGTCGAAATCATCAAACGCTTCAAACTCAAGAGCTAGGCAGATCTATTCACGATTATGAGTCTATCAGAGCTGCAGACTGCGATCGGGTACCATTTCAACAATGAGACCCTGCTTGTCCAAAGCCTGACTCACCCCTCCTACATGGTCCAGGCTGAAGACGAAGAATCGAGTAATCAACGCTTGGAATTTCTCGGAGATGCGGTGCTGGAGCTCATAATTTCTGAACACCTTTTCCAAAGATTTCCCCAATACCGCGAAGGGCGGCTCACTCAATACCGTTCCACCTTGGTCAAAAGTGCCGCCCTCGTCGACATCGCAGAAGAACTCAGCATCTCTCAATACATTCGGGTGAATAGTTTGGGAACTCAAGACAGTCCAGTAGACCTGCCATCATCCAAAGAGGACGCTCTAGAAGCACTCGTAGGAGCAATCTACCTGGATAGCGACTACCCGTCCGTCAGAGAAGTGGTCCTGAACTGGTATGGAGACCTTGCAGAACGTCTGAGGAAACTTAATTTATCGCACAATCCCAAAGGACAGCTTCAAGAACGACTTCAGCCGGTCGTAGGCAACGATCAGATCCAATACAAAGTTATCAAGGAAACAGGACCTTCCCACTCAAAGGTCTTTGAAGTTGAGTTGTGGGTGGGTACGAAACCATGCAGCCATGGTTCCGGTAAGAGTAAAAAGGAGGCCGAGGAACAGGCGGCCAGATCCGTACTCGAAGACTACGAGGCATTCCAGTTTCCCAATGCTTAAGTCACTTAAGGAAGCGAGACGAACGGCAACCTTGCTGAAAGGTCTCGCGGCCCCCGCATTCGGGTATGCCAGTCTATCAGTCTTCCACCATTCCGATAACGAGCTGGCAGTCGTCGTTCTTTCTGATAAGAACCAATTGGAACAAGCCATTGAGGACCTTCAATTCTTTGCGGATAATACGACATGCTCAAATACAGTCTTGCTTGGATTTCCTCAGATCACGGAAAACAGCTCCTCAATCACTGATTCTCAATTAGACCGATTGAGCACACTGACGCAACTCGCAGGAAGAAACCCTCAAGGCAGAGTTATCGTCCTGACCACACTGAATGCGATAGCTCAAACCACGCCTACCAAGAATGCACTTCTGAAATCAGAGATCAACCTCGCAACGGGTAAGACTTATTCATTTACGGGACTTATAAAAGACTTGAATGAACTCGGCTACGATCACGAATCTGAAGTCGAGGGACCCGGCCAATTTGCAGTTCGAGGTGGAATCATAGACCTGTATCCAGTAAACGCAATGCTCCCCTACCGTCTCGACTTCTTCGGAGACGAGATCGAAGAAATCCGGACGTTTTCGCCCGATTCGCAACGTTCAGAACTGAAGGTCGATGCACTCACCGTTGCAGCCCCTCCCGGTAAAGATCTGGAGCAATCGGCATCTGGGATACTTGAATACCTTCCCGATTCGGTTCAGTGGCAGTTTTGGGAGCCCTCCCTCATAGAAGAAAATTATCCTTCTTTTTTCTCCAATAGATCTGACAATATTACCCTTTCAAAGCTGCTCGAGACCAGAAAAGCAAAAGCTGATCATTGGATCGGGTTCACCGAATTCGACGAAGCCAGTATATTCTTCAATGACGAAGTCAGGGCCTTGGATCTCAAATCTGAAACCCTCGAACATTACCGGTCACTACCAGCCAATGAATCGATGGGCATGGATCGGTTCTACCGGGAGCAAGAAGAACGGCTTAATTTCTTTGAACGCATTTTGGATTGGAAACAAGAGGGCTATGAAATCCTGCTGTCTGTTCAAACCGGAGGAGAAAAAAGTAGGCTGGAAGAGTTCCTGAACGAACAACCAAAATTAAAGTCTCTGAAAAAAACCATTTCGATAGGAACTCTGGCCCAAGGGTTTCGCCTCGAACTTAACGAATTGGTCGAGGAACACCTCAGCCATAAGACGAACTCCAAGGGCGTGGTGTTAGTTTCGGACTCAGAGATTTTTGCACGCTACCGCCGGCGCCTCCCCATGGGGCAGAAGCGACTCCAGGCGAGTAAGCAGCAGGTTGACCAACTCCTGGATTTTGCAGAACTCGTCGAAGGCGACTACCTCGTCCACATCCAAAACGGTATCTGCATATACCGGGGACTCACAAAACTGGATACCCAGGCCGGTCTAAGCGAAGTTATTTCTCTTGAATTCGACGATGGCATGGTCCTTCACCTGCCACTGCATGAATCGCATTTAGTCTCACGATATGTAGGCCTAAAGAAGTTTCGCCCCAGCCTTGGGAAAGTGGGCTCCAACCGCTGGGATAAAACCAGACGTCAAGCAGAAGAAGCAACCTTGGACCTCGCAGCGAGACTCCTTAAGAACCAGGCAGAAAGAGATTCCAAACAAGGGTACGCATTTTCCACCGATGCAAGTTGGCAGCGGGAGTTTGAGGCCGCTTTTCCCTATAAGGAAACCAGAGACCAGCTGCTCGCGATTGAAGCGACCAAGCAGGACATGGAATTGAAACGACCGATGGATCGACTGATCTGTGGAGACGTGGGCTTTGGAAAAACAGAGGTCGCGATTCGTGCCGCTTTCAAAGCGGTTCTTGATGGCAAACAGGTCGCAATCCTAGGCCCGACCACGGTATTGACCCAACAGCACTTTCAGACGTTTCGGGAGCGAATGGCATCATTCCCCGTAACCGTCGAAATGCTGAATCGATTTCGCACAAAAGCAGAACAAACGAAAATCCTTGAACAACTGGCCGCAGGTAAAATCGACATAATTATCGGAACACACCGTTTGATATCCAACGATGTGGGCTTTAAGGACCTTGGTCTTTTGATTATCGATGAAGAACATCGATTCGGCGTAAAACACAAAGAAAAACTCAAGGAGCTTAGATTAAACGTGGACGTGCTTTCTCTGAGTGCGACACCGATTCCAAGAACGCTGCATCTCGCCCTTATGGGCGCCCGGGACTTGAGCGTCATCGAGACGGCACCTATCAATAGAAAGCCGATTCAGACCATCATTAAAAGCTACGATCCCAAGATCGTATGTGAGGCCATTCGTAAGGAGCGGGAGAGAGGCGGTCAGGTTTTTTACCTGCACAATCGCGTCCAAACAATCGATTCAGTGGAGGCCCGCCTGCATGAATTAATGCCTGAAGTTAAATTCGCAGTCGCCCACGGTCAAATGCCTGAAGGTGTCCTGGAACGGATCATGAATCGCTTCGTAGAGGGTAAATACGATGTCTTGATATCGACGACCATAATCGAATCAGGCCTGGATATTCCTAACGCAAATACGATCATCATAGAGGCGGCCGACCGATTTGGCCTTTCCCAGCTTTACCAGATTCGCGGACGAGTTGGCCGATTCAACCGTCAAGCGTATGCCTATTTGCTGCTGCACCGACACGCCAAAGTACTCGAAATGGCGCGTAAGCGATTAGCTGCCCTCAAACAGTACAATCAGCTGGGAGCCGGCTTTCGTATAGCCATGCGAGACCTGGAACTCCGGGGAGCAGGAAACTTACTAGGAGCCGAACAGAGCGGCCACATAGCTGGTGTAGGATTTGACCTCTATTGCCAGCTATTGAAACAGAGTATCTCCCGCCTCAAAGGAGATCTTTCAGCCCTTCGGATTCGGGCCAATGTGAGATTGGACTTTATCTACATTGGTGAATCAACCGGAGAAACAAAATCTGTCGCCCGTGACAGCTATCAAGCCATCAAAAACGAGGAAATAGAAGCCACCCAAGGCAAAATACAGGAAGCCAGTATCCCACCCAGCTATCTGGATGAGACAAGACTGCGCATTGAGGTTTATCGCCAATTGGCAATGGCGGAAAGTATTTCGGACCTGAAAGAAATGGAAACTTCCCTGGTGGACCGTTTCGGAAAAATACCAAAACCCGTAAAAGCCCTCATTCAAGTTTCAAAAATTCGCGCGCTCGCCGAAGAAAAAGGTATCGACTCTGTCGAATCAGAAGGAAACAAGCTCAAATGCCGCTTGGCTGGACATAAACGAGACGACTACCTCATGATTGGAACTCGATTCCCACGACTAGTCTCCACGGATCCATTTAGAAAATTACAGGAAATCCTGCAATTCATCAATCGCCAGTAACTCGAAAAAAGGCCTGAACAAAGCCTCACCTCATGAGTCTAAGCCCATCGAGCTCGATGGCAACCATCCTTGACGAACTGTATTGGAAGCTCTACTAATCCGATAATTCCAAAAGAAATTCAAATAGTCGTATGAAAAGTCCAATCATTCTAACCGGAGTTATCACCGCCCTAGCACTCGGTGGCCTTCGCGCGCAGAAATCCGAATTTGATTCCCTGCCCACTGAGAACGGTATTGCTGCGATCGTAGAATCGACTATTATTACCCACGAAGAACTTCGCAAGGACCTCGCCCCACTGGTGCCTCAGCTCCAAAGAAAAGCAAGAAACAGCGAGGAATTTCAAAGCATGCTGGATGAGCTTCAGCAAGACGTGCTGATGAACCTGATTGATCGGGTTTTAATCATGAAAGAGTTCAACGAGAAGTTCGTAGCGAAAGGCTACCAGATGCCCCGTTCTTTCGTAGAAAACCGCTTTGATGAAGTTTTAATTAACGAGTTCAATAACGATCGGTCTAAATTCCTGGAATACCTTAAAAGTCAGGGACTGAGCATGCGGGAATATCGAACCAAGCTCAAGGAAGAGGTCATCGTGCAGATCATGCTCAGCCAGCAACGCCGTTCCCGCTCGATATTAAGCCCTGCCAAGATCGAGAACTACTACGACGAAAACCGAAACCGCTTTTACCAAGAGGAACGGGTTCATTTGAAGCTCATTCGATTGGCACCCTATGCGTCTGAAAACCTCGACCTCTTGATGCAAACCGCCAACAAGATTATTGAAGAGTTGAACAACGATGTGGAGTTTGAAGAACTCGCCAAAAAATATTCTCAAGACACTCGCAAGGACCGAGGCGGAGACTGGGGGTGGATCAACCGATCCGATATCCGTGACGAGCTTAGTGGAGTCGCTTTTTCTCTTGGTAAGGGAGAGCATAGCGAGCCGATCCAAGTGAAAAACGATATATTTATTCTCAAGATCGAAGACCGAAAGGAAGCTGGCGTTCAACCGCTTCCGGAGGTTCGCGAACAAATCGAGGGCATCCTGGTCGGTCAATTGGCACGCGAAGAACGCGAGAAATGGCTGGAAACGCTAAGAAAACGGGCGTTCATCAAATTTTACCTATAGAAGAGCCTCAAATCCCACTCTTTAAAAGAAAGCAGCCTATCCAGGTTGCTTTTTTTTGCGCTCCTTCAGCTAGAAGTTCATTCTTTACCGTCCTCTTCTAAAGCTACATAAAAGGGCTATCCTCAGTCCGTTATGCACGACCCCAGACTCTCCCGCTTAAAATCACTCGCTGTCCATGAACGCCCACAGGAACGACTTGAACAGTATGGGCCCTCGAAGCTAACAGACACTGAACTCCTAGCGATGCTACTACGAAGCGGCACTGCAAAACTCGATGTCATCAGCTTGTCTGAGCTGCTCCTGAGCAAAGCAGGATCTCTGCCTCAACTCATCAATTGGAGTAAGTCCGATTTCATTCAGATTCAAGGGATCGGCACAGTGAAAGCCCTTCAACTGGTTGCAGTCATGGAACTCGCGAGACGCGTTATTCGTGGTAAACTCGGTGAATCTCCCCTGCTGGACAGCCCGGAATCAGTCTTTGAGTTTGCGATTCCGGTAACACGAGGTCTAGAGATTGAAAAATTTTGGACTTTGTGCTTGGATCGCAAAAACCGTCTTCTCAGAGAGATCGAGGTAACCGTGGGGACAGCTAGTAGCAGCCTCGTACATCCGAGGGAAGTTTTCAAAGAAGCGATTAGATTGGGTTCATCGGCGATCATCGTGTTTCACAATCATCCCAGCGGAGATCCAGCGCCCAGCACAGCCGATATACAAGTTACAAGGAGGCTCAGAGAGGCCGCGGAGATATTGGATATCGATCTCTTGGACCATGTGGTTGTCGGCCATCCTGACCGAGATCCAAGGAAAGTCGGGTTTTACAGCTTCAAAGACTCCGGCATCCTGTAATGTCACTCACCGGAAGCGTCTTCACCTCCTTGATATTTATATTTCCAATTTCCTCAAAAAATGACTTGGCAAAGGCTAGGTCACTAACCAGTTTACCCCTCTTTACCAAATTGGTGGGATACCCAAGTGGCCAACGGGGGCAGACTGTAAATCTGCTGGGGCAACCCTTCGGTGGTTCGAATCCGCCTCCCACCACCATTTATGATCTGTATCATCTATGGTGACCGAAAAACTCTCCGGTCGATACCCCCAAGGTTCAGCCAACACTGTCTGATCTTGTGGTTAGCGATTCAGCAGCTTAGGAATCCTCAGGCTATGCACGTTAATCTAAACTTTGGCCAAACCGGCTTGGATCTCGATATAACTGGACTTGACGCCACAGTTATTTCCCCGAAATTACTGCCTGGCCTCAAAGACGAATCGGCTTCTTTTCTCGAAAATATCGCCAGTCCGATAGACAGCCTTCCATTAGCCGAAACGATCAAGGCTGGTGAAACAGTCGCAGTAGTTATTCCCGACATCACTCGAGCATTGCCTAACGAACGACTGCTCACTTGGCTTTTCGAAGCACTCCCGCATGTACCTTCGAGAAACTATGTAATCATTTCAGGAACAGGCACCCACAGACCGAATACGGATGAAGAATGGATCTACATGGTCGGTGAAAAAATATTTCGAGAATATCGCTGTATTAACCATACAGGCTTTGATCCAGAAACCCTCTCCACCGCAGGCCTTTCCAAATTCGGTTATGAAGTGTACTTCAATACCGAATACATCGAAGCTGACCGTCGTATCTTACTGGGATTCATCGAACCCCATTTCATGGCTGGATTTTCAGGCGGTTATAAAGCTGCATTTCCTGGTGTCACCGGTGTCCAAAGCATCATGAAATATCATAGCGCTGAAAATATTGGTCACCCCGGTAGCACCTGGGGCAACCTTTGTCAGAATCCGACGCAGGAACACATCCGTGCTGGCGGTTCCCTCGCCCCCGTCGACTTTTTGATCAACGTTACTCTAAACAATAAGAAAGAGATTACCGGATTTTTTTTGGGCGATCCCATCGAAGCCCACGAAGCAGGCTGCGAATTCTGTAAACAAACGGCCATGGTTCCCTGTGAAGAGGCCTACGACATCGTGGTTACCTCCAATAGCGGCTACCCACTCGACCAAAACCTCTACCAAGCAGTAAAAGGTATGTCTGCAGCATCGCAGATTGTCAGAGACGGCGGCCTCATCGTCTCTGCGGCCAAGTGCAACGATGGATTTCCAGAACACGGAAATTTTAAGCGTTTTCTATTCGACCACGATTCCGCCCAATCAATGCTCGATAGAATCTACTCACCCGGATTCGAGCAACTCGATCAGTGGCAGGTTCAACTATTTGCGATTATACTGCGCAAAGCGCGAGTAGCTCTCTACAGTTTACTGGCTGAGGAAGACGTTATCAAAGCCCACATGACGTCCACCAAGAATATTCGAAAAACTATCGAGAACGAATCGGACAAACTCGGACGTTCACTCAAAATAGCGGTGTTACCCGAAGGGCCTCTAACGATACCCTACATTCGCTAGAATCACAGATCAGGAATTATCTCAGGATATACCTGCCCCGTCGCACTGATCTTAAACACATAGATCAGTCCAGGTCTCAACTGAGTATATACCGCGTTGCCGAATACGGCCGTGATTCCGTATTTTTTGAGGGCGCTTTTATCATGGGCAAGATCCCAGATCTCTGACCAGAAAAGCTCCCGATGTTTGATAGGAAGAGCCGAAAGCAATCCTCTGTAACGTTCGGGTTCCCGACCATGAACTTCGATGGGGAAGCCCTCAGACGGCGGCATATACTCGCCATACACCCGTCGCCACAAATAAAGAGAACGTCCCTTCCCGTCTTGAACAAACTCATCCGAGAACTTCACAATCAGTGCATCGAAATGAACCACATCGCCTTCCATCGTAAACTCGCTTTCGAAAACTATTTCCAACGGATCCTCCCGGGATGTTTCCGCAAACTTGAGAGTCGTAAATCGCTTCCCGTTGATTTCACTTTGGGAAATAACCTTGGCGTAACCGATTTGTTCTTCGGTCGTCAGGTTCTCGATGGCTCGTTTGAGTTCCTTATTTTCAGTAAGCAGTGCTTCGATCGTCAATCCAGTCTTGAGAAACGCAAAACCAAGCACGCCACCGATCACCAAACCGGCTAGCGAAACACCACCCCAAAAAAACTTTCCTGATATTGATAACATGCGTCGATTTACTCTTACTGGTAGTAAACGATTACCTTTCCTGCGATCCAATTTAATTCGAAACTAAATTGAAAAACTGGTTCGTAAAACAGGAAAGACGCCCCCTGAAAAAGAGCGCCTTTCCAAAACTAATATTGCAGCAACTTTATTCCGGATAGTAGTAAATCTCAAGAAGGCTATAGCCACTTGTATTATTCGCTCCCCCTAAGATAGCGGTATAGGACCCCGGATCGAGGGTAGCAACAATGGCAGCTTCATTTTCATTTGTCGGTTGTATTCCAGTATCCAAGATCTCAAGAATACGATCGCTTGTTTGCCAATTATCGTTCGTATCAATTCGTTCTTGTCCGGCATAGAGTTCCAAAGCCGGGTCTTCGAGGCGATTTTCAATCGACGGAGGCAAGCTAAGTCCACTCGCCTTGATGAATACACGTACGGGAGAATCTCCTCGAATTACAAATCCACCGATCATTCTTCTATCACCTTCTTCGACAAAACTTCGTGTGGAGATATTGATCATTCTCACATTGTTTTTGAAATCGACTTCGTAGACTTCTATAAGACCAAACCCAGAGGTATAACCTACACCACTCAAAATAGCTGAGTAGGCTCCCGGTTGTAACTGAACGACCATGGCCGATTCCAGATCCGATGTTGGCGGAAGCCCTACGTCGATAATTCTCTGTTGATCGGTATCTTTCCAATCGTCGTTGTAAGCGATCGGACGATTCAAGTCTGAACCACTTACCAGCGTAATCTCAGGATCCTGAAGAATAGAGGCATTGATCGAGGAAGCGATACTCGGTCCAATTCCTCGGATCAACACCGTTTTTGGACCGTTACCTTGAATGATAAAACTTCCAATCATTACATTGTCCCCCGTTTCGACGAGACCTCGAGTTGAGATGTTTATCAATCGACCTGGAACCGGGCTTTTGAAGCTCTTTTCGGCCGGGCTTTCTTCACCACCTTCATTGAAGGCAGCTACACGGTAGGAATAGGAGACTCCCGAAACGATATTGGTATCAACATATAAATTAACGTTCGGACTAACCTCCACAAGTTCCACCCAAACTCCGTTATCTCCTTCTTTCCGAAGAACGCGGAATCCGTCCTCGTTGTCGGAATTGTCATTCCAACTAACTGAAACAGATGAATCATTAACCAGACTAACCTGCAATCCGGTTGGAGCAGCTGGAGCGGAAATATTAGGAACACTCACATTGACCAAATTACCAAACAGGGATTGGGATGCATTCTTCACGGTCACGAGCCTGTAAGTATAAGTTTCATTGGGCTTCACAGAACCATCGAAGTATTCTTCTGTATTTTCAGGAAGAAATGCTACCACAATCTGATTACCATCCCTGTCTATACGTTCAATTCGGAATCCCGATTCTACCCGCGAGTTATCCTCCCAGCCTATTCTAACAGAACTGGAACTAACCGCTTGAGCAGTAACATTTTTAGGCGCAGCTAATAAGACGGATGCTTGTACTTCGTTACTTGTGGAAGAACTTCCTCCTTCATTGAAGGCAAACACCCGATAAGCGTAGTCTTCGAGTTCAAGTATACTGCTATCTGCATACGTTGTAATATCACTACCCAGTGATGCAATCTCAAGGAATTCGCCACCCACCCCAATACGTCTTTGTATGATGTAGCCTGTTTCGGCCTCTGATTCATCGTTCCAGCTGAGACTTATCTGGGTTGAATTTTCAGCAACAATGGCCAGCTCAGTCGGGGCGTCCGGAACCGGGACGCTCAGGGTAGTAGCTGAGGATTCTTCCGAATTATCTGAAGCCAGCGCTCCAGAAATGAAAGATGCTAGCCGATAAAAATAGGTTGTATTAGACTCTAAATCCTCGTCAGAGAAAAAAGTAGAATCTGCAGAAGCATTTCCGATAAACACATACTCTCCATCAACACCCATCTTCCGTTCAATCCGGAAACCGGTCTCATTATCAGACGTATCAACCCAAGTAAGGTTTATTTGACTGAAGCCCGAGGCGATCGCTGCGAGACCTGTTGGAACATTGGGCGTTGTAGTATCTGATGTTATTTGACCTGACGCCTCATTAGTCGGATCAGATTCTCCACCGTCGTAGAGACCAATCACGCGATAAGTATAGGTATTTCCTAACGTAACTCCAAGATCTACAAATGACGTTGAATTTTGAGGAATCACAGACAACGCTTCAAATACCCCTCCTTCAGGTTTCCTCTCAATTCTATAGCCTGATTCTACCGTAGAGTTATCTTTCCAGGTAAGATCAATCCGGGCGTCACCGCTTGGAAAAACCGCTAATTCGGTGGGATGAATGAAATCAAACAATGCAGAAGCTTCATTACTTGCCGTGGAATCACCACCATCATTGTATGAAACGATACGATACTGATATGTATTCAGCTCTATTATACGATTGTCTTGAAACTCCGTAGTGTTTGAAGGAACCACTGCAAGCACATCCCACTCACTACCTCCCACACTCCTTTCGACACGGAAGCCAGATTCAGTGATCGAATTATCTGTCCATTCGAGGCTTATGAAAGAGTCGTCTATCACTGAAACCACTAAATCACTTGCAGCACCCGGCGTCGCTACATTCGGTGTATTCACACTTCTTTCGTTTGAGGCGACTGAGCTGGCAGTTCCATTTACAGCGACAACTCTGTAGGAGTAACTGGATAATGGAATCACATCTAAGTCTACGTACTCTTCGACTCCAGCACCCAAGGTCGTCAGTGTCTCAAATCCCCCTTGGCCTATCCTCCGTTCTATTCTATATCCAGTTTCGGATGCCGAATTGTCCGTCCAACTCAGGTCAACCTGCGAACTTGAAATGACCAAAGCAACCAGATCAGATGGTGGAATAATCCCGATTTGGACATTCACTTCATTTGAGGGCGCCGATTCCCCAGCTTCATTGTAACTGACTAACCGGTATGTATAATTACCCATTTCCCCGACTTGACTATCCACAAAGAGCGTCGTTCCGGGCTCTAAAACTTCAAGGTTCTCGTATCCACCGGTTCCAGTTTTCCTTTGTATTATAAACCCTTGTTCATCGCTACTATTATCGATCCAACTCAGAACAACGTGATCAAAAGCTTGGTTATCTATGGCGAGGTCGCTCGGCGCCGCAGAAGGCACTTGATCCGGCGTTATAGCCGTTGCTTCGTTCGTATACTCAGAAAACTCGAAAAAACTAATTCCAACGACTCGATAGGTATAGGATATCGAGGCCCTAGCAGTGCGATCTGAAAACGAGTCGATATCATTTCCAACATTTACCAGCGTTATATAAGGGCTAGTCGCGGTTTTTCGTTCGATACGATAGCCTGTTTCGACCGCAGAGTTATCGTTCCATGTCAAATCTACCTGAGTCTGAGAAACTGCTTCAGCAGTCAGACTATTGGGCGAAAGAAAAGGTAAATCGACACTAACTGGAGGGGTAAATGCTGATGAACCATTGGCGTTGTATGCATAAACACGATACATGTAATTGCCAAGTTCCATCACGCTTGTATCACTATAAGACGTTGAACCCGCAGGCAGTTCAGAAATTTGCTCATATTCTCCACTCCCAGACTTTCTTTCGACTCGAAACCCTTGTTCATCATTTGCATTATCATTCCAAGCAAGAGAAACTTGCGTTACACTGAGACTGGTCAAACGCAAATTGGAGGGAGCAGATGGAACCGGCACATTCGGTGTCGTCGTCAGAGCTTCGTTACTGGGTGATGAAAGTCCAGCCGCATTTCCAGAACGAATCCTGTAGGCATAGGAGGTATTGGCAGTCAAACCGGTATCAGAGTACGATTCCAGATTTCCGACGATGTCTTCGAGATCTTCCCAAGGGCCACCGGCAACTCTTCTTTCGATTCTAAACCATGTTTCGTTGTTTGCCGTATCCGTCCAACTGAGATCAACCCGTGTCATAGAATAAGCAGACGCCACCAGGTTAACCGGGATATTCGGAACAGGTATGCCCGTTGTAGCGGAAAACTCATTACTGGCATTCGAGGTTATTTCGCTAGTCGTAGCAAAGACACGATAAGTGTAGGTTGTTTCACCCGACAGTCCCGTGTTCGAGAACGACACGGAGTTTGCTGGCAACACCGCGACTTCACTCCAAGCTCCGGAACCGATTCTGCGCTCTACACGATAATTGCTTTCACCTTTTGCATTATCAATCCACGAGAGATTTATTTGACTATTGGACACAACCGATGCGACCAATCCGCTTGGAGCAGTCAGTGTTGAAGAACCCGTACCTGTGTAAATAATTTCGTCTATAACTTCGACTCCTCTTTGCAAGGTATCCGATCCTCCCAGATAGAAGTGCAAGTTACCCGAATTCAAAAGATCTGGATTGTCCAAACTGGATACAGCGGCAGTCACAAGGTCTTCCGAGGTTCGATTAGCTCCGTCTTCAGAGAGTCCGTGCATAGCAATCGAAAGATCGAAGGCAGCGCCTAATTTTTCGAAAGATACTTCAATTTCGTACCAACCCGGTGTGAGGTTTTCAAAACCTGAATCTGCTTGTTCAGTTCGGTTACCATTGACTCCATTAAAAACAGTGAGTTTCGATTCATTTGAACCCGTTATACGTTGGTTCAACTCGACTCCAAGGAAATCATCGGCACTACTCCCAGATTCGTTACCATTGTAGTTCGCATTAGTAGTGATACCGAAAAACAAAGGAATCCCCCCTGAACCAGTCAGGTTTGTGGCATACTTGAAGCGCACTGAAAACTGTGCCGAATTCGAAAGGCCTCCAATCGGATTATTCGAAATATAAGAAACCGTCTCAGAGCCCGAAGCTGATCTACGAATCGCTCGGCTACCCGATATACCGATTCCTGAAACTTCATCGAAACGATTCTCTCCTGTCCCCGCTTTGCGAGTGAACTGAGTATCGAAATCCCCGGTGCCATTGAGCGACAAGGTCTCCGCGTTTAAAATACACGTTGAGAGTAAAGCAACCGAGGCGAGCTTCAACGCGTTGAAAGCGAGTTCCTTAGCTTTGCGGTAAGATAAATAAGTCATTCCTAAATGGTGTTCAAACCTGTTTGAAAGAAGGTTTCGTTAGTTCGTGATCGAAAGATACTATAACTCCGAAATCTATTCCGCAGGCTTCGGAAGTAATGTGAATGCGACTAAACTCTCCCGTTTTAACGTTCTTTTACTGCCGATCATTTGATAATACGAGCATCACAGGGGTTTATGCAGAACCGCCCTTAAGTGCGCTTAATCGCTTTTTACAATTGCCCTCACTCTACCTATCCAAAATAGATTCAGATCACTCAAAAGATACGGGTTACTCGTCAAAAGCTCTCAATATGAAAATTGATATCTACCAGGTGGATGCGTTCACTGACCAGCTATTCAGCGGAAATCCAGCGGCTGTCTGTCCACTGGATTCATGGCTTCCGAAAACCTTGATGCAGTCGATCGCCGCCGAAAACAACCTGTCAGAGACCGTGTTTTTCGTAGAAGACGGCGATGCGTTTCATATCCGCTGGTTTACGCCTTTCATGGAGGTTAAACTATGCGGACATGCCACTCTCGCCAGCGCCTACGTCTTGTTTGAAATTCTAAAGGTGCCGACACCCTCCATTACTTTTCACTCCCTGAGCGGTCGCCTTGCCGTGGAGAAAGAACCAGACGGAGCATTGACCATGGATTTCCCTATTGCAGAAATGGTCCCCTGCTCGACACCCCAAGCACTTTGGGAAAGTCTGGGCGCTCACCCCATAGAATGCTACCGAGGTGACGACTACATGGCCGTCCTGGACAGTGAAGAAACCCTACTCGCTCTCCAGCCAGACCTCCAACAGATGGCAACGCTTCCCGTACGTGGGATTATTGTGACCGCCAGAGGAAACGCATGTGATTTCGTTTCCCGCTTCTTTGCACCTCAATCAGGTATCGATGAAGATCCTGTGACTGGTTCCGCACACTGCGCAACCGCCCCCTACTGGGCAAACAAACTTAAAAAGACCAAACTAAGCGCGATTCAGTGTTCGAAACGCATGGGACATCTAACCTGTGAGGTAATCGAGAATCGAGTGAAGATAACCGGGAAAGCGATACTCTATCTAATGGGTACCATCCATATCGACGAATCTCAGCATTGCCCCTCACCGTGATCCAATTTTGACTGAGTGTCGAAACAGACTCACTCATACCCCCCCTATCACTGGGAAAAATTGGAGCTGTATTTACCCGCTTGCGTTTTCTGAGGCTTGATTCTTTTATCCCTCCATCATGTCACATGGAGATCCAATTTGGGACCAACTTCGTCAGGAAGCAGAGAAGACAGCCGCCAGTGAAAAGCTTCTTTCCAGCTTTCTCGAAGAAGTTATTTTAAGCCAGGCTTCGCTTGAACGGGCGATTAGCTTTCACTTGGCACAAAAGCTCCACTGCCAAAACATTCCCTCGATTACCCTCTTTGACTTATTTCTTCAGATCGCGAAAGACGATATAGGTTTTCAGCGCGCGATTCGAACTGACCTCAAGGCTATTTCTGAACGGGACCCTGCCTCCAATGGAGTTCTCGCACCCTTCCTCTATTTCAAAGGATTTCATTCCCTTACAGCTTACAGGTTTGCGCACCATCTCTGGATATCCAACCGAACCTGCCTGGCCCTTTATTTGCAAAGCATGATATCCGAACAATTCAGCGTCGATATTCATCCCGCCGCCCTCATTGGGAAAGGGATTCTGATAGACCATGCTACTTGCCTGGTCATAGGTGAAACCGCAGTTGTAGGTGACAATGTTTCGATCTTGCACGATGTGACTCTGGGTGGCACCGGCAAAGAAAGAGGCGACCGCCATCCTAAAGTCGGCGCGGGTGTGCTAATCGGCGCGGGGGCAAAGATTCTCGGCAACGTAAAGATCGGCATCGGAGCCAAAATTGGCGCTGGAAGCGTCGTGCTTCAGGACGTCCCGAATCACTGTTCAGCCGCTGGAGTACCCGCAAAAATCGTAGGAAAATGCCATGTGGATCAACCTGCTTTAAGCATGGATCATCAGTTGGAGCACGATCCGGTAATCTGAGGGTTAGACCAAGTTGACGGGATTCACATCGAATACGTCGATAACATCTTCGGCCATGGGAAACGCTTCGCGAAGTTTCAATAAAGCCGGCATCGTCTTCGACACATTCTTCGTAAAATACCAAATCTGGTAACGGTAGTAGTCTTTGATTTTTTCTATCGGTGCCGGCACCGGACCACGAATTTCAAGCCAATTCAGATTTGATTTTTCCAGATGCTTGACCCACTGCTCCGCGTAGAACTCTACTTTCTCCGGATTAATCCCTCGAAACAAGTGATGGATCAAATTTCGATAAGGCGGGTACTGATGTTCTTTTCGTGTAAGAAGTTCTTCCTCCAGGAATCCGTCAAAGTCTTCGCGGCGGGCATATTGAATGGGGCCCGCACTCGGGGTGAATGACTGAACCAACACCTCACCGGATAGATCTCCCCGTCCGGCCCGTCCAGCAACTTGGACCAATAATTGAAACGTGCGTTCGTGTGCCCGAAAATCGGGTACATGCATCGATATATCTGCATCGATCAATCCGACCAAGGTCACATTCGGGAAATCCAATCCTTTTGCGATCATCTGAGTTCCCACCAATATATCGATCTTACCTTTGCGAAAATCACCAAGTATTTTCCGAAAGAGGTTTTTCTTCTGCATCGTATCCGCATCGATTCGCACGATGGTTGCATGCGGTAAAACTTGCTTCACCACCTCCTCAACTTTCTGCGTTCCAGCTCCCTGCCACTTTATTTTGGAGGAATGACATTCGGGACAACGATGATGCGCCTCTTCATCAACACCACAGAGATGACAAACTAGTTTTGCCACCTTACGGTGAAAGGTCATAGGGATCGAACAGTGCTTACACATAGCCACCCAGCCGCACTCCGGACAAATCATACTACGCGAATACCCTCGCCGATTAATAAAGAGTATCGATTGCTCCTTTTTCTCGAGTCGATCCCGCAATGCGTTTACCAACATGCGAGACAGAGTAACTGCACCTTTCTGACTGATAAACTCCTGACGCATGTCCACCACGTGGACCGTAGGCATCTGCCTATTATCGACGCGCTTGAACAGACGATCAGAGATGTATTTATTTGTGGATACATTATAAAGCGACTCAAGTGACGGAGTCGCAGATCCCAATACACATACGGCTTTACAGATTTTCGAACGAAAAACAGCTACGTCGCGTGCGTGATACCGAGGCGTCTCTTCTTGCTTGTAGGCGGGCTCGTGTTCCTCATCGACGATAATCAGACCCACGTTGTTCAATGGCGCGAATAACGCCGACCGGGCCCCCACTACAACTTTTGCCTCACCGGATGCCAAACTGGTCCAAGCATCCAGGCGTTCCCCACTGCTCAGGTGGCTATGCCATACCACGGTCTTGAAATCGAATCGGTTAAAACGTCCACGAAGCCGGCCGACCGTCTGAGGTGTCAAGGCCACTTCTGGAACCAGAAAGATCACTGTCTTTCCCTGGCGAATAACTGAATCGATCGTTCGAAGATACACTTCAGTTTTCCCCGAACCTGTTACACCATGCAGCAAGTGAACCTGGAACTTTTTCGCCGCAACACTCTTCTCAATCGATGCCACACACCGAGCCTGTTCCTCAGTCAAATCAAACACCTGGTCTCCCACTTCCTCGCCATCTGACAACTCGTCATCATAGGCGGTCCGCTCGATGACCTCGGAAACTTCTTTTACCAGCCCTTTCTCGATTAACCCATCAATAACGGAAGCGGAGGTTCTCAGTCGTTTCACAACAAGACTCTTTTTCAAGGGTTTAATCTGATCTCTCAAAAACTGGTAAGCCAAAGCCTGCTTTCGGGCTCGCTTATTGAGCTCTTCAAATGCTTCTGCTGAAAACGGTCCATTGAGAAGTACCTGTTTTTCCAATTTCTGCCCCATACCCTTGCGCACCGCAGCGGGAATGAAAGTCTCCAAAATAGACTCGTAGCCAGCTCCATAGTAATCATGCATCCAATGCATCAATTCGGTGGTGTCCTTCGTCAGCGTGGGATGCTCCATAACCAGTTGCGTGATTTGCTTCAATCGCTCCGGAGGAAACTGACCTTTTGCTGGAAACTCCAATACAACCCCCAGTTCTTGCCGATTACGGATCGGTATACGAACCAGACAACCCAGTTTCAGACTCTTTTCGATTGTGGGAGGAATCCTGTAATCAAGGAGTTTATCAAAACCACTGATAGGCAATACGCGGGCTAATTTAGCGGACATCGTCCCCGCCTTTCCTTGATTTTTGATAACAGATCAATCATTGACGAACACCACTTTGCTACCTTCAATTCAATAGTCTAGGGAATTTCCCATTCGCCCCATGGCTACCGTCGATATACATACTAGCAAGGAAAACTTCAGAGCTCATCTAGCGGACAAAGGACTACGTGTAACTAACCAAAGATTGGCAATTTTTGATGCAGCCTTTCACTCGAAAGACCATTTTACCGCCGAAGACCTGCTCGATAGAGCCCGTAAAATAGACCATACGGTTAGTCGTGCTACCGTCTATCGAACGCTGCCAATTCTCACTGAAAGCGGTCTCGTTCGGGAAGTCGACATCGGTAAAGACTACAAGTTTTACTACACACCTCGGGGTGAAGAACCGACTCAGGCACAGGTCATCTGCACTGATTGCGACAAAATTTTTGAAACCGACGCCCCTTTTCTAGAGTGGTACGGTCAATCCGTCGCGAAGAAACTTGGATTGGCTGTCACGAATCAAAGACTGCAGGTATCAGCCAGTTGTGAACGTCTGAAAAACGCAGGTATCTGCGAAAATCGTCGGTAAATTCATCCCATGAGCGATCAGCACATCTTTGAGATCTCATTCTACGAGAGCATTTTAAAGAAAGAGCCCCAATTCGCAGAAGTCATTGAATTACTCGGTGGACTTTATACCAACGCAGGTCGAATTGAGGACGGATTAAAAATGGACCGGAAACTGGTCCGTCTCCGCCCGGAGAGCCCAGTCGTTCACTACAATCTGGGTTGCAGCCTCGCCTTGAAAAGACGATTTAAGGATGCGTTGGAAGCATTGGCCCGTGCAGTAGATCTGGGATATAAAGATATTCAATGGATGCTGGAAGATCCAGACCTCGAAGGATTGCGGAACCACCCGGCATTCCAACGACTGTTGAAACAGATCAAGGCCTCGCTCTAAACTGCTACTTTCGCAAAAGCAGGATTGCAGTAGTAGCAGCCTATACGTAGCTTGTTGTGCATTCACTAATTTCGCCGATACACCCATGCCTGATGTGCTTGATTACGAACCCTTGGTTATATCTTCTAAAGATTTCCAAGAAGCTCCCCTAACTCCGATACAAGAGGAGATCCTCCGACTCAAAAAGGAGCGGAACGCCGTCATCCTTGCCCACAATTACCAAGTAGATTCAATTCAGAGAATCGCCGACTATGTGGGAGACTCCCTCGGCCTATCTTATAAAGCCGCGGAAGCGGATGCAGATGTGATCCTCTTTTGTGGCGTCCACTTTATGGCGGAAACAGCCAAAATCGTAAACCCGAATAAAACGGTCATACTGCCCGACCTCGAAGCTGGTTGTTCATTATCCGATTCCTGCCCGGCCGAAAAGCTGGCCGCCTACAAAGCAGCCAATCCCGACACCTATGTCGTCGCTTACATCAATTGCTCGGCCGGGGTTAAAGCGTTGAGCGACGTCATTTGCACGAGTGGCAATGCCGCAAAGATCGTAGCACAAATCCCTGAGGATAAGGATATACTGTTCGTACCCGATCAAAACCTGGGACAATGGGTATCCAAGCAAACTGGCCGCAAACTGAAGCTATGGCCAGGCAGTTGTTATGCCCACGTACTTTTCACTGTTCAGTCTCTGGAGAAACTTAAGACCAAATTCCCAGGTGCACCGATAGTCGCTCACCCGGAATGTGTCGAAACCGTGCGGGATATGGCCGACGAAGTATGCAGTACAGAAAAGATGCTGGGATTTTGCAGGAACCACCCATCGGAGGATATCATCGTCGTAACCGAAACCGGCATGCTCAACCGGCTCTGCCGCGAAATCCCCGGAAAAAGGTTTATCGCAGGGCCCACCGATAACTGTGCCTGTAATGACTGTCGCTTCATGAAGATGAATACCATAGAGAAAGTGCGCGATGCTCTTTTGAACCTCTCACCCGCCATCGAGATGACCGAAGACATTCGCCAAAAAGCCTTTATCCCGATTAAGCGCATGCTCGATTGGAGCCGGTAAGCCACAGCCGATTAATCGCCCTTGGCCGATTTGATATAGCCAAGGATCCATTGAGAGTTAGCGTTATTTCTATTGATGGAATCCCGGACAGAAATCGTAAATCAAACCTATTTCTGGGATAAAATCCGGGGTGCAGCCCAAGGCATACAGGAAACAGGCCATATGGGACTGGCTCTAGTCATCGCCATTGACGTTTTTAATGCACCATATTTCCAAAAAAGTCTGATCGCTGCTGCTCACCCCGTAGGCCTTCTCTTTACCCCGATCACGCTTGGTCTCATCGCAGTGTTACATAAACGAGCCAGCAAGGTTGCAAGTCTCCTGCTATTCGGATCCGCTATCAGTATCTCGGTAGCGGCTTTCGCACAAAGCCTGAACGCCTTCATCATACCGTTATTAATCGCAGCTTTTTTAGGGACCCAATCAATCCCCATGATGGCACATATTTATGTGAGTAATTACCCATCCAATAAACGGGGACGTTACCTTTCCACGAGTTTCATGTTCTCCGTCGCTTCGACGTTAGTGTTCAGTCTTTTCTTCGGTCACTTACTTGACTTGGACTCGAATTACTACTCGACCGTTCTGATTGGAATCAGCATCGCAACCGCTGTATGTGGTTTCGCCATAGGACGAATGCCATCAACCGAAATTCATCAGAAGTCATCTCAAAACCCGCTACGGAATTTAAGCTACGCTTTCACAGACCTACGGTTTGGCGTGATGCTCCTCAGTTGGATGTTTCTGGGTCTAGGAAATCTTATGATAATGCCACTCCGCTTTGAGTATCTCATCAAACCCGAGTATGGAATCATGGCCAATACCTTAATGGTTGCATGGTTAACGCTCGGCCTCCCATCGATCTTTCGATTTTTATCAGCAAAATTCTGGGGACGCCTTTTCGACAGTATGGATTTTATGCCACTCAGAATGATCTTAAACACCATGCAAATGATCTCTATCGTGATATTCTTCACCACGAATAACATCTGGTTGCTCAGCTTTTCCGCAATATTGCTCGGTATGGCGATGGGGGGAGGAAATCTTTCCTGGAATTTGTGGGTAACCAAGTTCGCCACGCAGGATCGCACCGCAGCTTACATGAGCGTGCACACCTTTACCACAGGGATTCGTGGATTCGCTGCGCCCTTCCTTGGGTTCTTTTTACTCGCGACCTATGGCTCTAAAACAACTTGTCTGATCGGTGGCGGTATGATTCTCGTATCAATCGTTATGGTCTATATACTTTACCACCGAACCCGACCAGAAAGACAGTCTTTGGTCTAATCTAAGCTCTTTTGAAACAGGGATTGAACAATCAACAATTTGTTTCTTAACGTATTACCAGAAACGCACCATCCAACCGCAAAGCTATCATGAAAGCTCTTTTATCTCTTTTAATGCTTCTCACTTTTTCCGGAACCGCTGTGCTTCTGGGAGTCGATCCTGCTGATAACAATATCAAGGGTGCCCTCATTGATATCGAAAAATACGAGAAGCAATTTGGCAGCGTCACTTCAGCGAACGCCTCAAGCGTCAATCGCTCGTTGAAACTCCTCAACCTCACAAGACAGCGTCTTGATAGTTCTCCCAACAAGGGACATGCCTCCTGGAAAGAAGCTGACGCCCGTTTCAACAAATTGGTCTCACACATGAAGCAGCTTCTTTCACCAGGAACGGCCAGCAGCCCGGCCCCTACCCCCAGGTCCCCGACAACTGCAAGACCAACGGTGAGCAACTCCTCTCAAAGCAGCGCTCCCAAACAAATGATTTCCCAGTACCGGGTGCGTATTAAAAAGATAGCACGCGACATCGAAAGCACCATGCAGTCGATGGATCAAGCAGGCGTTAAACCCTTTCAAGACAACAACTACGTCAACGAGCGGGAACAGCGTGCAGCCACGTTTCAAGAAAGCATCGATGCCTATGCTGAGTTTAAAAATGACCCCGACGTCATAGCCGCCGCTCAAAAATTGGCAGAGTATCGCAACATGATCGCATTCGGGAAAGACCACGCAGCTAAAGAGCTTGCCGAACTCGGCGACGTCCAGGCTCGCCTAAAAGAGATCAACCAACAAATCAGGCAACTCAAACAACCTACAACCCCAGAGGAACCCTATGTAGATGGACAACTCAATCAATGGCTGGTTCAACTGGCAAACACCAGACAGACGGCAGCTAAAGTTTATGAGCCACTTCCACCGATCAAACAGCGCGCCTACCTTCCAGATAGCCGTCTGACGGTTGAGCAAGGAGGCACCTACGACGTGCAAGATGTTGACCGACTCGAACGCGCCCTGATTGATCTCGTGAACTCTATCGATCAGACCCTGGAAACCTTTACAAGAAATCTAGAGGCCAAAGTGGGAGCTTTCCAGAACACTCTGGGCTACATCGACGCCTATGATCCGAGCGACTCAAACGATCAATCCAACCATTTTCTTTCCGAAGGGCGCGCCGATGAAGTACGCGCCATGCTCAATGGGTTTTTAACCACCGCGAAAGAGGCCGCCAGCTATGCCAAAAGCCTGAAACACGACAACTACAACACTCGCGTAGAGCAGGTTAATAAAGTCCAAACATCCATCGAACGCTACGAAGCCAACTACTTGAAAGCCCGAGAACTGGTTCGAATGCCGAAAGCAGCCACCAAAGACTCCACACTCACCAAGATCGCGCGAGAAACCTTGGCTGGTTATGACTACGTCGGAAAAATCGAACGCATGGTCATCAACTCCGACAAAGTAAAACGGTCCGAAGAGACCAGTGAGACGCAATACGATGACGCCAACGTAAGCTTGAGTGGAACCATTACGTTAACCGGAACCAAAACGACCTACTTTTACGAATGGGAACAATTCCAAGCCACCACCGCGGAACCTGTAGGAGACAAGTATTTCCTCTTCTACAATACCTTCAAGTATTTCACTTCCGGTGCTTCCACCACTCCACTCAACAAATGGATCGTCAGCGGAAGACTCCAAGGCAGTGAAATTCCGAAGGCCAATATCAACAAAGATTAGCTTTTAGCTTGGAAGTATCGCGGAAAATAAACGATCCGTAATCTTTAAAGATTCGAGGGAGCATGGTATATCCTGTGCTCCTACTCGAATATGCCTAAATCATTTCCCGCCCTTCGACTTACTCTCATTACTTTACTCTGCGTTACAAATCAGTCTTTCACCAAGACCTTGATTACCAACGCAACGATACTCACGCTTGCAGAGGGACAAGACACTGCATTCGTAGGCGACATCCTGATTGACGACGAGGGACTTATCTCAGACATCTCTGAAGGGTCCATCTCCACCGCACTCATCGGTTACGATACGAAGAAAGTCGATGCCAGCGGTAAGATTGTTATGCCAGGTTTCCTATCCGGACACAGTCACCTCTGGCAAAGCGCCTTCCGTGGAATAGCCACCGATGGCGAGCTCTGGCCTTGGCTTGAAGCCCTGCACTTCACCTATGGGCAACACTTCAATATAGGAGACTTTTATGCATTCACCCTCCATGGCGCCATCGATCAACTCATGCATGGAGTTACTACCACTTACAATCATTCCCACTGGTTGGGAGATAATTATGCACAGTACCTGGAGCAGTACTACGCGGGGGTCGACTCCGGACAAAATTTCATTTTTGCATTCACCCTAGATTTGAACCGAGATACTGAGGTGTCCAAGGACCGACTCGTCGAACTCATCGATGTATCGAAGGGACAAGAAAACGTACTTGGCTTTTCCATCAACGCCAGAGGCTACCAACGTAAACCAGAGAAGTTTCCAGAAGAAATCTCACTCGCCAAAGAACTCGGCCTCACGACTCAGATCCACTATCTGGAGCAATCTTCAAGACAAGTGGAAGAAAGAAAGCAATTTCCCTTCTTCGTGGAATCCGGAGCCCTATACCCGGGCATGTCCTTCGCTCACTTCATTCATACCGAAGAAACCATGCTTCAAACTACCGCCCATGCACAGGCGTCCATGATCTGGAATCCCCTGTCAAACGGGCGCCTGGGTTCCGGCCTCGCCGACATCCCTCGCTACCTCGAAAAAGGTATCAGCGTGGGCATGGGAGTCGATGGGCAAGCCAGCGCAGATATTTCCGACCCTTTTGAAAATATGCGTATAGGACTCTACGCCACCCGCATACGACAGGAACACTCACAAGGTCTGCAAGCGATTGACCTGCTCCGACTCCATACTCTCAAGACTGCAGAAGTTCTCAAGGTTTCCGACAAAACGGGAAGTCTCGAAACCGGTAAATACGCCGACCTTTTGATCATCGACCCTCAAGATCCTATAACAGGCCCCATCTTCGACCCTTACGCGACCCTCGTATTTGCCTGCAGCTCTGACAACATCGAACAAGTCTATGTACGAGGAAAGCTATTGGTAAGAGACGGAAACCCAATTCTCCACGACCTGACATCGATTATCCAAAATGTGGATACACGAGTCGGACGTATTAGGGCGGCATTAAAGTAAAATGAATCTAGTTATAAAAGTTTCGTTCCCAATGGCACCACTTTGTCGGGAACACAGAGAGCGACCCGCCCTTCCACATCGTGAAAACCGGTAATCAAACATTCAGACCGGATGGGACCTATTTGCTTGGATGGAAAATTTACCACTCCCACGACTAACTTCCCAACGAGCTCTTCTATCGTATATATTTGCGTTATCTGAGCACTCGATTTCTTGACCCCAATCTCTGGCCCGAAGTCGATTTCAAGAACATAAGCTGGTTTTCGTGCTTCAGGGAACGGCTTAGCTGAAATGATCTTTCCGACACGGAGCTCAACGGCAAGGAAGTCATTGAAACCAATAGTATTCATACCTCAACGAAACCCAAACAGAAGCTGCAACGAAGTCTGCAGACCGGGGCCGATCGTGGGTTTTCCATTTCGAAAGCGGAGCATCTTACGACAGGCATCAGAAGTGATCAGTTCTTTGTCATAATCGACCAGAGCTAACTTACCTTCCTGGATCTCACCACTTTTCGAGATTAGGGGCGACCATTTCTTGGGAGCGCCGTAGTAGGTAAATTCTATTCTCCAACCGTCAAGGGCTGCTTCGGAAATCACTCCATCAACGAGTGCGGGATAACGGCGAATAAAGTCAGGCACTTGGCTCGTCGAAACCATGATGGTGAAGGCCGTTTTTTCCGCTTCCAAAACCTGACGAATTGTCGAGGCATGATTCCACTGGGTCTCTTCAAAGAAAGCCGCGGGATCAATCCCCACCAGATTCATCCCGTTGTAGATACCGTGATCATTCTTGGATTCAAATTTTTTCCAATTGTACCAATTTTGGAATTTGTCCGTGAGCAAAAAACAGATCTCGAAATGCAAATGGGCACGTTGCTTGGGTATGGTGTAAGACGCCGAACGCCCCATGATGGCGATTCGTTGCCCCCCTTGAACCTCGGCCCCTTGTTCAATTCCCTTATCGATGGAAGCCAAATGCGCATAAAGAGACAGGAAGCTCATTTCAGCATCGAAATGCTCGATAATGACGTAGCGTCCATAACTGGACTTGCCGCGACTAGCATTGGTATAAACCACCACTCCAGGTAAAACCGATCGAACGATATCCGTCGCTTCACCGCGACTGTCTCTTGTCATGGCACGGAGATCAATTCCCTCATGAAACTGGTGACCATTCGTTCGCACGCAGCCGAAGTTTCCAGATTGAATCTCACGGGATTCCGTAGGCTGCAAGCGTGAGAAAAACGAGTCCCGCATATCACTCGGCGGATGCTCCGTCGGCCAGATAACGTCAAGTTTTGCTGAAAGGGACAAACCAACTGAAAGGTACACCAGTCCTAGAGAAACTAAAGATTTCATCTGCATCTACTTATTGGGATAAGTCACCAGACCTAACGGTTCCAAGATAATAATGCCCGGAAGGGAGCAGATTTCCTCAAACTTTCTTCCCCGAACGTTTGAGGGACTGGCCTGTAAGTGAATTTTTCACTTTTTCGAGCCCTTTCCTCGGCCCTTCATAGACCAGTTTCCCACCATGCTTTCCACCCCCGGGCCCAAGATCGACAATCCAGTCAGCCAAGTTAATTACATCCAGATTGTGTTCGATAATGATTACAGTGTTTCCGTTGTCTCTCAGCTTTAGCAAAAGGTCCATCAAGAGCTGAATGTCGATCCAATGCAAACCGGTTGTCGGCTCGTCCAAGATGTATACAGAAGCTCCTTGCTCCGTCTTACTCAATTCAAGCGATAGTTTGATCCTCTGAGCTTCACCACCCGACAAAGTCGTCGCTTGTTGACCCAATTTGATGTACCCTAAACCAACCGCATCGAGGGTTTCCAATTTACGGGAGATCTTGGGGAAATTCTTAAATACTTCCAGCGCTTCACGGACAGACATATCCAGAATATCTGCAATTGTGAATCCCTTAAAACGCACCTCAAGAGTTTCCCGATTGTAGCGCTTACCCCGGCAGCTGGGACAATCTACATAGGTGTCCGCCAAAAACTGCATATCCAACTTAATAACCCCCGCTCCCTGGCAACGCTCGCACCTGCCACCCGACACATTAAAACTGAAACGAGCTGGCTTATACCCCCGGACCTTCGACAACGGAGCCTGAGAAAAAGCAGTCCTCAACAAATCGAATAGCTTGATGTAAGTGGCCGGATTCGACCGCGGAGACCGGCCGATGGGAGACTGATCCACACGCACGACCTGAATAAAGTGTTCCAACCCATCAATCTTCTTATGGTTACCCGCAATCGACTTAGCGCGATTCAGTCTGAATGCTGCGGCGTTCGCCAAGATGTCATTGACCAGGGTGGATTTTCCCGAACCCGATACACCCGTAACACAGGTAAGTAAACCGACGGGGAATGATGCATCCACCTCTTGCAGGTTGTGCTCACTCGCCTGATGGATCTTTAAGAATCTATCTTCCGCCAAACGAGTTGGGCTATTTTTCATCACTGACAATCTCCCGCTCAGATAAGGTCCAGTGCGGGATGACTTGGATGCCATACATTCCTCAGGCGTTCCTACAAAAGTCAGATGTCCGCCTTCTATACCAGCACCCGGGCCCAGTTCGATTAATGTATCAGCGCGCTTCATGGTATCTTCGTCATGCTCGACCACGACCACGGCATTCCCACGATCCCGTAACTCAATGAGCGTCTGGATCAGCTTTTCATTATCATGCGGATGCAATCCTATCGAAGGTTCATCAAGCACGTAAACGACCCCGACAAGCCCCATTCCTAATTGAGTGGCTAAACGCACCCGCTGCGACTCACCTCCACTCAAGGTACTATATTCACGTTGAAGATTCAGGTAGCCGAGCCCTACCTCCTCAACAAACTCCAAACGCTGATTCAGTCCAGTTACAATCTCTTCAAACTCCTTTTGCTTACTCCACGAGTTCCGCCGCTCACTGACCCAACCGTAGGCATCTTCAATCGGCATGGCCATAAAAGCATGGAAGCTCATGCCATCAACAAAAACGTTTCGTGCAACTGCATTCAGTCTATGCCCATTGCAATCCTCGCAGGTCTGACTTACCTGATAAGCGATCATCCGCGCTCGGTAGCCGTCACTACTTGATTCTCTAGCAGTCCGTACCAACTCAGGCACTACGCCTTCAAAGGGGACCGATTGCGGTTTCGAGTTTCCACGCTTCAATTTAAATAAATAGCTATCCTCCCCCGATCCCCAGAGAATGAGTTTTTTGACCTCTTCATTCAATTCCTCCCACGGGATTGTGGGATCGAAGGGCACCTGCTCTGCCAGTTGTTTCAGCAAGGCGTTCCGCCGAATAATCATTTGCTTGGAGCCGATTCTCCACGGCTTCAATGCACCCTTCTTAATCGACTTCTTAGTGTCTGGTACCAAAAGCTCGGGTACAAACTGCAGGGTCTTTCCCAATCCATCGCAGGTAGGACAGACCCCTTCCATATGGTTGTGGGAAAACAGGCGTGGAGTGAGCGGTTCATACACCTCTCCACAAATCGAACATGCCAGATTCTGACTGAGCGGGATTTCTTTCCACGGAGCTTCTTTGCTCGTTTGGAATAATAGTATCACACGGTCTTCCCCTTCGCGGAAAGCAAGCTCCAAAGAGTCCGCGATACGGCTTTGCTGATCGTCTCGAACGACGACTCGATCAATCACAAGATCTAATACTATCCGAGATACTCCTTTGGGAAAAAGATCAAGGTCATCAATTGCTTTGATTTCACCATTGATCCTTACTCGCGTAAATCCCCGTTGCTTGAGTTTGGGTATTTCATCGCGAATCAATGACAACTTTTGATCTAGGTAGGGTGCCAATATGATCAATCGCGTGCCTTCCGCCTCCTCGAAAATTCGCTTCAAACAATCCTCAAGCGACCGTCTCACGATCAGTCCACCATCCTTGGGACAGCGCGCCTCTCCCATCACTGACCACAGCAATCGGGCATAGTCTGCAATTTCAGTTACGGAAGCCACCGTAGCCCGAGGATTATTTCCAACACCGGACCTTTGTTCGATCGCAATCACCGGTGACAAACCTTTGATATACTCCACATCGGGGCGCTTAACTTGCTCAAGAAGCTGCTTCGCTTTGACTGATAGGCTATCGACGTATTTCCGATAACCCTCGGCATACAGCGTATCGAAGGCCAACGATGACTTACCCGATCCACTCACACCCGTAATAACCACTAACTCCCCCCGCGGAATCGTCACATCGATTCCTTGGAGATTATGTTCGGCAGCGCCTTTGATAAAGATCGGAGGCGGCAAATGGGTAGATTTAGTCATGGCATTATACGAACCAAGTCGTACTTCAAAACACTAACAAAATGCACACTCCAAAAGCAACGACAAGGCCCAAGCATGAGTTGCAAATGAGAAAAAAAGGCCTACCGTTAGAACCAGATCATCAGAACAAGAAATCATGAGTAAACTCCCAATTCTATATATCAAGCCAGGCTGCCCTTGGTGTGATCAAGCACTCGCTTTCTTTGGCCAACACGGTGTGGCGGTGGACGTAAAAGACGTGACGTCCAACCGCGGAGCGATGCAGCGCATGTTTGAAATCAGTTCCCAATCACTGACTCCGACCTTTGAATACAACGATTTCGTGGTAGCTGACTTTTCCACCGACGAATTTTTAGATGCCCTTGAACAAAGGCCCGACATCAAGACAGAATTGGGTCTTGGAGAAGAGGACGACTTTTAACCCTTGTCGGAATCCTGCGGGTCACTTAATAAACGGGTTAAACTGGACCCATTATGAGTGATACTTCCTCTCCGCCACCGCTCCTTACGCCCTACCAAAAACGTATTGTAGCTGCTGCTATGACGGGTTTGGCACTGGCATTGATCGTCTTTCTCGTTCTGGGCGCCTTTTCCATCGTAGGCAAATTTCTCGGGACCTTTTCATCTGTCATTTGGCCACTTGCGGTAGCTACGATTCTCACCCTCTTGTTAAAACCTTTGGTACTGACATTTGAACGATGGTTTAAACTGCGCCGTATTCTGTCGATTGTTCTGCTCTATGTGTTGATTGCCTTGATTTTAGTAGGCGCAGCCTGGCTCGTCGTACCCGTGATCATAAGTCAGGCAATCAGTCTATTCGAATCGATTCCGATCATTTACGAGCGGCTGATTACCCGTTTAAATGAAGCCAATCCTGCATGGCTTAGCTTCGTTGAAGAGAAAATCAGCACAGAGAACCTGAACCAGTATAGTGAGCAGTTGATGGGGGCACTCAAAAATGTATTGTCCGCATCTGGAGGTGCATTGAAAGTATTCGGACAGGGCGTGGCCGGAGTCGTTGGTTGGACGATTGCTGTCGCCATCATTCCTGTTTACCTGTTTTATTTTCTACAATTTGAAGAAGATGCGGTTCCCCACCTGCGCGACTTCGTGCCATTTCTAAAAAAGGACCACCAGGACGACGTACTATTTTTAGTCAGAGAATTCGTCGGAATGATCGTTGCATTCTTCCGTGGCCAAATCCTGATCGCACTGATCATGGGAGTGCTCATGGGTATCGGGTTCACAATGGCTGGCTTGAAATCCGGTTTCTTTATCGGCCTGACTTTAGGTTTGTTAAACTTGATACCTTACCTGGGCTCGATCCTCGGAGTTGCTGTAGCACTTCCTCTCGCATATTTCCAACCCGATGGCGGCTTGTTCGTGCTTCTCTGGGTGATCGCCGTAATGATCGCAGTCCAACTGATAGAGGGTTGGATCCTGACTCCGAAAATCATGGGCGACCAAACCGGTCTTCATCCCGTAATGATTATATTCTCCGTATTCTTCTGGGGTATCGCGCTGAATGGTCTCCTGGGGATGATCCTCGCAATTCCACTTTCTGCATTTATCGTAACCTTCTGGAGACTGGCACGCGCCAAATACATTCCGATGCTGCTGGGAAAGGAGGACGGTGATCTGCCGAAACCCTTGGGTCAGTCTGGCTAACCTGTAATCCGCTTCAAGGTATCCAGCGATACTTCTTCAAACGCCCGGAAACGCCAATGCCCGGAGCTCATCCCTTCGACGAACTCGTTGCGTTCACTTTCGGACGGAAACTCAAAGCCAATTAAAGCACGCCCCACGCGCTCCCCCGTATACTGGTAGTTAAAGTAGCAGATATTTGCAGACTGTTTCACTGAATTCAAAAAGTCATGTAAAGCCCCCTTCCGTTCCGGAAACTCAAGCTGGATAAAATAAGGCTGGGTAATCAAACTTACGCGAAATGGAATGACGCGAAACACAACATCGGGACTCGATGTAACGTTTTCGAAATCGATTCCCATCTTCCCCAACTGTTCTGGCAGAGACTCCAAGGCAGCACTAGAGCCTTCAATTCCAAGAATTGGCCAGGATTCTGTGTCATGCGTTTTCCCATACTGAAAATCCACGATATTTAAATCGCACAAGCCATCCTCGAGTAAGCGCAGGAGTTCACCGGATCTTTCTTTGATGTGAAAACGCAAATACCGTTTGGTAGCGGAGCCCACTCCCGAAGCATCGGAGATCCGTCCAAGTTGATGAAAATCCATATTTGCACCACAGAGTATCGTCACCACTTTCTTCCCAATTAAACGATCCTGCATTTTGATCGCGGCAGCTAATCCCATCGCGCCCGATGGCTCGGGAATCACACGGATCGTATTCCAGAGTACCTCGATAGCGGCACTCACCTCGTCGTTAGTGACCGTAACGAATTCATCGATGACATCCCGGCAAATCGGATAGGTGTGATCACCGACCTGTTTAACGGCAGTGCCATCACAAAAAACGTCGACATAATCAAGAGCGACCGGTTTTCCTGCTGCAACGGCAGCAGCCATGGAAGCCTGATGCGTCCCTTCAACACCCACAATCTTAACCGCTGGATAGATTTGCTTCAGCCAAATTGCAATTGAGGCCGCTAAACCACCACCACCAATTTGGATAAATACTACGTCAAAAGGGCCTTTTCCTGACATGGCAATTTCATCGGCAATCGTTCCTTGTCCAGCCATTACATAAAGATCATCGTAAGCGTGTATATAAGTAAGTCCCTCCTCAGCACTTACCTTTTTTGCCTCGTCGGCTGCTTCATCATAGGAATCTCCCAACAAACAGACGGTCACCTGGTCCCCTCCCAATCGTTTTACCGCCGTTTGCTTCATCTTGGGCGTGGATAGCGGCATGTAGATCCGCGCATGCGTGCCCAGATGCTTGGCCGATAAAGCCACACCCTGTGCATGATTACCCGCTGAAGCCGTCACCACACCCTGACTCAACTCAGCCTGACTAAGCTGAGACATCCGATTGAAGGCACCCCGCCACTTATAAGCATTAATCGGAGAAAGGTCTTCCCGTTTTATATAGCAATCGAAACCTAAATCGACATCCAAGGACTGCAGAGGAGTCGCCGGAGCAAGGGAGTAAACCCGCTGACGCGCGAGTAGAATTTCACGTATTAATTGATCTTTCATGCTTCCAGGAAGTTCCGGACAATCTGTCTATTCAATCCGCCTAGGCAACTCTCTTGATTAACGCCTCTTTTCGGCCCAGTAAAAAACAGGTGTCCTCCCGCGTTGCCGGGTCCATCGCTCATAGCGCAGGCAAAGAAATTCAGACGCAGACAAACTGGAAAACCACTCATCGACCGCAGAATATTCCTCCATGCCTCCATCATGCCCTCGATAGGCTATCACCGAAATGGCCCCTCCCAACTCGAGAACCGACTTACAAGCTTCAAATGCTTTCACGCAATTCGCTTCGTTTGTAACGATAGACTTATCGGATCCCGGTAAATAACCCAGGTTGAACATTGCGAGCTTGATGGATTTCCAGCTTAGTTGTGCCAGACGGGCACTCAGCGATTCGTGACCACAATGCCACAGTGAAACTCGATTTTCCAGCCTGTCAGCCCTCAAACGCTGCTGCGTTTTCAAAATGGCGTCGGCCTGAATATCGACCCCAAGCACCTGGCCTGTTTCTCCTACCAACTCAGCCAAAAAGGCGGTGTCGTGCCCGTTACCCACGGTAGCATCCACACAACGATCACCATGACGGACCAGCTTTCGAACGAACCGGTGGCTGACCGATACCGGATTGAAATCGCTCATAAATATTTGCGAAACCTTTCAATATCCGCCTCAGGGTGGAGCAGTGCTCCATTTTCGAGATGATCAACAAGTTCGCGGGCAAGAAGCGGAGCTTGCAGGGAACCTTTCGAACCTAATCCATTAAAAATAATCAGTTCGGGATACCACGGGTGTTTACCCATTACAGGTTTGAAGTCGTGCAGTGCAGGACGAATGCCAGACTGGTGTTTGATCACTTCAAGGTTCCAATCAACCAGTTCACGCAGTGCATGCAGTATCTCACGCTTCCCGGTTTCAGAAGTCGATAAATCGATTTGCTTTAAATCATAGGTTGCACCTGCCCGAAAACGACCCTCTCCCAGAGGAAGCAACCATTTACCTCGATTGAGAATGGAAAGGTCGGAATCATCGGGCCCCCTCACCTCGAGTAACTCCCCCTTGGCATGGCGAAAAGGGAGGCCCCTAAAATAGGGATTGGTATCATTTTGAAATCCCTGAGTAAAAATGATCTTGGATGCATGATTTCCCTTCCAGGTTACGCTACCCGGATATCGCTTAAAATCCGAACTACTCCAACTATCCTCGATTATACAGCCTTGTTCCTTTAACCAATATCTTACTCTCTGGATAAATCTGTTTTGATCAACGTATCCCGATTGATGGAGTCGGTAACACGGCTCCTCCGCAACCACACCTGCCAACGCGACACCACTGCAAGGATACTCAATCGTGATTCCTCTGAAGTCATCGCCAGCAACCTTCTGTTCAAAGAACCCTTGCTCTTCCTCCGTTCTAAGAAATCGCAAAAGAGGCTTTTCATGGAAGAAAACTTCTCCCAGGCGTTTTTGCCATCGGGGATAATCAGCAGTCAAATAGTTCCAAAACTCGAGAAACCTCCAGGTCAACACATGTCGGCGACCAGTAATGGGATTGATCAAACCAGCGGCCACCTTCGACGCAGAATGCTGATGCCCGTCATCAATCACCTTCACGGACTTTCCCTCTTGCAGTAGATTCAGGGCCATTAAACTTCCAGCCAGCCCCTGACCCACGATCAGGTAATCCGTTTGCACTTTTGATTTTGATTCCATGAAGTTCTGCTGAGCATTTCAGATCTTCCCAGAGTATCAAAACCGAAAACACAGTATTCTTTTTCTTCCGCTGGATCCACACCCTGTCGTTCGATGCCGTCCTGGTTGGACTCGTCTGGCAGGAACTGTTTTTCAAACAGCTAGGCAACGAAGGACTTCTGACTTCACGCGTTATTTTAGCCTGCGCTATTTGGTTGGCCTATACTGCCGATCGTTTGTTTGACACCCTGTCCCTGGACGCTGCAAAACCCAGAACCGAACGCCATCGTTTTATGCGACATCACTGGAAACGGATGCTATCTATCTGGGTGGGCGTATTTATTAGCAGCGTAATTCTTGCCTGCAAATCCCTTCCCACGGCCCATCTTGTCGGAGGACTATGGCTCGTTTTATTAGTAAACGTATATTTTTTACTCCTCCATTTCTCCAAGAAGATACCGTTGCTCGGAAGCCTCAAGGAGATCCTCACAGGAGCGCTTTTCTCTCTCGGTGTATCTTATTTTCCGGTGCTCTCAGAGCAAGGAGTAACCAACAGCCTCTTGATCCATCAATGCGCATTTGGACTCCTGTGCCTCACGAATGTTCTACTGATCAGTCACTGGGAATTCCGAATTGATCAGGAGCAGGTCGAAGCCAAATTGGCTCAGCGAAGTCGCAATCGAGATGCTCTCTTGCTGGTCGCTTTTTGCACCACCATTTCGACAGGACTGCTCATGACTGCTACAGAACCAGGAGTTTTCAATTACTCACTGCTACTATCGGGTTCCGCACTCGCATTGCTGCACCTCTACGCAGCCAAACAAGGTACGGATTACCTAAAGTCACTAATCGATGTCCCGCTGATGTTGCCTTTCTTCCTGATCCTATTTCTCTAACCCTATGCTTCTAGATTTCAAAAAACTATCGGCGGACAGCGTCTATTATACCCTGATTCAAACGATCATCCCGAGGCCCGTCGCATGGGTCCTAAGCGAAAACGAAAATGGAAGTCACAACCTTGCGCCTTTTTCGTACTTCAACGGAGTCTGTAGCAGTCCGCCACTCGTATCGATTTCTGTCGGACGTAAGGACAACGGAGCCCAAAAGGATACCTGGAACAACATCGAAAACCGAAGCCACTTCGTTATTCATATTCCCCACCGGGAAATGGCAGAATCGGTGACTCAATCGGCAGCCAGTCTGGAATCCGGTGTCTCTGAAGTTGAAATGCTGAAACTCGAGACGATCCCTGTTGATGGCTGGTCATTGCCAAGACTTGAGGAAGCGCGCGTAGCCTTCCTCTGCGAACGTTTTGCGATCCACACGGTAGGCGATGCACCGATGGGCCTCATTTTGGGGAAAATCCTGGGCGCATACATCGATGATTCAATCGGAAGTCAGAGTGGCAAACGCCTTACTATTGATGCCAAAGCTCTCGACCCCATCGCTAGACTCGGTGGAAATGATTACGCTACCCTCGGTGATATTCTTACGGTGGTTCGTCCCGACTAACACCAGCCTATCGTATTCATCTTTTAACTACGCCCGACCTGATCCCATTTGTTATACCAGCATGGATGAACGCAACTTGTAAGTTCCCACCGAATAAAGTAAGCTCATTCCCGAACCCGATACTTCTGGGTCAGTCACCTCGTACCATAAAGCAGAGTTCGGTTTCTTGATCATCTCCACCCGGGCGCTTGGATTTTTGACGCCCTACGCGTTTGAATCCAACAGACTCGAGGGCCCGGGCACACAGAGTATTTCGTTCAAGGCAGCTGGTCAGGAGGTATTTTAGCCTCAATTGCTCCATCGCGAATGTGACGACATCCTGAAGGTAGACGGCGGACTGACCGGACCTCCAACAGTTTGCCTCGATCCAAAACAAAAGATGCCCCACATCAAATCTCACAGAATCACGCTGAATACTAAATACACCGGTCAGGTCATCTCCCATGTAAAGTGCGAGCATGTGATTCCCCTCGTTACGCGCCTGATGAAGGCTACGTTGAATAAGCGACTGCGCACCATTCGAGAAATATACATGCGGCATGTTGGACCATTCAGTCATGGCTGGGTCATTAACCACACGCTGCAAATCGTGAGCGTGGCGCCATTCCAGCGGTTCCAGTTTGGGTTGAGTGCGTCTGTCATTCATGACGGGTTTTGGTTTGGTTTAGAAATGGGAATAAAAAAAACCCGCTCCTTTCCGGGAGCGGGTTTCATGAAATTTGTATTACGTAATCGTTATTGATCAGTCAGCTTCATGCCCGCTCCGTGAGTCCATTTAAAGGACACAGCCACTACCGCCACCACGGAAATCGCAGAGGTCGTAAAGAGGTGCATGTGAAGATTGTTAAACATTTAAGCTTTTTAAAAAGTCCGACTCATCTGATAAGTCAATCGCAATGTGTGTAAGAAACGTTATAAAGCGTCAGCAATACGCTGCATGGCTTCTTTGACATTTTCGAAACTGTTGAATGCGGAAAGGCGGATATGCCCTTCACCACACTTACCGAATCCCGCACCTGGAGTACAAACAACTCCTGCTTTATTCAGCAACATATCAAATGCTTCCCAAGAGTCGCGTTGCATGTTGATCCAGATGTAAGGGGAGTTATCTCCACCGACACAGCTGAAACCCAGCTCCGTAATTTTTTCACGGATATGCATAGCGTTGTTGAGATAAAAATCGGTGAGTGCCCGGGTTTCGGCCTGGCCCTGCTCTGAGTAAACAGCCTCCGCAGCTTTTTGCACAGGATATGAAGTACCGTTGAATTTGGTACTGTGGCGTCGTGACCAGAGTCCATGAATCCCTACCTGATTGCCTTCACCGTCCCACCCCTTCAACTTTTTGGGGACCACGGTATACGCACAACGAGTACCCGTAAACCCTGCGTTCTTGGAGAAACTCCGAAACTCGATTGCGACTTCATCCGCACCTTCTATTTCATAAATAGACTGCGGCAAAGCTTCGTCGCGGATGAAAGCGACATAAGCGGCATCATACAGAATGATAGCCTTGTTTTCCCGGGCATAACTTACCCACGTTTCCAACTGCTCCTTGGTTGCAGTAGCTCCCGTCGGATTATTCGGAAAACACAGGTAGATCAAATCGACCGGTTCACTGGGCAGAGCTGGAAAGTATCCGTTTTCGGGGGTGCATTCCAGATAGACCAACCCCTCGTAGCGGCCATCTATATTTTCACCCGTGCGACCGGCCATGACATTCGTATCGACATAAACGGGGTACACAGGATCGGATACTGCGATCCGCGTATCCGCAGAAAAGATCTCCTGAATATTGCCAGAATCACATTTGGCTCCGTCACTTACAAAAATCTCATCCGCTTCAATCGGTGCACCCCGGGACTGAAAGTCTACCTTGGCGATGGCCTCGCGCAAAAATGCATAACCCTGCTCAGGGCCATACCCGTGGAATGACGCCCGGTCAGCCATATCATCGACTCCTTGATGAAAGGCCTTGAGCACTGATTCCGGCAGTGGCTCAGTTACATCACCTATGCCTAGTTTTATTATCGGGCGATCCGGATTGGCCGCCTGAAAGGCAGAGACACGGCGAGCTATGTCGGCAAACAAGTAGGACGCCTTCAATTTGAGAAAGTTTTCGTTGATCTTGATCATAATTAAAGCGCGAAAAATTGGCGAAGTCGGTTTTGAAAGTCAAAAGCTTTACAAACGTGTGGTAAGTACAAATGAAACGGGGACACACCCCCATGTGTCCCCGTCTTCGCGATTGATAAACTCTGCGTCTTAGTTGCTTGGTGGCACCAAGACTTTATCAATCACATGAATAACTCCATTCGTACCAAACAAATCTGCTAAAATAACATTGGCGTCATTGACTTGCACACCATCTACGGTCGCAAGCGTCAACATATCACCATTTGCGGCTGAAACCATTCCAGCGACCACATTTGCGGCTGGAACCTCAGCTGGGATAACGTGGTAAAGAAGGATATCGAGAATTTGTTCAGCAGTCAAACTGGCGAGAAGACCCTCCGGAAGGTTTGCGAACGCGTCATCCGTTGGGGCGAACAACGTAAACGGTCCATCCCCTTCCAACGTTGCAGCTGCCCCGGTATCAATTGCCGCCTGAATTAACGTTCCAAAATTCCCAGCCGCGGAGAGGACATCAACGATATTTTCCATTCCGCTAGGGGGAAGGATAACTGAATCAATTACATGGATAACTCCATTGGATGCGTAAAAGTCTGCCTCTACAACATTGGCGCCTTGGATGATTACACCGCCTGCTTCAGTCACTTGGACGATCGCCTCTTCTTCATTAAACATCGTGAGCTTCGTGTTCGTGACAGCAGAGGCAGGAACTGAACCAGCAGCAACGTGGAATGCCAGAATATCTACCAGGGTTGGAAGGTCTCCCAGCAGGGACTCCAAAGTGCCATCGGGTAGAGCTGCAAACGCCGCATCAGTAGGTGCGAACACCGTAAAAGGTCCATCCCCAGACAACAACGTTACCAGATCCGTATTCGGTGTAGCGGCGGTTAGCGCTGCAACCAGTGTTTCAAAATCATCCGCATCAATCAGGCTGCTCGGAATATTTTTAAACACCATTTCAAACAACTCACCCATACCTACACCTCCGCCAGCAGACGCATCCGACAGGTGGAAAGAGTATGACCCGGGCGCTAGCCATGCGATTAAAGCAGAATCCGTTGCCGAAGCCGGAGCCACTCCGGTTGAGCTGATCGCCAGAGACTGACCACCAGTCATCCAATTATCATTGGACAGGATAACTTCATTGGGAGCCGAATCGTTGTGTTGGAAAAGAGATATCACAGGATCCGCAATCGGGTTAGCAATATCTGCATCAATCGGCCCTGAGCCCAAAGCTAAAACCGGAGTCATTTCCCCTTCTTCACCGGAAACGATAAATCCGACGATGAATGTATTTTCGCCAGATCCGATTTGGGTTCTGGCTGACAAGTTCACTACGTCGCCCGCATGGGATTTAGTAGCGGAGAATGCGAAAAGCGCTATCAAGCCGCATTTGATTAAATTTTTCATGTTTAACTGGAGATTAATTTTTTGAACTGTATTTGAATTGTTTATTATTATTCTGAATAGATTCATATGTCAGAACGAGACGAAACATCATAACAAAATTGATCCAGTCAACCGGTATGCACAATATTTGTGTTCATTTGAAATCTTGAAGAGTTCATAAATGATTCAAGTTGTAGAGAGAAGCGACTATATAGCTCCCCAAAGCCCGGGAAATGGAGAAAAACGCCCTATTCGGCTTCTTCTCTCACCTCGTTGGAGAGCGTACCGATTTTTTCGATAAAAACCTCAACCTTGTCTCCAGTCTTTAAAAAACGCGGGGGTTTCTGAGCCGCACCCACCCCATCTGGAGTCCCCGTCAATATCATAGTACCGGGCGCAAGCGTGTTGCTTCCGCTGAGAAATGAGATCACATGAGCCACACTGAATGCCATGTCTTTGGTGCTCCCATCCTGCACCAACTCGCCATTCAACCGGGTTTGTAACACCAGCTCATTTGGATCGGGAATTTCATCTGCAGTAACCAAACACGGGCCACATGGACAAAAAGTATCAAAGGTCTTTCCCCGACAAAACTGGCCCCCACCCCACTCCTTCTGCCAATCCCGGGCACTGACATCATTAGCAATCGTATAGCCCAGAACATAGTCGAGGGCATCTTCCACCGATACGTTCTTGCAGGTTTTTCCAATCACCACGGCTAACTCTCCTTCGTAGTCGACTTTGTCGCTTCGCAAGTGTCGTGGCAGTACAATCGTTTCACCAGAAGCAATCACCGTAGTGGGTGCCTTCATAAAAATGATCGGAAACTCACCCATCTTAGAGCCCGTCTCGCGGCCGTGGAGTGGATAATTGATACCGACACAATAAATAGCGGACGGCTGCACAGGGGGCAAAATTCGTGCTACCGATACCGTGTCTTCCGTCACCTCAAAAGTTCCTGCACCCGTCAATGCGGCTTTCACGTAGCTGCCAGAACTATTCTTAACAGCGTAATCGGAGTTTCCAGAAGTATCTTGAACGCGGACAATTTTCATGGACTTCATTAGGACGAATAGACCGACGCTGGTCAATGACGCCAAGGATTCAGTTTGCAACTAAATGGCTGTTATCCGTGTCTTATTGAAGGACGCAAACCATTCACCTGCCATGATCAAAGAACTCAAACACTTTGCCAAGATCTTAGGACTCTTACTTGCCACCGCATTTGTCATTTTCCTAGTCAACCAGATCGCCGGAGTCGTTGGTCTTGCCAGCAATCTTCACTCCTACTTCGGCGTCATTGTCCTCGTACTCGCCATAGCAGCCGTTGGCTTTATGGTCGTCTATCCGCTCGTCCTTTGGTTCAGGCTTCCACCTGCGTTGCTTCCTCCCGAAGACAAAACCGGCGACGCCTATCAAGAGTATCTGGATCATTATCGAAAACGCCTGAAGAAGAATCCGCTCGTGATCGAGGCGGGCATCGACGTCTTCGAAGAAAACGGATTGACTGCAGCCAGTAAAGTCCTTGAGCAGAAAGCACTGTCGTTCACGCAGAATTCGGCGGGTGCGGTGTTCCTGAGCACCGCCATCTCTCAAAACGGGCGACTCGATGCCTTTATGGTCCTCACCGCACAGATGCGCCTGGTCTGGAATATTTCACAACTCTACAACCAG
>CAYGQM010000049.1:0-17758 GCA_964352065.1 uncultured Opitutaceae bacterium
TGTTTCGATCCTCTCTTTAAGAGAATCTCGTGTCCACTTTTCTCAGGCCGGATCAGTTTGGATTGGCGAAGGTGGAAATAATGCTATTTATTCCACTCCTATCGGCCCGTGCATAATAACCGTTCGAACCGCTTCTTATTTAGAACTCGGTGCTAAAATGTTTTTGTTCATATTCGAAATCAAATTTTAAGAGGACCCCACCTAAGAATACTCCAATAGCGATCAAGTTTCATGACTAGGGAGATAATAAAGTGAGAAAGACAATTTAAGGGAAGGCAGGCGGATTAGGCCTCGCTCCGCTAGCCTCCTTTATTGCCAAAAGATAATCCTTCACATTCGTATTTAAATACCCATGACGCCAAAGCGATTTGTTCGTACGTGGATCCAATAAGATCACAGATGGAAACGCATCGACCTCCCAACGCTCTTTCAGGATTCTATTAGATTTCAATTGAGCCGGTTGCAGCCGCCGCAGTGGAAAGTCTACTATAACCGGGACTGCTAGTTTATCAATCCCCTCTAAGAATTCAGTCGAATGAAAAATCTCAATGTCAAGTTTTTGACACCATATGCACCAGTCCGACCCGGTGAAATTCAGCAGTATCAACTTGTTTTCAAGGAGTGCCCGCTGAACCGCCTTTGAATAATTCGTTTCCCATGGAGTATCATCCGCCCAAATACCAGGACTCGAAGTGATAAGAAGGATGTAGAACAAACAAACAAGTCTCATTATAACACGTCTTTCACCAGTCAGTTCCTACTCTCACTACAAAACTACGAGGAAATCTCGGGCCATAAAAATAGGTAGTATCCCGATTCGGGCCCGAAGTTAGATCGGTTTGTCTTTCATCAAAGATATTCTTAACTCCCAGCAAGATATCGATGTGATGAGTCTTGCCAGCATATTGCATATGAAAGTGTTTTGTTATCGTCAAATCAACAACCAGAAAATCGTCCGTCGATCGATTTAGAGTTCCCTCAGTCTCCCGAGCTACGATCATCGGGCCTGTGTAAACGAGGCCCAGAAAAAAGTCGGCAAAGTCGTCGTTTTCGTATCTCACTTGGGCGACACCGCTCCATTCCGGGTTTTCGAGATAGCTCGACTCAAACACATCGGGTAACACCTCTTGAGCATCCTCATAGCGCGCGTCGAGGTAAGTAACGCCAGCTTCCGCGCTCCAGCGGTCCGTAAACCGATAACTCGAATTCCACTCGAACCCCTGGACTGTCGCGTCACCCGCATTCAGCCTTTCTTTAAAATTAACTCCCTCAGAATCCTGTATTACTATATCTGAGACAAAGAAAGTATCTCTCAGTTCTGTGCGAAACACTTCGCCTTCAACCTGTAGTCGATTTTCAGTCGCCGGAGGCGTCCAAACGAAGCCACCACTGAACGAAGCCGACGACTCTTCCTTGAGACCTTGTACATTTCGCGTACGCGTTGGATCATCGAGAATTTCTATATGAAAGTCCTCATCAAAGATCTCAGGCGCCCTAAACCCGGTAGCCACAGAGGCTCTCCAAGTAATAGACGGATTAACGGTATGACGAATGGCTAACCGAGGAGATAGAACCCAATCGCGTAGCTCCGAATGTTTATCTACTCGTAGTCCAGTAGTCAGATTAAAACGTGGATCCGGCGTCCACTCGTCTTGTACAAAAATTCCGAGGTCAGAAAAGTCACCCTCGGCTATGGGATCATCTCCACTGGCATTGGCCGGGCTTCCATCCGACAGCAATGGGCGATTTAATTCGTCGCGCTTTTCATCGAAGACACTGTCGTATTGATACTGCGAACCCCAGGAGACTATGTGATCTCCCGTTGTATGAGAGAAAAATGTATCGAGGTAGGTACGCATGGAATCGGTATAGCCGTGTAGCAACCGCGACGCTTCAAGCGCTTCATTATAAGCCTCTTCATCATATCCGATTTGACCGGGGAGTGGAGTATCCCCTACACCACCATAATAGCTGTCGCGTTCTACGTACGAAGCCGAAGCCGCCAATCGATAGACGAAGCCGGAGTGGTTACCATCCTCCCAACTGATTCCACCGCGGTGCCAATCGTGTTCCAATTGCTCTGTGATTTGTGATTCGTGTGGCAGGAGATCCAGATGATCACCGCCGCGTCTGTATTCTGAGCTGTAACCATAGTTGAAACTCAGTTTTCCAGTTTCAGTCGGATAGATCCAAGCATTCGTGCCGATAGTATAGAATTGTTTTTCTGTAATTTCCGAAAACCCATCATTGTTGAGGTCGACCGCTTCATTATCATTGAATTGTCCATATATCGATAGAGCTGAATCCCCAGACTTGCTGACCCAATCTCTGATAAGGGATGTGCTGTAGAAAGGTTCGCCATCGACACTCTCATAGGAAAGATCCAAGCGTTGACCATCTTGCAGCGGTTCTTTTGGCAAAATATTGATCACACCAGCAACAGCTCCCGGACCATAAAGGGAAGATGCACCCCCTTTGACGACTTCTATTCGTTCAATGAAGGCGGTTGGAATCTGTTCGATTCCGTATACAGATGCCAAACCGGAAAAAAGCGGCTGACTGTCGAATAGCAACCGATTGTAGCCAGCTCCGAGACCCAGCATCTTAATCTCAGCCGTGCCGCAGTTTTGACAGTTAGCTTCCACTCTGACTCCCGGTAAATATTCTAGCGCTGCTCCAAGGTCTCGACTGGCAGATGCCAGAAACAAATCAGCTGTAAGCACTTCCGTGCGAATAGGGAGATCATTCGCCAGTCGCTCAGTTCCCGTCACGGTTGAAACCACACCGTAAGTCTCAAGCTGAACCACGTTTTCTGCCTCTCGCGGTTGGCCCAATACACTCAAAAAGAAGAGGACGTTTGCGCTCATCGGCAGACACATCCGAAACTTACCCATTCCCATAGACAGGCTTTAAAACGACCTTTATTTGATTCGTCAAATCTTATATTTTGATTCATCAAAATATAACCCTGGCGACTGTCCTGTATTCGTGGTGAGGAGGCGTCTCATAGGGTACGGAAGACAAAACTGTTCCTTGAATATTCCGTACACGGACACAGCTAGCCGGAAAATAACCTATGCGCATTGTGCCTTCGTCAATTCCGCCTCGAAATAGTTTACCCCCTACAAAAGCAAGGGGCTCTGGCACAAACCAGAACCCCTTATTCACATCCGACCTAACGAATTGACCTCGTGAGCGCCAACTAGCCGATCAGATTAACTACTACAGTTAACAAACAGTACCCTCTAAACTAGAACCGAAAGGTGTTGGTGAGGATAAAGGACCTCGGCTCCCGAATTCTCCAGGCGGCTACTACTCCGTTTGGATTGGCGAAGGTCGGTATTAGGTCATCGTCGCCGGTTACATTCCGGACATTCAGCTGAATCTTCCAATCTATTTTCCCATCAAACAGCGGTCGATTGTAGCTGAACCAAAGATCCACATTCATTTCTGAATCACCGTATATCGGACGATCGGTATTGATAGTCTCGCCCAGCTCGGGATCATTTTTCACCTCATAGCCGATCGCGATTTCGTCTTGCCAGCGAGCACCTCCTCCGACTCCGAAGCCATTCAAGGCGCCTTCGGTAAAGGAGTAATTCGTTGCCAAATTCCAACGCCACTCACGGATTTCGTTCACCAACGGTGCGCCATCCTGAGCGAGTATCGTTTTTATGGGTACTATAACGGTTCTATCAATCCGTCCCCCAATCGCTTCGTCCCCGGTCTCGGCCTGGGGAAGATCCGCAAATTCTTCTAATATCGGAATCCGTTCAGCAACCAGGGCAGAAAGTGCGGGCGCAGTGCCCGAGCGCAAGACTTCCTGCTGAACCACATTGAACATGAGGCTCCAGTTCGCTGTGGGGTTGATAACCGTTTCAAATTCGAATCCCTCGGAAACCACATTGGTCGTAGCGACCAGGCCTCCCGGAGTATTCAATACCGAGACAGAGCCGTCGTCCGGATACCCGTCCCCATCCAAATCGACGGGAGTCGCTCCCAGAAAGGATGCAAATTCGCGGGGATACCCCACGGGTAACAGCGTATTCGGATCCACATAGTTGCGGAAATTACTGAAGGGCTGAGCATTCGCAAACAATGGTAGCTCTCTTAACTCCGCCTCCTGGGCAATGATACCCGGTGCCCGTTCAGCAAAGAGGGCCTCAAAACGGAACAAGTCTGAAACGAATGACTGCAACCCTGGCTCTGTGACATTCGACTGGGAGGTCTCATACCAGTTGGCTTTGAAGAAGACCTTGCCTTCAAACAGCTCCATTGAAAAACCCCGTTCCTCAGTGGATCCTCCCTCAGGATCCAACACCGTACCAGCGATGTTCACACGACCGGGAGAGGGAATAAAGTTTTCTGACTCTGAATAATGGAAGCTCAAGCTATCGATACCCGAAATATGTTCGAAGATCCCATCTGGAACGTGGCCGACAAATCCGTAACTAAATACATCAGTTTCGATACCGCCGGTCGGGTTGGCAGGGAGAGACAAACTGTCGGAATCCAAGAGCCGATTACCTTCAGGGCCAAACGGGGGGTTTGTGTTTTCCCAAATAGTCGCTTCGTCCTCACGATAACCGAGGGTGGATACCAGTAGATTATCAAACCAATAACTTTGCAGAACAATCGCTGAGGACTCCACTTCCTGTTTAGAGATACTTCCTCCATTCGCCAATCGTTCCTTTCCATTTTCATACAGGGTCGTAGAGAGTTGGGTTTGTTCGAACTGCTGCGTATTCTCGTTAAACACCAGCACGGATTCAACCGACTGAATCTCTAAGGGAACCTTGGGATTTTGTATATTCCACCCTGCAGGGCTGGGGGCATTCGCAAACGATTCGCCCAGATAGATTTGAGTTCCCACATCACGTTGTGTGATACGCCCCACGTTCGTGTTGGAACGTGAATTCACATAATTCAACCGCTCAGTACCCCAGGCAGCGCCATTGTAACCAGCATTGAAGCGGTCGATAGTTTGCTCATCATACAGTCCAGTGATGTTGTGGACGCCCAATACCTTACCAAAAAACGAGTCTTCCATCAGTTCGGTGAAATCGAGTTTATAGAAGGCCTGAACTCTCACGGTATCGCGATCGACGAATCGCTCCGCTGCCCTGCGGGAACCCGTGGTAAAAGGACGACCGAAATTCGGATTGGCGTCTCCATTTTGTAAGGTGACGTTGGTATCCACATACAGAAATCTGCCACGGCCACCATCGACATCGGCGAACCAGCCATCGTCATAGTCCTGACGATCAAAGGACACTTCGATACCCGCTTTCTTATCGAGAAACAGTTGTTCCAAGGATATATTAAAGGTGTCGAAATTTGACCATTCCCGCTTGTTCGGTCCGTCTAGCAGCAACTTGTTGTAATTGAATACGGATGAATCGGTAAGCTGCTTGTTTTGATAAAACCCGTTGAAAGGAACTCCAGCCACACGCATGGCCAGCGCTGAGGCCCGCAAGGTGGCATACGACGGTTGATTGACCGGGTAGGACGGGATACCTGCACCTGGGGAGAAGGTTCTGTCTCCGGTTATGAAAGGTTCGTTTCCGATACCCGATGCAACCGAATCCGTAGGTTGTTGGAAAACGATACCCGGGGTCTTTAAGAAGCTACCAATATTGAAGTAGGATGCTGGAGTCACCAAAGTCCCATCGGACAGTATGACGTTGTACCCGCCAATCTCACCGCTTTGACCAGTCGGGTCGATAAAGGGGCGACCGTTACTACCCAGCCTGTCAGGGTAAGGAGCCCCATCGTTAAAATTGGGATCCCACCAAGAGGAGATCGCATCGACGGGAGGAGACAAACGCGGACGGTTGGCCATAATTTCCCCTGACTCAAAATTGGCCCGGATCGTGGTATTGCCGTTCGCCCCAAAAGGTTTGAAGGTTAAAGCGCCAAAGAAACGCTCATCGTCTTCAAAAGCAGGTTCTATCTCCCACTCTTTCCTCTCATTAAGCGCAATTACCCGAATCGCCAGTTTGTCTTCCACTAGTTCTTTGTTGAAATCAAAGGTCAGTCTGCGGCTACCGGTATTGTCGAATCGAACACCCAATTCATATAGATCGGTAAAGCGGGCTTGTTTCAGGCTATTTTCAATAATACCCGCCGGACTCCCCAGTCCAAACAGTATGCTGTTGGAACCACGGTTAATGGTAATCGAAGTGGTATTGTAAGTATCGAACGGGATGTTCGTTGCGTAGAATTGTCGCGTTAGGTCAGCAGCCGCCAATCCCCGAACCCGGGTGTTATCCTGCGGCTGTCTTCTCGAGGCATCATCCTCAATCGTTGCCGCGCCACCCGCTGAAACATTGGCAAAATTCCCTGACAACCCGGGAACTTCCGTGCCAGCTGAGTAAACCAGCAGCTCTTCCGCATTGGTGGAGCCGGTGTCCTGCAAAAACTCCTGAGTATACACCGAGATCGACGTCGCGACATCCTTGATATCACTGCGAATACGGGTCCCAGCGAGCGTATTCGTGCCGAGATAACCCACGTTTTCCCCCTCCGCGATTGAGAAAGGGCTTAATTCAAAAATATTATCGTCGTCTTCTTCGTTCGGTTCCTGCGCGTATATATTTATAACGCCCAAGGACAGTACGGCTGTAAGCGTACACAGCCAGTGGTTCTTTTTGGAGATCATTTGATTGTTGTTCAGGGTTCGTAGATAGGGTTCTTAAAGTATGAGCATAATCCCGTTTCTTTCCCGAGGCACAACCTAAGCAGCAGTTTACTGTTAACTTACTGCTCCGAAAAGGATACATCCCTCCGCCGTGAACACCACCCCAGCTCTGGCGAATCATACAAAATAAAGAGTCTGCTAAGGCGAAGTCTTTCTGCTTCGCCTGATCTCTATATATACAGCTAGATCCTTTTAACGACCGAACAGGTTCCTATCCCCCTGTTCGCCCCTCAAAGTACGCAACGACGATTTACCCTCAACCCAGGTTCGAGGGTCAAATCCGATTCCGCATCCAGAACGTCAATGTATGATTCACCTCCTGATCCTCACCGATCACTTTCCACGAGAAGCTACACTGAAGCTCAGGCTGCTTTTCATAACCAAGCTTCTTCCACAGGGATTCGGGTCCCCGGTATTCAGCCGGCCTGAGTGGATGGTCCACCGGGCGCTCGACTGCGCAAAAACAGGTCCAGGCAGCGCCCCAACTGCGGGCAACCGCTTCCCGCTCCTGAAAAAACCGATGTCCGGTGCCCCGCCCCCGATACTCCGGCAGAAGGACACTTTCTCCGAAGTAGTAGATTGAAGCCGGATCGTATGCAGTCGCCTCAAAGGGCTTTTGGAATTCGACGTCCGCGTCTCTCAGAGGAAGTGCTGTTGAAGCCCCCACGACCCGACCCGCGTCTTTTGCCAAAACGACCAAACTGTCCGGAGATTGTGAATACGCTTGCATGTACTGCTTCTCGTAAGCGAGGTCACCATCATACAGATAGGGGAACTCACGAAATACCTCAATACGCAACCGGGCAACAGCCTCCACACAGTCAAGGATGGAAGCGCCCCGCAGTATCTCAATTGCCAGTGCCATATAACCCCAACCAGTCTGCAAAGCTAACTACCGGGTCAATCAAAATGGAAACTCAACGGACCTATCACGGTGGAACTTCTGTTTTACAACTTGGCTCCCCGAGTCTACAAATGCCCTAGGCTCCCAACTGTTTGTGTAAATGGTCCACCACGGTGCAATGCTCGGCTTGAGGACTGAATAAGACGATCTCAGAATCTTTGCCCACCCTCAACGTGTGCCCCGGAGGCCAGTAAAAAAGATCACCTCCTGTAATCGTTTCTTCCTCTCCTCCTTTGTAGGTCACTGTAATTTCTCCCTCGATTAAATAACCCCAATGTGGGGACTGGCAAAGATCATCCTCAAGCCCCTTCAGAAGTGGTGTTATATCGGTTCCAACACCCAGTGAGAAATACTCACCCGCCATCTTCCCGTAATTGCTGGCATCTCCGAAATCCAGTTTTTGCCGGGCATGGGCCCCGGGGATTTCGAGAACCGTGGGAACGTCGTTTTTATTGATATGCATAATGTTTCGTTGCCTTGGTATTGAGGCAGGCAGCCTTCAGGGTTTTAGTAGTATTCTCTCGCCCAATACGAGCGGGATAAATGATAGAAACGGCCAATGATCCGGCAGCAAACGCTGACGTTCAGGAAGTGCTAACCACTCTTGCTTTTTTTCTATCCGTACAAATAAAAACTGTCAAACTCACATTGGGGCACCTGGTGATTTAATAATCAACGTCTTCCCCGTTGAATCATCACTGTCGATGATCGGATCGAACTGATCAGCCATTCCTACTAAGGCGTCACCAGTGCTTCGGCCACGTAGATTAGGCTTGTGCGGTCAAAGCGCCTTAACAAGCTTGCCTTTCTCTTAGAAAGGTCAGTTGCTACCGTCTATCTCAGCCTCCAATTTTGCGATAAGGGTTCTGATCTCCCTCAGACTGTAGTGGTGAGAAAATAAATAAGAGCCGGCATTAATCTCGGAACTCCTAATCATCGCATGGAGGTCCTCATCCTTTTTAAACGCTTCAAACGCCCGCATATTGACCAAAGGCTGCTCAGTCATGGACGGAGGAAGCTCGAGATCCGCAGGTACATTCACATCAGAAAGAAGCTCCGAACCGAAATATTTGTTGAGAGCAGGAGCAAACAGACTGGAATTAAAAAGCTCAAGATCATCTTCATTCGCCTTGATATAGGGGTAACCATATTCATAAAGATCCGTAATTGCCCGTCGAAGCCCATCATCGCCGATGAGTTCCAACCCCTTGTTTTGCAGAAGCTGGTACCCGCCTGTTTTGGGAGTGAACCGAGGATAGCGTTGTATGTAGAAAAGATAGAAACTGAAGGATTCGTCGAAGGGTTGATCTTCCCGCACGATCTCCAACATGCGACGACAGGCTACCTGCTGATTATTGAGGTGGTTTATATTTCTATCAAACTCCTCGAGATCGATATGGAGATCCGCGTGAATTTCCTTAAGGATCGTCAACTCCCTCTCGCGGTCTTTACGCGCTTCATTCCAGTTGTTAACCTGAAGTGCAATGAGAATTCCGATGACTACGAGAACGATCTCTCCGACCGCATAGCTCAGGTAACGGAGGAGCTTCCCTTCAACAAATAGTCCACGTCTGATTTTTGAGAATACTCTTAGCATAAGTCGCTGATAGGAAAATAAAGGGATTCGTATTTAACGAGCCCCAATTACGTCTCCCAATCCTTTTTAGAATTCTTAGACATCGATCGATGCAGTCAGACGATCATTTTGAACACGGGAAACCAAGGTCGAACTACCTAACTATCCGTTTCATTTCGCAGGAGTTTGTCCATTCATACCAATACCGATCGATACCTGGCCGAATTTGGCCTGCTTCAAGCTAGTTAGCGGGAAATTGAGTTGATCGTGCCCTTCAGCCCTTCAAGGTGAAATCCACAGGACGGAAATTCGCCGCCATACGAGTTTTCTTATCGACCCTTCCCATTTTCCTATTTTCGAATTTAACACCATGAACCAAAGACTAAAACGAAGTTTACAGATCACGCGTAGCAGTTCCCATAGTTGGCGGTTCTTCAGAGCCGGAGGCGTGGATCAGGTCGAGATTCGCAGCGGGCAGGATCTCGTGCATCTCGACGAGTTGGACGGTAAACTCTGGGTGGCACTGAGTTGTCCGACCTTGGGATTGGAGTGTGCCGAGGAAACCTTAACGCTCATTGATACCGACCACGATGGTATGGTGCGGGTACCAGAGTTGCTGACCGCGATAGCCTGGAGCGCAAAGCGCCTTAAAGACCCCGACAGCCTGCTTGAAGATGGTGATTCATTAAAATTGGACCAGATCGATACTTCGACGGAGGGCGGTTTAGCGTTGGTCAATGCCGCACGCGAGATATTGCGTAATCTCGGTAAACCCGACGCGAATAGTATATCCTTAAAAGAAACCGCAAATAGCTCCAACGTCTTTGCAAAAGCCCGTTTCAACGGCGACGGTGTTCTGCCTCCGTCCGCTGCGGAGAATCCGGAAGAAGCAACGGCGATCCGCGATATTATAGCATGCCTGGGCGGCAAGCGGGACCGCAGCACGGAACTGGGAGTCACAAAAGAGTCGATCAACACATTCTTTAGCCAATTGGAAGAGTACCTCGACTTATCGGGTGGTCACGACCCGGAGGCAGTTCCAGCGGGCTTCCATGCCTACCGCAGTATTCGTGATAAGCTGGACGACTACTTCTCGCGATGCAGCCTGGTGGCTTTTGATCCGAGTGCGGCAGGTCCCCTCGACGAGCGAAACGAAACTTTTGCGCAAATAGCCAATCAGAATCTCTCAACACTGCCTGAAGCTGTCCGAGCGATGCCCCTGGCCCACCCCCGTACCGATCTGGTGTTTCGACTGGACCATTCGATCAACCCGGCGTGGAAGGAGGAAGTCGCCGATTTTGTGTCTCTTATCGTAGAGCCACTACTTGGCACCGGTGAAGAGGGTGTTTCCATCGATCAGTGGGAGGAGATAAAAAAACGCTTCTCCAGCAAGGAAGATCAGGAAAACAAGCGCGAGCAATTCGCCGTACGCAAGCTATCCGCTGACCGTATCCATAACCTATTACAAAGTGGCGTGCAGGCCAAGCTGCTGGAACTCGTTAAAGAAGACGAAGAACTCAGTGACGAGGTCGCGGCTATCGATGACCTGCATCGGCTGGCCTGCTACAAGTGCGACTTGCATTTGATCGCGCGCAACTTCGTCTCTTTCGCCGACTTCTTCTCTCATTCGACGGCCGCGATTTTCCAGGCTGGTGTGCTCTACATTGACAGCCGCAGTTGCGACCTTTGCGTGCGGGTCAAGGATCCCTCCGCTCACGCCACGCTCGCGTCACTGAGTCGTTGCTTCCTCATTTATTGCAAATGCGAACGCCCGGAACAGGAACCGATCTTTATTGTAGCAATATTGAGTAACGGAGGTGCCGACGACCTCATGATCGGCCGGCATGGTGTATTCTATGACAGAAAAGGCCAAGACTGGCACACAACCGTCGTCAAGATAGTCGAAAACCCGATCAGCATACGGGAGGCATTTCTATCGCCCTACAAAAAAGTCGCCCGCTTCATAGACGGTTTTTTGACCAAGCGCGCCGAGGCAGCCGAGAAGCTCATTACCGAACGACTGACCACTACCGTTACGTCCGTTGGTGACCCAACGGTGAAAACACCTGGGAGTACCAAAGCCCAAAAAGTTGAGGTAGGGGCAGTCGCAGCCATAGGAGTTGCGCTCGGCAGTATCGGCACCTTTTTATCCATGATCCTGATACGCGCCATCGAACTGGGACCCTGGTTACCATTCGCGCTAGTCGGGGTTATCCTCACAATTTCCCTGCCATCGATGCTTATGGCTGCTTTGCGCCTAAAGCATCGGACGCTGGGACCTATCCTCGACGCAACAGGATGGGCCGTGAACGCCCAGATAAAGATTAACATGCCGCTTGCTCGTTTTCTCACGCAGAGGCGGTCCCTACCACCCGGGTCAACACTCAACCGGATTGATGTTTTCTCCGGAAAGGGCCGTAGGGCTTGGATAGTGACAATTGTTGTTCTACTGATTGCAGCCGGCACAGCCTTCTACACGCACGAACAGGACCTGTGGGAATGGCCGACTTGGAATATGCAGCCACCTCCGAAAATTGAAACAGAGTAAAGGGAAATTGCGTCAGCCTTCCTGAAAGCCCCATTGACCCATTCTCACTTCACCATGTGAAGAAGGCGCAACTTAATGGTTTGTTCCACCGGTTGGCCGTTTTTCAAGGATGGGAAAAAGCGGACACCGCTCGCCAGTTTGCTCACTACTTCCTGCGAATGATCCAACCCCGATACCACGGTGACGTCGCTGGCCCTTCCCTGCCTGTCGATCGACACATTCAGTATAACGGCTTCCAGTTCAGCCGCTTTCAGGTAGACGTCGAACGCTTTCCGCTCAACCGGACGGTATAGGCTCGGCCCTCGATCCTTGCCTTCATTCGAAGCCAAGTATTGAAGCAGCAAATACTCGAAATCCTCATCCTCATTCAACACCCGTCGCTTTTCTGAAAGGTCAGTGGCAAGTTCACGACCCTGACTGTAAAAATGGTAGGTAATGCGGTCGATCTCGATACCCAACGGTAAACCAGAAATCTCAAGGTCTAGTACTTTGGATTCTCCTACATTCAAGGCACCCACTTCCAACAACTGCCCTTTATAACCCAGTTTCTTCTCTCCATCCTGTTCGACCAAGAAATAGACCAAGCCCAAGAGGTAGAGGTCCGAATAATTCCAGGGCGACGAAACGGCCAAACGAGTGACCACCGTGTCTGGATTATCAATCGCTTCATTCATCTCCTGTTCCAAATCCATGATATTGGTATCCGCTCCAAAGTCCTCCACCTGAACCGTTTCATTATCAACATCGATCACTACCCGATTGGTCATTTGCAACGCCTGCATTTGGTCGCGTCTCTGCATCAATTCCAGATACACCTTGGAAGTGAGATCTATCTCACCCTCATGAATTGAAACGAACTGACGGGAATACCGGGGAACGGCCTGCAGTTGGATATTTGAATCAGCCGGTAAGGTCTTCTTCTTTCCATCAGCCATCACGATATATTTCTTTCCGTCGATTCCGACCACCGGATGGTTGACCGTCCCTTCCGATACCGTGACCTGCATACCACGAAAGAGGCTCGGTTCCTCAACCGCCTGTGCAAAACCCCGCGGCAATACCTCAATCAGACCGCAGAAAACAATAACCATAAGTGTAGCGCACCTGAGTCTAATTATCGGGTATCGGAAGAATAAACTAGCAGCCTTCATACTACTAAGAAGCGGAACCAGCCCATTTCCCCCAAAATATTCTAGAAAACTCGGATCATTGAAAACGACTGCACGGTATTGAAGACCAAGGGCCACTACCTTTGTGGAACCGAATATTTACGATATTTAACACACACCCGCTCAATTATCCTTCGCAAATACGCTTTATGCCTGGACGTCAACCACCTCCATGAAAACGATCAGCGAACCGGGTAATCCAATTACGCAATGCAGATTTCTTAGAATTCTTTTCGGCAACTACTGACATCTTTCTTGCCGCTAGAAATTGAATTCCACAAAAATCTTTTATGGCAAAACGAGACCCGTCCCTTGATCGCAGAAAATTCCTAACCGTTTCGGGTGCAAGCCTAGGATTCCTGGCAACTGGCTGTAAGCCAAAGTCGGAATCTTCCCCACCAGTCGAAGCTAGAACTCCTCAACCGGATCTCACATCAACAACGGAAGAACCACTCCAGAATGGGCATACGGTTGAAGAGCTGTTAGACATTCATTACACAGACCAAGAGTGGGACCAATTGTTAACCGGGTACGATGATCATATTGACCTATTGAGAAAAACCAGGGCCTTGAACCACCCGAATTCCCTAGCCCCGGCGCAAGTGTTCGATCCGCGATTGCCAGGGAAAACCTATGATACTGGCAACGGAGCAATCCGACTAGCGACTCAGCCGGGTAACCTACCAGAAAACCAGGAAGACATCGCCTTCGCACCCGCGACCCACCAGAGCCATTGGATTCAATCCAAACAGATAACCAGCCTCAAACTCACCGAGCTCTACCTGGAACGTATCCACAAATTCAATTCACGACTGGAATGCTTTATCACGGTCACGGCAGACCTGGCCGTACAACAGGCCCGACAAGCTGACGCGGAGCTTCAAAGCGGGCTCTACCGCAGCCCCCTCCATGGGCTTCCGTACGGCCTGAAGGACCTGTTTGATACCCAAGGCATTTCCACCACCTGGGGAGCCGCTCCCTACAAAGAGACCGTTCCTGATTCAGACGCCCATATCGTCAAAAAACTCCGGGACGCTGGCGCCGTTTTATTGGGCAAAACCAGTTGCGGAGCCATCGCCTACGGGGACATCTGGTATGGAGGCGTCACACGTAATCCCTGGGATACGCGAGAAGGCTCTTCCGGTTCCAGTGCTGGTTCGGCTTCAGCAACCGCTGCCGGACTCGTGGCCTTTTCCATAGGCACAGAGACTCTGGGTTCTATAATCAGTCCGTCCGTTCGCTGCGGCGTCACCGGATTACGACCGACCTTTGGCCGTGTGGGTCGAACCGGCGGCATGGCCCTTTGCTGGAGTCTGGACAAGATTGGACCCATTTGCCGCTCTGTTGAAGATACGGTTATCGTGCTTCAGGCTATCAACGGCCAAGACCTAAAGGATCCCGCATCGATCCCAACCGGGTTCGCATACGATGCCAATCTGGACCTAAGCCAATTGAGAGTCGGCTACGATCCCCAATATTTCAATATTCACAATGATGCATCCGCCAAGACAGCATTGGAGACCGTCAAAGGATTAGGCATTAAACTCAAAGAAATCACCTTCCCTCAATCCGATCACGAGCCACTTACCCTCCAACTCGACGTCGAAGCGGCCGCCGCATTTGAAACGCTGACACGATCGAACCGCGATGACGAATTACGCTGGCAAACCGATCGGGCCTGGCCCAACTCCTGGCGCAAGACGCGATTGGTCTCAGCGATCGATTACATCCAGGTCGACCGTCTCCGAAGGACCTTCATGCAAGAAATGCACGACCTGTTCCAGGAAGTAGATATCGTTATCGGCAATAACTACAGTGGCGGCATGCTGAAAATTTCGAATTTCACCGGACACCCTCAACTGACCATTCCCTGTGGTTTTGAAACACGAAAACTCAGACCCGCGTTTGAGGAATCATCCGTCGCTGAAGGTGAAACCGGCTCCTTCCCCAAAAGTATCGGACTATGGGGTACCCTATTTGGAGAAGATAAGCTTCTTGCCTTGGGACAGGCGCTGGAAACAAAACTAGATTTCGGCTCCAGAAGACCCCCACTGTAACATCCTGAAAAGAATCAGACTCCTTAAAAACGGACGAACCGCCCCCAGACTAGAATTTTGTATTATGTCTCACGGCAAGAAAGAAAGATTTTCGCCGAGCATTCTTATCGGGCACTCTCCTTCGCAGCTTTGGAGATATTAGACTGTGTCAGTATCTCTCCCTTGCTACCCCACAAAAACAGAGCCCTTTCTTTCTTTTGTCCATTGAGCGTTTTGCCTATGAAGGTGGAACGGACAAAAAGATCGTAGAGCACGAGGGATATACCGACTGTGAGCAGCGAAATCGCTATGAGCTTCAACGACCAGTGTAACGGCAGTTCAGCAAAAGCGATCTGCAGCCAGACCACAACGGGCAAATGGACGAGGTAAAGCCAGTAAGACGAATCAGCGACGTAGCGGACCACCTTACTTGGCTTGTCGAGAAAACGCTTGAACAAACCGATACTCAGACCGACTAGCGACCACATCATAAAAGCGTAGCTTAAAACGAACCCTCCGCGAATCAGGCCTATTTGCGGATGTCCCAAATTCGTCTGGTAGGCGGACAGTATGAGGCTACCTCCAATCCCTATGATACCAAGCGCAAATCGGCCGAAGCTAAGCCGGGCGAAACTCCCCATGAGTTCTGGTTGGCGATGGAGCAGCCAACCGAATGTGAAGAAGCCACCATAGACGAGGATGACAGAGACTTGAGGAACCAGGGATTTATCAGGAGTATCCATCCCCCAATTACGCATATACCAGAGGCAAGCCGCTGTCGGCAGACTGAGAACCAGCCACGAGAAACGCGTATCCACAACCCAGGTAACCATTCTGTCCGTCCAATGGGTAACTTTCGCATACAGGTTGGAATTCAGATGAATCACTGTCCGGACGACCAGCGCAATTGCGGTAACAAGCAAAAGATAGTACAAAAACCACAGATGGCTACCTACGAAGAGGTCCTTCGGCAGCTGGCCCAGCGATTGAAATCCGATCTTCAATCCATTCCATAGGTTGGCGTCTCCCCGCATACTTTCGGCACCCATAACCCAGGCTGAAATGATCAGTGGTTTCAGAAGAAACCACCCCACGATGAAAGGGACTGCGACACGCAGAAACCGTGTTCTGATAAAAGCGCGGCCTCCTTTCCGATGAAAGGTCATATGACTGAAAAAGCCTGCGATCAGAAAGAAGAGCTCCATGCGAAAGGAGTGACTCACAAGCAAGAAGCTCAAAACGCTTGAACGGGTCGATAGGTCCATGACCGCCCAACCAATGAAAATCGGTACGAAGGACATGCTAGCGTGAAATACGATGCCGAGCAGCAGAGCGAAGGCTCGTACCGCGTCGAGGTAGTCGAGTCGATGGTTTAAGGCAGGTGCGTTCATGAACTGAATGAAGTTAATGTGCTTGAAACTATGAATTTGAATAAAAACTCACTTCTTCGATCTCGAAATCGAAGGATCCCTTTCGGAGGTCAACGGCGACTATACTGAGGCCCGTCAGGGTCCTGATGTTTAGCGGAGTTTGTTCAGACCAAGCTCGCTGCATTTTGCAAAAAGGAATTTTAACCTCATGAAACTCGCCATCGGACGGGCAAATCAGAGGTGCGGCATGATAGTCAAAGTTTGTGATTTCCGAACTGTTGGCGGAAATCGAAAGGTTGCCTTTGTTCAAACGGACACGCAGGACAATACCGTCATAGGCGCTGGCGTCTTGTGGCAGTCCTTGAGGATCAAGAAGCAGCACCGTGCTGGCCCAGCCTGGCTGTCCACGGGCAGGTATGATATCTCCTTTTGCAGAAAAAACACCTTCTTGAATAAGATACTGCGTCTGCGTTCCCCCACCGACAGTCGTGTCGTCGATGAACATGCGGCTAATACCGAGACTGTTTGTGCTGGGATCACTGAAGTTATCGACGGTTGGATTAAGTGCTCCCGCTAGTGCGGTGCTTAACGAAGTGACGCAGAGAGCGGCGGTAACGGTATTACGTACAATACGAATAAGTGTGTTGAGTGATTTCATAATAATGATTAGTGGTTCGACTCATAAGTGCCACTTGGTGGATCGGAGGTGACAGGGGTTTTCACTTTTCTCCGATTTTCTGCTCAGACTTTGTTTTTTCTGAAAAAGTTTGTCACCTTCTTTTTCTAACAAGGCACTCCTTAGCAGAGACCTATGAAAATTGATACACACATATCCGCGTTCGAAGAACTTAGTGATGCTGAATTGGTGATCGCGTCCCTAGGGGGTGACCGCGAAGCCTTCGGCAAAATCGTTACCCGTTACCAACGGCTTATCTGCTCGTTGGCCTATTCCTCCCTCGGTAGTTTGAGCGAAAGCGAAGACGTTGCACAGGAAGCCTTCATTGAGGCCTGGAAAAAACTGGGAAACCTGCGGGAGCCAGAGAAACTTAAATCGTGGCTCTGTGGAATCCTTAGGTTCAAGGTCAGTCATCACCGAAGGAAAGAAGCCCGACAACCTATTCACAACGCAAACCAACTCCAGGACCTGGACATTTTAGAATCAAACGATGAAGCGATAGAAGACGTTGCGATGAAAGACGAAGAACAGGCTCTACTTTGGCAGGCTCTGGAAGCCGTGCCAGAAACTTACCGGGAAACCATGATCCTTTATTACCGCGAGCACCGATCTGTAGAACACGTCGCTTACGAATTGGATGTCAGCGAGGACGCCGTAAAGCAGCGTCTGTCTCGCGGCAGAAAAGTGCTTCAGGAGAAAATGATGCACTTTGTAGAAGGTGCCTTGGCCAAAAGCACGCCTGGCCATGTATTCACTGCGGGGGTACTAGCAGCTCTGGT
>CAYGQM010000049.1:17768-54647 GCA_964352065.1 uncultured Opitutaceae bacterium
GCCCCAACCCGTCAAGGCCGCTGGTTTCGGAATGACGGCTGCGAAAATCGGCTCTACCTTCAAGTGGGCGACAATTGTCACGTTTCTTGCCACCGTTTCCGGCTTAGTCAGCTCCTTCTTTGCTCTCCGGGCCAGCCTGGACCAATCCCGAACCCAGCGTGAACGGAGGGCGATCGTAAAGGCAGTGATTATATTTCTTGGAGTGGCTCTCGTGTTTGTAGCCGGACTTTTCGGACTGCGGCATCTTGCAATATCAGGGTATGGTAACGCCGGATACATCGCCATACTCTCGCAGATTTTAGTAGTCGCCTTCGCAGTCGGCTATACGGTTTTGACCCACCGGATGATTAACCAGATGGGCGCCTTGAGAACTGCGGAAAGACTTCGCAGGCCGGATCTGTTTGCATCATCCGATGATCAAACCGGCTCCAAGAAGCGTGAATATAAAAGCCGCCTTACTTTCCTCGGCGTGCCCTTAGTACACGTTAAATTCGCCATGCAGGAAGCAGGTGAGAAACCGGCAGTCGGATGGATTGCAGCCGGCCATAAGGCCTACGGACTCCTATTCGCCTGGGGCGGTATAGCCGTGGCACCGATAAGCGTAGGTATCATCACTGGAGGAATTATCAGCGTGGGAGCCGTCGGATTTGGCCTCGTAGGTATGGGTACCATTGGAATCGGACTGTTTGCCATGGGTGCAACGGCTATCGGCTACAAGGCTTATTCCTCGATGTCATCGCTGGGCTGGGAAAGCGCCTTTAGCGGAAGCTTTTCAATCGCAAAAGAAGCCGCTATCGGCCCTATCGCTTATGCAGACCAAGTTAATAACGAACTCGCCGCATCGATCACGAATCTTTCAGCTATAAATCAATCCTATGCGGTGATCCTCGGCGTGATGGCGATTCTCATAATCGTTCCCGTCGTGTGGTGGTCTAAAACCGTTCGGAAAAACATTCGAAAGCCCACTCAAGACTGAATAGGGGATTTCAGGAGCCAAAGAACGCTGTCATCAGAAGCGGACCCCTCCCATTAGCCACCCTTATCTGCCAGCGGTTGTCTGGAGTGCAAACAGCTCGGTCATAGTGGTGATATATAAACGGCCATTTGCAGCGACGGGACTGGCATTGATTGCCCCCTTAAACGTGGTTTCGCTTATGAGTTTCTTGGTTCGTGAAGCGGCAAAAACCAACGCATCACCACGACGATTAACTGCATACACTTTTCCATCAGCAACCAATACGGAGGCCCAGATAACTCCGTGAGTGTCATGAGTCCATTGAGGTTCTCCCGTCTCAGCATCTACACAGTGCAGAAAGCCTCCAGTATCGCCTATATAGAGCAGCCCTTCTTGAACCGCTGGCGTACCCATACAGTGATCATTCAGTGGATAGGACCAGGCTTCCGCACTGTCAGTGATATCCCCCTCACCCACCGGATTGAAGCACGTTACCCAAGACTGCTTTTTGCCATGCCAGAAATCACCCCCGTAGGTAATGTAGACACGGTCTTCATACACGACAGGCATACCGTAAATATTGCTGGCACTCATTCTCCGGTTACCTCGGTATTGGTGGATGTTTTCCTTGGGTGCATCCGGGTCGCAATCGAACTCCCAGATCTTTTTCAGCAATCGAACGGAACCCTCGTCAGACCGTTTAAAAGAAACAGGCTCGAATCCATAACAGACTCCATTACCAGCTCCAAAGATGATTTGTTCGAAATTCCCTTTCTTATAAAGCGCAGGTGACGACCACGTTGAATGGACGATATTTTCGCCGATGGGTTCGTTATCACGTGCCACCAGCTTACCGCTATGTTTGTCTAGCACGATGAGACTGGGAGCTTCGGGCGCCACCATGTAACCGTGTTTGGCATCGACTCCGCTGGAAGTGCAAACGTAGAGATTCGGCCCGTGGATCAGTATGGAACAGAACGCTTCGTCATGCGCTTGAACACCCAACTGTTCTTCGATGTCATAAAGCCATAGTATATCGGCGTCCTGAGGACCGACTTCCAAGGGCGATTGGGGATCCGGACTCATATGACTGCCTTCGCTCATAAACGGGCCGTCATTTCCATCGGCTTGTCCTTTGACGTCCAGACACATCACCTGGTTACGGTTATTGACGAGGTATACGAAATCTCCCTCAACCGTCACCGGTGAAACCAGACCTATGTTTGGCCAGTCCTGGTATTTCCTATCTCCGGTGAGCTTGGGAATCATCAACTGCCAGATCAGTTCCCCATCCTCTTCTGAGAGACAGTACAAAACAGCTGCATCGCCGTCGTGTTTCTGTGTATGAGGTCCTTCGTTATTGGTTCCGACGTAGATCCGACCGTCCGCGATCACCGGCGTAGCATACGCATTGGTGCCCAGTTGCTTCGACCACGTTATATGCTCTCGGATTTCCGGGCTAAATGTATCAGGCAAACCTGTTTCAGAGGACACCATATTTCGGGTATTACGCTCCCCCCATTGAGGTTGGTCCGCAGCCATGGACAGTAAGCTTGCAGACAGAAAAATCAGAAAAACGAGTACGATCCTAGACATGCCAACATTCATAGCTCTCATCCATTTTAGAGCAAGGCTATAGGTCGCTACCCGAAGTCACCGTTTCAACGGCAGAAGAACGCAATGAACCCTCATGGTGAAAGAATCCGATTTTCGTCTACGACACTGCACCCACTCATTACTAATAACAAGCCGACCGCCCACACCTCCGGTTCATTGCGGTTCCACTACCCCACTCACCCCCGTCAATCACCTTTCATTTTCAGAGGCATCACTATGGGAATTGAACTCGGTCAAATATTCAGAATAAAGTAACACCATGAAGCAATTACCCCACTCTCGCCGCCGCTTCCTGCAAGCGACTGCATCCGCTCTGGTAGCACCGATGATTGCGCCCGCATCCATACTGGGTGCGAGCAGAACTTCGCCAGCCAATAGAATCACCATCGGCGTGATCGGTCTGGGTGCGATGGGCACAAGTAATCTCACCAACTTCCTCCAAGAAGAAGACGCTCAAGTGGTCGCGGTCTGTGACGTGCACGACCTGCATTATCGCGACAAGAAACCGGGTGAAGGAACTCCGATGGGTCGCGAGCCAGCGAAAAGGCGCGTCGAAAACCATTACGCAATCGGAGCCCCTAAATCTTCCTTTAAAGGCTGTGCCACTTACCGCGATTTTCGCGAGCTCTGCGCACGTGACGATATCGATGCTATCGTAGTGGCAACGCCCGATCACTGGCATGCCCTGTGTACGCTCGAAGCCTTGAAGAACGGAAAGGATGTCTACTGTGAAAAGCCGGTAACCCACCTCTTTGCGGAAGGTCAGGCCATCTACCGCGAAGTCGAAACACGAGGCGCTATTTTCCAGACCGGATCGCAACAACGATCGCAAACCCGTTTCCGTATCGCGGTCGAGACCGTACTCAATGGCCACCTCGGAAAGATTCAATCGGTGGAGGTCGGCCTTCCCACCGGATTCTCTCAACCCCGCACTGAACCCTCAGAAACCACCGATCCGCCGACTGGGCTCGACTACGATCTTTGGTGCGGCCCAAGCGAAAAGCTCCCCTATATTTTCGCACGACACCATCGTAACTGGCGGTGGCATTACACCTATGGTGGAGGACAGATCATGGATTGGATCGGACACCATAATGACATAGCCCATTGGAGCCTTGGTATGGACAAGAGTGGCCCCGAGGAAGTCGAGGCCCTCAACTGGACCTTTCCCGATACAGACATCTACAACACGCCGGTTAGTTACGACATTCGCTGTCGCTACGCGGGAGGAATCACCACGTCGATTTCTGATCGGCACGCCTCCGGCATCAAGTGGATGGGGGAAAGCGGTTGGCTATATGTGGATAGAGGCGCTATCGAAGCTTCAAACCGCGAATGGATCCGTGAGTCATTTGACCGAGGCCCCATCAAAGCATATCATTCGAATAACCACCACCGCAATTTCCTCGATGGCATTCGTACACGAACACCCTGTATCGCACCTGCGGATACGGCTCATCGATCCATTACTCCCGGACACCTGGGTCTCGTTTCCCAAAGAGTCCGAAGACCCCTCCGCTGGGACCCCCAATCGGAGACCATTATCGGTGACCTCGAAGCCGACAAGTTACTGAAAAAGGTCCCCTACCGAAAACCGTGGACCTTGGCGTAAAAGGCGGCCAGACAACTGCAGGAAATGGATACGAACCGAGGCTCGTGTAGATGTCAGACGCGGAATCAAATACTCCGTTATTGGGTATATACGGAGGGGGCAATGCAAAGCAGTTATTTAAAGAGCTATGTATTTCCTCTCAAGTCGACACCGTAATAGGACACCGAGACGATTAGCACTTCACTAACAAAGTGAGTAGGCCTGATACCTCGTCTAAGCCATAAGCGACATACGTCCTCACCTTCCTTGGAGAAAAAAGGAGCGGAGGAAGAAGAGGTTGGCTTAAGTGTTTATGAGCATCGATAGAATCAATTTTAGCGCCCAACTGGTATCGGTATTTATTTTCTCTAATCGGTATTGTTAAATTTTCAGAAATTAAAGCTAAATCATATCTATTCTGATGTGCTATAATGATATGACGCTTGGCGAATTCTTGAACGCATACCGCATGATAAACCCTGATAATCTTAGTATTTCCCCGAAACTGACTCCCATTCTCGATCCTGGCTTCGTACCGGCAGCCTTGTGGAACCGAGCGTTCCGAAAAGCCTGTGAAGACCATTCGGATTCAGAGTCCTTTGATCTGGCTCTCGAACGGATTGACGGAACGGTCTCTCGCTTCTCAAGCAATATACTTCCTCACGTTGGAGAAGCGAAATCGCTTAATATCAAATACACTGAACGTATTCTAAAATTCCTACTATGGCAAAAGGGTGGATACAGGGTCTATGCAGCCTGTAACAGAGAGTTGTTCGAGTCCCTCAAAGCTATCTATGCTCCAGGTGGTGCAAGGGAATTTGACTACCACTTCATGGGTGAAAAGGTGTATGGAAAACCGTTCGAAATGTTTCTGGTGGCTGAAAACGAACTACCAGCGGAAAAGGAAGCGAATGTTACACTCGGCAGAAACCTGGATGGCTGTCGCATCGGTTTTGATTTGGGTGGTAGTGATCGCAAGTGCGCTGCGCTTCTGAATGGCGAAGTGGTTTTTTCGGAGGAAATCAAATGGGATCCCTATTTTGAAAAAGATCCCAGCTATCATATTGAAGGCGTGCAGGATACCTTAATGCGGGCAGCGGAAAAACTTCCGCGAGTGGATGCGATTGGTGGAAGCGCCGCCGGCGTGTATGTGAACAATGAAGTTCGCGTGGGATCCATTTTTCGGGGTGTTGAGGCAGCTGATTTTGATGCGCATGTTCGACGTATGTTTTTCGATCTGAAGGACCGTTGGGGAGGCATTCCTTTTGAAGTGGTGAATGACGGAGAAGTGACTGCGTTGGCAGGTGCCATGTCTCTGAACGACAATGGTGTCCTCGGCATTTCAATGGGAACGAGTCAAGCGGCAGGATTCGTGGATCCGCATGGCCATATCAAACCTTGGTTGAACGAACTGGCGTTCGCTCCGATCGATTACTCGGAATCTGCTCACCGAGATGAATGGTCCGGGGATATCGGAGTAGGAGCCCAGTATTTCTCGCAACAGGCCGTAGCCCGATTACTTCCTCATGCTGGAATCGAAGTGGATGACGCCATGGGTTTTCCGGAGCGACTGGAACTGCTTCAGGAGGAGATGAAAGCAGGAAATGAAAAAGCGGCTTCAGTTTATCACACCATCGGAACTTATTTTGGCTATGCCATCGCGCATTACGCTGACCTGTATGATTTTCATAATTTACTCATACTCGGTCGGGTAACGTCCGGTGAAGGAGGCGAGCTGATAATTGAGGAAGGGCAACAGGTGCTAAGAGAAGAATTCCCGGAACTGGCTGAACGAATTAAGCTGGTGACACCCAACGAACAAGATAAACGACATGGGCAAGCAGTGGCTGCGGCCAGCCTACCCGTCATAGAAAATTAAGCTTATGAATTTTAATAAAACAACGGCTAGGACTTTCGTGCCCGATGGCTCCGATCTGAATGAAGCGCTCGCGCGCACGACCCACTTGGGTATTGGTGCTCATCAGGATGATCTTGAAATATTCGCATACAATGGCATTGCGGCCTGCTACGGACAGAAGGATAAATGGTTTTCCGGAGTGACCGTTACCAATGGCGCAGGAAGTTCACGGATCGGAGTCTATGAAAGCTACACCGATGAGGAAATGATTCAGGTCCGGGCCGACGAACAAAATAAGGCTGCTTTCGTGGGAGATTACTCGGTCCAATTTCAATTGGACTATAACTCATCGGAAGTAAAGGACACTCAAAACCCAGCTGCTACGGAAGACCTTACGCGAATCCTGGAGCAAGCGGGAGCGTCGATTGTTTACCTTCACAATCCTGCGGATAAGCACGACACCCATATCGCTGTATTGGCAAAATCTATCGCGGCCTTGAGAAACTTGCCTGACGATAAAAAGCCACAAAAAGTCTACGGCTGTGAAGTTTGGCGGGATTTGGATTGGATGCTCGATGCCGACAAATCCGTTCTCAATTGTAGCAAGTACGAGAACATGGCTCAGTCACTGGTCGCATTGTATGACTCTCAGATCAGCGGAGGAAAACGCTACGATCTTGCCACTGCCGGAAGACGGCTAGCGAATGCCACTTACTTTGATGCGCATTCAAGTGATGACGCTACCGCACTCACCTGGGCCATGGATCTTACGCCTTTGGTTCAGGACCCCACCCTTTCTGTTAAGGATTACACGTTGGAGTATATCGATCGATTCAAAGCCGATGTGGGGGAAAAGCTGGATAGGCTTTTCTAGCGTTAAGGGATTTCTAAAACGGGTAGCTCAATACAGCTGCCAAGCTTCCCAAAACGATGTGACCCAATTTCAACAATTCCTCATCGGGTTGGACCAGGTCCGGTATCTGAACAACTGTCATTCCCGCTGATACGGCTGCCCTCACTCCATTCGGAGAGTCCTCCAACGCCATACAATCAACCGGCAAGACTCCCAATTCTTGAGCCGCTTTTAAATAGATCTCAGGGCTCGGTTTGCTCTCGGACACCTGATCCCCACCCACGATAGAATCAAAGTAGTGGTAAATCCCTGACGACTTCAATTTCGAATGCGCGTGGTCGGAAGAACTTGATGTAGCGACCGCTACAGGCATACCTTTAGATCGCATCGCATTCAACAAATCTATGGCTCCTGCCTTCAATGGAATCACCCTTTTATGGGTAATGATGGCATACTCTGCTTCCCACACATCGCGAAATTTCCGAAAATCAACCTTCCCTTCAAAGCCTTCCTTTAACGTCCGGTCCCTCAACTCCGAATTAGCACCGACACAGCGTTCAAACACCTTCACTTGAGCTCCCAACTCAAACTGATCACAAGCCAAGTTAAACGCCTGCAATTCGAGCCTTTCGCTATCCAGCAGAAGCCCATCCATATCAAAAATAACTGCCTCAAACCTATTCATTCAAGATACATTCAATCAACCCGACCTACAACGAAGCAATTCAAGAAACACAGGAAGAGCCTCCTTGTGCGAAGGCGTTCGAAGCTTTGGCATTAACGGGTAAAGGTGGCAACCCAACCGCCACGACCCGGAGCATCTACTTTCAAGATAGATCCACCATCCACTCGAACGGATTGCCCCCCTCTTTCACCCGAAGCAATTTCTATCCACTCTAGAGTGAACGAACCTGTCTGGTCTTTCAGGTACAATCCGATACTACCTCCATCTGTAAAATAAAGCAGGTAAGATTCTCCAGGATTGGCGGATAGGTAAGCCTCATCGCTTTCACGGTCGCTCAATAACTCTTGGTGAGGGCGAGTGTTCCAGAACTGTATACGCGATTCTGCTAGTCTGGCCGAGCGAATGCATGCCTGGGAAATCGTGTTTAGCCCTATACCTGAAGTTGGCCTGTGAAAGCGGCAGGAGGCACAACCTGCGATCAAGTTACGCCAAAAGCGTTCAACACCGTCGACTGGAGTTCCTGAACCGTAACCCGTATTTCCATCAGAATAGATCTTGGTGTTGTTGAGCGGTCGATTCATAGGACGAAGCTTTTCCGTGAACCAAAATACATTGTTCCAGTGATCCTCATTGAAGGTCCGACTGTTCACCTGGGACACGTCGACGAAATCATAGGTTTCAGGATCGCTCTCCACCAAAGGCAACTTGGCCGATTCCGGGCCCCTATGGAAATCGTCAAACATGTCCGTACAGTACACGTTTACCCCTTTATGTTTCGCTTTGGCTTGAATGAACTCTATCCAATGCCTTCCCCATTCCGGCGCCGTGGAGGTCTCATTGTTCATGCAATAAAGGACATTGGAAAAATCCAGGCTGATCGATAGTAATTTCGCGACATGGCGCTCCTGATAGCCACGGACAATATCGAGGCGAGGGTCGTATTTTTCCATGCTAGGAACAGTATGAAAAAAGGGCTGTAAATCGCGACTTGGATGGTGATCCGGATAGCTGTTGGCCAAGCCGGTTTCCGCCGAGGTGTAATTGATATTATTTATAGGGTTCCAGGGACTGGGTATCCAGTTTTGTGGGACTTTGCTGTCGCCATAATCGAAACGATCCCAGATTTCGATCTGTACGATAATGTCTCTGGCTTCTGTTAATTCGAGCAGCAATTGAAATCTGTCCCAGTAATCTGGATTCCATTGCTCGAGATCGTATTTCCCGGAAGCGAGTTGCTTGAACGGGTAGACCTCAAAGTCGTGATCCCTACGATCACTCATGGTATTACGAATCACGTTTCCGCCAACACGGGCCAATAGATCGAGATGCTCCTCCAGATTCGGTATTTGAAACAGACTGTCATCCTTTGAACCTCCTAATAGTAAAACGGGTTCCCCTTTATATTGCCAATAGTGAGGGTTGGATTTGTAGGGCTGAATGCGGTGGCTATTATCAACCTGAGTACACGCTGTTTGAGATAGCAGGAATAACAGAGTAACAAGGCTCAGTAGACTTTTCATGTTTAAGTTCCCTTAGGGATGAGCCTTCCTTTATAGCTTCAGTTCAATCCAGGTCAATCGGGTTCCTCTCTATTGAGTAAGAGATTACCAGATGAATAATTGTATTTGTATGAAAAATACGCTGTTACATGTACCTGCATATAAACGAATATCCAACCGAGGTGACTATTGGTTACCAAAGGATGGTAGTCCGGCAAGCGCCATGGCCACCTCTTCGTCCGGATATTCGTAGTCGATTAGCTTGCCAGCATTGTAATCGATGTAGGCTTGCATATCGAAGTGCCCATGTCCGCATAGATTGAAGAGGATCGTTTTTTCAGTACCTTCTTCTTTACAACGTTCCGCTTCCCGAATCGCTCCAACCACTGCGTGATTGGCTTCGGGAGCAGGAATGATCCCCTCGGCTTTGGCGAACTGTACTCCCGCAGCAAAGGTTTCGAGCTGGTTGTAAGACATCGCCTCAAACAGTCCCAGTTTCATGGCGTGGCTTACCATCGGGGCCATGCCATGATAACGGAGTCCTCCACTGTGAAATCCCGGGGGCACGAAGCTACTTCCCAAGGTATTCATTTTTACCAAAGGCGTCAGATGGCCGGTATCTCCGAAATCGTATTTGAGCGGTCCTTTGGTCAAGGTCGGGCAAGCAGCGGGCTCAACGGCCACAATCCTTATCTTCTTTCCGTCACGGATCATCTCCCCCATATAGGGAAATGCAATGCCTGCGAAATTGGATCCTCCACCGGTGCAGCCTACGATTACATCGGGGTAGTCACCTGCCATTTCGAGCTGCTTCTGTGCTTCCAATCCTATCACCGTTTGGTGGAGGAGGACGTGGTTGAGCACGCTGCCCAGGCAATACTTGGTATCTTCATTCTGCGCAGCGACTTCCACAGCTTCTGAGATGGCGATCCCAAGCGAGCCTGAGCAATCGGGATCGTCGGCCAGTATCGCCCGACCTGATTGAGTGGTATCACTGGGACTCGCTATGCACCGGGCTCCAAAGGTTTCCATCATAGCTCGGCGGTAAGGCTTTTGGTTAAAGCTGACCTTCACCATATACACCAAGCACTCCAGGCCGAAAAATTGGCAGGCCAGAGCCAACGATGAACCCCACTGGCCGGCCCCCGTTTCGGTGGATATCTTCTTAACCCCCTCCTTCATGTTGTAGTAGGCCTGAGGAACGGCAGTGTTGGGTTTGTGGGATCCGCTGGGGCTTACACCTTCGTATTTATAGTAAATTTTGGCCGGTGTATCGAGGGCCTTCTCCAGTCGTCGGGCTCGGTAGAGGGGCGTGCATCTCCACTGCCTGAGGATCTGGTTTACTTCATCAGGAATTTCAATCCAACGCTCCGTGGATACTTCCTGCTTGATCAACTCCATGGCAAATAAGGGAGCAAGGTCATCAGGCCCGATAGGTTGCCCGGTCCCCGGATGCAATATGGGAGGAAGCGGTTCAGTAAAATCAGCCGCCAGGTTGTACCAGGCCTTCGGCATGTTTGCCTCGTCGAGAAGGTATTTGATCGTTTCCATGATATTTGATTATCAACTCCCTATAGAATCGGAACAAGTCGATAATACCATGGAAACCCCTTATTAGTTGCCGGAGTACCGTTCATAAGCAATCGCCCATGGTGGCTTAACTCGCCTCCCCTACCACCTTTCTTCACCCAAGCGGATCATCCCAAATGAGAAAGCATTTACCTCTCCTACCCTCAGCTGGAACGTTGGCCAGCCAATCGCGTCTTAAAGGCGACCGCCGCAAGCAGAAGCGCGCCTCCCAAATCATGGATGGTCAACAACCAGTCCTGGGGAAAGACTACCGAGTCGCCCGGATAAAGCATCAGCGCAGCTGCGACAAAGAGCAGGACTCTGGATCCTACCTTCAAGCGGGCCAGTAGATAGCCGGACAATCCGGAAGCAAAGGCGGTGATACCGAGCGCAGCGACCAGCACGGCGTAGATCACCGTTAGCACACCCGGAGCTTGTCCGTCTGGAGCGAGCAGCAACAACTCGGGACGAAAGACAAACATGAAGGGCAAGGTAAACCCAACCAATGCGACGCGGAAGGCTGCCATACTGGTAGGGATAATCTTCGATCCAGCCACAGAGCTCGCTGCGTAAGCTGCCAAGGCAACAGGGGGCGTCACCATACTCATCATACCGAAGTAAAAGATGAAGAAATGGGCGGACAGTGGAATGACTCCCAATTTACCTAACACCGGTCCAACCAAGGTCGCCATGAGGAGATAACACACGACCGATGGCAAGCCCATGCCCAGGATCAATGAACCCACCATGATCAACAAAAGTGCCCCCATGAGGCTATTCTCTGCCAATGGAAGGATCATGGCAGGGAAACGGGTGCCTACCCCGGTCAAGGTCACGACGCCGATAATCAATCCTACGCAGGCGGCTGCGCAAATCAAGGGCACCGCATCCCGGCCCGCGCCGCGCATCGCCTCCACAAATCCACTCCAGTTCAGGCGGGTTTCCTCCCGGAAGAAACTCAACACAATCAAAACGACCAAGGCCATGGTCACGGCCCGGAAAGGCGTGAAGCCCAGAACGAGAAACCCGATCAGGCTGGCCAGCGAACAGGCGAACAACAACCCCTTGAACGGTTCGAGCTTTTTGGGTCCGTCGTCAGCAAAGGCTCCCGATGGATCCGGCAGGGATTCATCATCGACATCGGGGTCCGAGGCAATGCGCAGGGAATGAAAATGCACGAATAAAAACAACGACAGGTAGTAGAGTATTGCCGGAATCAAGGCCGACTGGATGATCTGCAAATACGTCACTGCCGGCTGCACGATCTCCAACATCAGGTAGGCAGCTGCCCCCATCACGGGTGGCACCAACGCACCCCCGGCGCTGGAGGCTGCTTCGATACCGCCGGCAATTTCTCGCTTGAACCGCGCGGCCCGCATCATGGGAATGGTGAAAGTACCTGTGGTAACCACGTTGGCAACGGCACTACCGGACAACGATCCCATCAGCCCGCTACTGACCACCGCCACCTTGGCGGGTGCACCCGTGCTGTTGCGAAATAGCTTGCGGGCAAACTCGATGATAAACCCGGTCGCTCCCGTCGCGCTCAGGAAGGCGCCGAATACGACAAACAAAAATACATAACGGAACATCACACCCAGAGCCACGCCGAACACCCCTTGTCCATGCAGGACCGTTTGCGCAACCGTGCGTTCGAGATCATAGCCCCGATGAGGAATCAACCAATTCGGCAGGTGAGGTCCGAATAACGCGTAGGCCAAAAACAAAAGGGCAAGTATGGGCAGGGCCCAACCCATGCAGCGACGGGCCGCATCCAGCACCAAAAACAACAACACGATCGCCATCCCAAAATCCAACCCCGTTTCCTGTCCGGGCCGGTTGCCGAGTGGTTGTCCATCAAGCCAGAAAAATTCGAACAAAGGCTCAGTCTGCGCGATAATGAATCCACAGCATAGCACTGCCAATACGGCCGAAACAACATCCACACCACGGGTCCACCGTTGATCCTTCCATTTTTTATGCAGGGGAAAGTTAAGGAAACATAGAACCAACCCCGACATCGCAAACACCGCCAAACTCGACTGAGGTTGGAGCATGGGGTAGTTCACCTCCCACAATGTGAAGAGGCAAAGCCCTACAGCAATCACCGAGTTCAGAATCTTCATGACGGTGTCTCAGTCCCGGTAGTCCATCTGCCCATTACTCGGACCAAATACCAATCTCCTTATAAAAGCGAACAGCACCAGGATGAAACTCAGTGCCAACCGATCGGGCTGCGTTATTCGGATTGATGGCTCTACCCGCCGGATGTTTGGCCGCCACTTCCTCGCGGTTTTCGTATAAGGTTTTGGTCAATTGATACACCATCTCTTCGTCCTTATTCGTCGAGGTAATGAGATGCATGGAACCCACATTCAAACAGGGATAGTCTTCCTCCTGCCCTCTATAAGTGCCCGCTTTAACCACGGCTGGGTGAAAAAAGGCATACTCCTCGATCAGCGTTTGCCGGGCTGATTCATCAAAAGGCACAAAGAAAATGTCACCGGATGCGGAGGCCTGCGTGATCGAAGCAGTAGGTATTGCACCCCCCAGGAAAGCAGCTGCCGCTGAACCGTCCGATAGCATATCGACGGCCGCAGGCTGGGTGCCATAAACCGGCGTAAGGTCCGCCAATGACAATCCGTGTGCTTCCAGAATCGGTTCCACAAAATGCTCAAAACCTGCGCCCGGAGGACCTATCACTACCCGCTTCCCTTTCAGGTCAGCCATGGTCTTAACGCCGGAATTGGCGGGCGTTATGAAAAACGCGACGTTGGGGGCCAAGGTCATGACAGCTTGGATAGATTGCGGTGTTTCCCAATCACGGCCTCCACGAACCGCAAAATAAGAAATCGCGGCATTGGCCATAGCCAGATCCAGCTCGTCATTAGCCAACCTGCGAATGTTTTCCTGAGTACCCATAGTCGCCTCAGCAGTAACAACCCAATTCGCATCCTCAGCGTGCGCGTTGAGCACTTCGGCGACCGCACCGCCCACCACGAAAAACGCTCCCCCCGGAGGCGCCGTCCCAATACTAAGAAATTTGTTTCCGCCAGAATCACCAGAAGGCGAACTTGGCGAACAACCTGCGAGAAGTACGCCAGCGACGGAAATGAGACAAAGCCTTTGCCAGAATCGGGAAGAAAAAATCATAGTCAGCAAGCTATGGGGAGATTTTGATCTTGTAAAGGTCGGCAGCAGAAAAAGAAAAGGCCTGACCAGCGATTCATCCGACACTAGGCGAAAGCCCAGAAATTCATTAAGTCTCCCCCTTAGTAAGATGCCTTATTCGACGCTTACCCCATGGCGTTTCCACTCTGAAGAATCCCTTAAACACATCAACCTACTAGCTCTGTCAATACCCTGAGATCTCTTTCGTATAATTAAAGAATGCTTCTTTACGAGGGTGACTGATACTCCAATCCACCGGGACGGACTGGTAGCCGATCTTAATATCCGTCTCTTCCTCAAGCCCTTCTCGCTCCGCTCGAGAACCGATTCTACGAAAGTCGAAATAGCCCCAGGATACATAGTTCTCGATGGAGCGTTTGTAATTATTGTCCGGTTGATCGAACTCGTAGTGATCGTCCTCGTTAACCACCAGCGGCTGTCCCCGATAGCCTTCAACCGCTCGAGTATCATCGAACAAGCGTTGCATGTATTCCGGCGTTGGAATCTTGATTCCGGTCCGCTCTTCTTCTTCGCGGTTTTCACGGGAACTGTTACCATGAATCAAAATATAGTCAGCCACGCTGACCACATTCGAATGCGGGACATAGCATCCCCCGTAACTGGTGCTTACGAGGAGTCGGTCGCCTTCGATCTCAATTCCCTGAGCCAGAGTGATCAGCTCGTGCACCCGATCTTCTTTGAGAATCGGGTGGTCATAAGCTCCGCTGTTGCACTCGTTGTTAATCTCAACAAGCACATTGCGGAAACCGTTTTTAAGGATCCAGGTGGTCGCATTCCTGACACCTGCCTTCACGGCCTCCTCATCTTTTAGCACCTGATCCTGTCCGAAATAATAATATCCCACGATCACAATCATCTGTAATTCATCCGCCTTGGTAAGAATGCGAGATAAGCGACCCATATAGGCAGGCTTCAAATCTCCGTTGCTATCGAAGGCGCTATTGATCCAGTTCTTATTTCCATAACCGGTTGGGCTCCCTCCCTGAAGATTGATCGTGAAGCTGTTGAGCCCATGGGCCTTCCACGATGGCATGGCCGCAATAAACTCTTGGGTATTTCGATCGGCCGACCACTCACCCGTATCGGGGTAATTGAACGTGGGACGGGTCTCGGGATTTTCATCATCGAAAGTACCCTGCACCAACCGCGCATTGAGCAGTAGCCCTTCGACCTTGTTTCCATTCCAGTAACGACCCTCGTAGGTGGGCTTGCCGTTTACATAGAACATTTCCCCTTGAATAGATACCTCCGTACGCTCATCTGCATTGCAGCCTGCAAATACGATCATTACGCCGAGTAAAAAGAGGCGAATACTTATTTTCATGATCCCGATCTTCGGAGATTTTTTGCGCAATGCAATGAAGGAGCGTCAGATATTTTCCCAGTTCCTATGTGGAAGAATCCTCCCTTGTTGAACTGAGGGAAAGCAACCACGTAACATAGATCGCCAAGAAACAACTACGCTGGGTCCAGCTTCAAAAGGCGACGGAAAACGCCTTCGACCAAACAGTTTCCTACCCTCTATCAAAACCCTTTCACCGCAGGCAGCTTATCTGCGAATTGCGCGTTCGTGCGTTTGAGTTCAGAGACCAGCAATTGTTGGTGCTCTTTTACAGTTTTCCTGAACTGAGGCAGGAGGGCCAAGTTGTAAAGCTCATCGGGATCGTTGTCGATGTGATAGAGTTCCGGAATCTCTCCCTCGATAAAGGTCTGGATATACTTGAACCGGTCTTTTATCACGAACCCATACCACGGGACAGTACCTGGTAATTCTTCCTTCGTTTGGATGCGGGCGGTATCAGGACGATAAGACCGGGCGGTATAAGTCAGAAAGACCGGATGCTCCCACTTACGGTCCGGGCGATCAAGGAGTGGCGTCAGGTCACGGCCATGCATGTCCCAGGGCAGGTCCAGCCCGGCAAAGCTGTAGAAGGTCGGAACCAGGTCGATTCCCCCAATAGGTGAGATGCATACCTTACCCTCTGCAACCGTGCCTGGCATGGATACGATAAATGGAACCTTAATGTTGGCGGCATAAGGCGCTAGCTTGTGACGAAAGCCATGTTGTCCCCAGGCAAATCCTTGATCGGCAGTGTAAACAACCAGGGTATTTTCCAATTGGCCGGTGGATTTTAGTGTCCGAATAAGGCGACCCACGTTTTCATCGATACCGATAACGGCCTGATGATACTGACGGGTACCATCGTAAAGCGACTCCCCGAAGTTGCCGTTTGAATACAATCGGGGTACACCCTGCTGATCGGCTTTGTAGCGACTGGTGGTGCCAGAGTATTCAGGTTTTCCTGGTCGAGGTGGATACAGGTCCGCGGGCTCTGGAATATCGACACCTTCATACGCCTCCAGATGCCTGTCTGCCGGAGTGAAGGGTCCATGAACGGCGGTGTAACACAACCAGAGGTACCAAGGCTGGTCGTTGTCACGGTGATCTCCTTTAATAAACTCAATGGCGCGGTCGGTGTAGTTGTCAGTGGCATAGGCGTCTACAGGGCCGATTTGCCTACCGTTTTCGATGATCGTTTGATCGACGTAATACTCGCGCGCATTCCCCGGCGTTGGCGTGGGACGAATCCAGGCGTATTGATAATCCCAGTCGCGACCGTAGCCCGTGTCTGTTCCTGTGTGCCACTTACCGACCTGCCCCGTGGTATAGCCATTCTCTTTAAGGTGCCTGGGCCAAAACTTCATTTCATTGGGATCGTATTCGGCACCCGGGTACTCACCGACCATGTGAAAGCTGGGGATGTCGTGCTGCTGAAGACCGGTTAACATCATGGCTCTCGCCGGCATACACCAGGAGCTCATATAGGCTTGGTCAAAACGTATCCCGGTTTCCGCCAGACGGTCGATATTGGGCGTGTGAGACCACTCGTAGGACTCTGGGTAACTACTGATAGTCCTGGAGCTTTGGTCATCCGCGAAGATAAAGAGAATATTCGGGCGTTTACCGGCTCCCTGCGCAAAGGGTGCAGAAAGCAAACACGAAACAAGCGTGAGAATCAGGAGTAACTTCTTCATAGGGGTATATGGCGTATTTAGTCGAAGGGGTAGTATCCTCATGAGAATGGCAGATGGATGCATCCTCTTCCAGCCTTAAAAATATCGGCAACACTTACTCCACGATTGGAACCACGCAAACCCACACCTTGAGACCACGAAATCGCCCCTTCAGGCTAACCCAAACCCGAAAACAGAAACCCTTTGATTCTCCCCCACACGATAATGTAAACGCCTCATACTCCTCGTAATCGCTGCCAGGCTGCACCTCGCATCTTTCTGCGCCTCTGCTGACGCAAGCCTTGATACCCGATCCCAAAAGCAGGATATCCTACCCATCTGCGTCAATGACCTGCGCCCGAGTTAATGTCCTTCAGAAAAATAACAACCGGGAATACCGTCAAAGACTCACGGTAAGGAATAAAGAAAAAACTCCTTATCTCCTTTTCGATTAAGTCCATCGAACTGTGACTTGTATACCATACAAGATTCGATCACTCTTTAGCAGTGAAAAAAATTCCCATCCCTTTCTGCTGCCTGCTCGTGTTGACTGCGCTCCCGCTCGTTGCCGACGATCGTAGCTTTGATGGCACTGGGAATAATCAGTTTCAACCAGATTGGGGCGCTGCAGGAACCGTATTTCAACGCCTGGGTCCTGCCCAATACGCTGATGGGATAGCAGCACTGGATGAGTCCGATCGCCCCAACCCCCGTTACATCAGTAATAAGATCGCCAGCCAGAAATGGAGTTCGATGAACCGACGAGGACTCTCAGATCTGGTCTGGTGCTGGGGACAATTTCTCGATCATGACCTCACGCTATCTCTGCAGGACCCCGCTGAACCGATTCCCGTAATGACAGAATCCGAGGACGTCCTTGCACCGCTCATTCCAGTGAGCCGATCGTTGTTCGATCTGTCCACCGGCACCAGCAGCGAAAATCCCCGGCAGCAAATCAACCACACGACCGCATTTATTGACGCATCGAACGTTTACGGAAACACCACAGAGCGCGCTCACAGTTTGCGCACCTTCGTGGGTGGTAAGCTCATTACCAGCGAGAACGACACCATCCCGCTCAATCTGGCACTCATTGAAATGGAGAATCCAAACGGGTTACCCTTGGAGTCTCTCTACATGGCTGGCGACGTGCGGGCCAATGAAAATCCGGCCCTCATTTCCATACACTCTCTCTGGCTGCGCGAGCACAACCGTCTGACGGATGAAATCGCCGCCGCCAATCCAGAAATGACTGATGAAGCAATTTACCAAAAGGCCCGTAAGATCGTAAGTGCTGAAATTCAGAATATCACTTACAATGAATTCCTGGTAGCCTTGTTAGGTCCGCACGCTCCTACTCTTAACGAAGCAGCCTATGACCCCGACTTGAATCCAGGAATGTTTAACGAGGTGGTCGCCGCTCTTTATCGCATCGGTCACACCATGATTTCCTCCAATCTCAGACTCATGTACGACGAAGGTACTAGGGTGCCGGGTTCTCATTTTCGATTCATGGATGTATTCTTCCGTCCATCGTTCGTGGATAACCCGGACTTTGTTGGCCAATTGCTAAAGGGTCTTGCCAGTAAGCGCATGCAAGAGATCGACCCCATGGTCATCGGTGACTTACGCAATGCTTTATTTGGGGCTCCTGGTAGCGGTGGGATGGATCTGATCACACTCAATCTGCAACGTGCGCGTGACCACGGTCTTCCCGGCTATAACGACACGCGCGCCACGCTGGGATTATCTCGCAAAACCCATTTTTCTGAGATCACAACAGACGCAGGAATCCAAGCGGTGCTGGCACAAGTCTATGCCGATGTCGATTCGGTCGATCTCTGGATTGGCGCCATGGCAGAGGATCACTTGCCTGAGGCCAATGTGGGAGAATTGCTTGCAACAGGACTGGCTCTTCAATTCCGCCATTTGCGTGACGGAGACCGTTTTTTCTTTCTTTACGACGACGCTCTTTCCGAAGATGAGAAACAAAAGATCCGCACCACCTCTTTTGCGAATGTCATCGAGCGCAATACCGAAATGACCACCATTCAGCAAATGGCATTTTTCACTCCTGATGACATTGATAGTGATGGAGACCGGACTACAGATGGAGAAGAACTTGCCGCGGGGACAGATCCACTTGACCCAGATTCGATATTCCAGATCAACCACGTCTCCATGATATCGGGACAAGTGGTACTGCAATGGAACAGCGTGTCAGGCAAGAGTTACTGTATTCAGTATCGCAACAGCTTGTCTGCCCAAGACGCATGGCAGGAAATTAGTCAAACAGACGCGCTATCATCCAACACCCAGTTTCAACTTGCCTTGCAGGGAGCACCGTCTGCAGCCGGCTTTTATCGCGTCCTCACCCAACCGTAATAGGCGCCCCATCGCGGTGACATTCGGAAGGGGCGATCCGTGAAGGGAATTGATCCACTGTGGAGAATAGGCCCTCTTGGCCAAACACTCATCCAGCCTTTAAAAGACCCACACCATTCCCTAACCAAACGAACTGCGCAAACTTACAACTTGATACCACGAAATCGCCTATTCAATCTAACCTTACCCAAAAACAGGAACCCTTTATTTCTCATCCACTCCGTAATGAAACGCTTCATACTCCTAGCTATCGCTGCCGCGCTACACCTCGGCTCAATCTGCCCTGCATCGGCCGCAAGCCACGGTAGCCCATCCAATAAGCAGAACATCCTGCTCATCTGCGTCGACGATCTGCGTCCCGAACTGAAGTCCTTTGGCGTCGACTACATACACTCGCCCAACATCGACCGACTCGCTGCTTCCGGCAGAGCCTTTCACAACCACTATGTAAACGCCCCCACCTGCGGCGCCTCGCGCTACACGCTGCTAACCGGGCAGTATGGCTCCTACGGTAATGGCGCCCTCTTCGCACGGGCCGAAAAACTAAGTATCCCCGATACGTCCGTTCCCCCAAGCATGCCGGAGTGGTTCCGGAAAAACGGATACAAGACCGTATCGGTCGGTAAAGTCTCGCATCACCCAGGCGGCTGGGGCGGCGAAGATTGGTACGACCACAACGTGCTCGAAATGCCCGGCGCCTGGGATCGTCAACTCATGCCCACCGGCCCATGGAAACACCCAAGAGGCGCTATGCATAGCCTGGCTCACGGCGAGATCAAGCCGATCGGATCCTTTTCGGAAAACAAAATGGATGCCTTCCAGAGTGCTGGAGATCAGGACACCGATCAACATGATGGTTTGATTGCCGATGCCGGTCTCGAGCAACTCGAAGATCTGGCCGGCTCGGACCAACCCTTCTTCCTCGCCATCGGTCTCATCAAGCCTCACCTACCCTTTGGCTCGCCCAAGCGCTATATGGATTCCTACGAGGGGGTCGAACTGCCTCCCATCGCCCATCCCGAAAAACCAAGCTGGCAAAGCACCTGGCATGAGTCAGGCGAATTTTTCAACCAATACTTCCATTACGGACAAGACCCCCGCGAAGATAACGCCTACGCGGATAAAGTACGTCGTCACTATGCTGCCTGCGTAAGCTACGTCGACCACCACGTCGGAGAAATCCTCAACAAACTCAAGGAAACCGGCAGAGACCAAGACACCATCGTGGTTCTCTGGGGTGATCATGGCTGGCACCTGGGAGAACACGCTATCTGGGGTAAACACTGTCTCTTCGAAGAAGCCCTGCGATCTCCCCTCATCATCTCCGTCCCCGGCATGAACCATCCGGGCGCAAAGTCGAACGCGGTCGTCGAAACGGTCGATCTCTTCCCCACCCTCTGCGAACTCACCGGCCTGACTCAGCCCGACTTCACTCATGGTGCATCGCTGCTTCCGCTCATCGAAAGACCCAACGCCCAAGGCCACACCGCCTACGCCTACACCAACAAAGCTCAGACACTCCGCACCGATCGCTATCGCTTCACCCTTCACCAAGACGGCTACGCTGAGCTCTACGACCATAACTCTCCCCAGAAAGAGGCTCAGAACATCGCTGAGCAATTCCCAGACAAAGTCGATGAGCTGAAGGAATTGCTCCTTAAGAAAGCGGGCCATTAGGCTGAAGTGGCTACTGAAAAATCAATCAACAGGTATGGACACAGCACCTAGGTTGTTATAAAAACCCCTGTATACTATCCCTACATCCCATGGCCGTTACCAAAACCAATTCAACCTTATGACTTACGTTCCAAAAAAGATCCCGGAGTTCAAGGCATTCGAACTGCGTCCCCTAACCGGTAGTCTGGGTGCTGAGATTTTGGGTACAAACCTGAATGAGGCAAGCGACGAGGACATCGCACAAGTGCGAATGGCTCTGGATCACTATCATGTTCTGGCAATCCGTGATCAATCGTTGGACCCGACCGCCTTCCATAAGCTGGCCCGTAGATTCGGACCCTTCACTGGAAATCCGATTCATACTCCTCTCGATGGGTTTGATGACGTCGTACGTTTTATCCGGGAACCCGATGATCGAGGTAAGGTTATTGGGGAGGATTTACACATGGACATGGCTTGGATGGAGAATCCTCCGGCTATTACCATGCTTTATGGTGAGGTCATTCCGCCGGTGGGTGGAGATACCTTGTTCGCCAGCCTTTCTGCGGCATACGAAGGGCTCTCCGATACTATGCGGGAGCTAATCCGAAATCTGATAGGGGTTCACGAAGGTAAAGGGGTCTTTGCCGTCAACGCGGCACACAAATCCTTAGGCGTGAGAACAAGCGCCCAAGCGGTCGAAGAATTCGTAGCCCATCACCCACTTGTCTGCTGTCACCCCACCACAGGTCGACCGCACTTATTCCTCAGTGGCGTGCTCAACCGATTCGTTGGCATGACCGAAGCCGAGAGCCGGCCGATCATATCATTTTTGCAATCCCATGCACAACGGGTTGAATACGCTTGTCGGCTTCGATGGGCCACCGGAACCCTCACGATGTGGTCGAATACCTGTCTCCTCCATTCTGCTATCAATGATTATCCCGGACAACGGCGGGTTGTTCTAAGAACCACCGTAGCTGATTCACCACCCAAAGCAGGAAGCTAGAATCGACTTCTTATTGACGGGCTTAACACAGACTACCTGGATTTCTGGCTGGCATTACCGAGGGGTAATTTCACAGAAAACTTGATAACTGACTATTGCCCCTATCTCCTGATCTCTGTGCCTCGAGCGTATTGAACGGGATTCTTAACTATTATGCTCTTCAACTTCCGAAAACACCGCCGCACCTGGTGACACCATTACGCTATATCCAGGACGTTTTAACGAAACGACAGATTACTCCAAAGTAAGGACCGACGTAACCGTTCAATCAATACGCTCGTCAAAACCACCATAGAAAAGAGGTATAAACCGGAAACACTCGCTACCGCAAATAAGGCTCAATGCCTTGGTTCACGTGTGCGTGTGAGTGAATCAACGCTTCTTAACTTCGTTACTCCGCATCACAAATGTCGACGACTTACGGCCATAAGCCTCCGTCATCTATAAAGCGCGCTATAGGACCATCTTCAGAAACGGAATCATATAGGTGATCTACCCAAAAACAGCAGGTTACTACACTGTCGATCTCCGGTATACGACGAGTAGGGACAATTGAACACTAACAGGACGATCAACATGATAGTTCGTTTGCCGGTGCCAGTCTCGACCAACTCGAAGATTTGGCTGGCTCGGACCAAACTTTCTTCCTCGCCATCGGTTTCATAAAGCCCACCTCTCCTTCGGCTCGACCAAGCACTACACGCATTCCTGCGGCAGGGTCGAATTAACTGCTATCTCCCATCCCGAAAAGCCAAGCTGGCAAAGAACCTATCATGAGCCAGGAGAATGCTTCAACCAATACTTCCATTAGAGGCGAGGTCTACGCGTAAATAACGCCTACGCAGATAAAGACACATTTCTTGAATATTTTTGATAAGGTCGTATGCTCTACTTTATAAATCATGGCTGAAAAATCTCTCATCGAAGAACTACTCGAGGACTTTAAACCAGAGTCGCAGCAGAAATCCAAATTCCTACAAAAATACAAAGATTGCTTATCGCGTTTACTACGCTCGGCAACGCAAGAATCATTAGAGCGACAAGGCCTGAGCGCCGTTGATCAGAAATCAGAGTTTATAGAATCTGCCTTGGAACTTGAACCCCTCTACAGGCTCATGATCGACTCCAATACCTCCGCCTGGGACCTGCACTACAAATTGAAACGAGCAACTCGAAGCGAGGAATTCATTGAAATCGGATCACATACACTGCCCTATCGCAACGTCCTGTTCGCTGCCAATTCATTATTTGAAGGGAATGAGAAATATCGACTTCATAACCGACAAAGTATTCGAAATCGACGACTAGCCATATACGGTGGATGTTTTGGCGGTGGCGTATTGGGATTACTGATGCAGATGAGTTCGATGAAAACACCCGCACTCTATGACTTAATTGTATCTTTTGTCACAGGCGCTTTGGCGGGAAGCATCGTTGGGATTTTCACATCCCTGGCCTCACGAAAGATCAAAGGGTATCATAAGGGTATTCCGAGGTACGACTCTGCCCTCATGCTGGATCTACATACGCACACTTATAAGTATGCACCTCAACGTCTCGGTGAAATAACACCCAACGCGATTCCAGCCTATTTTGGCCGACCTAAATCGTTGTATAGCCAGATCCACAAGCTCATCGAAAGCGGCAACTATCTGGATATTCGCAGTGAAATGTCGGACGCCAAATTGAAACGGTACTTACGCATGGCGTGGATACACGAAAAGCTACCCTCACTATCGTCTAAAAAGTAACGGAAGGCTTTGGAGAATTGCTTCGTAACGGAAAGCGATTCCTCCATCCGCTGAGGTTCTATCGGAAACCCATGCTGCCAGCCTGAATAACCCTTTATGAACTCCTTCGCTTTTTCAGGGTGCTCCTCGAGACAGACTGCAGTTTACAATTAGAATCGTCCGATAACGGTTAAACGGGCATTCAGGGGTGCTCCGACGGTTACCTCGTGTGTGCTGTCGGAGTTTGGAAAATACAGTTTGCCGGCTAAATTTTCCACGTTCAGCTGAATACAAAGATTGTCCGAAACGGCATAGTGAGCGGCTGCATCGATACCGGTACTACTGGGGAGTACTGCGCTGTTGCCACGATCAATGAAGCTGTCGTCCTGAGAGATCAGGCCCAAACGATTCGTTACGTTATAGGGATTCCAAGCCGAGAATCTTTTCTGAGGTAAATCGCTCGGGTGCAAGCCAGTTAGGCTTGATCGATTAACCTGCTTGCTGTCCCGACAACTGTCACCGGTTGAAATAAATCAGTTACGCCATTGAAAAGATCAGAGGTCAGAAAATTCGTTCAGCAACAATAATTTTCTTTACCTGTTTACCTCGTCCCACAAGCTCACTAAGACCGTTTTTCATGCCACCAGGAAGAAAGAAAGATTTTGCCCAAGCTATCAAGTTCGTTGAGGACCTCTACCCCAACATGGCTGTGCTGTCTCAGCTTGCCAACTACCTGGAAGACCCTAATTCAAGCCTGGAAGATGTTATTCGTCTGATACGAATCGAACCGGCTCTGACCTTGGATATTATCAAGATTAGCAACAGTTCCTATTACGCCTCTTCTCAAAAGTGTTCGGATATTGACTCAGCCTTAACCCGAATCGGATTCAATGAGGCGTTGAGAGTAGTGGCTTTGATACTGGCCAAAGAACTGTGGAGCAAAGATCTTGAAAAATACGGAATAACGGCTGAAGAATTATGGACCGAAAGTTTAATGGTTTCTCTATTAATGGAGAAATTTGCTCAGGCTGTTCGGATGAACAAATCCAAAGCTTCCACTTTGGGTATCCTCCACTGTATAGGGCGTGTCGTAATCAACAATATTCTGGAGGACTTTAGAATCGATATCTACTGGGACCCATCCATCCCTCTCGTAGAGTGGGAAGAAGCTGTAGTTGGTTTTCATTATGGAGAGGCGGGGAGTCGCCTGCTTAAAAACATGGATTTTCCGACCGAATCTCAAAAGGTTCTCAAACACCACATAAATCCCGAAAAGGCCCTTGCGCCTGATCGCATGACAGACTTGCTAAACTACACGGTTAATTTGGCACAGGCAGTGGGATACGGTTTCACCAATCAAGATTTTGAACTACCTGAAGATGAGCGCCTCCAACAACTCGGGCAATTTTCTGATGAAGACATCCGGACCATAGTGAGTGATACTGAAGCTCGTTTTAAGGAAATCAACACGGAGGTATTCGGATGATGAAATCTGACTCTCCTGAAATTACCCGTGTGCTGGTTGTCGATGAGGTGCCTGAAACCGCGAACGTTATCGAGTTAATCCTCCGCAAGTCATGCCAATGCGAGGTATCACTTACCAGTCATCCGTCAAAAGCGATGCCTTTGATTGCCACCGGTGGTGTTGATCTGGTTCTATGTGAAGCCTTTAGCGGGACCGATTTCAGTCTGAATCTTTGCCGCAAGTTGAAGGCGAGTGAAGAGTTCCAGCACGTGCCTGTAATCCTGTACTCCGGTATCCATGACAGACAATCCATGCTGAAAGGTTTTGATGCCGGGGCAGTTGATTACTTGTTCAAGCCTTTGTTTCCCATGGAACTTGCGGCTAGGGTTAAATCACATTTCCAGCTCAAAAGACAGACAGACCTCACTATCCAGAAAGTGATTGAGCAGCAAGAGCTGATTCAAATTATGTGCCACGACATTCCCGGTCCCGTCGGAGCATCCCTGACCCTGCTGGAGCTCGCTCAAGAAAACCCCGATCTTGTTCCAGAGTGTTTAGAATCCGTGATCAGCGCCTTAAAAAAAGCCATGGATCTAAGCGATCTAGTGCGGCAATTGCAGGCGATTGAGGACGGGAAACGGGATTGGACGCTCGAGCCACTCAATTTGAGAGAAGCTGTCGCTGATGCTACTTCCATATTCAAGGAGCGATTGGAACGCAAAGACTTGAGAATCGATCTTACCATAGACCCTGAGATCTCAGTACAAGTTGAACGGATATCGTTTATCAATTCTGTGTTGGCCAATCTGTTAAGTAATTCCATCAAATTTTCCCCTTCAGGATCTGTTATTACCTGTTCGACAAGAACGGAAGGGAACAATGTGGTATTCGTCGTTTCCGACCCTGGCATCGGTATGCCTCAATCCATAATGGACAATCTCTTCAAATTGGGAGTCCCAACCAATCGCGTAGGAACTAACAATGAAACCGGAACAGGCTACGGTCTGCCTTTGGTGAAGAAGTTTGTTGAAAGTTACAACGGAGAGATTCGCGTGTTTTCGAAACATATTGACGAACACCCGAGTAACCACGGCACTCGCATTGAACTGACGCTGGGTAAAAGCTAACGGATTTATCGCGGTAGAGAGTCATCATCTATGATACGTCGCTAATCATTGAATACAGCGGGTTCTAAGCAGGCGCGCGCGACTCGCTACCGAGTTCAGCACCGTTTCACGTTATAAACGTCGCGTTATCAATCGACCTAGCTATCTCTAAGTCTAATCCCAACTCCCTTCGAATGGTTAGCCTTTACTTCTAATTTCCGGTGGCCATGAAACCGGATCACGATCACGGAACTCCTTTAGGACAGCGGTTACGTCTCCATACATTTAGGAAAATGGAATATCGCCCAGTAAAAAAGCGGTCCTTCAGAAGACGACTACGGGGCATGAGAAGGGCGGTCGGCCGCCCTGGAATCGGTGCTGATGTTGAAGGTGCTGATCATCCAGCGCTATTACAATCTGAGTGAAGAAGAGACGGAGTTTCAGATTCTGAACCGCTTCAGCTTTCAACGTTTTGTGGGACTGTCGATTGGGGATGCGGTGACTGACAAAAACAGCTAAGGTTCACCGTTATCGGATCTGCCCCAGTTTTCAAGGTCTTTACCTGGCTATCGAGCAACAGCTCCGATGGACTCACTGCAATTTCTTGCTAGAATCGTCCGATAACGGTTAAACGGGCATTCAGGGGTGTTCCGACGGTTACCTCGTGTGTGCTGTGGGAGTTGGGAAAGTAAAGTTTGTCGGCGAAGTTTTCCACGTTCACTTGAACACGGAGATTGTCGGACACGTCATAGTAAGCAGCTGCATCGATACGCGTATAACTGGGGAGTACTGCGCTGTTACCATTATTAATGAAGCTCTCGTCCTGATAGGTCAGGCCCAGGCCCAAGCCCAAACGATCCGTTACGTTATAGTTATTCCAGACCGAGAACATATTCTCAGGCAGCTCACGTGGACGTAAGCCAGTAGGACCTGACCGGTTGACCTGCTCACCGTCCAGGTAGCTGTAACCGGCGGAAATAAACCAGGCCGCAGTGACCTTGCCTTGAAGCTGCAGCTCAAAACCCGAGATTTCCGAATCGATGACATCGAGAGTTGCGGGATCATTATCAGCGACTTGAGGGGAGCTTTGCTCAATCTCGAAGAGAGAAGCGGTTAGGCTAAGACCTTGACTGAAGTCTACCTTTACACCCGCTTCCAGATTGGAAAATGTGTTCGGATCGAGTTGGTTGCTACTCCCGTTGATGTTGGCAAACTGTTCCCCACTGCGAGGCAGAAACGACTCACTGTAGCTTCCGTAGAATGAGATGTTTTCCTCAGGTTTGAAGAGCAGTCCGAATCGCGGCGATATTTCTTCATCCTTTCGGTTTCGGGTTTCATTCGCCAATACATCGAAGACCTCGATGTCGAAGCTATCAAACCGGGCACCGAAAATGACATCCCATTGATCGGATAGCGCGATCTCGTCCTGAACATACGCTGAAAATACGTCGATATTCACGCGAGTGTCGTCATTGATATCTTCAGCAAAACTATTGCTCGTTGTTGCACCGGAAGCGTTTAGGCCCGTGCCTCCCCGCAGATTGAGCGGGCGATTGATCGCGAAGATTTCAGTGTCATCCAACGTAGCGTCCCAGAACGCATTGTAGCGATCCTGGTCCGAGGAGGTATCGATCCACTCAGCACCGAGGATGACGGTGTGACTGACACGCTCGGTCTCAAATTCTCCGATCAGGTTTCCTGAGAGGATCAGGTTTTCGCGCTGAGTGGTGTCGACGTATCCATCGAGGGTAACTTCGTTGGGCGTATCCACCTGGTTGTACCCCGATGCATAAAAGTTCTCATATAACTTATCGTAATCACCATAAAAAGCACTGAAGTTACCTTTCAAATTATCCGAAAATGCCTGCTGCAGGGCTGCGCGAAACAGGTGGGCTTCCAGTTCGGTGGTATTCAGCTCCGGATCCCCGAAAACGATATCCTTGAAGGCTTCGACCGGACGACCGTCCGACCCGGTCGGTATACCACGATCAATAAAACGCTCGTGGTCAATATACTCGTAGGATAGGTCAAGCAGCGATTCCGGATTCAGTACGATTTTGGCGGTGGGATTGATGCCGAGACGATCGCCCTCATAAAAGTCGCGGTGATTGTCGAGGCTTTCGAAAAATGCGTTCACCCTTACGGCAGCGCTTTCATCCACCGCAAAATTGCTGTCGATCTGAGCACTGAATTCACCGAACGAATTGATACTCGCCTGATACCCTGAAAAATCCTCACCCACGATGCCTTTTTTCGTAACACGATTCAGAATACCGCCCGTGCCACCGCGTCCGAAAAGAAGCGCATTGGGTCCTCGGAGTATTTCCACTTGCTCCAGGTTGTAGAGTGGGCGGTAGTACTGTACATCGTCGCGGACGCCATCTATGAAAAAATCTGCCGTCGAGCGGACGCCTCGAAATACGATGGCGTCGCGGTGACCTTCGCCTTGGGAGGTGCTAACACCTGGCGTGTAGTTGATGATGTCACCAATACTGGTAAAGCCCTGCAAAGTGATCTGCTCTGCGGTATAAATGGAAAGGCTCTGCGGTACGTCGATCACCGGCGTCGGCGTTCTGAGAGCATTGATTTTGTCCGTATACAGAAACCGCCCGACAGACTCGAATTCATCCAACGTTATGATCTCAGCGACATCGGCCTGCCTAGCCTCCTCCGAAGGCTGAGCCACCGCAACGGACGTAGCGAGTATCATAGAAAATATCGCCGTGCCGAACAGGCACAGAGGTGACGTTCTGGGTAATTTAAAGACCGGGTGTGTTGTCATTGTTCACTGCAAATAGAGCCTGGAATACCTTATTTAGAATTATTCCGATTTAAGAAATTGAGACTCAATATCATTAAAGAACGGCAACCCAAATATTTGTCATTCTTTCTGTCAACTAATTTTCAGTATCGTGGGATAAAGACCGTTCAGGAACTCATTCAGCTCTTAGTCCCTTCCTACCGGTTAGGCCCTCGCCCTATTTTGTGACCCTTCGTTTTTCTTAAGCAGCGCGAGGCATCCAAAAGCGAAGAACGATGGACTCGGGTTGACCGGGTGAATCGCTGGCGAACGTTTTCTTCGCTTCTCTAAATCTGAACCTATCCCCTTGGCAGTAATCTTCATGCGTATTGGCAAAAATCCTACAACTCTTGATGCTGATTTCTAGTAAAGTACAAAAGGAAATACAGGGTCAATCTCCACAGGTAACGAATCGCGCGATGACTTTCTATTGGATCCTGAACGGAGCACTCACGAGAAATCCAGAGGTATTAACATCCCGGTGTCGTCACCACTCCTAAAAAAATAGGCACTGCCAACCTCTACACACTTCTCGCTTTCCATCTTACTTCTCTATCTCTAACGCTTATACCACCGCCTTCGAGTGACTAGCCTTTACGCTATAGATCCAATACCCATGAAAACGAATCCCATTTACCTTCTCCTCCTGGCTCTCGCAGCGACCAATGCGGCGGTGGCCCAGTTGCCCGATGAACGTCCTCCGAACATTGTCATGATCTTTGCCGATGATTTGGGAACAGGAGACCTGGGCTGTTATGGCCATCCCTATGCGGTCACGCCGAACATCGATCGTTTGGCGACAGGGGGAACCCGGTTCACCCGGTTCTATGCCACCGGAGTTACCTGCTGTCCGAGTCGCACTGGATTCATGACGAGCCGGCATCCCGCCAGCTACGACAGTTACATGGCAGATTTTGGGTTTGGAAATCGGATTACCATCACGGAACTCCTACAGGACAACGGTTACGTCACGGGTCATTTTGGGAAATGGCATATTGGTCAGGAAAAAGACGGAGTGCCCGAAGACGACTATGGTTTGGATGAAGTTAAGATTATCGGAAACTCAAACGGACCCGGGCGAGACGATGACTTATTCGCTGCCGCCATCGACTTCATAAAACGCAATCAGGACAGACCGTTTTACGTCAATATATGGGGTCACATCAGTCACTACCCAGTGCTACCGGCAAAAAATCCTGAAACTCCCCTCGCCGATCTCAAACTCGATGAGTCCCGCTTCGATCCCTACATGGCAGAGAAATTTGATAATACGCGTCAACGGGGGTTTTCGGTCGAGGAGTGTTTTCGCAATTACCTGATAGATGTCTACGCCCTCGATCTGGCGGTGGGACGGGTTCTCCAGTTACTCGATGATCTGAATCTGGCGGATAACACTATTGTGGTCTTTTCCAGTGACCAGGGAGCTGCTCCCAATGGCGAGAATCAAAATGACCGGCAAGAGGCAATGGACCCTATCTTTAAGGCCAATATGCTCGGCTGGGCTGGTGGCCTAAGAGGCGGAAAGCATGAGAAATATGAAGGTGGTGTACGTATCCCTTTTATCCTGCGCTGGCCGGGTCAGGTTCCTGTCAACCACGTCAACTCGACCAGTGTGCTCTCTGGCCTCGACTGGCTGCCTACCCTATGCGCCATTACGGATACCGATATCGATGCCTCTCAATTTGAAGGCCTCGACACCACGGATATCTGGAAAGGAAGTGACAGGAACCCGAATCGTACACTCTTCTGGAAGGTAGGCGGAGAAGCTGCGCTACAGGACCCTTGGAAACTTCACCTGACCAGGCAAGGGCCCGAACTCTACCACCTCGGCAAAGACCCGCAGGAAGCCACCAACGTCGCTGACAAATTCCCGGAGGTTACCCGTAAGATCTCTACCGCTATTAAAACCTGGGAGAAGACCCTGCCTACCAAAGTCAGGCGTAAGCGGGATTTGTAAGCACCAAAAACTGACCTGCCAGCGATTAAGCGTTTACCCCACCCCATTGCAGGAACGTAAAAGTTTAATCCCTTTGGGACAACATACCCTTAATCATCGAGTCCTACACCGCCGCTTTCAGCCTTCTTCGCTACTACGGAATAATCTCAATCCGCACAGGGGATCCATTGAACACTAATCCATTTTCCCGGGCGCCAGCTGACAAACCAATTTGCAAACGGGCGGACAGGACGCGGGATGGATTTTTCAAGCCCCGTTGCCTGGGTAGCACTTGATTACACCGCACGAATCGTTACCTATAATTTATTCAATTCGGTATTCTCAGGCTATCGGGTTTTACCCAGCTATCGGGTGGTTGTATGTCCACATGATCGAGCACTTTTTTTTGGGTATTTCGGAATTGAGTGATACGATCCAGCAGGTCGTCCACGACCTTGGGATACTTTGCCGCAAGGTTGTTTTCTTCGTAGGGGTCTTCCCGGATGCGAAAGAGCTCAATAAAGGCTTCTTTATTAGGATCATCCACCATGCGGATACTGGGCCCAAGGCGCACGAGTTTCCAGTCCCGCGTATTCACCGCATTCCGTTCAAAAGGAATCTTACGGTCCGGGGCGTCTTCATTTTGCGGAATACGTTGTCCCTGGAAGTAAGAGTGAAACTCCCAATTGCTACGTTTCTTTTTGCCCTGCATCACTTCCAGAACATCTTCGCCATCGAAAGGTTTTCCGAGTCGTTGTCCACCGGTTATTCCAAGTAAAGTCGCGTATATATCAAGGTAGCTGATAGGTTCAGTCAGTGTGCGGCCACCATCGATTTGAGCGGGCCAGCGTAGGGAAGCCGCTACGCGGATGCCTCCTTCATAAACCGACCACTTACCGTCTCGCAAGGGATCGTTCATCGATCCACTGGGTATGGCTCCACCGTTGTCCGATGAAAATAACAAGAAGGTATTTTCAGCGGCATTCGTTCGGTCCAAGGCATTCAGAATAGCTCCAACCTGTTCATCCAACGAGGTCATCATAGCCGCTTTTTCTCTGCGCTGCTTGTATTCAATTTCGGGGAACAGGTCCCAATGGTGCTGCAGATAATCATTGGGGGTGTGAATGGCATTGAATGCGACATAGAGAAAGAAGGGGGCATCATCGCCCTCGGCTTCTTCGATAACTCGGACGGCTTCTTCCCCGATCAACTCCGTGCTGTAACCGGGTTCGTAATTGAGTTCCCAATTTTTGTGCCAATCATGGAGGCCTACCGTCATGTGATTATAAAATCCAATCGCACCACCGGCGTGCCCCAGAAAGGAAGTGAAGCCTTTGCTTAAGGGGTGATTCTCCTTACGTAACCAACCCAGATGCCATTTCCCGGTGATGGCTCTTGTCTTGTAACCTACTTCCTTCAGGGATGCTGGAATCATTACCTCATCATCAGGAATGGCGCGTGTCCCCCAGGTTTTGACGGTCACACGTTGAAGCCCATAACGAATAGGGTACCGCCCCGTCATCAACCCCGCACGCGTGGGGCTGCAGAGCGGAGTGACATAATACTGGTCGAGCTCCACCCCTTCTCTCGCTATGCGATCAATATTGGGTGTCGGGAATTCGGCTCCATGATAGCCGACATCTTTCCAACCCATATCGTCTGCCAGGATTATAACGATATTAGGCGGGTTTGCAGAAGCCCCGACTAAAGGAATCAAGGCATAGAAAAGAGAGGTAAGGAGAAGAAGTAGCTTCACCCAGCGATCCTAACACAATTAAAAGACCGTTTGTAAAGCATCCCCTACTCCGTGAAGCCGGGATCTGATACTTAATGTGAAGTGGGGACCATTAATTTCATTCTCATTGGGTTCCATGAACTCGGTGGCTATTCCACATAATGAGTAAAACAAAAATTGAGCAGAGTTCGTACAACGCCAAACAACCACACCTATCCTCATCATGTTTCGCCAGTCACAAAACGAACCACCACGTGAAGACAGAACGAAACGCACAAGGTTTGAGATTGGCTCGATGAAGCGCCTGGGCAAAACTGAAATTCTTATGGTCTCACCTTCCACACATTATGAGTAAGAAAATAGGTATCATCGGTACCGGTGCCATTGCCGAGGCGGTAGTAATCGGTCTTTGCAATCAGACGGACCCGCCAAAGAACATTTTACTTTCGCCTCGTAATCAACAGCGGGCCGAACAGCTGGCTGAAAGGTTTTCGAACGTCGAAATCGCCAAGGACAACCAAGAAGTCATTCAGGTGAGTGACATCGTCTTCCTCGGCGTTCGGCCACAAGTGGTGGAAGAGGTGCTTAAGGAGCTTTGCTTCAAAGCGGATCAGCAAGTCGTCAGTTTTGTAGCAGGTTGCTCCCTCAAGCAACTAGAGGGGCTCGTAGAGCCAGCCACTCAAATCGTGCGCATGATTCCACTGCCTGCGATTGCCCGTCACGAAGGCCCCATCATCATGTCTCCCCCTTCACAGGAGATCGCGGCATTGTTTGAGAAACTGGGATCACTGGTTCAGGTGGAGCATGAGCATCAACTCGAAACCTTCTGTGCGGTCACCGGCCTCATGGCCCCTTACTTCGGACTGTTGGATCAATGCGTCACCTGGCTCAGCACGCAGGGCATTGATGAATCCAAAGCCTTTGATTTTGTAGGAGCGCTATTCGAAGCTCTCGGGCGCACACCGAGAGATCCCAACGACAAGAATTTCAGAAACGTGGCCATAGAACATACGACCCCTCAAGGGTTCAACGAACACGCTCTCCGGGAGCTCACAAAACTGGGTTGGTATGGAGATGTATCCGATGTCCTGGATTTACTGATGCGTCGCCTGGAAGGTAAGGCCGGCTTCGAAGACGGAGTACAGTGAGCACAGGCGAAGCAAGAAATCTGGAAGCGCCAAACCTGCAAGGTAGCGTTGCCACATCCCACAAAGAGATACATACTAGATGAATGAAAGCCCTATTGGTGTCTATTCCTGCCTGGCTGATGATACTCAGCTACAGCGCGTGTGAGAAACCGGAAGATACCAGTTCCCAGGCTGCCCGGGTTTCAGTCGATGAAATTCCGATGCAACTCTGGTATCGCCAACCGGCTACGGAATGGCAGACGGAGGTCTTACCCATTGGAAATGGCCGTTTGGGGGCTACGATTTTCGGGGGAATAGAACAGGATCGTATGGTTCTCAATGAGGAGTCCATTGTCGCAGGACCGCCCATTCCGGAAAAGCGTGTTGGAGCTTACAAATACGTGGAGCAGGCTCGGGAAGCGTTCTTTGCGGGAAACTACGCAGAGTGTCAGCGTATTATGCAAGAGCAAGTAATGGGTGAACGGATCTCCCCCCGGAGCTACCAGCCTTTGGGTGAGTTGAGCCTCCTCTTCGATCACAGCCCCGAAGCACAATACTACCGGCGAAGTCTGGATATCGAATCGGCTATTTCGACCACCGAATACACAGTCGATGGAATCGCATACAAACGGACCTACTTTTCTTCCTATCCCGATCAAGTACTGGTCGTTCGCCTGGAGGCTGATAAACCAGGAAGCCTCACTTTCACCGCAGCATTAAGCCGGGAGGGGATTGCAATGGTGTTGCCCTCAGGAACAGATCAACTTGTGCTGAACGGTCAGGCCGACCACGATGGCAAACACCTGGGGGTAAAATTCCAGGGACGGCTCCAAGCTATCCCTGAAGGGGGTTCTGTAAGTGCCATTGAAAATCAACTACGGGTGGAGAGAGCTGATTCAGTGACCCTGCTTCTGGCGGCGTCCACGGATTACAACTTTGATGCGCCCTATCGGCCACTGACGCATGATTTCGATACCGTGTGTCAGGAAACACTTCGAGAGGCGGCTGGCAAAGGATACGACCGTTTGCGCGATGACCACACCGCAGACCACCGATCTCTCTTTAACCGGGTCGCATTGAATCTGGGAGATGCCGGGCCCGTTGATATACCCACCGATAAGCGATTAAAACGGGTTCAAGCCGGTGAGCAGGACTTGGGATTGGAAGCTCTGTATTTCCAGTATGGGCGCTACATGCTCATCGCTTCCTCTCGTCCTGGCTGCCTACCAGCCAATCTACAGGGACTTTGGAATGACAGAATGGAAGGTCCATGGAATTGCGATTATCACCTCAACATAAACATCCAGATGAACTACTGGTTGTCTGAGCTGACGAATCTCTCCGAATGCCATGAACCTTTCCTGGATTTGGTGGAACACCTGGTTCCGGATGGCCAAGTGACTGCCCGCGAGGTGTACAATTGCCGTGGCTTTGTCGCCCACCATACCACGGACTTATGGCTCTTTACCCAACCCTTCGGCAACGTGCAGTATGGCATGTGGCCAACTGGTGGTGGATGGAGTGCCCGTCACTTCATGGAGCACTACCGGTTCACTCAGGATAAATCTTTTCTGCGTGAACGAGCCCTTCCCATCCTGCGCGAATCAGCCCTGTTTTTCGTGGATTGGTTAACAAGAGATCCCAAGACAGGAGAATGGGTCTCCGGTCCTTCCACCAGTCCGGAGAACAAGTTTCTGGTAAACGGGGAAGGTCTCAATCTGAGTGTAGGCCCGACGATGGACCACCAAATCATCCGGGGTGTGTTTAAAGATTACCTTACCACGCTGGAACTCCTGGACATCAAAGAAGATCTGGCTGATGAGGTGACCGCTAAACTGACTGATCTGGCTAAGACGAAGGTAGGAGAAGACGGACGGGTTTTGGAATGGTCCCTGCCCTTTGAAGAACAATCTCCTGGGCATCGTCATATTTCTCACCTCTATGGTCTGCATCCGGGTGAAGAGATCCATTACCAAGCAGATGCACTCTTTGAAGCATCCCGGAAAACCATCGAGAGCCGTCTGGCTGCAGGGGGTGGGCATACCGGATGGAGTCGTGCCTGGATTATCAACTTCTGGGCCCGATTGCTCGACGCTGAAACTGCCTACGAAAACCTGCAGTCGCTGTTCGAAAAGTCGACGGTTTCCAACTTGTTCGATACCCATCCCCCATTCCAGATCGATGGCAATTTTGGGGCCGTTTCCGGAATCGTCGAGCTGTTGCTACAAAGCCACGTAAACGAACTCTATTTACTGCCGGCCCTACCGAAAGCCTGGTCGGATGGCCAAGTCAAAGGTCTGCGTGGCCGGGGCGCCTTTGAAATAGACATGGAGTGGGAAAATGGTCAGCTGCAACGGGCGGTCGTGCTATCCGAGAAGGGAGGTCGGTGTCAGGTTCGCTACCAAGGTGATTATCCGCTGGTGCTGACCGACTCGTCCATCATTGCCGAAAATCTGGAACCCCACGTGATTGCTTTCGAAACCAAGGCAGGTGCTAGCTATGAATTACTACCAGAGAACGTGCCCTAGAACCTATTCGTGCACAAAAAAGGAGACCCGAAGGTCTCCTTTTTTTAGCGGGAAATATAGATTTACCCTGCCCCGAATGGACTAGCCGTTGAGGGCCCAGCCTTTGCGGTATTCTTTTCGCAGGAGGCGGTTGGCCTCCGGGCTGTTGGTCACTTCCATCTTCTTCGGGTTGTAGTCGAGCTTTTTGCCGACGTCGTAGGCCACCGCTCCCAGGAGCAGTTGTTCGATCATGATGCCCGAGTAATCGAAATTACAGGACGTTTTCAGATCGGTCTTACAAGCATGAGTCCACTCTTCCCCAAAATCGGAAACCGTCTTTTCGGGTACCTTGATTTTGCTGGAATCGAAGTAGGAAAGGTCAGCTGATTTGCCGTAAGGGATGACTGCCCGCGTCTTGAAGTCGGCTACAATGAATCCTTTCGTTCCCTTGAACAGGGCACCGTGACCGATCTTTTCAAGGTCGACGTAGGGGAGTGGAGACTTGGGCATGTCACCGCCCTGATGCCAGGACACGCGGATTTTGTCGCGCCAGTCATTGGCAGGATTGATACAGCTCGAGCTCATGCGA
>CAYGQM010000050.1:0-53305 GCA_964352065.1 uncultured Opitutaceae bacterium
TTGGGAACCTTTCGTGAGTCCGGCAATAAATATGACGTCTGCAGGCAAAGATTCAGCCAAGTAGGCCTCACATGGCTTTCGGATTCCGAGAGCCGTTTCGGAAGAGACGGCCACGATATTGGCGGCCAGAGAGTCCGCTGGACTGAGTTGGTTTACGTCGTAGAGCGTCGGTCCCATGACTGCCGTTCCCCAGGTCTCGGAAAGTGGATCTCCATCCGGTGTCCACCAGGAGCAGGCTACCCCACCGAGATAGACCGTTTCCACCCCCAGCTGTTTGAGTAATCGTGCAACCGGAATTCCTTGTATGACGTCGCCGCCTCCACCAATTCCCATGACGAGTGCTTTTTGTTTCCCTACTGCGGTTTCGATCAACGATGGTTTAATTTCAGAATCCATAGGATCAATGTAGCAAAAGGTATTCCATACGCTAGCGTTATTTCTGAATCAGATTACGATCCGTTTCTTGATAAACTGGAATAGTTTCTGCACTCTAACTAGAATTCTATGAGTGATTTAATGATGAGACCCATTGGGGATTCTGGAATCAAGGCCTCTGTCGTTGCGTTGGGGACCTGGGCGATAGGAGGAGAAGGATGGGGCGGAAGCCAACGTTCTGACGATATTGCGGCCATTCAAGCCGCTATCGATTCAGGTATAAACTTTATCGATACTGCGCCTGTTTACGGTTTCGGGATTTCAGAAGAAATCGTAGGTGAAGCGATAAGGGGGCGACGGGATGACGTAGTTATCGCCTCCAAATGCGGGTTGCGATGGAATGCGGAAGTCGGTGAATTCAATTTTGAAGATGGAGATGGAAACCGCATTCACAAATGTCTGAGTCCGGAAAGCATTGCTTTCGAAATCGATGAGTCTTTGAAGCGCATGAAGGTAGATACTATCGATCTTTATCAGACTCATTGGCAGACCAAAACTGCGGCCATTGAGGATACCATGGCAGAGTTACTCCGGCAGAAGGATGCCGGCAAGATACGGGCGATCGGCGTCAGTAACGTTACACCTGGGCAAATAGATGAATACAGGCGAGTCGGAGCGGTCGCATCGGTACAGGAAATGTTTAGTATGATTGATAGGGATCATGAAGCTGAGCTTTTTCCAAAGGCTCGTCAGGAAGGACTTTCAGTATTGGCTTATTCGCCTTTGGCTATGGGGTTGCTGACCGGAAAGTTGGGCCCTGAGCGAACATTTGATGGCAGTGACAATCGGTCCTGGAGTCCGCGGTTTTCGGTTGAAAACAGGACCAAGGTGGCAGCTTTAATGGCCGATTTAAAACCCATGGCCTCCGATTCTGACCTTACGATTCCTCAACTGGTTATTAGTTGGACGGTTGCTCAATCGAGCGTGACCCATGTGCTTTGTGGCGCCAGATCACCTTCACAGGCAAGGGAGAATGCTATTGGAGGTGAAGGTCGGTTAGATAAGTCATCGCTTTCAGAAATCGATGCCATCTTAGAGAAGCATTCCATTAAGCTTCCTCATCCATTTCTTCCAGACTAGGGTCAGCTACGAGTTTTTACTGCGACTAGGAGCATCGCTATCGAGGCATATGTATGGCGAGCCATATTGTAGACTGCTCAGTAGAAAATACCCGATGTTTCACGCCTTTGGGGATAAGAGTGAAATCTCCCTTTTTGAGTGTTTGGGTTGAACCATCTTCGTATTCCAAAACACCCCTACCTTGTTCGATTAGAATCCACTCATCCCATGGTTGATCGTACCATTTGTTGGATGGCGTCCTTTGTTCTTTAGAAATGATTCGCTCGATTTTGACCTTTCCGCATTCGCAAAGGAGTTCGAATATTTCTTCGTCGATAGGGTCAGGTAAGTTCTTGAAGATATTTCCGGACTTGGAAACCATTGTCACCTTCCTTGCAGAAATTCGTCGCCGGCGGGACGGGCATCCAGTCTCATCTCTTCTTGAAACAGAATAGCCATACCGCGGAGTTTTCTCAGCATTGTGCTGTTCCGAACGGGTTCAGTTTCTCCAGGATCAGACGCCAAATTATATAAGGTTAGACTTGGGTTTAGATACAGTTTCCAATCGCCCGAGCGTACGGCCGAAAGAGCTCCCTGGGACCCATGATAGAAAAATGCATTCAGATATTCGGCTCTGGAGACAAGCTCTGCCCATTCTCCCGGAGGATTCCACCGTCGATTTAGAGGAGCGTCATTGTTGAGCGCTAAACCTGATCCGGCATCCGGTACTACATCGGTTTCGCCTTTGAAAAGGGGAGTGATATCTCTTCCATCAATGACCAGTTTGTCCGGAACTTCGATTCCAGCCATCGTCGCCAGGCTGGGGAACCAATCCATGGCTGTCACTAACTCGTTGGATTCGTACCTGGATCGTAGGCCGACTCCCGGTCCCCAAGCGATTGCAGGAACCCGAATGCCACCTTCGTAGGTCGAGAGTTTTCTTCCTTGTATGGGCTGGCTATTATTACGACCGGGCCCTCTTCCGTTATCAGAGGCGTACACTACCAAGGTATTACTAGTGAGATTGAGTTCGTCGAGAGTACTGAACAATCTCCCTACGTTGTGATCCAGTTCCTGAATCGCATCACCGTATTCACCCCACTGTGACGCACCCTTGAAAGGTTCGCTGACACCGAGAGGAATGTGAAGCATGGTATGTGGCAGATACAGGAAAAAAGGATCCTTTTGGTGCTGCTTTATAAATTCGATCGCTTCGTCTGTGTAGATTTCAGTGAGTTCAGCGGGGTCGGCAGGGCGTTTAATAATCTGGTCATTGCGCATTAATGGAACTCCGCCAGAATCTTCAAAATATACGACTTCAACCGGGTCCAGATTGTGCAGCAGTCCAAAGTAGTGATCGAATCCCTGGTTTTTCGGAAGGAAAGGTTCTTTGAATCCCAGATGCCATTTACCGATGCAAGCGGTTGCGTATCCGTTCTGTTTAAATAATTCAGCGATCGTCGTCTCGTCCGGGTGGATGCCCGAATCGGAGTCCGCCCGATGCACCCAGATATGATTTCCAATGCGCCTCGGGTAACACCCCGTTAAGAGACCGGCGCGGGATGGACTGCAGATGGGCGCTGCCGCGTAGTAGTCGGTAAACCGGATACCTTCCTCTGCCATCTTGTCGATGTGAGGCGTCCTTACTTCGGTCGCTCCGTAACAACCCAAGTCATAGTATCCTTGATCATCGATAAAAACGAAGATGATGTTGGGTTTGGCTGCGACAGAGAAGGCAGTTGTGAGGAAAATAAATAGGGGCAGAAGTTTCATGGGCGTGTTGAATCGGGTTAGAATATCTCGATGACTAGGTTGAACTCAAGACAGCTTTGTTGCTTTTTCTTGAGACAAAATAGTAAGTAGATCCCTCCTAGGCGTTTAAGAGGCTTCTGTTTTCGTTTTGCAGACCATTGTACCCTTCTTCATTAGTGGGAGTTACAGCGATTATCTCGAGCATCGGACATCTGGTAGCAGCAGGTCTCATCTAGTCCATGAGCCGGGTGTTGTATTGGCGTTCGGTTGCTTTGAACGGTTTAAAAGTATTCAGTTCCGTAGCTGAAAACAGGGCGATGAAAGAGTCCCAAGGATTATAGAGTATGATCTCTTCGCCCGTGTCGCCGTTTAGATCGACGGGAATACAGTGATACCAGCCTCGACGTGCTGTGCCCTGCGGAATAGGCAAGCCTGGTAACTCTGAAAAGACAGTCCCGTTTCCATTCCAAAGAACGCCGCCGTTGTAGAGTAGGGATCTCTTGCCGGGGCCAAACCAGTGTATCGCTTCCATGCCTGTGTGGTTGGGGCTGTCGTTTAGGTCAAATCGGCGAATAACATTCCCCCCGACGTCGACAATCATGACTGGAGGTTTGTGTCCATTGAAGCGGATGGCCATCTCTGGTCCAGGAATGTCTGAGTCGAAGTCTGCCACTCGAAGTTCTTGTCCATGAGGAACGAGCTCTTCGCCTAGTTTTAGAATGATATCTCCATCCACATCCAGAATGTGTCCAAAGCCCGACGCAAAGGCCCGCATGGTTCCGTTGTCCCAGGCTTCGATAGCAACGGAGTCCATGTTGCGCCCGAGTTGTTCTTCCCAAAGGACAGAGCCATCGTCATCGAGCAGGAAATAGCCGCCATTGACTTCGTCTTTACCGTCGCCGTCTATATCGCCAATGGCCGGAATATAGGCCGGACATTTGGTATACTCGTCCCAGGGGTTTGAGTACGACCAGAGAGTTTGAAGCTTTTCATCAAAGGCCAAAACGGTTTTGCCAAGCTTGACCACGAAATCTCGGGGTGAGTCAGTGCCCCTCAAATTACAGATCAGGAGTCGCTGATGCACCCAGTTGGCTCCTTGCCCTTCGGTAGCGAGTAGTTCGGCTGGGGTGGTTTGCTTTTCGATAGCTCCTGTTTTGCCATCGCGAATTTGGAGGAAAACATTTTGCATGCTCGTTGGAGGGCAATCAATGTCTGGGTTTATAAAGAAACAAATGACCTCCTGTTCTCCATCGCCGTCAATGTCGTAAATGGTAACGGGCCCTGGTCTGGAAGGTTGTAGTCCTCCTTCTCCCTGTTGCCATAGGATGTTGCCGCTGGAGTCAAAGGCTCCGAGGAAACAGGGCTTCATGCCGCCGCCGTCATGGGCATCATCTTCGGACCGATAGACCAGAAAATCAACCTGCCCATTTCCGGATAAATCACCAATGCGAATATCTCCCCCAAACCGGATGTTGTCAGGCCCGGTGGCCAAAAAGGCGTCAGGGATTTTTATTTTTTGGTGGAAAATCTCTGTGGCATCCTGGTTCTGGTTGCACGCCATTGTCATTGCCGAGACAAGAATCCCTCCGATCGCGGCTAATACATTTGGCATACTCAGTTCTGATTGGGTTGAAGCAAGTCCCATTTGTTTCCGAAAGTATCGATAAACACTGCAACAGTTCCATAGGGTTCGGTCCTGGGTTCTTCCAGAAATTGGACACCCCCGTTTCGGTAATTGTCATAATCGCGATAGAAATCGTCGGTGTGCAAAAACAGCCAAACGCGTCCAGCGCCTTGGTTACCAACGATGCGTTTTTCTTTGTTGGTTTTGGCTTCAGCCAGAACGATCGCAGTGCCGGTTGAACCTTTGGGTGCTATGAGTAGCCAACGTTTCCCGTCGCCCATGTCGGTGTCTTCGAGAAGATCGAAGTTCAAGGTTTCAGTGTAATAGTCTCGGGCTTCATCATAGTTGGGGACGATGAGAGAGATGTAACCAATTTTTTGTTTCACGGTTTGAGCAGGTGTTTTTGCGAGGTAGGAATCTTGTCGTAACGGAGCTCTCCTCCGATTAAACGCATTAAGACTCTCCTTTCTCCACGTGCAGGCTCTCTAAAAAGGTAGGCGGACTCAGCTTGTGGAAATTCAGGAATCTGATCGTTAGCCTGATCGTAAAGGGTCTTGAGGCGTTCGACTATCTCTGGGTGATCACCGGCCACATTAAATTGTTCAGCCGAATCGTTTTCCATATCGAAGAGCATCATAGTCGTGGGCTCGTCTCCGGTAAGTATACCGGGATATTGGTACGGTCGAGGTTGTTGGAAAGGAGCAAGAATCGTGATACCATCGGGGCCACGCGGATCCTTCCACGTAGCAATCTCCTCAGGAGTCAGGACATATTGGTTGATCGGACCAGGGCTCAGGACATGGAGCTTCCATTTTCCGGAACGGACACACGCAATCTGATCCCCGCGCATTCCAAAAATAGCCTCATGAGGGCTCTTGGCCTTGGCGTCTTGAAGCAGCGGTAGGATGTTGTGTCCGTCTATGATGCGGTCAGTTGGTACTCGGGCCCCCGTGAGGGCTGAAATCGTTGGAAGCATGTCGATTGTAGCTGTGGGTTCGTCTGTTACCAAGCCGGCAGGAATCGTTCCGGGCATGCGGGCGATCATGGGAACGCGCAGGCCGCCTTCCCAGGTGCGGCCTTTCATACCCCTTAGATTTCCAGATGATCCTCCATAAGACGCGCCGTTGTCGGACGTGAATACAACCAGCGTCTTTTCTCCTAAATTGAGCTCATCCAGCTTGTCTAGGATTCGTCCGACTGAGAAATCCAGTTCGGACATGACGTCATGGTAAAGGTCATCGGGGGTTTCCGGTGTGTAGAAATCGTCCGATACGGCCAGTGGTTTATGTGGCATCGCCATAGGCAGATAGACAAAGAAGGGGTCATGCTTATGGGTCTCGATAAAATCGATCGTTCGGTCGGTGTAGGTTTTTGTAAGCTTAGCCTGAGGAACTGGATATTCTACGACCTTCTCATTTTCCACCATCTGGACGGGATACATGTCATTCGAATAGAGAATCCCATAGTATTCGTCGAATCCTTGAGTGCGAGGAAGCCATTGTTCGCGGTGGCCAAGATGCCATTTACCAAACATGGCGGTCTTGTAGCCTTGTTCTTTGAGGAGCTCTGCGATGGTGATTTCAGCGGACGGGAGCCCGAAGTTACTTTGCCCGGCATCCGGAGCCGGATTATTGACGAGCGTGTGTCTGAAAGGATAGCGACCGGTAAGGATCGTTCCCCGAGAGGGTGCACAATAGGGAGTGGGTACGTAGAAGCTGGTAAGCATGGCTCCCTCGCTTGCCATGCGGTCGAGCCTTGGAGTATCAAAGGGACAGTCGTCGAAGAACGTGCCGACTGAACCGTAGCCGAGATCATCAGCAAAGATCAGAAGGATATTGGGCTTTTCTTGAGATAGGTGGCTTCCGGCATTGCATATATTTGCAAGCGTAAGAACAGCGCAAATACATAAGGGGGTCCAGCGAAGCGATGAGATGGATGAGTAGCCGTATTGCATGAATCAAGAATTGAATGTAACAGCGTTATTAGACGGCTCTGATAGCACGACGTCAATCTAAGGTCTCGGGGGCAGCAATTTGAGGAATAGAAGATTCGCCATGGTGGCTCAGTGCGTTTAGTGCTGTGATCATGAAAGCTGAACGGATTTTTGAAACCATTCTCTACGCGGAAGATCTAGAAGCAGTGAAACCGTTTTATGCGGATATCCTTGGGCTGGAGTTACTGCGGGAATCTTCGCTTTTCCTGGTTTTTCGACTCAAAGAGAGCGTTCTATTGATCTTTAATCCACAGGAGAGTTTGGAAAAGGATCGTGGAATACCTCATCACGGAACTTCCGGAGAAGGGCACATCGCTTTCGCTGCATCCCATGAATCCATCGAAGGGTGGAAAACAATCTTTAAAGCGCATGGGATTGCGATAGAAAAAGAGGTAACCTGGGAACCGGGTTCGGTGGGTTTGTACGTAAGAGATCCAGTAGGTAATAGCGTAGAATTTGCTCCCCCCACTTTGTGGGGTGGGGGCTGGGACTTTTGAGTCCAATCTTAAGCTCCGCGATACCGTATAGTGGGTTTTACGAACTTATGAATGACCCCCTCGTGACTCATAACGATGCTTATGAAGAACTGATGGTTAGGTGAAATGAATATCTTCACCCTTGGATTGCCACCCCGGGGCAAGTCCTCGACTTCGTCGACTGCGGAAGACCGCAGCGGGGTATCACGGCATTCCAACCCTTCGGGCTTCGGGGCTCGATGAATCGCAGAATTCAGCGCGCCGCAAGCAGCGGGGAATGAACCTAGTTGCGATTCATCTGGCTCCTAGAGTCATGAATGGCAAATCAAAGTATTGCTTGTGTGAAATATTATTGGTCTGTGGAGTCAAAGTGGAATCAGCGAGTGTCGCGTAGTTTGATTAATCGCAAAAAAAGTAGCAATAGAACCGAGCCACTGATCGCTCCCAGACTGAAAATAACGAGAAAATACTTTATGCCAGGCTGTGGGAGTAGGTTTTTGATGATTCGTTTCAGGCCAAAGAAAGTAGATTCAGCTGAACGATCTTCCAATAGCCAGTCTGCAATGATGTTGGCTTCGCTGTTTGGTATTCCGAGATTGGGCATAAGACTGATTTTCTGATCGAATCGTGGTTCTTTTAAACGGTTCAAGAGCCAGGTTTTTGCTTTCTCTTTTCCTTCTGCATTGCGAACGGCAATTCGCGACTCGTGAAAACTGACGAAGGGCTCTATCGTGAGAGTATCAATCTCTGCGGATTGCACCGCATATTCTGGAGAATTGAGGCGTTGTATCAACTTATTGGCCAATTCAAAGCGGATGATTTCAGGTCCATTGTGACCGACCCCTCTGCCGTCTATCTTGTGACACCCCAAGCAGGAGTATTTTTTGATCAATGCTTCAGGAGCCAAATTGTCGATCGTGTAGGCATGTTCGTTTTCGGGTGCGTAAGTGAGCTTGAGTATCGCGGATTTGCCATCCGAATCTGGAAGTAATGGAACTACGTATAGCCCGTCAGGACCCAAGGCTAAACCAACGGGCAACTGTTTTCCTTTACCCTTGTAGGCGAGCAACGGTTTCGGAACTGAGGTTACTTTTCCGCTGGTTACATCTACGCCGAGAGCGACAACTGTTTTGGAGCCGTGATCGCTCTTGCCGGCAGGCTCGATGGGTGAGCCAGACTGAGCGATGAAGAAACTGTGGATAAGGTCTCCCGGGAAGCGAAGCTCTTTTACACGGGCGGGATTATAGTCCATTTGTACAGGTGAAACGGAGCGTTCCCAAAGGAAAAGCGGGTTGATTGCCAGACTGTCGTTGGATCCGTCGTATAAAAAATCGTCGCCGGCCCTGGCTTCCACGAACCGATCTACTTGCGGCCCATTATCGGTAACAAATACACGACCTCCGGCTACTTTGATGGAAAATGGATTTCTAAATCCGCTCGCCCATATATAATTGCGAATGTTGTTTGGATCTTCATCTACAGCGTGGGGATTGTTGGGGGAAGGTCTTCCATCCAAAGTCATGCGAAGAATTTTACCGTTTGGGGAATCGAGGTTTCGTGAATTAGCAGTGACTTCTCCATCTCCGATACATACGAATAAATGGCCGTTGAGAATCGCCATGGGGCCTATCTGATGTGAGACGGCTGACAGATAACTGCTCAAAACAGGTGCTAGATCCAGATGATCTGTGGGAGCGAGGCTGAAAGTATCGGGTTTAGAGTTGAAGCGAGTTATGCCATTCCGATAGTAGCCTAACTCGTCTTCATAGGCGTACGACACAAAGATGTATCCGTTTTCTGGATCCAGGCACAATCCAGCCATTCCTACTTCCCCTTCCTGATTGGGTAGCTCAAGGGTGGGTATCAGGCCCTTTGAAAGTTTTGCAAACGTATGTATGGTCCGGTCTTGAGTCACTACTTTGATGACGCCTCGTATTTCGGTTACGAAGTATAAAGGTGAATCGTTTTCTATCCCTGGTTGTGGGACGAAGGCAACGGCGGTCGGAAATTTGTAGCCTTCGGTATCTACATCCAAACGAAAACCACTCGCTACTTCGTATTCATTTTTCCAATCCCCGCTGGAAATAATTGGAAATAGCAGTGAGTATATAAGAACTGAAAGTAGGTTGTAGGTTCTCATGAATTATAGCTTATTTCGATTTGGAGTAGATGAGGGCATCCCGTGGTTCATCGCTGATATTCGGATGTATGCTCCAACGTTTGAGAGTCCCTTCGAATTCCATGCCTGCTTTGAGCATGACTTTTCCAGAAGCTGGATTATCAACGTCACAGAGGGCTCCGATACGATAAATACCCGGCTGAGCCAAGCTCCACACTACCCAATGTCTCAAAATCTCGGTCATGAGGCCCTGCCGCCAGTAAGGTTGGGCGATGAGATAGCCGACCTCTGCCTTATGACCGTCTACGCCGATGGAAAAGGATCCGACGAGCTCGGTGGGGGAATCTTTTTTAAACAGGAGATACATGATTCCTGGTTTCTTTTCCCATTCTTTGATGATGTATACCAGCCAGGTTCTGAGTTGTTCGATGGATGAGTAGGGCTTGAACACAAGGTAACGAGTTACCTCCGGGTCGGTAGCGTAAACGTCGAAAATCCCCTGCGCGTCTTCGAGCGTAGGTTTACGTCCAAAGATGCGGTCGGTGTGAAACGTGTCTGGAGGAACGGAGCGGTGGTTCATAAAGGGTCTGTTTACAGTGTGGATAGTTGTCCTATCGTTACCGGAAGATACAATGAAAAAGCAATTCTTGATCCGTTTCAAAGGGCATCGCAGAGCTACTGGGGCTTGATTAATATTTTTTGAAGATTCGTAGACAAAAGTCTTTTCTTGGTTCGTTATATCGAATGTGCACCCCATGATATCCATTCAAAACCTCACAAAGCGTTATGGTGCGCTCACTGCTCTGGACGGCATCGACTTGTCGGTTTCCAAAGGTGAATTTTTCGGACTCGTAGGCCCCAATGGGGCCGGGAAGAGTACGCTTATGAATATATTGTCCGGCTACTTATATGCCGACGAAGGTTCCCTTGAGATGAACGGTAAACTTGTTGATAGAACAGATAGCGATGGAAGGCGGGTATTGGGCTTGGTTCCGCAGAGTCTTGCGCTTTATGACCAGTTTTCTGCTCAAACAAATCTCGAAGTATTTGGTAGCACCTATGGGATGGCGAAGAAAGAGCTGAATGAGAAAATCCAGTTTTGGCTGGAGAAGGTTCAGTTGTGGGATCGCAGAAAAGATAAGGTGAAAGGCTTTTCGGGGGGAATGAAAAGGCGACTCAACATGGTGGCCAGCCTCCTGCATGATCCTGAGATTTTGCTTTGTGATGAGCCCACGGTTGGCGTGGATCCACAATCGCGCAACGCCATATTCGATTTTCTCGAAGAGCAGAATGAGGCAGGGCTTACGATCGTTTACACTACGCATTACATGGAAGAGGTGGAGCGTATGTGTAAACGTATTGCGATCATCGATACCGGTAAAATTATAGCGCTCGGTTCTCGGAACGAGTTGGTAAGTCAGTTACCCTACGCCACGTCCATTAAGTTCGAGCCTGGCCGAGTCGATGAGTCTTTGAAGGAATCCTTGCGTGAACTGGGTGAGGTTATTGAAGCAGGAGGGGGCGGAGAGTTTGTCCCGAAGGACGGCTTCAAATTGTCGGAGTTTTACGGACTACTGGAACGCCGTGGCGTATCGTACGATCGTTTTCAGGTAAGTCAGCCGTCTTTGGAGGCACTGTTTTTACACCTAACCGGAAAGCAAATCAGGCAATGAAGATTATTTGGGTACTCTTTATCAAAGACTGGAAGAGTTTTTGGGGAGATAAAGTAGCGGTGTTACTAACCTTCATGGTTCCTTTATTTGTGATCTATGTAATTGGGAATATCTTCGGGATTTCTGGCAACAGCGGGGATGGTGGTGGTCCTGGGCCTTCCGGAATTCAGCTGGCAGTCGTCGATGAGACCCAGTCCGACATGGTCGACAAAATGATGGAGGCTCTCGATGCTGACAAGGCGTTCAAGGTCGTTCGGGACCGGAAAGGCGAAGGGGAAACCCGTATTCCACTGACGGATGAAGACGTTCGGAATGGAATAAAGGACAACCGCTATCGGTTTGCGTTAGTCTTTCCGAAAGACGCGTTTGATCAGGTATTCGGATTCAAGGTGAAATTGCTGCAGAATCCTAGAAGTACGATAGAAACTCAAACCACGGAAGGGCTGGTTCAGAAGAATCTGATTGTCGCTTATTTCGAGAATATCTGGGATTTGCCTGTGTTCAAAGCCGATCCTGAAAAGGTGAAAGAGTGGGTCGATCCGATGGTGGAACTAATCACTGAATTTTGGGACGTTCCGGAAGGGGAAGTGAGAAGTGTGTTCAGGGAAGATAGTTTAATGCCGGATTTTCAAAAGATGATGAGCCAATCATCCACGTCTGATAACAAATCCGCAGGTGACAAAGAACCATCCACGAATCTTTTCGGCCAACTTATGGATGTGGAAAAAGAGAACTTGGTTGGAAACGAGATTCAAAATCCACAGGGCGTACTGACTATCAGCGGATATTCCATCATGTTTCTGCTTTTTACACTCAATGGAATGGCGAGTTCCCTGTTTGAAGAAAAGCAGGCGGGCATATTTCTAAGACTATTGACCTCTCCGGTTACGCGTTCCCATATCTTGTGGAGTAAATACCTTTTTGGTATCTTTCTAGGGATGGTGCAAATGACGACGATGTTCACGGTGAGCTGGATCATATTCGGTGTGGATATGTTTCACTATGCTGGAAATCTTTTGGTAGCCATGATCTTCGTTTCCGCAGCTTGTACGGCCTTGGGGATGATGATCAGTTCCATCTCCAAGACACCCGCTCAAGCGAATGGGATCGGAACGCTCGTCATTATTATCATGTCGGCGGTTGGTGGAGCCTGGATTCCCGTGTCATGGATGAGCGAGGGAATTCAGGTTATGAGCAATTTTACGGTGGTGTATTGGTCGATCGAAGCCATTAAGCGGGTAGCGTTCGAGGGCAAGAGTCTGGTTGAAATGGCCTATGTGTTTGGTGTTTTGGTTTTGATGACGACCGTTTTTATAAGCTTCAGTCTGTGGCGGTTTAAAAAAGGTGATCTTTTCTGAGAAAAGTTTCTAAGAAACTTAGGTTCTGCCGTGTTGTATTAAAAATGGTCCCGTTTGTTTTTGAGCTTGGGTGATACCCGGCTTCGCCTATTACTTTAGGTAGGACAAGGACCTTCAATATAACCCCCATACGATACTGATGAAAACAACACGGTTTACGATAATCTACCTCGCCTTTTGGGTTCTCATGCCTTTCGCCGATGCTCAGATGGCGACCGATTCAAAGATTACTGAAGTTTATGTCTATAGCGGTTCTGCCCGCGTGACGCGTGAAGCTCAGGTAGATCTGAGTGTTGGTGAAAACACTTTATTGTTCTCAGGGCTTCCTACCAGCCTCGACGTGAATCAAATACAGGTAGGCTTGAAGGAGGGTGTTCCGATTCGCCTGGATAATCTCAAGTTCAACCAAGTGAAAGATCGTAAAGATACGGTTGAGGAAGCGCGTTTGAAGGCGGCCTTGGAGGAGCTTCGGGATCGTATTCAAAACCTGAATGCCCAAAAACAAACTCAATCGAGTCGGGTAGGCTTCGCTGTGAGTCTTGGGACCTCGTTTACCGAAGGGTTTGGAGATTCAGATCTCGAAACTGACCTGATTAAACGAGCTGAGGATATACTGACATTTCAGCAAAATACCGTGACTGAAGCTGAGGCGAAGATCCGAGCACTGGAAAAACAAATTTCTGAATTGGACAAAGAATTGAAGGAGCTTTTGCAGGAATTATCGGAAATAACCAACCGGGCGAACCTCTTGCAAGGCGAAGCCACGGTTCGACTATTCGCGGCCGAAGCTGGCTCAGTCGATCTGGTATTTAACTACTTGGTACCCAATGCCAATTGGTTTCCTTCCTATGCCATTCGAGTTGGGTCCCAGAACAAATCCATGGAACTCGTTTACCAAGCCAATCTCTGGCAGAACACCGGGGAAAGCTGGGATGATGTGGTAGTGACGGTGTCTACGAGCCAGCCAACCCGATCAGGGAATGTGCCTGAACTGCAAGGGGTGTTTTTGCAGCCGAATCAGTACAACAAGCGAGTGCGTGGGGAGTCGGAAGTTTACAGTTTAGCCCCCTTTGAGATTACTGAGGCAGATAGTGCCGGTTACAATTCCAAACAAAGTTTAGGTGGAACCAGGCTTCAAACAGTTGTGCAAGCCGGCATGTCTTCTTTTTCAGCTACGTTGCCCTCCCGCGTTACTCTGGAATCAGTAACGGAGCCCTCAAGGTTTACTATGATCACGAAGAATTTTACCGCTGACTTCTGGAGTGAGGTGGTTCCGTTGATTCAGGAGAAAGGATTCTTAAAGTCCAAGACAACCAATGCGTTTGATCTCCCACTGATTTCAGGTCAGGCGCAGGTGTTTATCGACGGTACTTTGACCTCTCGCGTTTCTGTGCCTCATGCTTTGCCTGGAGATGAGTTGGAGTTGTCACTCGGGGTGGACGATTTCATTATCGTAAATCGTAAAGAGACCTTACGTGAAACAGAATACGCAGGGCTTATTGATAAGACGACTGTGTTGAAGCGTGCCTATAGCGTTGAGGTGACAAATTTTCACCCGGTGAGTCATAAGGTAAAGGTCTTTGAGCGGTTTCCAATTTCTCGTAATGAAAAAATCACAGTAAAACGGAAGACACCTCCCGATTCAGCCGTGGAAATCGAAGACGATACGGGTGTGTTCTTCTGGGAAGAGAGTCTGAATGCCAAACAGCTGAAAGAATATAAAGTCGCATTTGAGGTGGTCCATCCGAGAGAATGGTATCTTGAAGATCAGATTTAGTTCCACCTACATTGCTAAATGGATGCTCTAATTGGGATTCTCTGTCTGGTTGTCTTGATCGCTATTTTGGTCAAGATGGGAAACCATTCCCGCGAGATTGAAAAACTAAAGCAGCAGATTCGCGATCTCGGGAGGCAGTTCACTGACTCCGAAACTTCCAACCGAACGTCCCCGGAATCCCGAGCGGCATTGCCGCCAGTGGTCGAACCTGTCCACGCAGCGAAGTCAGTTAATCAGGAGCGGAAGGCTCCACCATTACCCAAGCGGGACACATCCCAGTCACCACCTCCTCTTCCGAGACCGAAACGCAAATCGTTTAGTGCTTTTGATTTCCTGCGAAGTATAGGTCTTTGGCCTCCAGTTCAGAAGGAGGGATCGGCTGAGTTGGTGCTCATGCAGTGGTGGATGCCGCGGATTGGTGGAGGATTAGCGATCCTGACGATAATTTTCTTTGCCGTCTATGTGGCGCAGGGAACCCCACCTTGGGTAAAGTTTTTGGAGATGTTTTTAGCCTCAGTGGGTGTGTTAGGCCTCGGGTTCTATTTTAGAAAAAAGCGACCAGGGCTAGGGAACGTACTGATCGCGACCGGCTTATCTATGATCTACGTTTCCAGTGTTGCCGGATATGCGGTGGGTCCTGTCAAGATTACCGATAATCCGTTGTTGGGTGCCTCAATGCAGATCGCAGCGCTGATCCTGAACTTCGGTATGGGAGCGTGGCGAAAGGATAGGGGGATACTGGTATTGGCTCTGGTATTCGGGTACGTTTCATCGCTGTTTGCAGCCTTGGAAGGCTTTCGCGAGGCGGCTTTGATCTCGGCGATGCTGGTGTATCTGGCCGGTATCCTGTCCTATCGTCGAATTGGAGGGTTGACACTGATCAGTCTCTCACTTGCTGGCGTCTATTTACCGCTGGCCGGTTTTGTCGGTATCAAATACATCAAGGACGCATCGGTTTTCCCAGAATTTTGGTCGGTGATCGTGTTCATAGGAATAACCGTGTCCGTATTGCCCGTCTGTAAGTATGTGTTGAAGGAGCCGGGCTTCTTGGAAAGTCGATGGAACCGATTGTATCAGTCGTTGAATACGACTTTGGCGCTGGTATTGGGGTTTCTATTCGTCAACGAATTTTATCCTCTGGGTAAAACCGAGTTTTATGGGGTGTTGGCGATGGTCTTCATCGTATGGTCCTTTCTGTGGGCGTTTAGGGATCTCGAGGGAATCGAGTTTCATTTATTTTGCGTCAAGGGGTCGGCTTTGGCTTCGTTGTGGTTTATTAATCACTTCGGAGGTGACTATCGATGGATGGCCCTGGGAGTGCAGGTCTTGGTACTAACAGCGACGGTTCACCGGTCGAAAAGCGTCTGGTTGGAAGCAGTTACGGGGGTTACCTGGTTGGTCTCGTTCAACTACTTTGTTTCCAGCGGTTTGAATGAACCTACGGGCAGTTTCCTATGGTGTCTTCAATTGGCTTATCTCTGGCTGTCAGTTGCGGGCCTCGCATTTTTGATGGCCCACAGGACTGATAGACCTGTATTGCGAAAGCTCTTGTATGTTGTCCCGTCCTTTTTGTTGGCTGTGGCTTCTATCGTATTCGCATCGGAGTCGAGGGTGGCTGGTATCGATGAGTCTGGAATCGTGGCAATCATGAGTCTTTTACTATTCGCGATTGTGGTTATTCCCAGGGTACGGGGGTGGGTACCTCTCATCGCGGGTGGCTTGGTGTTTATAGTGTCTCACTTCATGTTTTGGTTTGAGCCGTCCGGAGTCTACACTTTGTCCCTGGTTCTTTTCGTGTCATTGATCTGCCTGATTGGATTACTGAAAGCGAAGGTCGCCCAGCAAGACTGGATCGAGACAGGAATTCACGCTCTCTGGATCGTTACCTCAATGTTTTACCTCGATGCTCTGTCAGGACAGCTATGGTATCCTATATTGGTAGTTTTGTTTAGCATACTTCTGTTTTGGGGTGGTTATTCGCCGTTTAAAAGACTCACAGACCTTTGTATTCTGCCGCTTCTTTTCCTGATTGTGCATCAACCTGGAGGGGAACCGCATGGATGGTTATTACTGGTGTTTGTGGTTTTATTGGGGAGCCTGGCGAATATCGGAGTGGTGTTCCCTCGCTTTCAATCTCTGCCGTTCTATCTGAGGCGCGGTCACTTGCTATGGTGGGTACTCAACGGACTCTTTCTATACTGGGTTGGCTGGGTTATGGTGTATGCCGTAACTCTTGCCCATGAGATGCTGATTTCTACTGCTCTTGGGGGAGCCTTTTTTGCTCTTTGGTATTGGCGTTCGATGTGGGTTTCCTTTGTGGCGGCACTTATTTGTGCTTCAGCTCCCGTGTATCGTATTGGTCTGTTGTGGGCAGATCCTCCGCTGGGAGGGTTGCTGGATGGAGCGCCATGGGCTTGGCAAGTATTATTGGCGGGTGTATGCGCGACGATTCTTTGGTTGGTAATAGGAGGGATGGCGCGCATAAAGGCCCACCCCAAGATTTCAGGTGCCGGAGAAATAATCTTGGCCTGGGTTTGTGCGTTTATCGCTTACTTGGTGTATGCTACCTCTTTCGACTACCCACTATTGAATTGGGAGCGATTGTATACACCGTGTCTGGCTGTCTTCAGTATCGTTTTGATCGTGCTGGGTATTGTCCTTAAGAGCAAACCCTACCGTCTATTTGCGATGCTGACATTTCTGGTGCCTCTCTTTCGACTGTTTGTATTCGATATTCGGGAGACGCTGTTTCGTATCATTGCGTTTGCTGTGTTGACAGTATTGGTGACGGTTGTGGGATTTCTGTATCAAAAATACTCTTCCAGGATCGAGTGAGTGCGGTTTCTCGGGAATAGTCGGGAGGGTTTTACCGTCATAGAGGAGAGTGTTAATAGTATTGTAACGGTGCTGTCATTTTCCTGATACTTGGATACGGTATTCTGGAAAGGATCCAAAATTCTTGTTCATGTCACACGCCCCCCACCATAACCCGGAAACGGATGAAGGCATAAAGTTGGTCGACCTTCCTACACCGAAGGGAATTTCGCCTCGGCTGTTTTCCTTTATTAAGCCGCCGATAGAACGTGCTTTCAGTGTTTCCGCGCTCAACGATGTGTATCGTGGCATTCGCCAGCGGGTTCCAGAGCAACCATTTTTCGATGCGGCCTTGGCTGAAGTGGGTGTGGCCTACGAAGTTTCAGAAGAAGACCTTGGTCGCATTCCGAAAGAAGGACCTCTGGTTGTTGTCGCAAACCATCCGTTTGGTGGCTTGGAAGGTCTTATCCTCGGCTCCTTGATTTCCTCTGTGAGGAGTGATGTTAAGCTGATGGGAAATTACTTGCTTCACAGTATTCCGGAAATTCGCCCCCATCTTATTTCGGTCAATCCGTTTGGTGGCAGGAACGCTTCCAAGGCAAATATCGGGCCGTTAAAGGAATCGATGAAGTTGCTCCGATCTGGTGGTGCTCTCGTAACATTCCCATCGGGAGAGGTCTCTTCCTGGAACCTCGGTCAACGGAAAATAACGGATCCTGTTTGGTCGAGCCATACGGCCGCTTTGGTTAAGAAAACCGAAGCTACTGTATTGCCGATATTCTTTGATGGAAGAAATAGCGCGCTCTTTCAACTCATGGGACTGGTGCATCCACGTCTGAGAACAGTGCTGCTTGTCCATGAGTTATTTAGGAAACGAGGATCTACTTTACCGGTCCAAGTGGGGAACTCCATTCCAAGTCGTAGACTCGTGGGCATGTCCAATCAGGAAATGACCGATTATTTGCGGATGAATACTTACTTTCTGAAGAATCGTAATTCATCGAAAAAGAAGGGAATGGCTATTAGGTTTCCTAAATTCAAAATACCCGCTAAACAACCCGTTATACCGCCGATTGATAAAGGCTGCCTGCAGGCTGAGTTATCTGACCTCCCGCAGGATCAAAAGCTGTTATCTGAGAAGGAGTTTGAAGTCTATTATGCAGTTTCGGATCAAATCCCGAACCTGTTGAAGGAGATTGGAAGGCTAAGGGAAGTTACCTTTCGGGATGTGAATGAGGGAACAGGGTTGCCTCTGGATCTTGATCGCTTTGATGATACTTACACTCAATTGTTTCTTTGGAATAAGGATGAACAGGAGCTTGTTGGCGCTTACCGTATTGGTCATCTTGATACTATTCTTCGCGAATCCGGGAAGTTAGGTTTGTATACGAATACGCTTTTTAAGTTTAAGCCTGGATTTTTGGAACAGCTTGGGAGTGCGTTGGAACTGGGACGTTCGTTTATTCGTTCTGAGTATCAACGCAAATACGGCTGCCTTACCTTACTTTGGAAAGGGATAGGAGGGTATCTGATGAAGTTTCCGGACTATCACGTCCTTTTCGGCCCGGTCAGTATCAGTCGCGATTACCACGCTGTTTCGAAAAGTCTTATGGTTCAGTTTTTAAAAGAACGTAACCGGTTTCAGGATTTGGCAAAGCTGGTGAAACCTCGCAATCCACTCAGGCGCAACCGAATTAACGGAATTGAGCAGGGTGACCTACAAAGGTCTCTACGAAGTATTGATGATGTTTCGGCGCTCATTTCAGAGATTGAACACGATGGTAAGAGCATACCCGTGTTACTCCGTCATTACCTGAAGCTCAATGCTCAGCTACTCAGTTTCAACGTCGATAAGGGCTTTTCTGACGTTTTGGATGGGCTGGTTCTGGTGGATCTCAAAGAAACCGATCCTCGTATGGTAAGACGTTATATGGGTGAATGTGCCTACAAGGACTACGCAAAACGGCACGGCATGGATGTCGATCGAATCTAAGGACGAATATCCTCGCACCAAATCTTTTGGATTGGAGTTCTGTCGACCTCATGGTGATCCGTCGTCTCCAGTTCGCGGGTGACTAACTCGCCGTTCACTATTTCGTTCCATGACGATAGCTGGTCGTAGCCTTTTCGGTGATACAGGTTTACCTTACCATCGAAAGTCTCAAAAGTAGAGGAGCATACCAGTGTTTTTGTGTAGACGAACGCTATCCTGTCCCGGTGTTTCGGCAGTATGGGTATCTTGAAAAGATTTAGAAGGTAGGAGTAGATGATTCCGGGGCCTTCCGATAATCCGCGGTGTTTTAGGTGCTGAAATAGGGCTGCCAAATTGCTTCGTGGGACCTTGTCGGTATCAGGTAATCTAACAGACGGATCTGCGAGGTATAGACCTCTGACTTCGTGCCCCAGTGATTGAAGTCGGCAGGCTACCTGATGGGCGATGGTGCCGCCCATTGAGAACCCTGCCAAATAGAACGGACCGCTGTTTTGTATCATTAAGACCTCTTTGACGTAATTTTCGACAATCGCTGATAGGGGGGATGAAAAATCGAAATTTTCGTTAAACCAAAGGCCGCGGAGGACATAGATATCGAAGTCTCGACTAACGTGAGCGTTGACCGAGACATTAACCGTAAACATGAAGAGATTCTGGCGACCAACACCGGTCCTTACTTTGACCAGAAGGTTGAATGGTGAATGATATCCCGAGTTCTCAACAAGTTTTTCCAAAGCGAATACCGATGAATGTTCATATAGATCTGTAATGTTTAATTGAATACCAAATTCTCTTTTCAATTCGTTAGTTACAATAACTGCTGCTAGTGAATTGCCGCCGATATCAAAGAAGTTGTCTGAGTTTAGGAGCTGACTTGTTCCGAGAGCATCATAAAAAATCCGTCTGATTGCAGTCTGGGTGGTAGAGTAAGCTTCAAATACCGGATTGCCATTGACTGAAACGGTAACGCTTTCCGGGTGTGGGAAATTTAGTCGATCTATCTTTCCGCTGGTATTGAGAGGGAATTCCTTCAGAGGAATAAACCTGGCGGGTATCATGTAGTCAGGAAGACTGTTACGCAGGTGATTACGGAGATTGTCAGTATCCGGGTAAGTGCTGCCCTGAAGTGTGTAATAGGCGATCAGCAGCGTGTTCCCACTGGAACTGGTGTGAGCTAGAATGATTGCATCATTCACCATTGGATGGGCTGTTAGGCGGGCTTCGATCTCGCCTAGTTCGATTCTGATGCCCCTTACCTGTACCTGGAAATCTGTTCTTCCCAGATACTCAATCGACCCGTCTTCCATGAATCGACCGAGGTCCCCGGTTTGATAGATTTTCTCATCTGGATCGCTGATAAAGGGATTCGGGAGGAACCGTTCCCGGGTAAGTTTTTCGTTGTGAATGTAGCCTCTGGAGATTGCACCACCTATAAATATTTCACCGGGAACACCTTTGGGGACCGGAACTCTGAATTCGTCGAGGATGTAGATTCGCTTGTTTACCATAGGTTTCCCCAGGATTACTCGATCTCCGTATTTTTCATCTGGAAGAACTCGTCTGAAAGTTGCTGCTGGCGCTTCTGTGCATCCATAAAACACATACAATTCTGCGTTGGGTAACTTTTTGAAAAAGTCGTGTTGGACAGAAACAGGAAGACGTTCGCCGACAGTGAAAACTTTTTGAAGAGAGTCACACTCGCCTATATCATCCTGTAATAGGAGGAGGGAGAGCATTGATGGCACCAGGTTTAGTGTTTGGATCTTTAGATTCTTTATATTTTCAATGAGATAGCGGGTGTCCTGATCTTTGTCTTTAGGGACTATCACAATCTCGCCTCCAGTTTGCAGCGGAGAAAAGGTTTCCAGTAGAATGAGGGTAAATCCGGTAGAAGATTTCAGTAGTACCTTAACCCCTTTGGTGTTCTCTTCAGAGGGAGGTTTGTCTTCTTTGTAGAATACCGTCATGATGACACCCTTGGGTTTGCCCGTTGAACCCGAGGTGTAGAAAAGTTGCCCCACACTTCCGTCTTGGAGTCCGTGTTTGGGGGTGTGAGTTGGGAATTTGCTGAGCTCGGAGACTATGTCCTCGATAACGATTAAATGGTAGTCTCCTTTGGGTAGGGAGTCTTTCCATTCGTTGGAGGTAATGATAAACGGTGCCTTGGAATCGTTTATCAAATAGTGCTTACGTTCTTCAGGGTGATCGGGGTCCAACGGCAAGAATGCTCCACCGGATTTTCTGAGAGCAACGAGCGATATCACGAATTCGACGGATCTCGTAAGATAAATCCCGACCACAATTTCAGGTCCGATCCCGATACTTTGGAGGAAATGCGCCATTTGATTGGCCTGAATTTGTAGCTCTCCGTAAGTTAATCTGCTACTTCCGCAAGAAACGGCGATACTCTCGGGAGATTTCTGTGCATGATCCTCGAAGTCTTCGAATCCGAATCTTCCCTCCACCTTAGGTTTATCGTTATTGTTCCATTTGACGATCATTTCATCGTATTCAGACTCTGTGAGTACCGATTGGGTAATGACCTTCGCTTCTGGCTTTGTCCTCAACAGCTGGATACAGTGGATCCAATGTGACAAGATTTGATCCAAATACCTCTCGTCGTAGTCGGATTTTGTGGAAAACACCTGAAAAGTATTTGGTGATGAGTTCGAATGATAGAATTCCAAATCTATAGCTGCTGTCCCGTTGAAAACTGCGGTTTCTGATTCAACTGACGATCGTAAGAATCTATCGCTTGAAATATTATACAGTGGATTCCAGGTTGCCAGGAGATTTTCGGAATCCGATGTGGCTTCTTCCAACGTAATACCGTCGTTCTCTGCTAAGAGATCCACCAATCTCGTTTCATTGTTTATAACCCAGGTCCTTTTTTGGCTCCCAAGTTCGGTCTTTAGAGGAATTGAGAGATCGCGCTTCCCTGTGTAGCGGAGAACTAAAAGTGCGATTGAAGCGAGTGCTTCGCTGGCATCAATTGATGCTACCTCCCTTCTCGAAGAACAGGAACAAGCGCCTGTGGTGACCATATCATTCTGAGCGGTTTCGCTCATTTAGTCTTCGACGGGTTTCAGTATGGAATTCCTTAACTCGCTTTTGGAAACGGGCTTGGTCATATTTTCAGGGGCACTTAAATCCGGGAATTGGTGCAACGTAGCCTCAGGGTTTTCCAGGACGAGTCGTATTAAATACTGCAAGTTGATCTTAAGACGATCAATACTGTTGTTTTTAAAAATCTCAGGCGCATAAGTGAACGTGATTTGAATACGATCTTTTGACTCCCGGATCACAAATCCCAAACGGGCGATTGCGCTTAGTCTCTTTCGCTGAAGGAACTTGCTCCGGATACCGTCGAGGTTGAGGGATTCACCCGTGTCTGGACCTTGGATAATCTGTAATTGACCATAGGGAGAGAAGGCGTGTTCGACCTGGTCGGAATGAGGAGAGTCGAGGCCGTTAACGCTGATGTATCGGTGGTCAATGCAGTTGAAAAGTGTATTTCTTTCAATCAAAGCTTGTTTTATAAAAGTACGTTTGGGGTCCAACTGGTTACGCAGTATGATCGTATTGGAAAAATCGCCAAATATTTCGTCTTGTTCTTTTCCGCTCCGGCTATTGAGGGCAGAGGTGGCATAGCTGTCCCACTGATTGGTATAACGTCCAACCATCATTTTGATTACGGTGGTAAAGAAAATGAACGTGGTAAGTTTGTTTTCAGTAATGAAAGATTTTATTTTTTCCACCCAATCGGATTCGAGTATGTGGTGGTCGAATACATTCCATTGAACATGTTCCGGAATGCGTTCTTTGAGGAACGGATAGGGAATAGGCTTTAGCCCACTGAGTTGTTTGCTCCAGAACTTCTTTATACGTAGTTCGTGGCCTTTCTTCAGCCAGTTTTCCAGACTGAGTTCGAATTGTCTGTAGGATAACTTGGAGGGCTTTAGAGATAGAGGCTTTTGGGCTAGCAGTTCATTATAGCACAGGCTGGTTTGTTGGTAAAACATCTCAACGGCGTGTCCATCCGCAACGGCATGCTGTATTACCATGCTGAGCAGGAATTTTTCGTGAGTAACCTTTACAAGCTTTAGGACGACCATCGGACAGGTCTTCATGCTAAGATTCCTAACGCACTCCTTTTCAAAGAGCATTCTCGCACGAGCAGAAGCAGACTTTTCCGGATAGGCCGAGTAGTCGAATATGGGAAGGTTGACCTGCACTTTCTTTTCGATGATCTCAACGGGTTCGCCGTTTTCAAGCGCTCCGCGGGTTCGAAGTCTTTCGTGAATATTGACCACGTGCTCCATGGCCTTTTGTAACAAGTCAGGGCGTAGAGGACCCTCCAGGTAAACGGCACGGCAGATTATCAATGACCTGACTTTTTCGGGAGTCTTTATGTCAGGTATGCAAAATGTCCGCCACTTGAGGCCCAAGGGGCCTTTAGTGCTAGGTTTTTGAGTGCTGATTTGGAGGGGAGAGTTATCAATATCAGAGGTTGCATCTCGATCCACGTGGTCGATCCAGTTGGCTAACTGGCGCACGCTTGCGTTCGCCTGAAAAACAGAAAACGGAAGATGAACGGAAAAACGCTTTTGGATTTTGAAGATGAAATTCGTAGCTGAGAGTGAGTGACCTCCTGCTTCAAAAAAATCTTCATATACCGATTTGGGAGCGTGTCCCAAGATTGTTTTCCAGACTAAAAGGAGAGCCTTTTCAGTCTTCGATAGCTTCGTTTTTGAAAGGTGCTTCTTGGGTGCTTCTACGATATTTGTTCGCTCCAATGCTGATCGATTGACTTTACCGTTCGGCGTTAAGGGCAATTTTTCCAGGAATACGAATTGCTTCGGAACCATATAGTCTGGAAGCTTTATAGACAGTTGTTCTATCAATCCCGTATCCGTGATGACTGAGCCCTTCTTCTTGACGATGAAAGCTACTAGTTCGATTTCTTTCCTGGTATTCTTTCGTGTCAGGACGATGCCATCGTATACCTCTGGTATGAGCAAAAGTTGAGATTGGATTTCCCCAAGTTCGATTCTGAATCCCCTGATTTTCACTTGGTCGTCGAATCGATCCAGATATTCGAACAAACCGTCCTTTCTCAAATAGCAACGGTCTCCAGTCTTATAGAATATCTCATGAGAATCTAGATTACTGAGACCTTTTATGAAGCGTTCTCGTGTAAGTGTTTCACTTTTATAATAACCGTGGGCAACGCCGAGACCCCCAACATAAAGTTCTCCTGGTACACCTGGAGGAACCAGTCGCATATGGCGATCCAGAACAAAGGCGGATGAATTATTTATAGGAGTTCCGATCGGCACCGCATCATTAATGGATTGGGTGCGTGGAATCGTATAGCAGCAGGAAAATGTCGTATTCTCGGTTGGGCCATAAACATTGATCAATCTCGCTTTGGGATAGAGTCGGGCGGCCTTTTTCATGTGAACGGGGGATAAGGCTTCCCCTCCGACCATAAGCTGACGTACGCGGTTGAATACTTTAGGCGCGGTATCGATGATAGAATTAAACATCGATGTGGTAAGGAGTAGGGTATTGATCTTCTCTGCGTTTATCAGATCTCGAATGCCAGAGAACGAGGGTATACGGTCCGGATAGACAATGCACCGGCCACCGTTTAAAAGAGGTCCCCAGACGACAAAGGTGGACAGATCAAAGGAGAGAGGAGCCATCTGCAAAGTGCAGATCGTTTTATCAACGGTGGCGTAATCGGTCTTTTTAACAAGTCTAACGATGCCTCGATGAGGTATTTGTACTCCCTTGGGTTTACCGGTTGAACCAGAGGTGTACATGATGTATGCGGGAGCTTCCCAATCAAGTTTATCCGGTAGGTTTTTGACCGAGAGTCGGTTTAAACGATACGTCTGCTTGTCTAGGTAGACTGTGTGAACACCCGCGACTTTTGATTGGTTTGAAAACGAACTGGTGGTTACGAGCAATGATAGTTCAGCGTTCTCAATGATCCACTTGATACGATCTCTCGGAAGTTCGGTATCGCAAGGAACGTATATGGACCCGGCCTTTAAGACGGCCAATTGAGCAATCAGAAGATCGACTCCACGATTCATGTAGATTCCGACGCGTGATCCGGGCCTGAGTCCTTCGGCGCGAAATAAACGGGCCATCTGATTTGCCCTTTGATTTAATGTCTCGTAGTTCAGGGAAAATCCATCACAGCGGATTGCGATGCGCTTGCTGAACCTGACGGCATTTTCTTCAAAAAGCCTATGAACGGTTATTGGTAGTAGTTTAGGACGACGTCCTGTACCTGCTCTAACAATACGGATATGGTCTTGCTTCGTAACGAGGTCAATTTCTGGAAAAGGATAATCTGTTTTCTCTATTAACTGGGTAAGGAGGTATTCGAAAGTTCTCAATACCGATTTGATTGTGGAAGCGGAAAACTCTGATTTTTGGTAGGAACAGCTTAGCTCGATTCGATTACCGTTTTGTATCTGGATGACAAACGGAATGTCTGTATAGGCCTTGAGTGATAGGTTACCCAATTCTCGGAATGAATCTTTGAGCTGATAGGATTCGAATCCTAGCAATGAACTATAGAGTGGCTCCTTACTAGGTACTTCACTGGCTGCTTTGATGATCGAGTGAGGTGAATGTTCGTGGGAGCGGATCTCAAACCACTTTGAACTCAATTCTCTTAGGATATCTCTAACTGTCTTTTCGGGTGACAAGTCTATCGCGACCGGGACCGTATTAAGGAAAAGACCAACGGTTTTTGCCATCGTAGACGTGGATGAATTTCGGCAGGCTCTTGGCGCTGCGAAAAGTACCTGTTTGTTCCCCGAAGTCTTGTTGAGGAAAATACTCCAGGCTCCCTGGCACAAAATGTTTAAAGAAATATCCTCCTTAGTTGACCAGTCATTCAACCGCGCCGTTATCGTCTCGCTTAGTGAAATCGTTTGTGACGATTTAATACCGCCGGTTCGAGTTCGAGGTTTCGAATCTAATCCGAACGCGAGTGGGGTCGCTTCTTCTATTCCCTTCAGTTGTTCTTTCCAAAACTGTTTTGAACGAGTCCACGATTTCTTATGAAACCAATCCAGGTAATCGATAAAGTTCTCGGATTTCGGCAAAGTGGGTTTTAATCCCTGACTCAGTTGTTGGTATAATGCTTGAAATTCTTCGAGAAGCAGCCTTCTTGAACGGCCATCAAACAGGGCATGGTGCGAGGTCCAGAGCAGTATGGTTCTGTGTTTACCGACTGTCACCAGATTGAATCGGCAAAGTGGTTCGTCGAGGGATTCGAATCCATGTTCGAAGTCCGAATGCGCCAATTGGTTGAATTCCTGGATCTTCGCTAATTTCGTGTGGCTGAAAGAAACCTGTAGGTTACGGGTTCTTTTGACAGCAATCTTACCTGAATCAGTCGCAAAAAACTTACACCGGAAAATGTCGTGCTGTTTCAATACCATTTCCCAGGAACACCTGATTAGGTCGTAGGAAACACACTTTCTAAAAGAAACGCTCAGTTGTTGTACATAGAACCGCTCTCCATCTCCACGCAATACAGGCAATAGCATGTTCGATTGCATTGGAGAGGCAAAAGTATGAGATTCTTTGCGCTCCTTCATTTGGCGGGTCTAACAAGATGAAAAAGAAACCGTGAGTTTCTTGAGAGTATTCCACAATTGGCTGGGGGTTATTTGCAACTATTTTACGGTGAGATTACATAAACGTGTTCGGAAGTGAGATAGGTATGCTTATTATTGCCTAGGGTAACCACTTAATTGACTGCTTTTGACGGAGCTTTGTTTCGAAGAATACCACAAGCTTATGATTATCAGGCACTAACATATGCAGGGATATCCGTTTTGACGGTATTAATGAGGCCAAAGTCAACCGAATCGCAGTCAAATGGTTTGCGCAAGAGTCTTAATAATCCGCGGGTTTCGACGATTTATTCTCTTCCTGCTGAGGACTTACGTTGCGGAGACGAGGCTTATTTCGTCGTTTGGACTTCGGACTTGGCTTTAAATACTATTCGGTTACGGAGACGGAACCTCCGACCGGAATCAGAAACGTTTTTGATTTTTCGGATCGCGTAAGTGGTTTTCGAAATTTTTGTGGCTGTCTAAGGTCTGGAAATTCGTTAAACTGGATATTTGGGCGCTTTAGCACCTCCGCAAGGAATTCCTGGAAGTTATACTTAAATCTGTCGATTCCTGATGCTACGTAGAGCGAAGGTGTATATTGGAAGCTCAACTGTATTCGATCTTTAGTCTCTCGAAATACGAATCCGAGGCGAGTGGTAGCAATTTGCCTTCGTCTTGCTACGGGAGTAACCGAAACACCGGGTAGATTAAAGGATTCATCATCTTCGACTCTATAGATAACTTGTAATTGTCCGATGGGTTTATGGATGGCATGTTTCTTGTTTTTCAGAACACTCTCTGTCCCCCTAACGCTCAATAGTTTGAGGTCCATAACGTGATAAAGCGCTTCATTAAATTCGGCAACCTGTGAAAGGAATGGCTTTGTCTTACGGACTTTATTGCGGATGAAGCTTGCGTTGCCGAGGCACCCGAACGTTTCCGCTTCGTCCTCGCTCGATCGGCTGTCAACAGCGGTCGAGATGTAGTTATCCATTTCCCCAGTGTAGCGGGCGACGAGAATCTTTATCAGAGTACTGAAGAAGCTGAAGTTCGAGATGGCGTGTTTACAAGTAAACGCTTTGATCAGTTCGACCCATTCACTAGGGAATTCGTAGTGATCGTATTGGTTCCAATCCACCGACGCGGGCAGTCGTTTCTTTAAAAATGGATAGTCGATCAAAGGTGCCGACCGAAGTGACTTTTCCCAGACTCTGTAAATGCGTTCTGCGTTGCCCTGCTTCAACCATTTTGTGAGGCTCACTTCTTGCTGTCTCGCAGTCGTTTTGGGTCGTTTAAGCCTGGGCTGCTGCTTTTTGATAAGTGATCTATAAGCAGCGCAGGTTTGCTTGTAAAATATCTCAATAGAAACGCCGTCGGTGATTGCGTGGTGAAAAACGAGGCTCAGCAAGTGCTTATTTTTTCCGACCTTGATGAGTTTAAATCGAAATAAGGGGCACCTTCGCATGTTAACGCTTTGCGTACATTCTTTCTCAAAGATGGATTCAGCTTTGGAAAATGCCTGGACGGGTGCCAATTCACTGAGATCCACAGTTGGTAGCTCCCAATCGACGTTCTTTGCAATTCTCTTGAAGTAGCGGTCTGCGTTTTTCCAAGCGTAGGTTCTAAGTTCTTCCTGGTTGCTGATAACCGCTTGAATCGCTCTTTTGAGAATGCTTGGACGGAGCGGACCTTCCAGGAACAATGCGCGACACACCAGCAACGAACGGGCATTTTCCGGATTTTTGATATGCCCGATAAAAAACTTTTCCCATTTGAAATCCAAATCAGCAATTGGACCTGTTGGGGCTCTTTGGATCACAAAAGGTTTTAGCAGGTCTTGTTTGTGACTGTCCTGTAAGATCCGTTCGACCAGTTTGGTAAAAGATGAATGTCTTCGAAATTCAGAAAATGATAGCTGAACTTGAAACTGTTTTTCGACCCGGTGCAAAAAGCTCGCTGCGATGAGAGAATTTCCACCTGATTCGAAAAAATCTTCATCGGTGCGTGGTGATTTCGAGTTCAACGTTTCCTGCCAGATTTTAGCAAGCAGAGCTTCAATCTCTCGACGTTTAAGGCTTTTCCCGTGTAGTTTATAGCGGTTCTGCTTACCTTCGATCTGTTGGATCGGGTTGAGTATTGAATTTCTTTTCGCCGAAAGCGGTAGTGGTTTTGCAAATGTTTCTCTTCTGGAAAAGTCGGGCAGCTCTTCAAACGTGATTGTTGGGTTTTCCAGAACCTGCTTTAATACGGTTTGGAAATTGAATTTGAAGTGTTCAATGCCGTGAGTGAGAAAAAGTTCAGGACTGTGTTGGAACGAAAGTATAATGCGATTATCGGTTTCTCGGACTACGATTCCGAGTTTCATAATTGCGGCCACTCGATGGCGGAGTTTCGTGCTGGTATCAAGTCCTTCAAAGTCTAGCTTTGATTCGAGGGCGGGGGCGTAACTGATGCGGAATTGACCCCCTAATTTATGAGCGTAACTTCCGTTTTCGATTAGAGGAGCAAGCACCGTGCTTATACTGATAAAGCGATGATCCAGCGCCTCCATGAGAGCTTCCCTGTCGGATTCGGCCTGCTGATTAAAAGTCCAGTTATTGTGTATTTGATTTCTTACAAGCATAACTGTCGCCAACTCGCCCGCGATAGAATCTTCTTCGGGGCCAGATCTTATATTGCTTGATACGGCGTAGTAGCTGTCGAGATCTTTGGTATGACGCGCCACTGTCCATTTTCCAACAGTGGCAATCAACTGATAGGCACTGATTCCGTGAGTTTGGGTGAAGTTTCGAAATCTTGGAGTCCACACTGAATTAAGCTCATAGTGACTGAATACATTCCACTTTGCTGAACGAGGTAGGATCTTCTTCTGAAATGGCAAATTGATCTCCTGAAGTCCCAATGACTTTTGCTTCCAGTAGTTAATGATACGCTTTTTGTGTCCGCGATCCAACCAGGTAGTCAGGCTTTGTTCATAATCTCTGAAGCTATGATGACTGGCCTTTACCGTTATAGGGTTCCCGTTAACCAGATCGTTGTAGACCTGACTTGTTTGGAGGAGTAGCAAGCCGAGTGAGTGCCCATCGGATATGGAGTGGTTGATGGCTATCGTGAGTACGTGGGTATCCGAATTCAGGTGAGTGATAACCGACTTCAACATAGGGGCCTCACGCATGCTGACGTTTTCTCGGCAGAAGGTCTCAAAATCTCTTTGAACTTCCTTCTGGGCGGCACGTTTACTGAGGTGTGACAGGTTTTTTCTTGTGGGTTGAATCTTAATATACGGAAGCGTTTTCTCAAAGTATTCATCGCCGATTTTGACTGCGTATGTCCGAAATCTTTCATGAAGATTGAACACATAATCCAATGCTTTTACCAATAAATTGGTCTTTAGGGCGCCTTTAATTCGGATGGCCCTTACGATGTGATTGGTTGTAGTAGATTTGGGGCTTTCGATGTTGGAGAAGTAAACCGAGCGCCAGGCATTAGCCAAAGGTCTGAGTGGTTTCGGTTTACTTTTTTTGATTTTTAACGGTACGAATTGCTCACTGGTTTCAGTGCCGGTTTTCCGTTCGAGCCATTGGGCTATAGACCTAATCGTCCGGTGCTTGTTAAGGTGTTTCGTAGTCGCCTGAACCTTAAATGCTTTCTGTAGCTCATATACGAATCGCGTTGCCAGCAGAGAGTTCCCACCGATCTCAAAAAAATCAAAGTCGATACTCGTGATTTCACTTTCAAATATGTCTTCCCATATTTTCTTTATTGAAAGTTCCGTGCTGTTGATTGTCTGAGTTCTGGTGGTGGCTTTGTTAGATACAGTTTCGTTTTCATAGATTGCTAGTAGACGGTGTTGGTCGATCTTCCCATGGACTGTCAAGGGTAGTTTATCGACGAATACGAAGCCGCTGGGAATCATGTATGCGGGGAGTTTCAGTGCTAGCTCTTTTCTTATGGGGGTATCTGCTTTCGTCGTATCTGCACCAACTATGAATGCGATTAGTTCATGCTCATTTCGCTTGTCCTTTCTTACCACGACGGAAGCTTCCAGGACTCCTTTGCAATTCAGCAGCTGATCAAGTACCTCTCTGGGTTCTATGCGATAACCACGAATCTTCACTTGATTATCGAATCGATCGAGAAATTCGACGTTCCCATTTTCGCTCAGATAAACCCGGTCTCCTGTTCGGTAAAGTCGAATGCGTTTATCATTCGAAAACGGATCTCTCACGAACCGTTCCTTCGTAAGCCCGGGACTGTTCAGGTATCCGAGCGCAAGGCCATCGCCGCCGACATAAAGCTCCCCGGAAACCCCGTATGGAAGCATATTCCTATTACGATCCAGCACGTAAGCGTAAGAGTGGTTAATCGGGGGGCCGATAGGTATTGATGTCGACTTAGACATCGGATTTGGAATTCGAAAACAGCAAGAGAAGGTCGTGTTTTCAGTCGGACCGTAACCGTTTATAAGGGTTGTTTCTGTAAGTAACTGTTGTGCTTTTCGAATATGGGAAGGAGAGAGTACTTCACCACCTGCCAGTAGTTGTCTTACACCCTTCAGAATCATGGGCTCGGTATCGATAACAAAGTTGAACAATGCTGCGGTAAGCCAAAGCAGGTTAACTGATTCCGTTCTTAGTACACGTTCTAGTTTAGCAATGTTCGGCACGCGTTCAGGGTAAATTATGCAAGTGCCACCGTTTAAAAAAGGTGACCAGATTTCAAATGTAGACGCATCGAACGAAATAGGAGCCAGTTGAAGCGATCGTGTCTTCGAGGAAAGCCTTACATAGTTTGGCTTTTGAACCAGGCGTATAATACCACGATGTGGTACTAACACTCCTTTGGGGCGTCCTGTTGAGCCCGAGGTATACATGATGTATGCGGGACCATCCCATTCGCCTTTATTTTTAAGATTTTGGGGCGAAAATTTTTTCCATTCAGTCTTCGATTCATTGATGAATACAGGGTTCGATAGAGTGCCTTCAACCGTTTCCTTAAGGTCGGACGTGGACAGAACTAGCTTTGGCTTTGAATCTTTGATCATCCATTGAAGTCGCTCTTTAGGGTATTCCGTATCAAGGGGCATATAGATAGCCCCCGCTTTCAGAATCGCCAGTTGTGAGATAATCGCGAGCGGTCCTTTTTCCAAAAATAGAGCCACCACCATTCCTGCTTCTACACCGCGCTTCTGTAAGTACCGGGCTAGTCGATTCGCAGTTTGATTCAACTCCTGATAACTGATGGAATGCCCATTGAAACGTATGGCCGTATTCGTTGGATTTGCGTCACAGACTGATTCAAACAATCTGTGCACCGGTATTCGATCGATATGGGGTCGTTTCCCGGTCCCCAGTTTTCTTATCGTTGAAAAATCTTCCGGACATACCAGAGCGATATCTGCGAGTTTGCCCGTGGGCTGACTGATCAGTTGGTCCAAAACAACTTCGATTGACTGGATAACCTTTTTGGCCGAATTCGCTGTAAACCGGGAGGTATCATACTCGACCTCGAAAGAAATGCGTTTTCCATCTTTCAATTGAATCAGGAATGGAATGTCCGTATGGCCCTTTAGCCTAAAACGGTGCGTGGTTCCGTCGGTAGGCGAAATGAGTTGGCTCAGTTGGTATTTCTCGTAGCCTACAAAGCTCGAAAAGAACGGTTCGTTTGGAGGTAGACTGCTACACTGCTTTATGAGGAAGATAGGTGTGTTCTCATGGTTTCTTATAGAATCCCAGGTTCGTCGAATGGCTGCGATGAGCTCGTCCGATGTGCCTGAATCCTCGATAGTTACTACGACTGGGACTGTGTTGACGAATAGTCCCACTGTTTTGTCCGCATCGGTCACGTTGGATTTTCTGCAGGCGCGGGGCGCACCAAACATAATGTGTTGTTTTCCTGAAGTCTTACTTAAAAAGATAGACCATCCCGCTAAAATAAGAGTGTTTAGTGAGTAATTTTGATCCGATGACCACTCGTGGAGTCGATCCGAAAAACGTTGGGTTAATTGTTTCTCCAAGACTGCGCGACCTCGATTGAGCGTACGAGGTTTATTTTCGTAGCCGAATTCGAGGGGAGTGGGCTCTGTCAGATCTTTAAGGTATGCTTTCCAGAAGTGTTTCGACTCTTCCCAGGTTTTAGATTCAATCCACCGGAGGTAAGACTCGTAGCAGTACGTTGGGGATTCTGTAATCTTTTTTTTAGAGTTTGTAACCTGGTAAAGCTCAAGAAACTCCTGGATGATCTGTAGTCGGCTGCGGCCATCGAATAGTGCATGGTGGGAAGTCCAAATAAATTCATGTGAATTGGCTCCGGTCTGAATCAAAAGGCACCTGCATAGTGCCTCGCCTTCAAATGGAAAACCCTTCTGGAAGTCTTCCGTTAGTCGGGTTCTGAGCTGCTTCCTGATTTTGTCGATCGTATTGTCGGACCAATCTTCAAAACGATAAGTCGCCTGAATTATATCCGTTTTACGGATACCATGAAGTCCGGTTTTTGTAGGCCCAAAGATGAAGAAGAAAACGTCGTGGCGTCTTAAGGTTTTTTCCCACGCAGTCTGAAATGAGTTGTGATCCAGGCACCCCTTGATCGACCATTGTAGCTGTTGAATGTAAGAGGATCCGTTAGCACCTGACTGAGAGGCCATTAGCATGCTGGTTTGCATGGGCGATGCAAATAGTACGGCCTCAGTCTTGGGTTTCATAAACAGAATGGATATAATCGAAGAGAAGGTAACCCACGGGTAGTTGAAAAGATTGTTCAAAACTGCTTCGTGAGATTGCAATCGTTTTACAGTCCGGTTACAGAGATTTAGCTCGTCTCGTATGACTGAATGGGCAGTAGGGCGTTACTTTTTGTTTCACATTCATGATAACATAAAGCTTGGTGCATCGGCCTCTTGTATCTACGAATAATTTGATGAGCGTTCTGAGATTCTATGTTTTTTCTTTTGTCTACCGTCAAAGATGGGCTTTGGTGGCGTTATTTGTCGGTTTGAGCGTTGTCACGGCTGATACGGGACTTCACCACTGGGAGAAGGCAAGTAGGGATCCTGATCGGATTGTCCTGACCTGGCCGGGAGATCCTGCAACCTCCGTAGCGGTTAGTTGGAGGACAGACACGTCCTGCAAACAGGGTATTGCGGAACTTACAAAGTCTATTGCGGAACCAGGCTTTCACGTTTCGGCGAGGCAATTTACTGCAAAGACAGAGCGAATTGATTTACAACTCGAATCTCACAATACTCAAGGTCCGGTACACTACCACACGGTTGAGTTTGCAGGCTTGGAACCCAATACGAAGTACCTTTATCGGGTTGGTGACGGTCAAGAGCATTTCAGTGAATGGATCGAATTCAGGACGGCGTCGAAAGAGGCGAAGCCGTTTAGTTTCGTATATTTTGGTGATGCGCAAAATGATGTGCTCTCAAAATGGTCGCGGGTTATTCGAGCGGCCTATGCAACTGCGCCGGAGGCCCGCTTCTTCCTGCATGCAGGAGATCTTATTAATGACGGGCACTACGACCAGGAATGGGGCGAATGGTTCAAGGCTGGCGGATGGATTCACGCTTCAGTTCCCAGTGTGGTTGTAACAGGTAATCATGAGTATCGTAAACTGACTGGAAGTGATGACACTATACTATCCATGCTGTGGCGTCCACAATTCAACTTGCCGGTGGTGAGTGAACTTTCGGAAACGCTCCACGAGACGGTATATACCTTCGATTACCAAGGTGTGCGTTTTATCGTTTTGAATACCAACGAAGCGGTTGAAAACCAAGTGGAATGGTTGGACAAAACACTGGCGGAAAATCCCAATAAGTGGACGGTCGTGACTTACCATCACCCCTTGTTCTCATCCCGTGAAAATCGGGATAACAAAAAGTTACGCGATCTATGGAAGCCTATATTTGACAGGCATTCGGTCGATTTGGTTCTACAGGGGCATGATCATACTTATGCGAGGGGACATACACCTCTGAGTATGCGCGAGGATAATTCCTCTTCGGCGGTTCAGACGATGTATGTGAATTCGGTGAGTGGACCCAAGATGTATGAATTTATGAAAACCGGGTGGGATGTGTATCAACCGGATGGTGTAGTATTGGATCGAAGGGGCGAGAACGCGCAGTTTTTTCAGGTGATTTCGGTGAACGGAAACGCACTGAGTTACCAAGCCTACACAGCGACTGGAGAAGTATATGATGCATTCCGTCTTGATAAAGATGAGAAAGGAAACAAAACCCTAATGCGAGAACCTGTTGAGGTTGGCGAGGAGTATCGCTTTTCAAACACAGCTCCTTACCAGCGTTAAGTTCATTGTTTTATCCACAAAATTAATAAGTATACAATTGATGGCTACTCTCACGATAACCGAACTGCTTTCCCAACTGAATTGGCGTTATGCCACCAAATTTTTCGATCCGGAAGCTAAAATCCACGAGACAACCATTGAGGTGCTTGAAGAGTCGCTCGTATTGACTCCGTCGTCTTTCGGACTTCAGCCCTGGAAATTCATTATCGTTGAAGATCAGGCGATTAAAGACCAATTGTTTCCGCTGTCTTGGAATCAACCGCAAACTCGCGATTGTTCCCACTTAGTTGTTTTAGCGTATAACGACTCATTCGAGCTGAGTGAGGTGGATCGTTACCTGAATGCTACGGTAGAGGCTCGGGGTGGAGATGTGTCTGACCACGATGGACTTAAGGGCATGATGGTAGGATTTATCCAACGTTCAATCGACAATGCGACCATTGATGACTGGTGTAAAAACCAGGTGTATATCGCTCTAGGCCAATTGATGGCTTCAGCCGCCGTTTTGGGTATTGATGCCTGTCCGATGGAGGGCATCAATCCACTTGGTTTTGATAAAGTGTTGGGGCTTGAGAATAGCGGTTTTAAGACCGTTGTAGCTTGTGCGCTAGGCTATCGGGATGAGTCAGACAAGTACGCAGATCTTCCCAAAGTGCGTTACCCCAAGGAACTTATCGTAGAACGTCGTTAGGGTATAAGAGTTATTTATGAACTGAAAGAGTGGGGTTCCTAGTAAGAAAATTCGGAACATCTGCTTGCCAATTCTCTCAAATCCTTAAACTGCGCTGACAGTAGTATTACACTCTAACATGAAAATTATTATGAAATCGAAACTCATCACTTTCTGTGCCATTCTTTTGGGAGCGGCTGGAGTAGCATTCGCCGATCATCATGGCAATAAGATCGAAATCACTGCCAACGACACAATGCAGTTCAACAGCAAGGCTTTCGAAGTGAAAGCCGGCGAGGAAGTTACCATGGTCTTCAAGAACCTCGGCAATTTGCCAAAGGCAGCGATGGGACACAATGTCGTTATTTTGAAGCCTGGCACTGCGCCCGCTACATTTGGAATGGCCGCGATTTCTGCTGCTGCTAACGAGTATATCCCAACGGATGATGCCAACAAGGCCTTGGTTATTGCTCATACAAAGCTTTTAGGACCAGGCGAAGAAGACACGATTACTTTCACTCTGGAGCCGGGTGAGTATCCCTTCGTCTGTTCATTTCCCGGACACTTCGGGCTCATGAATGGTGTCATCACAGCTAAGTAATCTTGGACGATTTTTGTATTTAAATACGTTCCTTATTTCGGCCGCATGCGTTTTCGTATGCGGCCTTTTTATGTCTGGGTGTCCGCTACAAGCGCCGGATCTTGATATTCCGCCACTTCATCACAAATTGCCTTTCTCCCTGGATGCCGTGGATTTGGAGGCCGATAAAGCCTTTGGGATGGGTTTTGTAAACGTCCTCCCGTACGAGATCTTCAATGAGGTGGTCATTGACCCAGGTTTGCATGCGAGGGCCTTTTGCAACGATACGCAGTTTGTTCCAACCCTCCGGGATAAAATAGTCATGGCTATCCTGTTTTTTTTCTTCAGAGGATAACCAACCGGTGCCTAAAGCTTCTCCATAGAGGATACCCGTGGTGATACTGTTGGGACCCATTTTGCGTCGAACCTCCAACTGTGGACCCCAAACCCGACCAGCTCTCCAATTGTGGCTATCGCGCTCAGAGACCGGGCGGACACTGGATCGAAATTGAATGCCCTGATTCGTGATATCATCTACGGTGGTTTCCAGCTCCAGTTCGAAATCTTCAAACTCTTGAGTCGTGCAGAGAAATGAATTTTCGCTGCCCGCGACTGTCCGACCAACAATAGTTCCTTCTTCTACAGTATAGCTATGAGAGCCGTTCATATGGACCCAACCGTTGAGAGTTGCTCCGTCAAAAAGTTCGATCCAATCACCGCTGGCGGTCTGTTCACTCCCACCCGTTTTTGAGGAAAGGTGATTCGTTTCGGGCAAGGAAAAGGCCATGATCGTATCACCTGAAGGAGTTCGATTTTTTCCACCCCCGCCGCAGACGATTGCCAGATATTGCTTTCCGTCCTGCATATAAATACTCGGGGTAGCATAACCACCGGCTGGGAGATCGAACTCCCAGAGCAACTTTCCACGACTCTTTTCAAAGGCCCGTATCTTTTCGTCGGCAGTCGCGGCTATAAAGACAAGACCTCCAGCAGTGACGACCGCACCACCGAAATTTGGGGTACCGGTATTGCGGATGCCGCGTGCAACCAGCTCCGGGTATTCGCCGAGGGGTACCCGCCATACGAAGTTGCCGTTTGCCAGGTCGATGGCAGTCAATGTGCCCCAGGGAGGATCAATAACGGGATAACCTTCCTGGTCAGTCAGATAGCCATAACCATCGAATAGGTAACGGACCTTGAGGTCATCGGCTGCGGTAGTTGGTAAGTCTATCTCATCAGAGGCCATATACTGGGAAAGCAGCTTAAGCTCTTTGTCTGTAAATTGAGGGAAAGCAGGCATAATACTGCCTCCCGTTCGTATCCACTTCGCTATTTCTTTCTCAGACTTTTCAAGTTTCAACACGCTGGGGAATAGGGGAGGAATCCCTTTGCGATCAAGACCGTGGCAACTGGTGCAATTGTGTTCATAGAGCAGGCGGCCTCGCTGCAGATCTGTCAGTTCAGTGCCATCGGCGGGTTCGAAGGTTTTCTGAAGTTTAAGGACTCCCGGTGCGTCATTCGAGTTTACATAGATGATGTTGCTGTAGGGATCGTAAGCACCTCCGTGCCATTCGACACCTCCGAGGGTTCCGGGTTGCGCGATGGTTCCCATTTCAGAGGGTGGGGTATACAAACCATTGTTTAGATAGTTTCCGAATACTTGCTTTGCGTAGGCGTTGTTCTCTGAGGTGATTGTCGTCAGGTCGGCTTCGGTCATGCCTAGGCGTGTAAGTGGAGGAGGTCGGGTCGGAATCGGTTGGGTAGGCCAGGCTTCCTCACCTTCGACGGTTGACGCGGGTACCGGCGTTTCCACTACGGGAAACAGAGGTTCACCTGTATCGCGATCCAGAACAAAGGTCAGTCCCATCTTTGTGAATTGAACAACGGCGTCCTGTTTCTTTCCATTACTGTTTATCGTTACCAAAATGGGTGCTGGCGGATTATCATAGTCCCACAGGTCATGATGAACCGTTTGGTAGTGCCATTGGCGTTCGCCGGTCGTCGCATCGAGTGCCAGAACGCAATTGCCAAAGAGGTTCATGCCTTTGCGATAACCCCCGTAAAAATCAAACGACGGAGAACCGGTAGAGGCAAACACCCAGCCGCGTTCTTCATCGACCGTCAGGCCACCCCAGGAATTGGCACCACCGTAGCGCTCGCCTTCGACAAATTCCCAGGTATCGTATCCATATTGTCCCTCTTGAGGAATCGTATGAAAAATCCATTTGAACTCACCGGTAATCGTATCGTAGGCGCGGATGTGACCGGGCGTGGAATCGTATCCTTCCGGAACCCTTGAAACGACGATGAGGAAGTTTTGATACACGATCCCTGGATTAGTCACTTCGATCGATGCAGTCCTGGGATCCACGCCGAGGTCTTGCCGCAAGTCAAGGTGTCCTTCATTGCCGAATGTGGTAATTAATTCTCCCGTTTTTGCATTGAGGGCATAGACCCGGTCTTTGACGGAGTGGAAGATTCGCTTATCGTCGCCAGACTCCCAATAAACAATCCCTCGACTGCGCCCCCTAAACACGGTGCGATCCGGATGATGGTCTTCTGCCTTAAAGATCCAGACTTCTTCACCGGTTCCTGCATCAATCGCCACTGCCCGCAATGTTGACGTGGTGAAATACATCAGTCCATCTACGATGATAGGATTGCTGTGCATATTGGAGCGTTCATTGGCATCCCCGGTATGATACTCCCAGGCAGGTGCCAGTTTATGCACGTTTGCGGCATGGATATATGCCAGTTCCGAAAATTGGTTGCCTTTTTTATCACCCCGATTGATCGCCCAGTCGGTGTAGTTATCTAGAGGATCTTGCGCGGAAAAGAGGGGAACATAGCTGAGGAGGAGGAAGGTCAATAGGGGTCTTAAAGACATACGTTACAGATAGTTTATTGCTGTAGGCTTTCAAGGCCAATAAAGTGGCATTGTAGGTTGTAAGCTCCAGGCATCGCTCTCAAGGTGATCGCAATATGATGCCTCAATTAGAAATACTGGATGCTCAGGACACTCATTTAGGGCCGTTGGTGCTTCGCCGTAGAACCATCGCCGCGCTTGACGGAATCGATGTGTTCGAAGTGAAACTCGGCGAAGAATTTCTGATGTCGAGCCTCTTTCCTGAAGCGGAAAAGGAATTGGCGCATCTGGGCTTGGAGAAACTGGCGGATGGTCTTTGGGACGTTGTGGTGGGTGGATTGGGACTGGGTTATACGGCGGTAGCAGCTCTGGAAAATCCGTCCGTTCATTCGCTTGTTGTAGTAGAACTATTTCCGCAAGTCATTGAATGGCATCAGCGAGGGTTACTTCCCGTGGGAAAGCTGTTGGCCAAGGATCCACGTTGTCGACTTATCGAACAGGACTTCTTTGCGGCGGCACAGAATAGTTCGATGGGCCTTGATCCTGTAAACCCAAACAAGCGATTCCATGCCATCCTTCTTGATATCGATCATACACCCAGTCATCAACTGGACGAAGAAAATGCGGGGTTCTATTCGGTCGCAGGTTTTTCGGCGATGGCTGAACAACTGCACCCGGGCGGAGTATTTGGACTGTGGTCAGACGCTGCACCAGATGCCCAATTTGTAGAACTGTTGCAATCAGTATTCATAAGTGCAGAGGCTATTGTAGTTCCTTTTTATAATCCGTTACTGGATAAGGAATCGGCCAACACTGTATACATTGCCCAGAAAGCTTAGATGCCTGGCTAAAGTAAAAGGACAGCTTCCTTCCAATCAATCTCCTCTGCCCATCCCACCTACGATTCCGCTTGTACATCCAGCCAGGGTTCTGAGTCTTCATCGTCCCACTCGGCACGGACGACAATAGGGCGACAGCAAACCTCGCAATCGAGAACCATTTCTACCGGTTCTGGTGAGTACTGTATCTCCTCGGTGTCTATTCTCTCCCAGCAATAGGGACAGGTGATATTCATGAAGTGTGAGCGATTACGCCAGCTGGTTAGCAATGGGCATTTTGCGAATACGTTTTCCAGTAGCTGCGAAGATGGCATTGCATAATGCCGGAGCGACTGGTGGAACTCCGGGTTCACCGACACCACCGAGTTCGGTTGCGTCAGTGGGATTGAGGAGATGGACTGAGATCGCCTTAGGTGCGAGTGTGATACGCGGCACCTGATAGTCGTGGAAATTGCTCTGCACGGCTTTGCCGGCAGTAAAGCTGACCTCTCCTGTAGTTGCAATGCCAATACCCATAATGCAGGAGCCTTCCATTTGAGAGCGAATGCGATCCGGGTTGATCTGGGGTCCACAATCAACCGCCATGGTGGCATTGTGGACTATGGTATTTCCTCCCGATGCGACCTCGACCTCAAGTACGCAAGCGACGTAGCTGACAAAGCTGTAGTGAACGGCAAATCCCATCCCTCTTCCTTGGGGGAGTTTCTTACCCCAACCGGCTTCCTTGGTCGCTTTTAACAAGGTCTTACGCATGCGGCCTGTATCGATAGGATAGGTGTTGGGGTTTTCACCATGATTCCAATCGTCAGTCAATTCACGGGGATCAATTTGGCGGTCTTTTCCCAGAAGATTCAAATAGAACTTGAGGTGATCCTTCCCCGCTTTGTCTGCGAGCTCAGACACGAAGCACTGTACAGCGAATCCGTGTGGTATATTTGATACCGATCGAAACCAACCAATCCGGGTGTGGGCGTCAACGCCTGGATTTTCTATACGCATGTTGGGCACTGCGAAAGGCACGTTGTTGAGACCCATGCCCAACTCAAAGTCTCCTTGATGTCTTTGGTCAGGAGCGAATATGGAAACGATTGTTGGTGCGACTGAACGGTGCAGCCAACCCGTGGTGTTACCTTTCTTATCGAGGCTGGCTTCCAGGTGTTCGCTGGAGACGGTGTGGAAGTAGTCGTGCTGCACATCGTCTTCGCGGGTCCATTGCAGACGTACTGGACGTCCGGGAAATGCTTTGGCGAGGTCGACTGCTTCGTTAATGAAGTCAGCCTTGGATTTTCTACCAAATCCTCCGCCCAGAAGCGTTACATTGAGGCGGGTGTTTTTATAGTCTAGACCCGCGCGTTTGGCCATATGGTTACGGGCTGCTTCGGGAGCCTGTGTTGGAGCCCATACTTCGAGGAAACCGTCTTTTAGCAGAGCGGTCGCGACGGGTGGTTCCATCGGAGCATGTGCAATATGGGGTAGGTAGTAGGTTGCGGAATGTTTCTCGCTCGCTTCGCTGAATGCCTGATCGAGGTCCCCAACCTTGCGTATAAGTTTACCCGGTTTGCTTCCAGCCGAAGCCATGGATTCCCGATAGGTATCGGAGTCGTAAGAGTCATTTGGACTGGATGTCCAGGTGATGTTTAATGCTTCCCGGCCTTTGATAGCTGCCCAGGTGTTATTGGCGACTACCGCGATACCGCCCAGCGGATTAAATTCAGAAGGAGCCATCGTTCCCTCAATGGAAACGACTTTGATCACTCCTGGTACTTGGAGCGCTTTTGAGTCATCGTACGATTCGACTTCACTCCCAAAAACGGGGGGATGAGCAACAACGGCATATAGCATATCGTCGAATCGGATATCGGCCCCATAACCAGCCTTGCCGGAAACGATATCCATGCCGTCAATACTGAGCGTCTGATTCTTACCGATGTAGCGAAAGTCCTTTGCAGGCTTTAGGGTGACGGACTTTGCCGGAGGCTGATCGCTTTTTGCGATGATACCCGCTAGCTCACCGTAGCCGAGGGTGCGTTTACTTTTCTTATGTATGACGGTGTGTAGGGAAGCTTTCACCTCCTTAACGGACACGCCCCAATGGGTCGCAGCAGCCTGTTCGAGCATAGCGCGGGCTGTGGCACCGCACCGTCGCATGGGCATAAACCAGTGGCGCATGCTTCGGGAGCCGTCTGTATTTTGATTTCCGTAGATGGCTTCGTCACCCACCGCTTGCACGACCTTGCATTTGTCCCAGTCTGCTTCGAGTTCATCGGCAACCACCAGGGCGAGGCTTGTACGGATTCCCTGGCCCATCTCTGATCGAGTACAGGTGATATCAATCGATCCGTCGGGATGGATCTTGATAAAGAGTTTAGGATCTTCCTTCGTGCCTCCTGACATGCCTTCGCCGCCGTATTTCTTTGCTTCGGTTTCCTGAGCCCAGCTCCAACTAGCGGTGAAGAGGAGGGCTCCGGTCACGCTGACGCCTTTTAAAAACTGGCGGCGGTCAAGGCCGTGATTGGTAAATGAAAAATTATGATAAGTAGACTTCATACCGAGGCCTCCTTGATCTTGCCTGATGCCGTATGGATAGCGGTTTTAATGCGATTGTAGGTGCCACAGCGGCAGATGTTGCCGACCATGGCGGTTTCTATAGCGGCGTTATCAGGCTCAGGATTTTCTTTTAAAAGAGCCGTTGCACTCATGACTTGGCCACATTGGCAGTAGCCGCACTGCGGAACGCCTTCTTCGACCCAGGCTTCCTGGACCTGTTTGCCGACTGGGTCATCACCGATGCCTTCGATTGTCGTTATTTTGCCGCCTTTCGCTTCCGAGATGGGTGTGATGCAAGACCGAATGGGTGCTCCATTGAGATGCATAGTGCAGGCTCCACATTGGCCGAGGCCACAGCCGTATTTCGTGCCGGTAAAACCGAGAACATCACGGATCACCCATAGCAGGGGCATGTCGTCGGGAACATCGAGAGAAAAAGATTCCCCGTTTAGATTGATAGTGTGCATTGGGCGATTTCTTGATTTGAGGATCAGCAGAAGACAAATTGCCGTTTGAATAGGAAATGAAAATAAAAAGGGTTGGCCTTGCTAGCAACGTCAACCCTGAGAAAGAGGGTATTTACCTTACTTAAGGTGCTGACTACCGCATTCTCGTAATTGCGGTGAATTTCGAGGCCTTGGCTGAAATGCGATTGAAAGAGGTTAGGTCGCCTTGGGCTTCGCGGCAGGATCTTTCCACCAGCCTGTGGCTTTTGTGGTAGAATTGACAAACCATTCATGTAGGACTTTGCGAAGTTTGGCTTTCGTTTCTTCATAGTCCGGATTAGCCCATTGGTCTTTGATCTCGTCCGGATCTTTTTCCAGGTCGAACAATTGTCCGGTATCCTTGCCAATGTATTCGACGAGTTTGAAACGCTTGTTACGGACCATAAGGGAGTGATCCACGTCTTGGAGCATGAGGTCCTGTGCGTGTTCCGAAAATACGTATTCACGTTCTTCAGCATCTGGACTGTTTTCAAGAAATGGAATGAGGGATTTCGCTTCCATTTTGGCTGGCGGTTCAAGGCCTGCCAGTTCCAAAATTGTCGGACCGATATCAAACCATTGGGTAAGTGCTTCGACGGTCCGACCACCATTGTAACGATCGGGGCTCCATACCACTAGAGGCACGCGTACTGAGGAATCATACATGGTCCATTTTTCAACGAGGCCATGATCGCCCAGGCAGTCGCCGTGATCCGACGAGAAGATAACGACTGAGTTCTCGAGAATCCCCGTTTCTTCCAAGCGTTTGAGGATTTTGCCAATACTTTCATCGATCATCGTCACATTGGCCAGATAGTAAGCTCGCTGAAGTTTTCGGGCTTCATCGGAAGCGTGGGGATCAAAATCAATGGAGTCGGCGAAACGTTGGGTTAGGCGCTTGCGAAAGGATTCCAGTGTCTGTGGCTGGGCATCCATTTCCTCCTGAGTCACCGGGAGTATCGGGAGGTCCTTTTCCATATACTCTTTTGTGTACCGTTCAACGGGGTCGAATGGAGGGTGGGGGCCAGGAAATCCGATTTCGAGGAATAAAGGTTCGTCGTCGATACCAGGCTGCTTCTCTTTATCGATCCACTGCATTAACTTCGAGTTATCGGCACCGTAGGGAGATTTGTTGATCCAGCGGATTGCCATGTCACCAACAAAGGTATCTGGGTGCAGGTCTTCGGGCAGTTTCCATTCGTAGGCACCTTGCCGTTCTTTGGTGTCCGGCCAGTCGCGATAAAAAGGTTTTTCGGGACGATCAAAACCACGCAGGTCGAGAGCTTTGTCCCATTCATCTTCGAAGATATGCTGTGAACCTTTCCACATGAGTTCTGACTCCCGACGTTGTTTATTCTCAACGACAAAACGCTCGTGAAATCCATGGAGCTCGTTGTAGGGATCGCAATGCATCTTACCGATGTTCACGCAATAATAACCGTTGTCCTTGAGGTCCTGCACCCAGGTGCGTGGCCACGGATCGTTATTTTTTAAAGCACCGCTATTGTGCGGGAAATAGCCAGTAAAGAGACTGGCTCGTGAGGGACCGCAGGAGGGTGCTGTGACGTGGCACTGAGAAAAAGCGACCCCTTCGTTAACGAGGCGATCCAAGTTGGGGGTATTGACGTGCGGAAATCCCAGCGCTGCGATCGTCTCGTAACGTTGCTGATCCGTGATAATGAGAATGATGTTGGGGCGTTTCATAACAAGTGTGAATAGTAAGAATGGATTTTGAAAAACGGGGCTGCAAAATTAATCGGAATTTTAGTCTTTGAACGTGTTCGGCTTTCTATTCAAGCCTTCCCGGATGACCTCCCAAAGAGGGTTATTGTGACGGTTAACGAGATCGTTGTGAGACTTACCCTCCTCAATACCTTGCCAATATTTCCAACCCAGCTTTTCGGTTCCCAACTCGTAGTCCATGCCGTCCCACGACGCTGAGCGGAAAGAGTAAAAGGCCCAGTGCCAGTCTTCTTCATTCATGACCGAAATCAGATCGCCAAGGTATTGGCCTACGCCTTCGACACGCCGGTCGCTGCCGATTTCCGCGACGATGAGTTTTTTCTTGGGCATGCCGTAGCGTTCCAGCCAGTCGCGTACCGGATCGAAAAGCGCACTTACTTCTGATTTTCCGAAATAGGCGGAACGCTCACCGTCTGGACCGGGCATACATTCCGGATAGCTATAGCGTTCTTTATTTATGCGGTGGGTCGTGTAATTGTATGGACTGTAGAAATGACAGGAGTAAAAGATTCCGTTTCCATCCACGGGCTTGAAGTAGTCGAATCCTTCGGGACTTGCATGAAAGCGTGAGTCAAGAACGATGGGCGTATCCGAATCAACCTTACGGATCGCATTGACAACCGTTTGATAAAACAGGTTCAGGTCAGCGGGAGTGTTCAGGTTGTTTTCGTACCAAGCGTCGAAGTCCTCGGTTTTGTCGCTTTGGAATCCGTCCTTTCGTTCGGGATGCGGTTCGTTGATGATATTATAACCGTAGACAGCGGGATGGTCCTTCAACTCGGTTGCCAGGTCGGTCCAAAATAGGGCACTCTGTTCATGATATTTGAAATCCTCCCAAAGCCGGTAATCGAATTCCATGTCGTTGTGTTGTCGCCAGCGAGCTCCTGGCAAACCAAAGAACGTAATCATGATCTTAACATCAGTTTCGGCGGCCCGATCCAGAACGCCTTTGAAACGCTGAAGATCCTCTTTCGGGATTCCCTTATAGTCATCGATATCTCCGATGAGGAAGTCTTTGCTCTCGGACTTCATGCCTGCCGGGGACAGTCGGATGTATTCAATACCGATTGATTTCGCTACTTCAAAATAATCCGAATCAGCATCGTTGGCATCGCCGTTTGCTCCACGACGTTGGGTGTCCCACCAGGAGACTTTATCGAAACTGCCCCATGCGAGGCTACTGGGTATGGAGAGAAGACAAAGCCACAGGCTTAAAAGGCGCACGTATGGGAGAGTGGGGTTTACTTGCCGTTGTAGAAATCGAATACCAGCACCTTTTCAACGTTTGGCCGGACGATGCCACCGAATTCTTTGTGCGATGGGTGTGGGAGATAGACCGCGCGACCTGCTTCATCTTCAAAAGTGACAAGGAAGGCATGAGTGTAACCGTCATCCAATCCTTCGGGACTGTTATTGATTCCCCATTCGTAGGCTGCAATTTCAGATATATCACCAGGAAGGGAGCTAAACTTGGTTTGAATGGCTTGTAGTGATTCTTCGGTCGTTCCGTCTTTAAAATCGAAGAGGACTACGTGACGCAGCTTGCCATCCGTATCGCTCGCACCCTGAGAATCGGTGGCAAAGAAATCGACTACCGTTACTTTATCGAGAGACGGTAAGAGCAAATCCACGAAGGCTTTGTGAGCTGGATGGGGAAGATATTCTGTCCGCCCGGCGTCATCTTTGAAACTCACCAGAAAACAATGGGTGAATCCGTTGGCCTTTCCTTCGACACTAACATCAGTCCCCCATTGGTATTCCACGATCGATGGTATCTGCGACGGCAGTTCACCGAAGGCCTTCACAATTGCATCCACCTGCTCATTGCTGGCGGTATCTTTAAATTTAAACAATACGACGTGCCTTAGCAACGGTGTATCAGAGGACGGAGCGCAACCAAAGGTCATAGCGAGTAAAGAAGAAAGGATGAGTAGGCGGGTGAGCATGGGATAGGCTTATTAGATAATCTCGAGAAAAAGGATTAATGGCGTCAGTTTAAATTATGAGGGGTTCTTCGGACAAGCGTTAACTGCACTTGTGAGTGTTTGAGAGATAAATTTGCGATCAGAATAGGATGACCGTTTTAATTTTCCGTTTCTTAAAATACCGGTTTTTGTCTGCCAGTTTTTTTTCATGGGTAAAGTTGCTGACTGAATTTGCAGTAAAGATCAAAACGCTAAATGTTCCCATCGGCTGCATAGCCGTAATCTAAAATAAGCGGGCTTATTTGGCCATGCTTCACCCTAGAATAGACAGGATTAGATACAGTAAGCTTCCCCGTGCTTATCCTCAGAGGCCCTCACCCAATCTTTCAGATAGTTCCGGTGGCGTATGAGTTCGGTTTCAAAATTTTTGTCTCTGGCCAGGTTTAGCATCTCTCCTGGATCATTCTCCAGGTCGACCAGCGACTCCCGGAGTTCACCTTCTTTGAAGGCGCAGTATTTGTAGCGCTCGCTGCGGATCATACGAGACCAGTGGTTTTCAGAGGCTATGTAGGGGCGGCTTGTGTCCATGTTCCGGAGACTCTTTCCTAGAAGATGAGATGGGGCTGCTATGCCGGCGTAGTCGCAGAAGGTCGGTAGGATATCCAGGCCTATGTTAGCGAGGGATCGGTTAACGCTGCCGGGTCTTAACGTTTTCGGGTGTTTTAGGATGAGGGGAACGTGCGCCGACTCTTCGTACATAACACCCTTTGATGCGAGTCCATGGCTGGCATCCATATCCCCATGATCACTTAAAAAGACTACCAGGGTGTCGTTCTCTTTCCCAGAAGCTCTGAGACCATCCAGGATGAGTCCTATATGACCATCGACCTCTTCCGTGAGTCGACAATAGATCCACCGATACATCCGCCATTCGCGTTCGTCGTATTCTGTTCGCATGGTTTTACTCGGCGTTACGGCCGTGATTTTTCCGTTTGCTTCGACGGCGTCCGGTTCGAATCTGGGAATATCGAAATTTGCGGGTAATGGAGGAAGGTCTTCGAGTGGCATCTCGGATGCCTGTTCGTAAAGCGCGTTTACGCCTGGCATCATCTTCTCGCGCTTTTTGTAGGCGTTGTAGGCGTAGCAGATGTCATGGGGGTTGATAAAGGACGCGACAGCGAAAAAAGGTCTCTCCCGATCCTGCTGGATAAAATCCAGGCAGGCGGAGGGAAGCTGATCCCTTTCATTTCTGAAATAAGTATCGTAGCCGGACTCCTTCTCGGGGACAAGCTCAGGAGACATGTGAACCTTGCCGCCGTAAAAAGTATCGTAGCCAGCTTTCTTCATGAGTTTCCCCATAGAGTGTTGCGAGGCTTCTGCGGGAAGTTTTTTTACTCGAGTCCCGTAATTGTCTAAGGCACCTAGTCGGGCGGGCATCATACCGGTGGCCATACTCATGCGGCAGGGGACGCATACGGGGTTAGGAGCATAGGCGTTTTCGAAGCGAACGCCTTCAGCTGCGAGCTGATCGAGGGCTGGGGTAGACAGTAACGTATTCCCGGTGCAGCTCATCATACCCGAGTGCTGCTGGTCTGTCATGATGAAGAGGATGTTGGGTTGTTGGCTCTTGGGAGGCTGACCTGTGAGCGAACCCGATAATGCTCCTCCAGCGACAACCGTCGTTGTCGTCTTTATAAAAGTTCTTCTGTCCATGGGATGGTTGTTTAGCGTGGGATGTTCTGAATATCGAGCTAAACGACTTTTTGTAAGCCGGTCGAACAATTACTCGCAATAACGAGTGCTAAAACGCGGCGGCCCCTCGTTGAACTCTTCCAGTCTCAAGGGAAAGATCATCGTCTGTTCCGAGTATTTTATCAGGACCGTGTGAGTAGATGTTTACGTCCTCAGAAGAGACTAGATGAAACATGAGGGGCGTGTTCCAGCGGTCGACGATCAATCCGTCGGTGTCGAACAGTCTATGGTGTGCGGAGACGGCTTCTATGGGAATTGAACCCTTGCCTCTTAAAGTATCTCCAACGGCTTCGTTTGATGAGAAGTGTCTGGCGTCTAATCCTTTGGCGAGGAGACGGTAGTTGATTATCAGGTGGGCGACGAGTTTCAGGTCGTCTTCTGGAGAACCGTAGCCATAGGGTTCGAGAATCGAATCGCCAAAGAGCCCTTGCCTAACAGTGGGCTTCGTTTTCCTGACTTGATCTGGTATGTGCCTTTCAGCAACATCTGATCGGTTCTGTTTAGGCTCCGGCTTTGTAAGCGTCCAAACGCACAGAGCTAACATAAGGATCGCAGCGGCTGTTATTGACCAAAGCTGTTTATTGAGTCTCATCAGCTATTCAGAAATCCGATCGGTGTTCCTGAACCGACCGTATAAAAGTTTTCTATATTTGGAAGCACATAGGGTATATCGGTATTGGATACGCCGAACCATTGAAGGATCTCAGCATAAAATTCATCTACAGACAGAGTGGGCACGATCAGACCGCCTCTTCCAATATCATCTGGACCGTCTAGTGCGAGACTCGGGAATTTGCCATAAACGCGACCGCCAGCTACAGGGGCACCCATAACAAATATATTGCCTCCCCAGGCATGATCGGTCCCCCGACCGTTTGATCGCAGGGTTCTTCCGAATTCTGAAATGAAAACTGTGATAACCGATTCGGCCAGCCCGAGTGTCTCTAAACCATCTTGAAATGCGTAGGCTGCATCATTAACCGACCGTAGTTCTGTTCTATGATTCCCCAGCAGTTCCAGGTGGTTATCGAAGCCTCCGGTTTCGACAAAAATCGTTTGGCGTCGCAATCCCAGTTGTTCCCTCAATGCGATTGATTTGAGAGCACCGCCAAGTTGCTGCTGAAGGTAATTATTGGAGCCGAAGTTGAAGTTCACACGGCTCTCGTCAAAGGATTCGTAGGCTTCTTGATAAAGCGCTTGGGACTCAATGCTGTCAGTCATTACGTTGTTGAAAGCCTGACGTATGAGGTTGTTGTGCTCTTCCTCCAGAGCGCTGCGAAGGGCATCGTTCTTAATCGTGTAGGGATGATCTCCTCCTGGCCATTCATAGCGCCCATCTTCAAATACCAGAGCACCGCTCGGTGTGATGACAAAAGGCTTAGTCTGATTACCGGTTTGAAACACATTGTTTCCATTGAGCGAAATACTCATAGAAGTCTTACCGGTATTGAGTTCGGAATGAAGGACATCGGCTATGCGGCCGCCCCATCCTGAAAGGTCATTCATTCCCTGTGGCACGGACGTTTGCCATTGTTGCTGTTGGTCACTGTGGGAAAAAAGTGCTTTCGGTAACTTAACAGTTTCGTTGAGGTAGCTATCCTTTGTCGTGGGCTCCAGCAAGGTTCCAATATTAGCGACAACCGCCAAACGGCGCTTGTTTGCGTCGCCCTTGTAGCCGTGAAAAAGTTCTGCGAGTCCAGGCAAACTTGGGTGGAGACCGTAGCTTCTGCCATCACCGTCAGGAAGTTGGTTGAGGGCTAAGAGGTCTTCAATCGGGAGTGCGAGGTTACTGCGTGAAACTGAGTATTCCGCGTGTTGGGAATCAATAGGCACCAAGGTATTGAAAGAATCATTACCACCGCCAAGAAAAACGCATACAATCGACTTACAATCGTTTCCATTTCCCAGATTAGCCGCTGCGGCCTGATTGGCAGCCTTGAGGCTCAGCAATGTGGATAGTACTGGCAAGGAACTCATCGCACCGCAGGTGGTACGTTTGAGAAACGTTCTTCGGTCGATCTGGTTTTGAAAAAGTGAGTTCATGTTCGAGTCCTGCTTTGATTTAAAGTTGTGTGGCTCCCGATGCTCCTGTGATGGCGACCCATACGGCTACCTGCGTTTTTACTCCCGGTGGTAAGTCCTCGAGATTGTCGAGTTTGGCAAGTGCTTCCTGGATGGCAGTGCGGGAACCTCTGGACATCATACCTTGGCAAAAAAGAATGTTAACCCGTTCCAGAAGGGCGTTAGCGTTTCCTTCAATCGGCAGAAATTCGGAGTAGTCAAAGGGTTGTATGGCGTCGTTGTTCCACTGCGTCGAGAAACCGCGCTGCAAGAAGTTCCAAAGTTGCTGAGGACCAGAGATAGCGGAGTAACTGTGCAGTATCTGGAAGGTGGGACCGACGAGCCCCTGGTCCCCCAATAAGCCGGCCGGCTCGTAATGTGGCTTGAAGAAATTGAAAACGGAGGGTGCGTTTAATGGATCTTGATAAAACTCTTCTTCGAGCTCGTTGATTTGCCACATCTGGAAATCGGGTCTATCTGCCACGTTGAATACACGTCCCAGATGCATGAGCCTTATTACGGGCTCCTTCAGGAATCCACTGGTTGTTTTCTTTGTGAATACGAGCGGACTCCGGGCTTCGGGATCAAGGAGTATCGCTCTTACAACAGCTCCAAGGTTTCCTCGTTTGCCTTGCCCGTCGTCTACGAAACTATTTTGAATACGTTCGATGTAGGCGGGAGAGGGATTATCGGTAACCAGAAACTGTATAAGCTGTTTTGATACGAATACAGGCGTGTTGGGATGTTCGAATATCAACCTTACGGCGTCTTTGACATCTTGATACGCGTTGTTGGTCGTGGCTTCACGGGAGGGAATGACATGGCCTCCAACGATCGTTTTGCTTCCGAAATCATGCTTATCCGCATGCATTTCCATGGCCTTTAATCCGATACGATCCGTCCAGCCTCCTTCGCCAAACTCTCGACCAGCGAACCAGAATCCCGTCATGACTCTTGCGAGTTCCGTGATTTCGGACTGCCCGTAGGATGGAATGGGCTCATTATTCGCATCAAGCTTTCTGGAACCGTCCGGATTGAGCTCCCAAAGGCCGATCGTGAATAGCTGCATGAGTTCTCGTGCATAATTCTCGTCTGGAAAGATATTCAGTTCGGGCTGAGCCTTTTGATTACCCACGTGACTTAGGTAAAGCCCCATGCAGGCGTTGAACGTTACGTATTCGAGGATGTCGTAATAATTGCCAAATGCGTTATCGATAAGGGTGTCATAGTAATTTGCGACGCTCGCCGGCATACCATCAAGATTGGCGTCCTGCCCGGAAATAACCAGAATCTGGCTTAAGGCGAAGGCGATGCGTTGTCTTAATTGGTCCTTGCCTTGTAGGACTGCTCTGCCGAAGGCGGTGCGCATATTGTCCATCGGCAAAATTTGATTGTCATCAAAAAAGTAATAGTCTGAACGAACGCGGGGACCGTGGTAATCTTGGTAGAAACTGAGTAGGACATCCTTCAAATGAGTGGGAGCCAACCCATAGATCTGTTCGTCTAACCAGGACTCGAGTCCGATTGTTTTTAAGTAGGTAATGTCCTCTGTCGTCGGACCGAATGTCGCTTGCGCGAGGAATCTGGATGCGTGGAGATCGGAGATTTCACTTCCTGGGTGCATGCCATCATTCAGAAGCGCCTTGAGTTGGTAACTGTCCCCGAATTCCTCAGTATCGGGAACACCATCGTCGTTGCTATCGATCCAGGCATTGGTTCTGGAGGACTGTTGGTCGATCGGGCTTAAGCCGAACAAGGCTTCCGCCCAGGAACCGACTCCATCTGCATCCGAATCACTGAATCCGTGCGGTAGGTTGCCTTTCAGGTTCAGTCGAAAAAACGACCGTTTCGGATTCTCGCTGTTAAGATTTACTGAAGTAGACCTTTGGTGATTGTTTAGAGAACCGTTGAGAGCGACCCATTCGTCTAGGTCCGTGCTGTGTTGGAAGTCATAATTTTTGTAAAGAAGTTCCGGCCACCTGAGTTCTATTTCGGAACCGTTCTGCATTAAGAAGAATTCGGGTGTCGATTGTGGATTCCACGGATCAGTGCCCCAGCTTGTTTCTTTATCGTTGGAAAATCCATCCAGGTCTTCGTCGCCCAGGGGTGGGAGTGAGTATGTTACCCATTCCCAGACATCGCTGAGTCCGCTGCCGTCGAAATCTTCAAAGCTGCTCGCGGGAGCAGCGGTGTAGCCGAAAGGTTCGGAGTAAGCGTCATTCGGATCGGAGCCGTAAATAGACTCCCAATTATCAGGAATTGTGTCTCCATCGCTATCTGCCTTTCTGGGGTTGGTGCCAAGCAATTGCTCTTGTTGATTTGTGAGACCGTCATTGTCACTGTCCGCAGTCCCATCGGATGAATCGTTTACAGCGAGAGCGTTTTGGGCCTCGAATTGATCAGTCAGTCCATCTTTATCAGAGTCCAGAATACCTGAATACAAACTCTGTTCTTCAATAGGGTCTTCACTAAAGTCTATCGATAGAGCGGGTTGGCGATTTAATACTTCAGGCCAGGGAAACCCTTCTGAGTTGTTCCAAAAAGCGTTTCCATTGAGAATGCTGCTCGATGCGACTGCAGCATTCTCCACCATATCAACAATTGTTTCAGCGGTGTCCTGATTGATGATTTCGAAACGAACGGTCCATGCATTTTGCGACGGGTTGTCGCGAGTCGCGGTGAATCGCAGGGTGATTCGATCGGAATAGTCGACGATGCCCGTTCCAGTCATTCCAATGCCTTCTCGGATATCAGCAGGCCGAAGGGGGCCAACAGGACCATTGTTCCAACTCCAATGAGCGAGAC
>CAYGQM010000051.1:0-1736 GCA_964352065.1 uncultured Opitutaceae bacterium
TGGGCGGCAGTTTCGTCGCCGTCAACGCCTTGGGAGGAGGTGCAGCGCGTACTAGTTGCCAACGGCGAAGTGGAAGGGATGCGGCTGGGCTGGCAAAGGCTGGAGGAGGATCCGAGTTTGGTGGCGAGCAGCCGGCCTTTGATCGAGGCTTTGGTGAAGTATGTCCCGCGAGCGGAAACGGGAGACCTTTGGGACCTGCTGCGATTGGCGAGTAAGTTGGATCTGGAGGATTTGGTGCAGGTGGTGAAGGCGCGTTATCGCGAGGAGGCTACGCCGGAAATCCATGAGACGATGGCGGCGGGCTATTTCCAGCGGATGTGGCATTGCCTTGGAATGCCGCGAGCAAAGTTGGAAGTAGCTGAATTGGCGGCGATGTATGATGCGGGAACGTTGACGGCTCCAGAGGTTTCTCCATCTACGATCTTGGGTGAAGGGTATTCAAAGGAGGCAGCGGATCATGCGTATGAGGTCTGGAAAGAGCCGCTTCCGAATGCTCGGAACGCTGGGGAGGAAGACCTGCGGCTTTGGGATCGCCTGAATAGATACGAGGCTTTGCTGGAAAAGTATCCACGCTACGCTGAATTGCACTTTAGAAAGGCGGAGGCTTTGGAGGCGGCTGGCTTTTATCATGAGGCGATTTTGACTTTGGAGGAGGGGTTGGGGCTGTCTCAGTTGACTAAGATGTACGAGATGCGGGCTCGGTGCTGGAAGCAGTTGGGTGGCTTTGAGCTTCAGGCATTGATGGATGCGAACCAGGTTTTGCGATACAGGGTGGATGAGAAGCTATTGTCGCTTTTTTGCCAGTCGGCTGTGTCTCAGATTTTGGATACGCCAGCTGGGTTGCCCGCTATTTGGGAACCGTTGGTGGAGCAACGGCTTGAGTTACTGGAGGAACGCTTTCCCAGTGGTGTGTCCGGTCCTTTGGCGGCGGATGCGGTGGCGTTTTGGGAGTCGCGGGGGCGCTTCGCTCGGGCTCAGGCGGCTTTGGCGCACTACAAGTCGGGGGTGAGCGCGGAGATTTTCGCTGCGGATGAGCGGGTTGCTGGGTGGGAGGAGCGCATCGCCGAAGCTCTAAACTTTGCGGTTTTCAATACTTTGCCCGATGCACCGGAGCCGTTTGGCAAGGCCTTGGAAGTGGCGATGGCCGAGGGTGATTTGAAAGCGGCCTGGCTGGGCTATGAGGAATGGTTGAAGCAGGAGCCCAACGGTGTGGCTCCGAGGCTTTATGGGGCGGCGGCCTTTGCGGATTTGGAGGCGGCGTATTTGGCGCTGTCGGTGATCAAGGAGGCGAAAGAATTTGAGAAGAGTGATGAGGAGGCGATGGCACTTTCTCGGGTAATGGCGTTTTCCCATGCGAATTTGGGCGAAGTGGTGGCTGCTGCGTTGGCGCAGGCCGATGCGACGAGCGCTGACGAGATCTCCTACTACTGGCTAACTGCGTTTGTGGAGGCCAACCAGATGGCTGCCTACCGCCGCGTCAGCGAGCGTGCGTATGGGATCATGAATACGGAGAGTCTCGACTCGAAACTGGCGTCATGGGCTTGGCAGACGTTTGCGCTGACGGCACCGCCTGTGGCGGTGGATTCGTTGCGGGCGAAGTGGGCCGCGGCAGGTGGATTGCCTGGTGTTCCGGAGCCGCTGAGGGAGGAGTTGGCGACGGAAGTGGCGCCGTCGGAAATCGCGCTGCAGGTGGCCTGGAGTGATGCGGTTTTGGCGCGGGGCGAAATGTCACAGAG
>CAYGQM010000051.1:1746-52519 GCA_964352065.1 uncultured Opitutaceae bacterium
CGTTGGTTGCTGGGCTTGGAGACGGATGCTGGCGGAAATTCGGAGGATGATAAGTGGGCTTGGGAAGCGGTTGTGACTTATCGGGATGGGAGCGATCCGGAGGAGGACGCGGAATTGGCCTTGCTGCGCGATCCATGCAATGTGGAGGCGATGGCTCGGGCTTACGAAGCTGCGTACGACTTGGGGGACGCGTATGGGGCGGCGGGCCATTTGCGTCGCTTGTTGTTGGCTTACGGGGAATCAGGAATCGACTTGCAGGCGGCCTGCAATGTGGCGGTAGCGGCGGCGGATTGGGAGTTGTTGTTGTCGCTGAGTCAGGCCGCTTTGGTTTCCGATCCGTCTGACGAGAGCCGGGGGTGGTATCATTTGGCGCTAGTCGCGTGCGGCAAAAAGGAAAGCGCTGCTGCAATTGGCGAACAGTTGTTTGATCAAACTCTGACAGGCTTGACGGAGGACGTGGGCGGTTGGGCGAATTTCGTATTCAAATCTTCAGGTTTCGTACCGCCGCTAACGTTTGGTGACTTTGCCGAGCTACATGCCGCGATAAAGGATGCGGAATCTCTTGGTTTAGCCAAAATAGCTGAGGCGGCTGGAGGGGCTACTGATTACGACAAAAGAAAGATCGCTGAGTTGGAGCCGGTCGTCGAAAAGCGACTCGCCTCCGCCCCGGCGAGCTTGCGAGCGCATATGCGGTTTCAGATTGGGGAGATCGATGCGCGGGAGTATGAGAATTCGATCTTTGAGCCGGAGGATAAGACCTTTGCGCGGATTTTTACGATATTGCGTCGATGGAAGTCGGGTCAGCGGGCGAGCTTTGAAGGTAGTGAGTTGGCCGAAATGCAGGCCATTTTGTACGATCAGGGGCAACACCTTCGCTTTCGGGTGATGGCGTATTCTATGCTGCGACTGGCGGGGGTCGAGCGTGATCCGGCTCCGTTGCGAGCCAGCGATGCGCTGGTTCTGGAGGATGCTCCAGCGGGCGCTCAGGGCGAATTGCGGGCAGGGCGTGTGGCGATGGTGTATGACTTGAATGAGATTCTTTCTTCAATTGGGGGTAGTCGGTCGTCGAAAAACGATGGGTGGACCTATTCGCTGCCGGAGACGCCGGTCGTGATGCGCCTGGGTATTGCTCCAGATCTGCCAGTAGTGGCGATGAGCGGTTTGACGGGGGCGAATTTCCCTGAGCGGATGCGGGGCTTGGCGGAGTTTGCGTTTAAGCCTGTGATTACGCGGGCGGTTGAGAATTTGGATACGGAACTTGCGGCGGCGGGTACTGATCAGGAATCGCGCTGGCGGGCGTATACTCGGGTTGGGCAACGTTTGAAGAATCTTGGTAAAGGGCTTGGAGCAGATCCATTGCGCTCTGGGGATCAGGTGGCAGCGGTTATCGTTCCTTATGTCAATAAGTACCCAAGCGATGGCTTTATTGCTTTCATGGATTCGGAAGTGATGTCGCAGCGGCACGTCGCGCAATTCACTCCCGAAGCGCGTCAAGTCGCAAAGCTGGGAGCGAATGCGTTTACGAAAGACTACTACCATCGTCTCACTACGGCGAACGGGATGAAGTCGGGCAATAGTATGGCGGCTGCGCAAAAGGTAATCGAAGATTATCCGCCGGGGTCGCCGATGTATGCGTTCGTGTTGGAAAAGCTGAAGGCTGGAGCGAACCCAAGTTCCTTGGATGCTGCGGTGGTGAAAGAGAAGGCTCGACGGGCGAAGGTCGCAGAAAAGGCGAATCGTATTCGGGATCTGACAGCGAAGTTCGAACGGGCGATGGCCGGTGGGAATATGTTAGATGCCTGGAAGGCCGCTCGGACGTTGGGCGGACAATACTATGTACAATGGGCGGTTAAGGATCTCGGAGCACGAATGGACGAGCTCTACTATGCTCGAAGTTTGGCCAAAGTCCAAAGCGACATCGATGCGCTCACTGAGGTGATAGAGCGGCGAGAGAGGATACAGAAAGAGCGGGAACGTTACGCCCGGCGTTGGGAGGCCTATGGGATGAGAAGCACTGGTGGTTCCTCATGGGATAGCTTCAAGGCGAGCTGCAATGCTCGCTATGAGGCGGTGGCTGCTTCCCAGCGAGCGCGGGATGCGAAGAATGGGATCCGTTGGGTGAAGGTGAACAATTGAGGCGGGATCAACGGGCGAGGAGTTCTTTCCAGCGTTTTCCGGAGGCTTTGCGTTCCGGGATGTTGACTTCTTTTTGGCCCTCGTCCCCGCTCCATTCGATGAAGCTTTCGGAGTAGTAGCCGGGCTCGACGGTGTTTTGCGGTCTAGTGAAAGAGAATGGGAAGGTGCGATTATCCAAAAGCAAATGGCTGCCACCGCCGAAGTAATACCAAGGAATGCGGAAGCGCGTTATGAGGTCTTTGTGGATTGAGAAAAGTTGTATTGGAAATGTGGGTTCAGTGTCTGCTGGAGTTACTCCGTTCTTTTCGAGGAGTTTCGCTAGGCGATCATCGGAAAAGGTTCCTGGATCGAGTATCAGGTAACTGAGCATGCCGTCCTCGAGATGGAGAATTCCTGATAGGAATTTGCTTTTTAACGGCGCAGCCGCTGTGGTGGTGGTTTTAGGGGGAGGAGGAAAGTAAAAAGGGGGCGACTTTCATATTTCATTTCCGGAAGTGCTAAAAGTCTCATTCTTTCCAACCTCGCCTAAAGGCTATGCTGGACACGGTGAATCTTGAAATCAATTCCGCCTATTCTTCGATCTTCACGGGAATCCAATTCGTTTCCTCTGAGTATCGATAGCCTTTTTCTTTAAACCGGTCATCCATATAGGGCGTGCGATAAGGGTACTGATCAAACAATACATGTGCATTCGTGAACCTCGGATCTTCTGTGTTGGCCAAGTAGGACGTCAACTGCTTCTTCAATCCGTCTAAGATTTTCTGATACTTCGGATCATCAGCGAGATTGTTCACCTGATCGGGATCGGCGTTGCAATCGTACAACTCCAGCTCAGGCCGCTTGGCAAAGCTGAGCGCATAGTATTTGGCGAACTCACTGGTATCTTTATGCTCGAGCAGAAAATCCTTGGTCGGGCCGGCATCACAATCCGTATAACTATTATTGGGGTGAGTCGCACCAGACGGCACGCCTGCTGGCCAGCGATCAGGCTCAAGGTTAAGAATCAACAACCAATCGTCCGTTCGTATCGCGCGGGATGGATAACCATCCATGGACGGAAACTGCTGACTGACGCCATGGCGCTCACGACCATACACCACGAAGTTCCGCTCCCTGTCTACACGGCCTTGTTGATCGGACCTCAGTATCGGCAACAGATTTTTACCGGTCATCACGTCTGGAACCTCGATTCCAGCAGCTGTAAGGAATGTCGGCGCAAGGTCTGTTAAGGAAACGAAGTCGGATACGGTCCGGCCGGACGTCACCTGATCACCCCAGCGGATAGCTAAGGGCACCCGTGAGCCCCAGTCATAGAGATTTCCTTTGCAGCGAGGGAAGGGCATCCCGTGGTCACCCGTCATCACTACGAGGGTGTTTTCCAACTCGCCTGCTTGCTCAAGCACTTTCAATGCAGCAGCCACGTCGCTGTCCCAGCGCTGAACTTCCCAGTAATAGTCGGCCATATCACTGCGTATGGTTTCGCTGTTTGGATAAAATGCGGGGACCTCCACGTTATCGATGTTCATGCCGCTCTCCCGACCGGAGCCTAACTCGTAACTCCTATGCGGATCCGTCGTACCGAGCCAAAAGCAGAACGGCTTGTCGGTATCGCGGGTTTCCATGAATTGCTCAAACGATTCACGCATCGGTCCGCATGGGTGCTCCGTGTAACCGCCCGGCTCAAAGTCCCCGGGCCCCCACGCCTTCCTCATGTGCGCGATCTCATAACCCTGATCACTCAGAAGATACATGAAGTTCGGTTTGCGAATATCCAGTGTTGACCTTAGGCTCGCTCCTTCTTCGAGGCGATAGAACTGCTGCCCGGTTAGAATCGCATTGCGAGAGGGAGAACAGGACGGACTGGAAATAAAGGCATGTTCAAACAAAACACCTTCCCTGGCCAGCCTATCGAAGGCAGGCGTCTTCACCGTCTTGTCTCCATAGGCGCCGGCATGCGGCCAACCCCAGTCATCCGCAAACGCGAACAGTATATTGGGTCTCTCGGCGGCTGATACCGAAAGGAAAGCAAACAGTAGTACGAGCAGACAGGGCAGTAGTTGTTTCTTTAAAGGGGTAATAGTCATTGGTCGTTGTTAATTAAAGGCAGCCAAGGGGTCAAGCGGACAGCCATGAGGGAAACTAATAAAGGGGGGCGGTCCGAGAGAGACTATATCGACGGTCGGAGTGTTGAAGTATTTTGCAGCGAGTAGGGAAAACGTCATCTTTTGACCCTCATCGGACGTGCTCGCCTTCCCGTCTTCGGGTTCCAGGTTGATCCCTAAGCGATTTCTCCGGTGGGGGTAGGCTTCGAACCTAGGCCAGTGTATCGCGCTTGTAGAATTCCATGATCGGGCCGGATCTTTGAGCCGCAGCCTTGATGATAGTGGACTGTTGCTGCGGGGTTAACGTGCGCAGTTGCCTGGCTGCGTCGATATGCTCCTGAAGTTGATCGAGGTTATCGAAACCGGCGATCCGGGTAGCGATGGGCATCGACCACACATAGTCGGTTGCGTCGCGAAATTTGAGCAGGTCCGGTATAATGGGCTCTGCTGGGATTTTGCCATGGTCGCCCCAACCCGCACCGATGCCTCCAAACAAACGACCGCCGCACATGGTTTTCATAGCCAGTATGCCGACTCCCATTTCCTGCGCGAGGGGTATGACTTCTTCAATGAAGCTGTCGTAACTGGCATCGGCAACATTGACCGGCATTTGTATTGTCTGAAGAGGAACGCCTCGTTGCTTGAAGAGGTTTAACATCTCCCGGTGGGCCCGGAAATCATGGTGCCCGCTAAAGCCGATCATGCGTACTTTGCCTTCCTCCTGAGCTTTTAGGAAGACGTCAACGACGCCGTCGTCCCAGCGGCTATGTGCATCTTCGACGCTGGTGATGCTGTGAATCTGCCAGAGGTCGAGCTGGTCGGTCTTCATATTCCGCAGGGACCATTCCAAATGTTCGCGAACCAATTTCGGATCCTTGGCCATGGACTTGGTCATGAGGAAAATGCTGTCCCGGTATTTAGGGATAAGGTACTTGCCGTAAAGTCTTTCGCCCAGTTGGTCTGTTCCGTAAGCGTTCGCGGTATCGAAGAAGCGGATACCTCCGGCGATGGCTTTCTCGATAGCAGGTTCCTGTTGATCCTCGGGCAATCTACGGAAGTGGTTCCCGCCGAAGCCAAGCAGGGTGACGCGTTCACCAGTCCTTCCAAGGGCGCGGGTCGGAAGGAGCTCACCGAATTTGTCTGAGTTGGATCCGTGGGAAGCCGCTTCGAGTAATTCTTGTGGCCAGGCGACCCCGGCTAAGGCAGTTGCGGTCAAGCCACTTAAAAAGGTGCGGCGGTTGAGACGGTTGTTTTTCTGGTCGTTCCTGGATTCTGGCGATAATGATTCGTGTGTCATGATGGAAATGTTGGTTTTAAAGGAGACTATTTGAATCCGTTGTTATGTCCATTGGAGAATGCTGATTTAATGTTTGGAATCGTCTCCTAGTCGGTCAAGTCGAGCACTGCGTTCACCCACTTGGTAATACCGATTTCCACTTCGGCAATATTCATACCCAGCATGTAGGCCGGGGTGGATACTATTTTCAGTTCTTCATCGACGACGAACTCCTCCACGGGGCAGGGAATATGTTTGGCTCCGTTCTTCTCGAGAGCTGCTGCTGTGTCTGCGTCGGTGCCGATGGTCAGCTTGGCGCCTTTTTTGCCGAATAGCTTGGCAGCGATAGCGGGGGAAATGCAGGCAAAGCCAATCGGTTTTCCGGCTGCATGAAAACGGCTGAGAAAATCGGAGACACTCTCGTCTACCCTGCAATCAGCCCCATCGGTGGCAAATGAACTGAGATTTTTGGCAGCGCCAAACCCACCCGGTAGTAGCACAGCGTCAAAGTCGTCCGGATTGAGCTCTGACACGGTTGAGACGGGACCGCGGGCAATGCGGGCTGACTCCTCCTGGACATTGCGGTTCTGATTTTCTTCGACTTCACCGGTCTGGTGATTGACCATATGCAGCTGCGGAATATCAGGTGCGGCCACCGTCACATCCGCCCCCGCCTTGCTCAGGGCCAGCAGGGTCAATACCGATTCGTGAATTTCGGCGCCGTCATAAACGCCACAGCCTGATAAGATAACAGCTACTTTTTTCATGGATTTGAGAATAGTAGATTCTTGATTGGGAAGTGAAGTCAGGTTTTCGAAAATGAGTCCCCGAAACGGTCTGCCCTTTTTAAGGAGGTTCTTGTCTGAAGGTTTGCCAGACGGTAGCGCTTCCTACTAGTTTCGGCTCATGAATATGAATCGTCGGAAATTTTTATCGGTGTCAGCGGTGGGTGGAGCCTCCATGGGTTTAACCGGTTCAGGATACGGGCAATCTGAAACGCTGGATAACCAGTACGAGAAATTGGATAGGGTGCTGGCGACGCCCCTGTTCAAAGGTGAATTGTTTTCCGAGCCGGTTATCATCGAGTCCGTTGAGCTGCTCAAATTTGGCAGGAAGTTTCTCTGTCGGGTACGCTCGAAGGACGGGGCGGAGGGAATATCCGTTTCTCATAATACGATGAACCTGCTCTATCCCATTTTCGTAAACCGTGTGCAGCCGGTATTCATCGGCCAGGATGCCAGACGGTTGGACGAGCTGCTCGATAAGGCGATGGAGTTTCAGTTTAACTACCGCTTGGGAGGACTGGGGATTGGGATTCCGCTCGCGACGGTTGAGTTTGCGATTCTGGATATGATGGGAAGGATTGCCGGCAAGCCGGTGGGGGAGCTTATTGGTAAAGTCCACAATACTCACATTCCTGTCTATCAGGCAACGGAATGGCGGGAGAAGCCGGTTAAGGAGTCAGTAGCGCTCATAAAGGCGGCGGTAGAGAAAAGTAAGGCTGAGGCTGTGAAAATCAAGGTAGGCGCGCTCATGTTCATGACCAAGGATCTGGACGCACGAGGCCCGGTCGGTCGCACGGAAGAGATTATCCCACTGATACGAGAAACCTTCGGGCCGGACATGGCTCTCTATTCGGATGCGAATGGGTATTACAAAGATGCGAATGAAGCGATTCGGGTGGGCAGGCTATTACAGAAATACGACTACAGCTATTTCGAGGAACCGGTATTCTTTGATTGGTTGGAAGGAACCAAGCAGGTAGCGGATGCGCTTTCCATTCCTATTGCTGGTGGCGAACAACAGCATAGTATGCATGCGTTTCGTTGGTTGCTGGCGAACGGTGGACTGGATGTCGTGCAGCCAGATCATTACTATTTTGGCGGCATGATTCGCTCGCTCAAAGCTGCGCACATGGGCGCCGCTTTGGGAAAAACCTGTATTCCTCATTTGTCAGGAGGATTCGGATACATCTATATGTTACATCTGGTATCCGCGATGCCCAACGCAGGCGCGCATATCGAATTCAAAGGATATGAGGATGTGCCTATTGCATGTGCGACTTCCTCGCTTCGGCTTGAGAATGGTAAAATCAAGGTTCCGACGGGTCCTGGTATCGGGGTGGATATCGATCCCGATTTTGTGAAAAAGTATGAGGTCGTGAAGGATGTTTAGATATATATTTTTTATTGGAGTACTGCTTATGCTGTTGATTGGTTTATCCGGCTGCTCGCCCGATACAGTCAGTGAAACCAGACAAGATAAGCCCAATGTGCTGATACTCATGGCGGATGAACATGTGTGGGATGCGTTCGGTGCGGCGGGGCACCCGATTGTCCAGACCCCCAATCTGGACCGGTTGGCAGCGCGAGGTGCCCGGTTTACTGCCGCTTACGCCAGTTGGCCTGCTTGTGTGGCGGCACGGATGTCGCTGTTAACCGGAAAATATCCGACGGAAATCGGAGTGCAGGGTAATAGTGACAATTGCGACGCGATCGGATCGACCTATGCGACCTTCTTTTCGAACCAAGGTTATCCCACCATGGTGTCAGGGAAAATGCATTTTATCGGAGAGGATCAATTTCATGGGTTCGACTACCGCCCGATTGGAGATTACAATCATTCTGGCTGGTATGTCTCAGACACCACTGGCAATCGCGAACCCTTTGATTGGCAGCAAGCGGATACAGATGTGCACAATATGGAAGACCGGCGCCCTGACAGTGCACGTCCTTATGAGGGACCGTTGGAAGAGTCCCTTAGCTGGAATATTACCCAACGGGGGCTACCCTGGTTGGATCGGGAATCACCCTGGCTGTCCGTGTTCAGTTACTTGCAACCGCATTGGCCCTGGCAGCCACCTCAAGCGTATTGGGACCAATACGAGGGCAAGGGTGACTTACCCCGGGTGCGCTATGACGATATCCCTGAGGAATTGCGAAGTGGGATGAGCCAGCGCACGACCGACGATTGGAATGCCTTGACCGATGATGAGATGTGTCGGACACGTGCCGCCTATTACGGTATGATCACCTTCGTAGACGATCAGATTGGGCGGATTCTCGACGAGTTGGAGAATCTCGGCACGCTCGATAACACCATCATTGTGTATACCTCCGACCACGGCGAAATGTTGGGTGAACGAGGCACTTGGTTGAAGGGTAATTATTTTGATCCTGCTACACGAATTCCTTTGTTGATCTCTTATCCATCGTTGATTCCGGAAGGTACCGTCGTGGACACGCCAGTTGATCTGACCGACATATTTCCCACCTTGGCTGAGTTGGCTGGGTTGGCTCCGCCACCGGATCTGTCAGGCGAAAGCCTGGTGGCGCTGACGCAGGGGGACCGAGACAGCTGCAATGATTGGGCAGCCAGCGGCTATGGTGATGCAGGCATGGTCCGGAAAGGTAACTTTAAGCTCATCATTCCTTCATTGGGTGCGGATCCCTGGCTGTTTAACCTGGCTGATGATCCCGACGAACTTAAGAACCTCAGTCGTATGCCTGCTTATGCGAAAAAGCTAAGCGAGTTGACCGATCTATGGTCCTCTGTTTGGTAATCTGCTAGAAGGCCAGTCGTTGACCTGGATGGTATAGGACAGTCGTTCAGATTTGCTGGATTAAAATCCGGGTGCTGCGGCTTCAGCTTTCTCTTGTCCGTGAAGGTCGATCGGTTTGTATCCCCCTCTGGACTTGAAGTAGAAGAACAGGAGGAGGTAGCAGACGAGCATGAACCCGGGTAAGATGGCCACCTTTGCGAAGCTCCCTTTTTTACTGGCCTTCTGGATAGACTCGAGCTGGGTCTGTTCGGTAGTGTCCAGAGTGGCCACTGCTGTCATGTCCAAGCTGGGGACTTCTCCGAAAATCGTTTCACGGGATTCGCCGGATACCTGTTGGTAGATCGCCGGATTGTTTGCTGAAAGCTGTGCGTCAACCTCGCGGTCTTGCAACACTCCCATAAATGGTGTGCCGATGATTCCCATTCCAAGTACCCCCACAGCGGATACGCCGTTGAGTGTCAATGCACCACCTTTGGGAAACTGTTCAGAAACCAGGCCGAGTGTCGTGGACCACAGGAATGTTTTGCCGATGGCATAGACCGTCGCTGCGATGACGACCACAAATGCAGCCGCTTTGGATAGAAACAATAAACCGATGATAGCGACGATCGCGCTTACCACAAGTAAGCCAATGGGGGAGAAGCGGTGCACAATCGGACCCGCGTAAAAGCGGAGGATTGTCATAATGGTGGACACGTAGATAAAAACCCAAGTTGCACCGGTGGCAGACAATTCAGCACCCAGGAGATCCGGCATCCAGGAGTCGGTTCCCAGTTCCGTCGTGGCAAGGGGGCCCATGGTAAGCAGGATTAAGAGGAACATCCAGTTTCCCAGGCTGCGGGTATAGAGGCCCGCTACAACACCGACTGCAGCGGCGATGCCAACCGGAACGATCCAGGGTAATTGGGAGCCAGCGATTTGGGCGACGCCCATAGTCATGAGCCAACCTATGATGAAGAAACCGATTCCGCCCACTTCGCTCAACATATCACGGTAGGGAATCCCGGCAGCCACCCGCTCATTGGGGGGGAATTGGCAAGGCAGGATGAGAAAGGTGTAAACGATTACCGGAATGAAACACATGCCATATTTGATCTGCCAATCAAGACCGCCCAAGAAGATGGTAAATAGTGCGCCTAATGCCAGGCCGGCCGGCCAACCAGCGTGGAGAATATTGAGCCACTTCGCTTTTTCGTCGCGAAAGACGGTAGCCACCACGGGATTGATAAACGCTTCGACCGTTCCGTTGGCAATAGCTACTAGAAAGGTTGCCCAATAAAGACTCGTGTAACCCGTCGAAAAGATCGTGAGCAAAAGGGATGCGACATGACAGATGATGGCAAAGATCGCTGCTGTCTTGTATCCGATTTTATCGATGATCAAACTGAAGATGACGATACTGATCGCAAACGGCCACAGACCGACGCCGAGGATCGTCCCTTTCTGAGCTTCCGATAGATCGAATTTAACAGCCAGGTCACCGATTACGTTAGCACGCACGCCAAAGACGAAGGAGGTGGCTACCAGAGCAACAAAACAGGCCCAGAAGATTTTCTTTTTGGAACGTTCATCTAATTCCATGATTACTTGGGGTATAGGTTAGAGATTATAGCGAGAGATTTGCTTAGTCAGTGTTCCATTCGATAGACGATTTGCAACTCTTTCTATTGTGATTGGGGAGATTCGACCGCGGATCGTGGTGGTTTTCATTTGAAACGATTCGCGGATGTAGTTGTATCAGATTACCGTAATACAGCGCTTGTGGCTAACGGTGAATTCGCAACCTTGACCCCCGTGTATTCTCAGCACTCAATAACAGGCTAAACTCTTAAGCCCCAGTTAGATTATGACCATTCTCACCTTCCTTTTCTTTACCGGTCTCGTCGGATTTATTACCTGGCGAATGACTCGCAAGGACGACCACGGTACCTCCACGGGATACTTTCTTGCAGGGCGTACGCTTACGGGAGGATTCATAGCCGGATCGCTTTTACTGACTAACCTTTCGACGGAACAGATGGTCGGCCTGAATGGAGCGGCGTTTACAGACGGTGTTGCAGTGATGGCCTGGGAAGTGATTGCCGGAGCGTCCCTCGTTTTGATGGCACTCTATTTCCTGCCTAAGTATTTGCGAAGCGGAATTGCGACAATTCCCGACTTTCTTGAGCGGCGGTTTAATGGCACTACACGCTCGATTACGAGTGTGATTTTTATCATCGCCTATGCCGGTATCTTGTTGCCGATTATTCTTTATACCGGCGCTACCGGATTAGCTGGAATTCTGGATCTGAAAGAGCTGACTGGTATTCAGAATGACATGACGATTCTGTGGGGAACCGTATGGTTCATCGGAATCGTCGGGTCGATCTACGCTATTTTCGGTGGACTGAGGACAGTCGCGGTTTCTGATACGATAAACGGGTTTGGATTGTTAGTCGGTGGTATCATGATCGCCGTATTCGGATTGTATGCGGTGAATGATGGAGGGATCTTTGCCGCGCTCGGTGAAATGAAAGAGGCCCATCCGGAGAAGTTTAACAGTATCGGTGGTAGTCAGTCGTCAGTGCCATTCAGTACTCTGTTTACGGGGGTGCTATTGTTGAACCTCTTTTATTGGACGACTAATCAGCAGATTATTCAAAGAACTTTTGGAGCTACCTCCTTGAAAGAAGGACAAAAAGGAGTGCTGATTGCCGGTCTGTTTAAGGTATTGGCTCCTATCATCCTGGTATTACCCGGAATCATTGCGTTTCATCTCTACGCTGACCAACAGGGCTTTAGACCCGATCAGGCCTATGGCACTTTAGTGCGGTCCGTTCTGCCTTCGTGGTTGGCTGGTTTCTTTGCCGCGGTAATGGTCGGCGCAATCTTGAGTTCTTTCAACTCGGCTCTGAATAGCACTGCAACGTTGTTTTCCTTGGGTGTCTACAAGCATTGGATCAAACACGACGATGCCAATGAAGAGAAAGTGATTCGGAATGGTAAATTGGTCGGAACGATCGTTGCGGTTCTTGCCATGTGCACCGCTCCCTTGTTGGTAGGGCAGGAAAGTATCTTTGGGTATTTGCAGAAAATGAACGGCCTGTACTTCATCCCGATCTTCTCGGTCGTGCTTGCGGGACTCCTTTTTAAACGGGCTTCCGCGTCCGCAGCGAACATCGCTCTTGTATCAGGGTGCACGCTTTTGATTCTTGGTTACTTTGTACCGCCCTTCGTGGGTATAGCTGAAAAAGTCCATGGCTACCATTTTCTTGGTATCGTCTTTGCCATACTCATGATCTTTCAATTCGTCATGAGTAAGGTGAAGCCTTTGCAGGAAGATTGGGTGCATGTTCACTCCGGTGATGTGGACCTGACACCCTGGAAATGGGCTAAGCCGGTTGGCATTGGTATCGTAGTGTTCGTTGTCGTACTCTATCTGTCTCTGGCCGACTTTTCAGTGCTCGGCTAGCTTCGTGAAAAGGCATGCGGATGAATCGTCTTGCCAGATCCGGTTCGGGTTTGGTCTGTCATTCGAATAAGTCCCCTCGTTTTGTTTTATGCGAGTATTTATAAAATTTAATGTTGGTGGATACCTTGGTGTTGGACGTCATCGGCTTACGTTTGCATAGATATGAGATTCATGATTTTTCCACTCAAGTATTTTTGGCGACTCACAACATTCGTTTTCCTATTAGCGTCAATGGGGGCTGTGGCCTCAGTGAGTGCAAAAGGCTGGGATTCTTTATTTGATGGCGAGACCTTTGACGGGTGGAACGGTAGTATTGGCAGTGTTTGGAATATCAAAGATGGCGTTATCGTGGGTGGTTCCCTGTCTGGTAACCCTCAGAATGAGTTCCTCGCGACAGACCAGAGCTTCCGAAATTTTCATTTGCGACTGGAGTACAAACTCATCGGTACCGATGGTTTCGTAAATGGTGGGGTTCAGTTTCGTAGCGAGCGCATCGCTGAGCCTTCGAACGAAATGGCTGGTTATCAGGCAGATATTGGGGCCGGGTATTCAGGATACTTGTACGATGAATCCCGGCGCAATCGCTTTTTGGAGGAGGCCGATCCGGAGTTTGTCAGTCGGGTTGAACGCCCTGGGGAGTGGAATCAGTATGAGGTGATTGCGAGCGGATCACGGGTATTGATCCTGATCAACGGACAGAGAACGGTGACTTACAGGGAACAAGAGGAGGGAATTCCAAATAACGGAAAAATTGCGCTCCAGATCCATGGCAACTCGAAGGCGCAAATCTCTTTTCGGAATATCGAAATCGAGGAGCTCGACGACGGTGGTGTCCCTCCATTGGAAGTTGTTTTGAGTCGATTCGGTAACCTGAAACCTACGATACCCGAAGCACCCTTCGAAGCAGGTAGATTTGTACTCGATGAAGCTGATACAGTCGTCTTCGTAGGGCAGGAAAATTTTGTGCGTGAACAAAAGGCCGGTGAGTTGGAAGCATTACTTGCAGCAGAATTCTCCGATAAAAGGCCTCGTTTTCGATCCATGGCCTGGGAGGGCGATACCGTGTATGAACAGTGGCGCGATTTAAACTTCGGTGATTGGGGAGATCAATTGGACGCTGCCGAGGCGACGGTCATCATCGTTCAGTTTGGACAGATGGAAGCGTTGGATGGGGTAGGGCGATTGACGGCTTTCGAAGTAGCCTACCAACGGTTACTCGATCAATTCTCGGAGCGGACCCGGAAGCTCGTGCTGATTTCTCCCATGCTATTCGAAAAGCCATCAGCGTCTCACGCGCCCGATCTTACTCAGCGGAATGGCGATGTTCGGGCGTATGCGCGCGTCATTGAGACAATGGCGCAGCGACTGAATGCGGTGTTTGTCGATCTTACTGAAATGCATCAGGATGCGCGGTTGACGAACAATGGCGTTCACTTGTCGGCTGAAGGACTGAGGAAAGTTGCCGAGGAGATCGCTGGTCAATTGGGTGTTGGATCGGGTACTGAAAATCTCGATGCTGTCCGTGATGCCATCGTTCGAAAGAACCGACTGTGGTTCGATTGCTGGCGGCCAGCCAATTGGTCTTTTGTTTATGGTGATCGCGTGAGCCAGATGTATGGCAGAGGGGGAGGAGAGGAACCGTCTTTGCAGGCTTCCTTTGAACGCCAACTGCCTTTGGTGGAAGAAGCGGATGCGGTTATCTATGACCTACTCCTCGGGAAGGCCACTGAGGAGGCTCCGGTTCCTCCTGTTTTATTTAATCAAACGGTGGCCATATCGCCGGAGCAACAATTGGCAGCATTTTCCATGGCTGATGGGTATTCCGCCAACCTGTTCGCATCGGAGTTGGAAGGGGTGGTCAATCCGGTGCAAATTGCCTGGGATGAAGCGGGGCGCCTCTATGTGGCTTGTTCACCGTCTTATCCGCAGACCCTGGCGGGCATGCCGCGGCAGGATTACATCCAGGTGTTGGAAGACAAGGACCGGGATGGCGTTGCCGAAAGCTCCTGGAGGTTTGCCGAAGGCTTGAGCATGGTTCAAGGAGTCGAGCCGGGGGGAGACGGTGTTTATGTGTGCGATTTCGACCGGATTCTCTACCTCAAAGATACCGATGGAGATATGAAGGCCGACGACTACCAGGTTTTGTTTTCCGGCTTCGGAGTGGGGGACACCCATCAATTGGTGAATAGTATTTCTCACGGTCCTGACGGAAGCCTCTGGTTTACTCAAGGCCTGCACGCCATTTCCCGGGTAGAAACGGCCCACGGGATCGCACGGCTTGACCGTGCAGGGGTATGGCGCTACCGACCTCGGCGCGCGCAGTTAGAGAGTTTCTTTGGAGGTGGCATGGCAGGCGCCAATTGTTGGGGAGTAGCCTTTGATGATTTTGGTCAGGTGTTCCATAAAACAGGAGACCGACCCGAGGGCTACTGGACGGTTCCAGGAATGGTGTCTTTTGGCGGGGCGTTGGATAACCGATACAATGAAGATCCGAGTGCCGCCTACAAAAATCTACCTGAGCAATATCATTCGGTCGGTCCGTTGTTTGATACTTCTCCCAAGACCACCTCCCTGGAAATAATTGGAACATCTGCCATGCCGGAGGATATACAAGGAACGGCACTCATCGGGGGATACTTTGGGTCTGTGGTCGAGCTGCATCGTTTTGAGGATGCAGGGTCTGGCTTTAAGACCACTCAACTTCCGCGCTTGATAACGTCGTCCGATAATGCGTTCCGCCCGGTAGATGTTTCGGTAGGTCCGGATGGCGCCCTGTATGTTGCCGACTGGTTTAACCCGATTATCGGTCACTATCAGGCCAGTTATGCGGATCCGCGTCGCGACAAATCCCATGGGCGTATTTGGAGGATTACGGCTGATTCCAAGGCTTCATTTGATTACCCGGATCTGGCAAACATGAACGAACGGGAGCTGCTCGAGCAGCTGGCCTCGTCCGAGCGCTGGGTTCGCTACCAAGCGAAACGACTCCTATATTACCGTTCAGCGGAGGCTGTTATTTCCGCTGCAGATTCGATAGCGGTCGGGGATACAGATGCGGGCTTTTTGCTGGAGCTGGCAGGTTTATACCAAGCCCACGAAGCACCAAGGCCCTTATTGCTTTCTAAGCTGTTGGAGTCAGATGACTTTCGGATAAGGGCCTATGGAACCCGGGTACTTGGCGATTGGGCTTCTCGTTTGGAAAACCCACATCGGTTACTCGAGCAACGAGTGAAAGACGCGCATCCACGCGTAAGGCTTGAAGCGGTGGTGGCTGCGTCCTACTTACGCGAGGTGGACTCAGTAAAGCTGTCGACGGCTGCCCTTCAGTATCCGATGGATTCATTTCTGGTTTACGCAGTTCGTCAGAGTGCCCGATCCTTGCAAACCTTATGGGAGGCGCCGTTTCGCTCGGGGTCCTTGCACGTTTCTGACGAGACGGAACGGAGTTACTTACAAGATTTGCTCGATGATGGGCCGATGGAAATATCTCAAGGGGAGTCGATTTATCAAATGGCTTGTCTCGCTTGTCATCAACCGGAAGGAAAAGGACTCCCAGGCGTTTATCCACCGTTAGTAGGTAGTGATTGGGTGAGGGGTGATGAAAGTCGGTTGATTAAAATAATCCTCAACGGATTAACGGGGCCGATCGATGTAGCGGGTGATAAATACGGTGCAGGAACGCAGTCGATTCCCATGCCAGCGATGGCGGGCATGAGCGATGAGGATATCGCCGCTGTTTTGAGTTTCGTACGCGAGGAATTCGGTGGTGGTGCCTCGGCGGTGTCCCCCCATGCTGTTAGCCAAGTCAGGAGCGAAGTGGCAGATCGAACAATCCCTTGGACAGTCGAAGAATTGGGACGCTAAACGGATACGGTTCTATGGAAATGATTTTTGTTAAATTCGGCAGTGCTACAGAATTATTCCTCTTTGGCGCCCGTTGCTTTACAGCTGGTTTCGATCGATGCGGATCGAAAGTATCGTCACTGCACCTTAATCCTACGGCTTATGATGCTCATGTTTAGATTGGTCCTTTACTGCTCAGTAACCCTGGTTGCCCTTATCGGTTGCTCATCGGAATCCGAAGAGCTAAAAAAAACGAATGAGGAAATTGTGATCTCACGGTCTGATTATGCGGAAAGGCTCCAAGGCTTCTGGCTGGCCCAGTGCATAGCAAATTGGACAGGACTCATTACCGAGATGGATAAGATCGGTGGCGACGGTTTGGATGGGAAAGGAGCAGGTTTCTATACCCGTGATGATTGGGGAGGCCCAGACGAAAGAAATATCTGGGGCAATTTTTCAGATCACTCAGACACCATCGATTTCTATTTGGAGCCGGGTGAGTTTTGGGGCGCTGATGACGACACGGATATTGAATACATTTACCAATACATCACGTATCAGAGTCAGGATCCAAAGCTCACAGCTGAGCAAATCCGGGACGGCTGGCTTACACATATTTACTCCGATGAGAACACTCCGTTCAGTTGGGATGGGGGCAAAACACCGGAAAATTTTCTCTGGGTTTCCAACCAGTCGGCACACGATCTGATGTTGGACGGTGTGCTGCCACCCGAGACGAGCGATCCAGAGCTCAATCCCAACTACGACATGATTGATGCTCAGCTGACGACCGAAATGTTCGGTTTGTTTGCACCGGGGCGGCCGGAAGTGGCGCGTGAGCTTGCGTATTTACCCATTCGAACCACAGCTCGCGAAAACGCCGCTTGGATATCGGAGTTTTATGTAACGCTGCACAGTTTGGCTTCGATTGCGCCTGAAGACCTTTCGATGAAGGAACGCGTGCTCTGGATGGCTGAGGAGGCCCGAAGCGTCCTTCCTGACGATTCCTACTCCGCTAAGATGTACGACTTTGTCTCAGGTCAATATGAGTCCGGAGTGCCGTGGGAAACTGCTCGGGACGAACTTTTCGAGAAGTATCAAGTTCGACAGGAAGATGGCTACGAGTGGGCAACGAAAGAGGAGGTCTGCGAGGGCTGTTTCGCCGCCGGCATTAATTTCGGGGCTAGCTTGGTCAGTCTTTTTTATGGAGAAGGGGACCTGAAAGAGACAATAAAGATAGGTGTGCTGGCCGGTTGGGATTCCGATAATCCTGCGGCTACCTGGGGAGGGTTACTCGGATTCATGGTGGGCAGGCAAGGGGTAGAGGATGCCTTCGGGCGCACGTTCCCGAGTAAGTTCAATATTCATCGCACACGCGGAAAGTTTCCGAATGAGGGTATCGATACCTTTGAGAGCATGGCGGCAACAGGCGTGACGATCGTCGACCGAGTGGTTGAGCAATACCTTGGTGGACGTGTCGACCATGATCGTGATGTCTGGGTCATATCGGTTGGTGTTGATAACTGAGAAAAACTTGATGGCTCTCAGTCTGGCTGCCCCAGTAGCGTCAGTTGGCTATTTACTTCCGTGCGATAATCCAGACGGCGTGAACGATTCCTGGAATGTATCCGAGAAGGGTGAGGAGGATATTCAACCAGAAGTGAATTCCGAATCCTACTTGTAGGAAAACGCCGAGTGGGGGCAGGAGGATAGCGAGTAAAATGCGGACGAAGTCAGCTTTTGGGGTACTGGGAACCGTTTGGGCGGATGAAGATTCAGACATGAATAACGGGTTTAAAATTATCGATTAGTTACGCGTCTCCAACAGTCGCAGATAGCGTGCCAAGGGAAGTAACTCCCACGATAGCCAGTGTTTTGAGGAGGCATGTTGTGACTATGGGGTTTATTGCAACGCTGAGTCAGTTGGTATCCTGCAAATTGCATGGATTGATCTGTTACCTGCTTTAAAGACCGAACAGGTTAATTCTTTATGTCTGATTCTTGGTAAATGGATTTCCGGGTTTACAAATGAATAATAATCAATGAATATTCGGTTATGGATATTCAATATAAAGACAATGCCGACAAGCAATCCCATGGCTCGCACTGGGGGTATCTTGCCTTCGCGTTAGTGGCTTTGGCGGTTCCCAACGGACTGTATGTGTATTATGCAATTACTCAGCCGGAGTTGAATGCACAGGCGATACGCAATCCGATCGCGTTGGCTTTCATGCTGGAGGCCATGATGTTGCTCGGCTTGTTTTTGGTACATGTGTATCGGAGCTCCCGGTCCTGGACAAAAGTCTTGGTGTATCTCATGTTATCATTCGTAGGTAGTCTGGCGTTTAGCTATCCACTCTACAAATACCTGAGTCGGCGAAATGGCTAGGCCACGTTCTCAGGAAAAAGAAAAAGCCCTCATCGATGCCGCGACCGAACTGTTCTTGAGGCAGGGTGTTAGTAAGACGACGATTAAGGATATCGCTGAGCAAGCTGACGTAGCGGTCGGAACGGTGTACGTTTATTACAAAGACAAAATCGAAGTGATTCGTCGGGTTGCGTTTGCCTTTGCCGATCAGCATAAGACCTTGGCGGAAGGAGCTTTGGGGGCCAGGAAGAAACCGATGGGTAAATTGCAGACTTACATCCTTGGGCTCTATGACCTTTGGTTGCCGTTTGGCGAAAATTCTCAAGGTTCAATCGAGCTTGCTCAAGCAGTGATTAAGTTTGCTCCTGAAACACTGAATATGGCCGAAAGTGAATTTGTCCGAACCGTCGAGACCCTCTTGAAAGAAGGGCGGGCGACGGGATTAAGAATTGAATCACCCAAGGAGGAAGCGAGATGGATCGCGCTAGCTACGAGTCCTTTCTTTCCACTCGCGGGTACCCCCAATGAGCATCCGTTCTCTTCTCAGCTTAACCGCGAGGATCTGGTAGGTTTCCTTAAATGGTTGGAACGCAAGATGAAGTCCTAAGCGAATGGTGCTTGCGACCTTGAGAAAGGCGGTGACTCAACGGTTACTTGGAGTGAGATCCCTCGTAGAGTAACAGAGTCTTGATTTCGGCGGGCGTTGACAGCTTGTTTCCCTCAACATTGGCCCCGGTGATCCACCAGTAAATCATACCGGCGTCAGAGCAGTCGAATTTGTTGTCCTGGAAGTCGACCACGCCGTCCTGCTCGGCATAGTTCAGGTTTTCCCAGATCCATGCGATTCCCGGTTCATCGTGATCCTTGGCCCAGTCCCAAGCTAGGGGAGCCGTTTGCAGACCTACATTTTGGTCACCGATTTGATGTTCGGTTATGCCGAACTCAAGGATCTCCGCCCAGGTGAAAAAGTCGCCGCTGTTGTCGTTGGCAGGGTGGTGAGATACCACATGGACGTATGCGTGCTTCGACGCATTGGACGCCTGAAGGGCGTAGCCTATGACGTCGGGCTCGCCCGCCTCGATGATCCACAGGGGGCTTGTTTCGTTGGAGGCGTTGATCGCTGTGATCAGGTCGTCTACAGCTGCTTCCTGGTCGGTGCGGCAGTTGAAGTAGTCGGCCAAGTTGTGAAAGGGGCCAAAGTGGGAAATACCTTCGGCGCAGAGCGCGTGTAGCTTTTGTTGTCGGCGGAGCTCGTTCGGCGCATCGATTTTTTGCCTACCCTTGTTACGGAAGGGATCCAGGTCGCAGGAGTGAGAGAGGTGGACCAGGCGATCGTTTAATCCCGCTTTGTTTAGAAGGCCGAACATGACAGCCGTAGCCCCAATATCATCAGGATCAGGTGAATTGCCGTCGGCCACAATGGCGACACGTCCGGCGGGTGGATTGAGGAGTAGGGAAGTCTCCGTTTCCATCGAAAGAGTGTGGCTGTTAGTCTCGTAGGGCTTCGAGCATCCAGCAAAAGTGGCTACCAGGACGGTTACTAGAAAAAGGATGGTTCTATTGGGGGCTGTCATGGGTCATTATATCAATAGTTCTAGGTGTTTATGTGTCGCCTCGATTCAGGGTCTCTCAATCTCAGGAATGATTTTCAACATCTCTTTTTTTAGAACCTCGTGTCCATTGGTGTCCGGGCTAATGGATCGGTAGTCTAAAACCCAAGTGAGTGTTTCCGGCGTTCGACTTTTGATAAACTGTGGATACATTTTTGGTATAGGGCCGAACAGCTGCTATTCATCAAATGTTTGGTCCGTATTCAAATGAAGGAGGTGAAAAAATGCCGATAGAACAACTAAAGAAAGTTCTCGATCAGAACGGAATCAAATATGTTTGTTTGAAACATTCACCAGCCTACACGGCACAAGAAATTGCTGCTTCGGCGCATATTTCAGGAAAGGAACTGGCGAAAACCGTTATCCTGAAACTGGATGGTACGTTTGCCATGGTAGTGTTGCCTGCATCCCTGATGATTGATTTCGAATTACTCAGAGATGCCTTTTCAGCCACTCATATTGAATTAGCTTCTGAGGACGAATTCAAAGACCTCTTCCCAAACTGCGAAGTGGGAGCCATGCCGCCCTTCGGCAATTTGTTTGGTATTCACGTCTATGTAGCGCCTGAGCTGGCGGACGACGAATACATCGCATTCAATGCGGGGTCTCATGCTGAGCTTATTCAGATGAAGTATGTCGACTTTGAAGACCTCGTGCAGCCGCAAGAGCTCAGATTAGCGTTGGCGTAAGCGAATCGTGTGGAAGTAGCGACGGGTGTTCATAAACGGATGGCCGGTCATCAAGTTGTTAGGACTCATGTGTGACCTTCAGCGGGGGTTAGCTGTGTTTTTACTGATTCCTGTGCTTGCTACCGTTTGTCGGATTAGCAGAAAGGGAACACGGTTTTCACTTTCCCGGTATCGTAACGGGTTTTCTAAAACCGTTCGCTTATGAGCAAACTTCTGAGAGTGTTGTCTAGAGCGTAGCGTAAGATCCAGGCTTTATCAGAATCGTCGGTGGTTTTTTTGATCTCACTGAGGGCTTGTCGGAGGGTACTGATGTTCGTATCTGAAATGTCTGGCATGGAAATGAGTGCGGTACAGGCTACTTCATAAATGGCTGCGCAGGCAGCCGTATTCCCACTGTTGAATAGGGGGACGCCTCTGGAAATCGCGAGTTCGATAAGCATTTGTGGATTTGCTGATTGGGTAGATGCTGAAGGACTCCAATCCGCAGCCTGGGAATCATTCGCAGTCGCATCGCTTACACGCTTCACGAATTCGATTTCCAGCTCGAAAGGTCCCGGTTGTTTGTCCGATAGAGTAAAGCCGATAGAGTTTACTCTTCGTGGTTCTAGAACGGAGTTGGGCACCAGGCGTCCGAACGATTGCCGAACAAAATCAGTCAGTGGAAGGAAAACCTCCGTCCACTCGTTGTTGACGGTTGTAAAGGGTGCCCGGAATGAACCGGCTCTAGCTTGCGAATCAGTTCGAAGGTCGAGGTAGTAGGTTCGTCCATCTCCCCGCACGCTGAGTGCTATCCCGGTAGCCCCTTGTAGTGTGAGTTGACCAGGGCGATTGCGGATAGAGACGAAGCCCCCGTTGTTTCGCAGAGATAGATCACCTTTGAAAAGCAGATTACCTGCTTCAGTCTGTTCAATGCTACTCCGTGAATCGCCACCCATGACGGTATCGTTTACAATAGCCCAGTCTTCCAGGGCATCGGGATCTTCAAATGAGGCGATGGTATTTGCGGATAGCATGGGTAAAGTTAGGCTAAAGATAAGTGTTAGCCCAAAAAGAAGAATCGATCCTCTTCGCCAGCTTAGATTTCGGTCACGACTGGGGCGTTGGGCGTTGTGTGGATTCTTCAGCATTGTATCAGAGTCAGTAGGTGCAGCGTGTACCGAAGTGGCTTAGGTTCAAGTTAGGAAAGCACTTAGTTCAGCTGGTTGAATCGCTTAGGGTGAATATAGGTAATTACTCCATCATCGTCCAGGGCACGAAGTGAAGACGGTAGTTTCGCCGCATGACAGGTATTTTTAGAATTTGAGATCGGGTTACGCTCCGACACCGCGGAATCCTGTGAGCGAAACGATCTACGCAAACAAAGACCTTAGGTATTCTCGGTTATGCTGATAGGCCTCATCTACGGCCATGCCCTGAGGAATGGCACCTTCGATGATCAACCAGCCTTTATAATCAATGGTTTTAACCACTTGTCTAAAGCGCGGAAAATCAACCAACCCTTGTCCGAGGAGGAAGCCATTTTCCTTGCAGTGGATCTCACAGATGTTGTCTGAGCCGAGGCTCTTTATCTCCTGGTAAATGTCGTAGCCCATCTTATTGGAATTGGCCACATCGTAGTACACTTTTACCGCGGGTGAATCAACGCCTTCGAGGATGTAGCGGTGGTCGGCTTCGCTGAGCCAGGTTTCCAGTCCGAGTGTGATCCCGTGCTTCTCGGCCTTGGGTGCGACGCGTTTCAACTTTTCGATGGTGGCATCGAGCAGGTGTTGCTGGCCGTTGATGTCGCCTTCACCGAAGAAGGCGAGGAGGACCAGGTCGGGGGACGTCTTTACGGCGAGTGACTCGTCGTCCAGTTGGGCAGCTTCTTGCTTGAGCGTCGCCATCGTTTGGATACATTCGTGCACCAGCTGTTCACCCATGTCGGTCTTGGCAAAGGAAATTTTGTTGAGCAGACCAATCGCCATGGAGGACATACCTACTCCGGTTGATCGAACGACCTGGCGCACTGCATCCCGGTTCTCCTTCGTGCGAAGATCCCAGCCCTTACCTGCTTCGGCGAAAGAGTATTGGACACCGTCCAGGCCGACTTGCTGACCAAGACGAAAAGCCCCGAGCTCCAGCATGCGTTTTATGGACCAATCGCAGGCTCCGAGCTTGAACGTATGACCCTTGTGATGAGCGCTGAACAGTGTGGGCGATACCAGTGCACTCGCAGCGAGGGTGGCTCCGGTCTTTAAGGCTTGTCGGCGGTTCATGCTTTTAACTCCAAATCAAGTTTCATGGAAGTCTTCGATTTGATCAGTTTCTTCCAAGTGACCGTTTTACCCGTGTAAGCGGCTTCCCGGCCCAGTATGGTGACCAAATTGCTCTGCACACTGGGAGAGACGGTGGAATTGGAGGCATCACCGGCTTTTACTGCATCGTAGAAGGCTGCGATGTTATTAACAGCACCGCTTTCATAAAGCCCGGACGAGTCACCGCCGCGATAGAAACTTCCTTGAATACCGCGAAGTAGGACTGGTCCCGAGTATTGGGTTTCGAGGGTGCCGTCTTCGCCAAACATACGATTGCGGATGCCATCCGGTTTGGTGCCGTGAGCAGCGAATTGTCGGGAGGTAAAGCTGACATCCACGCCATCGCCATAATCATAAATTACTGAGAAGTGGTCGTTGCAATTCCCCCAGGGCCGAACCGTTTGGCTACAGGTTCCATAGGCTTTCACGGGATCCTTGTTCATGATCCAGCTCATTACATCCAGTGTGTGAATATTCTGCTCAGTAATGATATCGCCGGAAAGCGTTTGATCGACGCCCCACATGCGTAGACGGGCATCGGGATTCGAAGGGTCGGGTCCGAGGATCTCCGGTGCATTTTTGAACGGATCATTCGCATGATAAAAGCTTTCACCAAAGCTTAGTTTACCGAGGGCCCCATCATGTACGCGTTTGATAGCCTCTACAAAAAACTCATTGGCGCGGGTCTGGAAATCCACCAGGTAGGTTAGTCCTGTCTTCGTGGCAAGAGCACCACTTTCTTCAATGGACAGCGTTCCTGGGACATCCACGGCAATCGGTTTGGCCAGGTATACCTGTTTCCCGGCTTTCACGGCGGCTTCGGCCTGTTCCGGATGAAAGTAGGGGGGGCTGATTATGGCGACCGCATCCACGCCTCCGCTTTCGATCAGCTTTTTATATCCGTTCAGGCCGGAGTAACACTTGTTCGCTGGCACATCGAATTTCAGGGAATATTCGTCCAGCTTGTCCTGAAAGTAATCCGCTCCCGCTACCAGCTCGTAGCCGCCATGTTTGGCAAATAAATTGGCAAGCCATTGGCCGCGTCCACCGCAGCCGATAATGCCCAGCTTGATCTGCTTACCGTGGTGAGCAGCTGAGCCGAGGGACGGCATGACTAGAGGCGCGGCACCTGCGGCGATCATGGTTTTTAGGAAAGTGCGTCGATTCTTCGAATCTGAATTTTGGGGTATTGTATTCATGATGTAGATATTTAAGGGTAATCGTTTTTAAAATTGGCCTTCACTGATGCTCCAGCCTCCATCTATGGAGAGGACTTGGCCGGTGGTGAACTTGGATCCATCGCCGAGGAAATAGACGGCAGCTTGCTCCAAGTCTGAAGGTATGCCGATTCGCCCTCCGTCAAGCGGTTGTTTGGTTTTTATAAACTGCTGGATGGCGTCATCTTCGGCGGCCCGTTGGGCCATAGGCGTCTCGACCAGGGCAGGGGCTAACACGTTGAAGCGAATATTTTGGTCGGCGTAATAAGCGGCCACCGACTTTGTAAAACCAATGATGGCTGCTTTGGTTGCGGCGTAGGCATGGCTGGCGAAATACTTGGGGGAGGGGGAATAGCCCAGAACCGATCCCAGATTGAGTACACTTCCGCCATGGCCGAGTTGCAGGAAGCGTTTGGCTGCCGCCCGGTTGGATTGAAATAAGGAGGTCAGATTCCAGTTGAGAGTTTTTTCCCAACCTTCGTCGGTGATCTCATGAAGAGGGCCGTCGCCGTATTTCCGACCGCTTCCGCCGGCTACATGGTAAAGGCCGTCAAAATGTCCGAATGAGTCGATTGCCAGATCGATCGCCTGTTCGGCGGTGGTTGGGGCTGTCGCGTCTGCCGCCAAGGTCCGTACGGTATCGCCCAATTCACTGGCAAGGGCGTCGCAACTGGTTTGAGACCGACCGACCGCGATGACTTTGGCTCCCGCTTTCACAAAGGCTGTTGCGGCACTTCCGCCAATACCCGTTGTTCCGCCGATAATGACGATGACTTTGCCCTCAAGTAACATAGAGTGAGCCTAGTCTTGTAGCGCAGTTTCGTTCAAGGAATAAGGGAACGGTTGACAGAGAAACCGATCTGGTAACGCTCGCAGCTTATGGCCCGCCCGCGTTCGCAAAAAGTCATTGAGCTGAAAGAGAAACTGATCCGTAGGATTGAGCACGGTTATTATCAACCGGGAAGTCGCTTTATGTCGAATAGGGCCTTGGGGCAGCGGTTTGAGATCAGTTACCAGACCGCGGATACGCTTATGCGGGAATTGGTCGCGGAAGGGTATTTGTTTCGGAAACCCGGGAGCGGAACGTACCTGCGGGGTGAGGCGTCCTTACTTACGGGCGTTGAACTGATTCTGAATGAGCGCGCGAAACGAGGGGGCAGTTTTGGTGCCCTGTTGCGTGATCGCCTGGTTCAGGGTTTCGAACGGGTTGGGATCTCTGTGAAAATTCGTTGGGATAGTCCATCTCTTCAGATTCTAACTCATAGTCTTCCAGTGTTTTGGGAATGCCTTCCCTTGCCGCGTCCGTCGGTCGAAGTAGGGCGCTATTGCCTGCTGATTAACCAGGCCCCTCCCAAGGGACTCTCAGGTGCTTATGTGGATGCGGTGAGTGTCGACGATCATTCCGGCGGTATTGCTGCGGGTGAGTTGGTAAGTGGTCGGACCGAAACAAATGGCGTCGTGGTATTGGGTGGCCCGGAAACGGATCAACGGTGTCTCGATCGGGTGAGTGGTTTTCTCGAAGTTATTTCTAAGGCGAGGGTTTACTATGCGGATTCCTGGTTTTATGAAGACGGCCTGAAGGCAGCGGCATTTTTGTTTAAGCAGCCTCCTAAAGTCGTGTTCTGTGCGAATGACCGTCTAGCCCAATCGTTGGTAGACTATGCCAAGTCCAACCGTATTGAGCTGCCCAAGATCATTGGTTTTGACGACGCCCCGGTTGCCGAGCAGCTGAATCTGACAACGATCGCTATGCCCTGGGCAGAAGTGGTCACGAACGTCGTCGAAGTAGCTCAGAAACGGATCAACGGCGACACCTCGACAGGCAGTTCGAGGGTCCTCGCACCTCGACCGGTATTGCGAGCTAGTCTTTAGTTGGTGAATGAGACGCTCTGTATCTCGGCATTGCGGGGACGCAATGGCCCTACCGTTTTGAGCTTAGGGTGGGTAGGGCAATAGCTTCCAGCTATGCCGCCGGGTGGAATTGTTTATGAATGTGGTTGAAGTGGCTCAGAGACGGATCAGCGGCGACATGTCGACCGGCGATATTAAGTAATCCTCGGGACACGCTGTATCTCGGCATTGCGGGGACGCAATGGCCCTACCGTTTGGGTATCTTGCGGTGGGTAGGGCAATAGCTTCCAGCTATGCCGCTGTACCAGCAGCTTCCCATCGCCAAGGCCATTCTTCGAACTGGGTCACTAGTTTTGCGCGAACTGGGTTTTGCCGAATATAGTCGGCTTTGGCCTCAAGGCTCTCCCAGCCGCGTATACGATGATCAAAGAAATCGCGCTGCCAAACAACGTTAGATTGTTTGGATAAATAGGACTTCCAGGCAGTGATGAATTGTTTCATTCCTGTGGTCTGAGGAAAGGCCACCAACAGGTGAAGATGGTCCGGCATGATAACGAGGAGCCGACAATACCAGTTTTGTTGGGTGTGATGAAATTTGACTGAGTCGAGGATTAGCTGACCGAGTGGATTTCTTGCAAACTGGTTGAGACCACGAGGGTTTCCGTTGATGGTTATGAAATAGAGTTCGGATTGTGAGACCCCACTGGGTGGAGTATGGACGAGCTGTTTCCTTTGAGGGAGGGGATCGGACATCGTTGCCCATTCTCTTAGGTTCAAAGGATCCGGCAACGTTTTTGTATGCGGGCTGTTGTTCTCAGTGGGTTCGTCGATGTGGCGGCACTGAGTATCTCGGCATTGCGGGGACGCAATGGCCCTACCGTTTTGTTGGCTTAGGATGGGTAGGGCAATAGCTTCCAGCTATGCCGTTGGGTGGAATGGTTCATGAATGTCGTAGAAGTGGATGAGAGACGGATCAGCGGCGGCATGTCGACCGCGATATCAAGTAATTCTCGCGACACGCTGAGTCTCGGCATTGCGGGGACGCAATGGCCCTACCGTTTGAGTAGTTTGCGATGGGTAGGGCAATAGCTTCCAGCTATGCCGCTGACTCGTTATTTAGGCTGACACTTTTCGTCGAGCTGCCGGTGGCTACCGACCTGCACGGTTTGTCCACTATCAGCGGAGCCGATCACCGCGAAGACAGCGGCGAGTGTTTCCAGATTGTTACGGGCCGAGTTGAATGGCTGACGGTCTTCTTCGATGGCGCACAGCAGTTCTCCCATGGTACCGCGAAAGCCGTCGTTGAACCATTCGCCTTCGAGCTTGGCGGTGGCTATACCTTCCTCTGTTTCGAGAGTTACTTCGGCGATTTTGCAGACAGCGCCAGACGCATTGATAATTCCTTGGGAGCCGGTGATCGTAAAGCGTTCGAGATTGCCATGCTTGCTATGGCCGTCGAATCCGAGCGTTGCGAAACCGTTGGTAAACTGGATAAGGGCACTACCCATCATGGAGGGCTCTAGGGTTTGTTCAATTGCGCGGCTTAAGGTTCCGTTGGCGAATTCTGCTGATTGGTTGTTGAAGAAATTTACCGCCATATCGATCCAGTGGACGGCGAAGTCGTAGAGGATGATGTGATGAATGGTTTCAAAGGGCGTTCCTTTGATCCAGGTGTGATCCCAATTCAGGAAAATGTTGATGCTGTGGACGTCACCGATGAGTCCGTCGTTGATCGCTCGTTGCATATACCGCACGTAGGGTGCCCAACGACCGTTTTGATTGACGGCAAGCTTCAGGCCTTTTACTTCGGCCAGGTCGGCAAGTCGGGTTGCGACGTCCAGGTCGAGCGCGAACGGCTTTTGACTGAGCACATGCTTGCCGGCGTTGAGTGCTGCTTCGATAGCAATCGCTCGTGGTCCTGGATGTAAGGCGATATCCACTACGTCGATCTCTGGTTTGGCCAAGAGTTCGTGATAGTCTTCATAGCAAGTTGCTTCCGGGTAAAACTCTGATCTGCGAGCTTCGGACCTTTCACGGTTCAAATCGCACAAGGCTACGACGTCCAGGTTGTCCTGTTTGTAAGCGCTCAGGTGATGGCTGGTGATGCCTCCACAACCGATCAGGCCGATTTTTGGGCGGTAGTGCTTGGGAAGCCGCGGTGTATAATCGAGTTCTGGCGCTGGGATCTGTTTTAATTTGCCGTCTGATTCGAGGGTGTAGTTGGTGTCATCGGACATGTGCTCAACCGTGGTTTTTCTGTTGTTCGGTGAAAGCGGCAGAGCAGGGATGTTCTCGCCCTACCAAAACGCCGTGAATCGGTAGGGCTACTGCGTCTTCGCAGTGCCGTGTAGAAGCTGTAAAGTTTCGTCGATATCTCAAAGGGTAATAGTCGTTTTTGTAGCTGCGCTTTTGGCAGCTGCGTCCACGATGATTTGTCCTATACGCGAGGTTTCTGCACTGAGGGGGCCGTCGATAGGTAACCGGTTCTCCAGACAATGAAGGACGTAAGGGATGGGTGCGTGGAATGGGTGAATCAAGTCATCGGATGGGACCGTTTTACCTTCCGGACAGTCGCGAGTCTGTATTCGAATTGTCGATTCAAGATCATAAGAGGCGATGGTCCCTTCTGAGCCTACAATGTTGAATCCGCACTTGGGTTGTGGTTGGTGAGTCCAGGGATCCGTAAAAGTTCCCCATTTCGTTTCGAACTTTGAAAGGGTGCCATCCGCGTAACGGCAAACCGTGATGCTATGTTCGTCGACTTCGAGGGTTGGGTCACCGCCGGTAACAGTCGTCACTTCTTCAGGAATTTTTCCGCCATTGTACCAAGCGGCCAGTGTTGTCCCATAACCGAGGTAGTCCAGTAATGAGCCGCCGCCTTCACTTCGTTTATAGAACCAGCTTTCGGCCTTTCGATCGGCGGTGACGTCGAGAACGACTTTGTCTGCACCATGGGCGAGCGGTCCCCGATTGCCATCATAAAAGTGCACCTCCCGGACTGTGCCAATAACCCCTTCGTCTACGAGGCGAAACGCGGTTGCGTGGGATGGATACCAGCGGAGTGGCCAGTTGATAATGAGTTGCTGGCCATCGCTGATCGCGGCGAGCATGCGGTCCGCGCCTTCCAGATTATCAGCAAAGGGTTTTTCGATAAACAAGTGCTTCCCGTAGGGGGCAATCTTCTCAACGTATTCGGCATGCCTTGCGGTGGAAGCGCAGATGATGACCAAGTCTGGATCTGTCGATCGCATGCAGTCATTGATATCGGTAAAGACACGATTGTCAGGGATCGAAAAGTTTCTGATGGCTTCCTGCATGCGTGCTGGATCGTCATCACAGATGCCTGCGATCTCCGCGTTCGGATGATCGAAGGTCTGTCGAAGCAGATCACCCATGTGAAAGTGATCGAAGTTAATACCTACAATTTTCCAAGTCTTAGTCATTATTTACATACCGAGTTCAGCATAGTACTTTGCGATTCTACGTCCATGTTCATCGTAGGCAGACTGGAATAATGCGTTGGCCTGCTCAGAACCAACCACCGCTCCCGCGGTAAGCACTTTGGGCGGCTGACCGGCTGCGGTCAGACGGAGGGCAACCTCTGCCTTGATAGAATTTACGATCAGGCAACCGCCGACGGTCGAACCGGGAGAAACGGGCGTGTCCAAACCCGCAACATAGACCATGGCATCGCCGACGGGCGCGCCCGAATCGAGGACCAGGTCGGCAAAATCAGAGAGCTTTTTTCCGCGTTCGTCTTTGGTCGTCGAGGCTTCGGAGTGAAGTTTGCTGATCAGGGCGACCACTTTGACGCCTGCTTTTTGAAACTGTTCAGCCATCTCAATCGGCACCCGATTGGAGCCGCTGGAAGAAACCACCAAGGCACAATCCTGATCGCTCAGGTCGAAGTTTCTCACAATCTGTTCGGCGAGTCCCGAAACGTTTTCCAGGTACATGGCTTGCCGTTGTCCATTGGCACCGACGACTAGATTGTGAAAGGTAAGAGACAGCTCAACGATGGGGTTGAAGCCGGGAAATGATCCGTAGCGTGGCCACATTTCTTCGGTCAGAATGCGACTATGGCCTGAGCCAAAGAGGTGAACCATGCGGCCCGCCAAGATGGTTTCCGTGAACCAATCGGCGGCGGTATTGATAGCGTCTTCCTGAGCGGCGACGGCCTCGATAAGGCCACGGGATTTTTGGAGGTAGTCTTGGGTGGGAGTCATAGTGAAAAGGATTAAGGATGTGGAATGATAGGAGCGGGAGTAGAGATCAGGATAACGATTAAGACTGGGGATTAGGGAACGTGGCGCGTTCGCCGTTGCGGAGAATTCTGCAGTTTACCCCTTTGGCTGAACAAGCCGTGCCGAAATCGATAGGGTCGGCGGTGTTGAATTCGAACAGGTCGTAGTGATGAGGAATGGTCGTGGCTATACTGCAATCTGCGGCGAGTTGTGCGGCTTCCTCGGCATTGAGGTTTCCGGCTACCCGTCGCTCCGCCTTGAAGCCATTAATAGGCAGGAATGCCAGGTCGATATTAAATCGGTTAAGTCGTTCTATCAAACCCTCGTAGAGTCGTGTATCGCCGCTGTGATAAATGGTCCAAGGACCTAGTTGAATCACAAAACCCATGAAGTGATGTTGACCGCGTTCGTTGGTTTTAAGCTCATCGTGGGCAGAGGCGATACCATGGAATGAAATACCGTCTAGTTCGATGGATTCCCGATCATTGAGACCAATCGGCCAATCGGGATCACAGCCCATGCGGGTTGCCACGAATGCTCGATTGGCTTCTGGTATGACAAATTGGCTGTCAGGATTAGATTCAAACAATGCCGCGAGGGTTTCCTGGTCCAAATGATCCGTGTGATTGTGGCTGGATGTGATCACATCGATTCCTCTGAGCTCGATTGGATCGATGACAAGCTCAGTGATGCGGGTGTGAGGTTTGTCAGTTTCGGCGTACTTTTTCGTGAGCGAATCAGAAAGGTACGGATCGAATAAAACGGTCTTTCCAGCCGACATGGCCAGGAATCCACTTTGACCCAACCACCAGGTGTAGAGTGTATCTGAATTATCCTTACGAACCGTTTCAATGTCGCTCAATAAGGTCTCGTCTTTTTGAAATGCGCTTTTCATCCGGCATTCGGAAGCCCAAGTTCCTTGCGAACGATATTTGCTCCCGCTACCATGTTCTTCAGTTTTTCTTTCGCTGCCCAGCGAGCAGTTTGAGAGAGTCCGCAATCGGGGGCGAAAACGAGTCGATCTGCCGGAGCGAACTCAAGGCAACGGCGGATGATGGCAGCTACGTCCTCGGGAGTTTCGATGTAGTAACTCTTTACGTCGATGATTCCCACGGCGGCGTCGATTTTCTTACTGATAGCTTCGATAAGATCTAGAAAGACAAAGTTGGTGGTGCAGGTTTCGATATGCATCTCATCCACATGCATATCGAGGAAGGCGGGAAACATGGCGCGGGGGGTCCGTTTGCCAACACCGCGTGCCTTGTAGTTTCCAAAACACAGGTGCGAGCATATGCGGGTCTTGCCCACGGCGGGTTCCACGGTGCGGTTAAACAGGTCTACGAATAAGGCTGGGTCTGCTTTGTAAGCGTAGCAACTCATGGAGGGTTCATCGACGCAGATCTCTTCGCAACCGGCTTCGACGAGGGCTTCGATTTCTTTTTGTACGATGGGGAGCAGCGCTTCGGTGATCGCCATCCGGTGTGGGTATTGTTCGTTGGGAAGTAAGCGACCACTCATGGTGAAAGGGCCAGGGATACTCGCTTTGAGTTTCTGGCCCTTGGGAGCGAGGCGTTTGAGCCGCTCAAATTCTTCTACGGCACCCAATCCGTTCGGTGCGGCGAGTTCACCCGAGATCTCATGTTTGCCACGCTGGTCGTGAGCGGGGGGGCCAAATATACGGGGTGAAGCACTCTCCAATTCGATACCCTCTATGTAACCGTAGAATGACAGGTTAAAATCAAACCGTGTTTGCTCACCGTCGGTAATCACATCCAATCCGGCATCTACCTGATCGTGAATGGCTGCGATCACGGCATCTTCCTGCATCTCCTGAATGTCGTTTACGCCAAATAGAGTTAAGTTTCGGGAGGCAAATTCCAACCAGCCTGGAAAAGGGTAACTGCCAATAACCGAGGTGCGTAAGGGAGTCTCTTGCATAGTATGTATGTTCTTAACCGGGCTGAAATGGGCAAGGGGTTAAAAGACGGTTTTATGAGAAAGTGATATGGTAATAAGAGTCGGAAGTATTGTGTACGCGAGAAGGGTGATTTTCCTGAAGAACCGTCTCTGTTCTAATAGACCGGATGGCTATCTCGGTGAGTCGATTTGCAGACTGAGTAATCGGTGCCCGGCAGTGATAAACAGAGTCTTTCCATCGTTGCCACCGAATGTGCAATTGGTAATATCGTCCAAGGGTATAGGGAGAAAGCGAATGAGCCCATTTCCCGTAGGATCGATAACGTACACTCCCGCCTTGTATTTGCGAGGTGTATCAACGGGTTGGTCATGGAAATTCCAACCAGCGGTCACGTAGAGGTTTCCGTCTTGTCCTATCGTCATACCGTCTGGACCGCGGTCAATGCCCAGATCAGAACGCCAGTCGAATAGTGCCTTGCGACTCGCTTTTTCAACGCTTCCATTCGCCCTTAGCGCAAAACGCCACAGCTTGCGGTTTCCTCCGGGTTGACCGCTGGCATTGTCGGCTACGAACAGGTATTTGTGGTCTTTGGATAGCGCGATGCCGTTGGGACGGTGAATCTCGTGTGCCAAAATCTGTGTGACCGATCCATCTGGGTCTATGCGGTAAACGCCTTCGACGGGGCTGCCCTCGGGATCGAGAATAGCCATGCCTTCCCGGGGTCCATAACGAGGATCGGTAAAGTAAATGCGGCCGTGGGCATCGATGGTCAAATCGTTTGGCGAATTGTAAGCCTGCCCCTTGTAGTTGGCAGTTAAAACAGTTATGGACCCGTCGTGCTCGGTTCGGGTGATTTGCTTGCCTTCCCCTTCGCAGGCAATGAGTCGGCCTTCCCGATCAAAAACCAATCCGTTGGCTCGATTGGAAGGAGTTCTGAAAACGTGCAGCGAGCCGTCAGAAACTCGGCGCATGATGCGGTTGTTAACGATATCCGTGAAAAAAACGCTTTGGGAAGCTGCGTGCCATGCCGGACCCTCCGTGAAAGCGACATTGGCTTCAATCTTCAGACCGGCGTAGGAGTTGTTCGTCAGTAGATCGTCCTCAGATTTGGAGTAGGACGCGGCTGTTCCCAAGGCTATTGGAAGCAGTAGGGCGATGATTGATTTTGAAATCATAGGGTAATGTTTTGTTGATTGAATAGGTGCTACCATAAGACTTTGCAGTCAAAGGATCGTATTGGGGAGTCATAAATGAACTTAGGTGTGCTTTTCACATAGATGGACCCGTTCTGCAAAAAACTGTTGATCTACATTGCAAGCACTGGGAATTTTGTGATTCACCTGTTTCATTCGCTCTGAACAGAGTCATAGAAAGCAGGGAAACGTATGAGCAACACAGATTCGCAGGACAAACCCCAGAACGCCAATAAGGGTCGTGAAACTTGGAATCACACAACCCCTGTTATTTTTTCGCCACTTTTCGACTGGCCGCCGCGCCCGAAGGCTTGGGTGTTGGCGCTCACCAAACGCTGGGTAACCGTATCCCGGAACGTCTTGTTTCTCCTCATGGCCTGGTTGGTTTATTCTTATTTTCTTCAGGATCTATCTGCTATGAAGACGTTGTCGTGGGGCTGGGTGTCCTCCGTCTTTTTACGCAATATCCTGTTTATGCTGGTGATCACTGGCGGCTTGCATCTGTATTTTTTCACCTTTCGTGCGCAGGGCAAGCGGCTCAAGTATGATCCTCGTGAGGATTGGGAAAAGAGCCGCAAATTCTCATTCAAGAATCAGGTTTGGGACAATGTTTTCTGGTCGCTGGCTGGAGGAGCCACGACCTGGAGTGTCTATGAAGTACTCTATCTTTGGGGACTGGCCAATGATGTAGTGCCAAGCTTGGCCTTCGCTGAGCATCCGATCGTCTTTGTGGGTTGGTTGCTAATCCTGCCAGTGCTCACCTCATCGCACTTTTACCTGATTCATCGCTTACTCCATTGGCCGCCACTCTATAAACGGGTTCATAGCCTGCATCACCGGAATATCCATATCGGTCCTTGGTCGGGAATGTCCATGCATCCGGTTGAGCAGATTATTTATGTTTCCTCCGTGCTTGTTCACTTTGTCATACCATCCCATCCGGTGATCTTTTTGGTGCATATCTACGGGCGATGCCTGGGCCCGGCTTTTTCTCACGCAGGCTTCGAAAAGTTATTGGTTAAGGACAAGAGTGTGGTAGATGCGGCCGATTTTCACCATCAATTGCATCATCGATTCTTCGAGTGTAATTATGGAACCGTTGACGCGCCCTGGGATCGTTGGTTCGGATCCTTTCATGATGGTTCCGATGAGGCCACGGTGAGGGTGAGGGAGCAGCGGAAGCGGATGTACCGCAGTAAAAAACCACCGGCTTGATCCGTTTCTAGTCTCGATCGCCCCTTCCGATTTCGTCGAGCGCCTGTTCGCATAGCTGCCAGCATTTCCATTGCATCCGTGGTAAGTGAAAGGGGCCTTTCCAGATGCTGCCTTTTGTTGGAACAGCTACACTTCCATCGCGATTGAGGTAGCTAAACCATTCGCCGAATTCGGGGTCCGGAAACCGGGCATAGGCCCAGTCGTGTATTTGTTGGTGCATGCGTGCGTACTGTTCGTCGCCCGTCAGGAGATGGGCCAGGAGAGTGGCTATGATCGTTTCGTTCTGAGGCCACCAAAATTTCATATCACTCAATGGGTCCTCGAGCGGGTTACCATCGACATCCGCGAAATACCGTATTCCTCCCCATTCAGCGTCCCAGCCCCGGTCCCACATCCACTTCAGCATCTGGGTCCCCAGATGGCAGAGTGCTTTGTCCTTCATACGATGCCTGGCTTCTTCCAGAATGAACCAAGCTGCTTCGATGGCGTGCCCGGGATTCAGTGTGCGTCCTTTTAAATGATTCAGACGGGATCCGTCGAGAGCCACCGTTTCCATAACACACTCGATGTCAGGGTGAACAAAGTGATCCCGAATATCGGTGATACAGGTATCAATGATGGCATCCCAATTTCCGGCGATTTCAGCTTCTCAACAAACCTGTGCGGCATGGATCGCAATCATCGAACTGCCAAAAGATCTTTCGCTCTGCATAATTTCGCAATCAGGCGAAGCTACGTTCAGCTCCTTGTTCTGGCACTGTTCCCAAAACGTCCGTAATAGTCGACTTGCCCGTTCGGCATAAACAGGTTCTCCCGTAGCCTGAAAATAGGCCGCGTTGGCGATGCAGGCAAAAGACTCGGAAAAGTAATTATCGCTCTTTTCCAAGGGTTCTCCTTTTTGAGTCAGGAGAAACCACATTCGATTGTCTTGCTTGTCCGTTCCATAGCGTTCCAGGAATTCAAGACCGTGTTTGGCCAATCGAAGCCAGTCCGGGTTTTTCTCGATGGAGTTGTAGAGGGTCGCGAGTATCCAGGCGAAACGACCTTGCACCCATACCGCTTTGTTCGAATCCAGTAGATATCCATCCTGATCCAGTATCGAGAAATAGCCTCCATGATCATGGTCTATGCCATGCCGTATCCAGAAGGGAATTACGTCATCGATCAAACCGGACCTATAGATAGAGCTCAGGTGTTTTAGGCGTTCCGTGTTCATGAGTGTGCGGATAGGGTAGGGATTGCCCTCCTAAAGCAAAGCCGACAAAGCTCCAAAAAGCTTGGACCTTCGGAGTGGGGTTTGCAGTCTGGAAGATAGGCATCCGTCTTTGTCTAAAGGATGAAGGTCATAGGTCAAATATCGTTTCAGTCAGTTCCTGGTTGATAAAGATCGAGCTATTCGATGCTGAATCGCGTATATGGTTTCGATGAGCGATTTTGAAACCAGGTGCTTTAGTTGACTCTGTTCTGTTTCTGGCCTTGTTGGGTCAATTGAATGAATACCGCGCCTGTCCGGAAGATTGGCTGTTTTTCCTCCGAGTCCTTTTTTCTATGCTTCCAGTTAATAAAATGCCGAATCGTCTTTTTCTTACTCTGTTGTTCCTGTCTTCGCAGGTGGCAATCCATGCCACAGAGGTCTATTGGCCCGGTTGGTTGGGCCCGGATCGTGATGGTCGAGTGGGGTATTTTAACCCTCCCTCCGAGTGGCCAAGGCAGCTAAAGAAAGCGTGGAGTCTAGACGTGGGTACTGGATCGAGTGCTCCGGTAGTGGTGGACGGGCGTATTTATCAACACGCTCGTCAGGCAGGGGACGAAGTCGTATGGAGTCTGGATCTTGAGACGGGGAAAACGATCTGGCGGAAAAGTTATCGGGTAGATTACAGGATCTCCAGTCCCGGAGAGAGGCATGGAGATGGTCCGCTTTCCAATGCCACGTTTGCAGATGGTCGGCTCTTTACGTTGAGTGTAACGGGAATTCTATCTGCATGGCATGCTGATACGGGTGAACTGTTGTGGAGGCGTGATTATGCTGATCGATTTCGTATCACTCATCCTGCATGGGGTCACTCGACCTCGCCACTGGTCGACGGTGATCGGGTGATCGTGCATTTTGGAAGCGATGATGCTGGAGTTTTGGTAGCTCTCGATGTTGCGACTGGGAAAGAAGTCTGGACAGAGGGCGAGGATGGAGCCTGTCATGCGTCGCCTATACTGGTCGAGCTTCAGGGAGTGCGGCAGATCGTCGAGTGGAATGATGAGTCCGTCGTGGGTATTGAAAGTGCAACCGGACGGCGTTTATGGGATTATGACTTGCCTCATAGCGGGTCGAATCAGAATTCTCCGACTCCGGTTTATCATGAAGGAAGGATTTTGGTGGGGGGAGAGAATCGCGGCATCCGAAGTCTCGAGCCTCGACTGGAGAATGGTGGCTGGAAAGTTATCGAAAATTGGCACCAGCGGGACGTCTCGCTCAACATGGCGACGGCTGTGATGAGTGACGGTAGTCTTTATGGCCTCTCGCACCTCAAGCGGGGACAGTTTTTTCGCCTGGATCCTATTAAGGGGGAGATTCTATGGGAGGGCCCACCTAGAATGGGTGAATACGCGACCTTTCTTACCGTCCCCGGTTACATCGTTGTACTCAGGGACGACGCTATGTTGGAGATTATTCCGTCAGGTGAGGTTAACTATCGTGCAGTTGCTACCTACGAAGTTGCTGAAAGTGCCACGTGGACAGCGCCCGTAATCTTGAAAGACGGAATTCTGATCAAGGACCGGACGAAACTGTTTCGGTGGTCCTTTGAGTAAGCTGTTTGGGGTCTTTTAGCGTTATTTCGTGTTTATTGAAAACTGCCGTATTCGCTGTTAACTGCATCGTCTCCCCGGCAATCTGTAGTCACAGATCGAATACGGTCGATGGTGAAGTCGCAACGGTCCCGAGCAGCGATTACGTAGTTACGATGGAAGCCGTCTGATTCGTAAACATGATTGCAGCCGTGCGGATAGGCGAGCACGCCTCGGATGCCATATAGGCACGGTCAAGCCGGCTGCTCGACCGGAAAAGGCAAGTCAGGTCATCATGTCTTTATTTTCCGGTCCTCTAGAAATACTTACAATTAGCTTGTTGATGAGTTGCTTCGGTTGAAAGATCCCTCCTTGGCCGACTACGGCCTGTTCCACTGATCAATGTGAATCCTCCAAAACCTAAAATGGGCTTGCTCTCATGAAACCTGTCCCTGGTATCGATATGTTCTATCTCGGGTTCGTTCGCCTTGCGATCGTCCTGGGAGTGGTGATCTGTATCGGATCCTCAGCGTTCATGTATGCGAATCGAGACATCGCACCCGATTGGGATATGGTTAACGTCGTTGATTTCCTGTTGGGTGGTGCGAGTGGGAATGCTCCAAACTTGTTAACGCCCGACCTTTTCGGATTTACGATTAACGAACATCAACCGTATCTGGCCATGTTGATTTGGGGATTCGATTATAAGGTGTTCGATTCATACGGGTTGCTGCCGCAGCTATTGATGCAGCTTTTTGCGGTGCTTACCGTGTTTATTATTATTGGACGGAATCGGGGTGAATCTACCCGACCAGCGATAACCTCTGTGGCAATCGCGCTCTCTGGTTGTGCGCTTATCCTGTCTCCTATGAATTGGGAGAATCTGGTATGGCCCAATCAGGTTCACCTGTACCTGTCGGTGCTCTTTTCGGTCAGTGCCCTCTCGGTTGCCGTTTCAGTTTCGAAACTCAGTTGGCAGCGTCAGGTTCTTCGGGTGCTGGTGTGTTCTTTCCTGGCTGTTTGTGCCACCTTCAGTTTCGGCTGGGGATTGGTTGTTTGGCCTGCATTGTTGATACATGGGCTTTTGGCCCGGTGGAAGTGGCAGGGGTATTTAACGGCGCTTTTGGTGAGTGCGGGTGTTATCGCTCTATATTTTAGTAAGATCAATTTCACCCATCACGATGGAGGTTCCGGTGAGGTGGTTTTCGATCTTATTTCTGTGATCCATTTTGCTTCGCTCCAGTTGGCCGCTCCGTTGGTTTTCGATGGTTTTAGTTATAAGGTTACCTACGTCGTGGGTTATCTGTTACTGGGGGTCTTTGCCTTCGTTTCTTTCAGGGTATATGTGAAGCGCGATGTGATAGACGAACGACAATTGCGGAGTGTATTGGTCTGTTTGTACTGTGTCGGTGTCTGTTTGTTGACGGCGCTGGGTCGCGATAGCCTCGCTTCAAGGTATATGCTCATTCCCATTCTGTTTATGGTAGCGATGCCCGGTCTGTTCTTGATTCGTTCTCCTATCAATACCCATGGAAAACGTCTGGTGGTAGTTGGATTCTTGCTTTGGAACCTGGGATTATCAGGAGCCTCCTTTTTATTCGATGATGCCCTGCGCAGTAGGCAGTTCATGATAAAAGACGGAGCAATCGCTGCAGCCTTTCAGACCAAGGCCAACCACCGGGGACTGTCACCCGAACAAGATAGAATCAATGACCGGGTGTGGCCCTATTACAGGCAACATCACGGCGACTCCCCAGCACTCCGAGTCCTTACCTGGTTAGGGAAACCGATTCCAGAAGGTGTTATGACTGACGTTTCGAATGAGGCCGAACCATCTTGCCTGGGCCATATCGACTTATTTGAAAACCGAGTGGGTGACCCGGATCTGGATGTAATCAATGGTTGGGTAAGAATGGGCCCCGAGGGGAAACGAGAAGCGGAGTGGGTGATCGTTACCAACTCTTCGGGTATTGTCATAGGACTTGGTGCTACCGGTAGTGATCGTCCGGATGTAGCGAGCTATCTGAAGGCGACCTGGTTTGATAGTTTGGTGACAAAGTCGAATCGTGCTGGCTTCTCTGGGTTGATCCGGTCGCAACCGGGGGATGAACTAAATCTTTAAGCTTACAAAGATGGTGAATGCTGCTTGTTTGCAAAACAGGTCGTGGCTCCCGCAGGGACTCAATAGGTTCGCGACTTAACGGTTGGGAATCATCAGAGGCGTGGATTGGTTATTACTCTGGAGAGGGCGCTCTGGGAGCCGTGTCATACTAAACGGGTGCAACGTTTTTACTTCTGCGTATTGACCCGTAGGTTGCGTTGACTACACTGGTCGTTCTGAAATCAGACAAGACAACTAAAACCAAACCTATTTTATTATGAAAACCCCTCTAACAGATATCACAGGCATCGGTCCTGCGGCGGCTACAATGCTCACCAAATACGGGTTCGACTCCGCCGAAGCCATCGCATCTAGCGACGTTGAATCCTTGTGTGTAGTCCCGGGGTTTGGTCCCGTTCGCGCTCAAGGCGTTATACTAGCGGCCAAGGCCGTCGCTTCCGTCGACGAGAAAAAAGCCAAAAAACCGAAGGGCAAATCGAAATCAGCAACGAAGTCCTCCAAGTCCAAGGGTAACAAGAATTCCAAAGATAAAGCCAAGTCCAAGTCGAAGAAGAAATCCAAGAAGGGCAGCAAAAAGTCTGGTAAGAAAAAAGACTCCAAAAAATCGAAATCCAAGAAAAAGGGTAAAGGTAAAAAGTAGTTGGATGCGTACTGCCTCGATCGACTTTTGAAAAACTCCAAGGCATTCAGGTAGGCGACTTCCCGCTTACCGGTCCATTAGGTCAACCTCGGAGTCGCTTCCGTCAGTCAGGATCGTTCAAGGCTTTGGAATGACTTTCAGGCTTTGTTGGCTGGTCGTTGATTTGAGCTCAAGGTCGACGGGGGATCATCTGTAAGACTTGTCACCGTGGCAATGGAACTGGTGATACTGTTTGTACTCAATCGTCCCAACGCTGATAATTGAGCTGAAATCTAAATCAATGACGCTGCCCCGGTTTTCACTGTTCCTCTGTTGAGCTCTACTGATTGTTGCTATCTCGACATTCACAATGTAGCATTCGTAGGAACGCTCGACGTTAGACAACTCATTGCCATATTTCCAGAGATAGGTGATGAGGTGATAGTCCTCTTCAATGATGCCGTCAACAGAAGCACATCAATGCGGCTTTCGGGGTCACGACGTTGTTTTTAAGTCAGAACTTCATTAATCAAGGAACGCTTATCCGTTCAAACTAATTTCCGCTCCTGCCCGACAAAATTGAAAAATCTTACTTTGACTGACGCAGCCAAGAGCAAAGGCCTTGACACTCCGCTCCGAATTTTTCCCCTAAGGGGATGTCGCGTTCAATACTATCAGCCCGCATTCTCTTCGTTTGCTGGTTGAGTATGCTGACTCTGGAAGGGCAAACAGGCATTCCAATCTTCACGGCGCAACCAGAACAACAACTGTTGCGGCCGGGCGATACGATGGAATTGAGAGTCGCCCTGGATAGGAGCTCTGATTCGACCATTCAATGGTTTCACAACGGTGAATTGCTGGAAGGGGAAACTGCCCTAACCCTGATAATTCCATCGGTGGATTTAGAGGACGCAGGAAAATATTTTGCCACCGCGACCAACTCTCTGGGAACGGCCTACTCTGAGCATGCACGGGTACGGGTGCGCCCCTGGTTTACTGAAAAGTCCGTGGCACGTCAGTGGATGGAGGAATTGTTGGACGCTATACGCCTCGACTATCCGGCACCCACGGTGCATTCGCGGAACCTCTTCACTTTATCCTCGGCCATGTGGGATGCGTGGGCGGCTTACGATGTCACGGGAAAAGCGGTTCCTTATATTGCCGAGGAGAACTTGAATCTATCGGTTTTCGGGAATAATGCTGCAGCGCTTCGGGCCGTTCGCGATGAAGCCATCAGTTACGCCGCCTACCGGGTACTCAGATCCCGGTTTCGACTTTCGCCGAGTATGGAAATCACTGCGCCTGCGTTGACAGAACGCTTCGTACGCCTGGGTTATGACCCGGGAAATATCAGTGTTAGGGGTGACTCTCCCTCTGCGGTGGGCAATCGTATTGCGGCCAAGGTTCTTGCGTATGGTTGGTCCGATGCGTCCAACGAACGCAATACCTACGAGGATCCCTATGGATACACCTCTGTGAACCCGCCCCTGGTCTTTAAGTTTCCGGGGACATCGGTCAGTGATCCGAATCGTTGGCAACCACTTGCCTTTGACTCGCTGGTTCTGCAGAATGGTATCGTTATCGGGCGGGCGATTCAAAGTTTTTTGGGGTCCAATTGGGGTGGAGTCGTTCCGTTTGCGCTTAGCCGCTCGGACGATATTTCGGTTTATAACGACCCGGGTCCTCCGCCCTACCTCGGTGGAGAGGGAGACCTCCTTTTTAAAGAAGCCGCTTTGCAGGTCATTGAGTTTTCCAGTTGGTTGGATCCCACCGATGGTGTGGTTATCGATGTTTCACCCAGGGCGCGTCACAATAATTCACTCGGGACCAATGACGGCACTGGGTATCCAGTGAATCCCTACACGGGAAACCCTTATGAAGAGAACCAGGTCCTTCGGGCAGATTATGGAAGGATTCTGGCCGAGTTCTGGGCGGATGGACCTAGCTCTGAGACTCCGCCCGGGCACTGGAACGCGATTGCCAATTACGTGAGTGACCATGAACTGTTCGAAAGACGGTTCGAAGGCTCCGGTGATCCGTTGGATGACTTGGAATGGGACGTGAAGCTTTATTTTGCTATCAATGGAGCCGTATCCGATGCGGCCATAGCCTGTTGGGATGCCAAAAGGAAATACGATTACGCACGACCCATTACGATGATCCGCTACATGGGGGGACTTGGCCAGAGCAGTGATCCGGCCGGTCCTTCCTACCATCCGAATGGCCTGATTCTGAAACCGGGTTTGGTCGAGGTTATCACGGCTGAAAGCACCGGGGAAGGACAACGCCACGCTCATTTGTTCGGGCACGAGGGGGAGATTGCCGTTTTTACCTGGAAGGGAATCCCTGAAAATCCAATCACTGACCTCGGTGGTGTCGGTTGGGTCCGCGCGGTGGAGTGGTTGCCTTACCAACGGGACACCTTTGTCAGCCCTCCCTTCGCCGGGTACACCTCCGGTCACAGCACCTTTAGTCGCGCGGCGGCTGCGGTCCTGACTGCAATAACGGGCGATCCGTATTTTCCCGGGGGTATCAGTTCATTCACCGCGAAGGCTCATGAGTTTCTGGAGTTTGAAAGTGGGCCGGAGGAGGACATCACATTGACCTGGGCGACCTATTTCGATGCGGCTGACGAAGCAGGCATCTCACGGCTCTATGGCGGTATCCACGTCGCTGCGGATGACTTCGGTGGACGAATTATGGGGTCCGAGATCGGTAAGGCTGCATTCGCCAAAGCGAGGACTTACTTCGATGGAAGCGCTTCCACGCAGGATTGGGAAACCATATATCAGGACTGGGTAGATCTTATGATCGCCGATCCTGATCAACCGCCGGAGTCAGAGGCGTACCTCGAGGAACCAGTAGAGTTGTTGGCAGCTCACTTTCTGCGGGGTATTTCTTTAGTGAATACATCTCCTGAAACGCCAGTCAGGTTGGTCAATTCCGTGGAAGGGACGAGACCGACTTTGGGTGTAGAGTGTTTTCTGAATCTGGCGGAGGTTCCCCATGAACTACGACTGGAAGTGACGTCAGATTTGGAAAACTGGATCACCATTCCGGAGTCAAAGACCTACACCTACCGTGATCCCGTGGGCGTTTATCAGCAGCGCGTTTCCATGTACGTTAGACAAATCGACCTTCCTCCGAATGCACACTTTCTACGGGTGAAGATCGGAGAGTTTTAAGCGAGTATATCTGATTCGATGGAGACTCATATGTCCCGTGCGATGCTATGGAGGTTTCGTTTTGTCTGGCCTGAGAGACTCGTGAAAAGGTCCACTATTTAGGTGATTTCTGTTTATTTGGCTCTGTTCGTTGTTCGGACTCTTCATGAACAATTTCAAGTGGTTTTATGGGAAAGTTCGGTCTACCTCCCAGCGAATGTAACGTCCTCAATTCTGGTGCCATGGATCCGGTGCCAGGCCCAAGGACCTAGGGAAATACCGGAGAGCAGGCATGAAAGTAGCTTGCGCCTGCCTATGGATGCTCTGCTCATAGCGATCGCGTTTTTCTTCGGATTGGTGGCCCAACAGTTTCGGCTGCCACCGCTGGTGGGTTTCCTGGTTTCCGGTTTCGTACTTCAAGCCTTCGGAAAAACGGGAGGTCCGGCTCTGGATACCATCGCGAATCTGGGAGTTACGCTCATGCTCTTCAGTATCGGGCTCAAGCTAAGGTTGCGAACCTTGGCGCGTCCGGAGATCTGGGCGGGCACCTCTTTGCATACCCTTCTGGTTCTGCTGCTATTTACACCGGCCGTGGTGGGAGTGGGGGCGCTGCTCGGACACACGGCGGGGTTGGATTGGTCGACGGCCCTGCTGGTAGCTTTTGCCCTGAGTTTTTCGAGCACGGTGTTTGCGGTCAAGAGCCTGCGTGAGAGTGGCGATATGGGAGCCATGCACGGTCGAATCGCTATCGGTATGCTCATCATGCAGGATATACTGGCGGTCTTGTTTTTAACCTTTTCAACGGGGAAGAGTCCGACGCTGTGGGCGATACCATTACTCGTGATCTTCCTCTTGGGGCGCAAATGGATTCAAGCTTTGATCGGACGTTCAGGACACGGGGAGATGATAACCCTCTGCGGACTTTTCCTCGCGCTGGTGGTGGGGGCAGGAGGCTTTACTGTCGTCGGTTTGAAAGCCGATCTGGGAGCATTGTTTGTCGGCGTATTGGTTGGCTCTCACCCCAAGGCAAAAGAACTCAGCAAATCGCTGGTAGGCTTGACGGACCTGTTGCTGGTCGGGTTTTTCCTGCAAATTGGCTTACAAGGATCGCTCTCGATCGAGTCCGTCCTTTGGGCATTGTTTTTGGTCTGCTTACTGCCACTGAAGAGTCTGGCGTTCTTCTTTTTGCTTACCCGATTCCATCTCAGAGCGCGCACCGCCTGGTTGTCGAGCTTGACGCTGTCCACCTACAGTGAGTTCGGTTTGATCGTCTTGGCCTTGGCCGTGGGGAAAAGCTGGATCGCCAGTGATTGGCTCATCGCGATGGCTCTCTCTCTCTCGGCAAGTATCTTGATTGTGGCTCCCCTCTGCCGAAAGGCTGAGGAATTGTACGACCCGATCAGCGACTTCCTGAAACGTTTCGAAACGAAAGGTCAGCACCCGGATGATCTACCCATCCATACCGACGGGCAACGCATCGCCATCTTTGGTATGGGCCGGGTGGGCGTCGCCGCCTACAAGAGTCTGCATGACCGGTATCCGGACAAAGTGATTGGCTTCGACCGTGATCCCGCAGCCGTTGAAAAACATAGGGAAGCAGGGCGCAACGTCCTCTTGGCCGACGCCACAGATTCCGATTTTTGGGAACGTGTCAGCGTGAAGGAGAATATCGACCTCGTGGTTCTGGCCATGCCAAAGCACGGCGCCAATGTGCATGCGGCTGAGACACTCAAACGCCATGCCTTTGAAGGGGTCGTCGCTGCTACCGGCAAATTCGATGACGAGGTAAAAGAACTGCGGGACCTGGGGCTCGATACCGCGTTCAACCTCTACGCCGAAGCTGGTTCCGGGTTTGCCGATCACGTCTTTCATGTCTTTGCCCAACAGCGTCCCGATCTCGCCTACGCTGGAAGATCGCGGGATGAGTAATACCGGGCACCACGCTCAAAAAACGACCTTCCCGGCAGAATCTAATAGTCATTGTTTGCCGCCTATGGGTCTCGTCTACATACGAGAAATCATAAAGCACCGGAGTGAGGCGCGATCTCCTGGCTTTAGCTGGAATCGAGATACCTGAAAACTATACCAGTAGTACCTGACGCGATACTTGACCAGCTGGTGGGGTGGAGTTATCTCGCGGTTGTTAGAAGTCCTCGCGTATCCACTCTCAGTTTATATTTCAATGCACCCCACGGTCTGGTCAATTGATTGGCATACCAGACGCGAGCAGTAACGCCTCTTGCGTATTTAGATCATGCTCGTAGGACCAATCTAACGGTTTCTCTCCCCGGATTGCTTTAGCCAGATCCCGAAACTCTCCAACGTAACGCCCTTCCTTGCCGAGAGCTAGTCGCTGCACTCCTTTCGCGTAGCCGCCTCTTGACTCATCAAGATACAGTATGAGATTTCCCGACTCGAGTTGCTGGATTTCAAGGCTTCCCTTGTCTCCTGATATTTGAAATCGCCGACGCGGACCTCCAAACGGATCCCGATGGTTGATGCGTACGGTGGCAATTGCCTGTTGGAAATCCAAAACAGCCAATTGATTATCGGCGACCCCGTCACTTAGCGTTTGATGGGCATAGGCAGTCACCGATTTCGGTTTTCCAAGCATATGCACCACGGAATCAATGACATGGCCTCCCAGTTCGAACATGCCTCCGCCGGGGAAACGTCCGATGGCATCTCGCGTCTCGTCATCGGCCATTTTACCCATCATGCAATCGATCTCCATTATCTCTCCGAGCCAGCCTTCTCGCACAGCTCGATACATGAATTGAAAGGCACTATTGTAACGAAGCATGTATCCCATCTGGACAATGCGCTGAGACGACGCTGCATGCTTGAGCAACTGCTTGAATTCCGGAAGCGAATCTCCCCCAGGCTTGTCCAGGTGGATGTGTTTGCCGGCGGCGATACACCGTAACGCTGTGGGTACTAGTTGGGATACTTCCGTTTCAACCGCCACCACTTGAAGTCCACTCGATTCGAGTAGCTGCTCCTCGGTCATCCAGGTGACTCCGGCGTAGGCACTGTTTTCAGCAATCTTGCGACGGCGCTCAGGGTCATGCTCAACTACGCCGACCAACTCATAGGCATCTGGCTGGGCGAGAATGGTCTGGATTTTTCCGCTTGCATGAGCGTGAAGTGTCCCGATCTGCCCGATCCGAATTTTGGATACAGGTCGAATCGACTGTCCTCTCAGATTTGAGGAGAGCAAAGCTGCGGTTGAAGCGGTTATGAAAGAGCGTCGATTTATGGTGGTCATCGTGGTTTTTTCTAGGGGTGAACGTCAAGCTAACCGACGCCGCTTACGGCGTCTGCGCTTAGCGGATGGTTATTCGCTTTTGGCTTCAGCTTTTTTAACCCGTATTTTGTTTTTACCTACAGTCTTACCGTTTAAACTTTTGATGGCTGCTTTTGCTTCGCCTGATTTGGGCATCTCAATAAAACCGAAACCCTTGGACTCACCACTTTTTTGGTCGATGACCAAGTTGCATGATTGTATCGCCCCGAAATCGTGAAATAAAGCTTTCAGCTCTTCTTCGGTAGTTTTTCTGTCTAAGTTACGTATTAGTACTTTCATATATCGGTCGGGTAATTGAATGAACTAAGCTATCCGGGGCGTCGTTCGTATTAAAACTTACGATGCTTCATTGCGACAAACCGATTCGCTTCAGGAAGATTCGTGACCGTGCCTTTAGTTGTGTCCCATTGGATGCGTTGACCAGGATAGCGTCCCGCGATCACACCCAGAAGAACGGCTTCGATCATCTTTCCTGAGTAGTCGAAATGTGCCGCCGGTTGGGTATTGCTACCGAAAATGGCGTCGATCCATTGACCGTAGTGATTCACAGGTGGACCCAGATCTGGTTTTTCGAGTTTCTCATAAATGGATCGTGGGAAGAACCGAGGCCCATTGACGTGGCCGAGTAACATGCGTCCTTCTTCTCCCACGAACATAGCGCCCTGTTGTGGTATTTCTTCTCCGTCAGGCAGTGTCATGTCGGGGCCTTGTGGGGGTGACAGGGCACCGTCAGTCCAAGTCCATTCAAACTGCTTGGTGGTAAGTGGGGTCGGATTAAACCCGAGCCTGACCTCGCACTGTGTAGGAAGGCTGAAGTGGTTGGGTTCACGGCAGGTCGCTTCGGCCCAGAGGGGTGGTGCCAAGCCAAGCGCATCAAAAGGCGTATCAAAAATGTGCACTCCCATATCGCCGAGTGTTCCGCTGCCGTATTCCATGATCCGTCGCCATTCGCCAAGATGGTATTTCCCCTCCAGGTAGGGGCGTGCAGTTGCGGTTCCCAGCCAGAGGTTCCAATCGAGACCTTCCGGCACGGGGTCTTCTCCGGTATAGGGTGGGCCGTCGTGTCCCCAGTCTTTGTGGGACCATACATGGACCTTTGCTATCTTGCCAATCAGGCCATCCCGAATAAACCGGGTGGCCATCCGATAAGCTTCGCTGGCTTTGTTCTGGATTCCCATTTGGGTAATCACATGGTGTTCTCGCGCTACGTCCATGAGGTGACGGGCCTCGGCAATATTGTTCGTCAGTGGTTTTTGAGTATAGACGTGTTTGCCAAGCTCCATGGCTGCAAGCGTGGCTGGATAATGGGTGTGATCGGGCGTGGAGATTGAAACCGCATCAATCTTATCACCCAGCTGACTCAGCATCTCACGATAGTCCTGAAATTTCTTGGCAGATGGAAATGAGATTTTCTCTCGCTCTCGTCTGCTGTTTCTTCGGCTCTCCCCATTCAGGTGCAGTAAATCCACGTCACAAAGTCCGACCACTTCCGTCCGCGAATCCGCAGCAATTTGTGTCGTATCCGTCCAACCCTTACCACCAATGCCAATATGCGCGGTGCACAGCTTGCTGTTCGGTGAATTTGATAACAACCCGGAAGGTAGAATCGAGAATCCAGCGAGGGCAGAGCTGGCTTTTATAAATGTTCGTCTGGATAGGTGTGTTTTCATGGGAAGTGGGGAATACGCTATATAAGATTTCAACAGACATAAAAGATGGTTACAAGCCCAGTCTAGCTGGTGCCGCTGTGTCCGGTTTATGCGATTTTAAGTGAGTTCGATGAGGCAATTGGGGCATTCGAATGGAATGTGGTTCTCATGGTTTGCCCTTCAGTCCTTCGAGCATATCCAGCAAAGAAGACCGGATCTTCCGTTCGGCGCTAACCTCCAGAAGGCTTGAACGCGCTGGCCAGGTTTCATAGCCGCCGTAGCTATGCTGTTTGATCGTCGGTAGGTAGCCGTCGGAACCATTTGCCAGTTCAATGGTAAAGGTATCCTTGAAAGGACTTCGCCGCTTTATGGCCAACCCCGTTTCGGCAAATGTTTCACAAGGAGAAGCTACAATAGCCAGGTCTCCGATTCGGATCGCCTGCAGAACAATCGCTTTCTCATCTGGATAATCCGCTAAAGCTAACGTTTCACGGGCATACACTACCGGATTTGAACTCCCACCAAACTTCTGGGTGGGATTCTTTTCATAATCCTCCCACACCTTTCGTGCCCATGCTATTTGATCGGATGTTGGTTTTCGAACGCCTAAAGAAAGCTCTGTCTCTTCCATCGCCAACGAGACATCCTCTTGGTATTTAATAGTAGGGTACGCAGTCATTACGTCCCCCGCTATACTCTCGGCCACTAGTTTCATGTGTTCCCAGGCAGCCATTTGATTAGGTGCCCTTAAATTAGTGGCACGAACATCTCCGCTCGTTCCATTGGACATCATGGCGACGAAGGGTGGGCCGTTGCGTTCGAGTTCCTCCGATCCTAGCAACGCTTCCATATGTTTTGAGAAGTGGCCGAAATAGTCTGCACTCACATGTCCATTCTCATACCCTCCTACGTAGTGTGTTCCGTAGTTGGCAACCAAGGCCAGTGGCCGTCCGTCCAAGTGCTGAACCGACAACACGAACACTTCAGGGTCTACCGGACCGGCCGGTTTGACCAGTCCGTCACCGCGCGCATTCATTTTAACCTGATCCCCGGTTTTCCCAAATGGATTCCCCATGTGGCTCCCTTCTTTCATGAACCAACGACGATTGTGCACGAACTCGGGCTTGTCGAAATGCGTCCAACCGACCTTAGCTGGAGCCAAGTTACCGATGGACTGTAGCACGGCATCCGCAATGCGCCGGATCAGGAAGGTTTCATACGCATCGTTAAGTGGATTGTTATGTAAACCTGGAGTTACTCTAGGTGCAGCATGAGTGTGAGTGGCTGAGATAAGAATGCGGTTCGTGGGCAATCCACATTGCTCGAGGATCAGCTGCTTTGCACGATCAAGAACAGAACGATCGATCATGGTGTTATCACAAACCACTAGTGCCAATTGTGTTTCTCCATCATCCAAAACCAGGCTCCGTGCGTGAAGTTCATCGTGTATCGCTACCACTGGACCATTGATAGAAATCGTTCCATCCAATGCAGTCCCCAAATGTGGTGTTATATTGCTGGTGGCTGCCCCGGCCCGAAGCTCTGCATGTATCTGCTTCATAGGTAAACAAACCATACATACGAGGAAAAGTAGCTTGAGAGGTATCTTCATCGGTTCATTAAAGATGCTATGAGGCTGGTTGTTTGGGAAGGCTTAAAGAGGTAATATACACAAATATCAGATATAGAACCTACAATGACTGATAATCGAACTTTGACCCTCTTATGAGTCCTATTTCAAAAAAGGTTCAATGAAATCGTATAGGGTTAGAGAAAAGGGGTTAGAGAAAAGGGTCATTCCAAGGGGGGATTACGGGGTCATTCCATGATTCTTGAAAAAAAGGTTGACACGAATCTTTTTCACACCTCTGGCAGCGTGTTCGTCTTGTCGGTGAAGTGGTCGGTTTCGACGCCGAGTTTTTGGAGCATGGTCAATTAGAGGTTGGACAAGGGGAGTTCCTGGAAGTTGATGTCGCCGCGCCAAACAAAGAATCTGGTAAACCCCGATCTGCCTTTCGGCTACCTCCGACTTGTCAAGAGTCAAGACCTGACGTCATTTTGGTTCTTTGCAGGTTGGTTTTGTCCATTCAAGAATCAAGGAATGACTCTGCTATGGGTAATATTGTCAAGAGACTTTCGAACGTTTAATCCATTGGTATTAT
>CAYGQM010000052.1:0-50729 GCA_964352065.1 uncultured Opitutaceae bacterium
AGCGAATGCTGAGGCGGCAAACGGCTCAAGGACCCGATCAAAGCCAGGTAAGCTAGCACTAGGGAACAATCCGGGGATACCTGCCAAGGCTTGAATGAACAACGGGTTAACCGATGGGGCATCGGGCTGGTCCGCTTCTGGCAATGGTAACAAATCGAAAGGCACCGTTAACGGTATCGACCCCAGATTGATAGAAGGTGGGAAACGCGAGATATTTATCCCGGCAGGAGACGCTTCCAGGTTACCGGCGTTGTCCGCTGCGAGAACCAGGAACCGAGGCGTCGATCCAGTCGGTGCGACATAGGTGAACGAGGTATCGGTCGTCCTAAGTGCGATCAAGGAGTAATTCCGCCCGTCAAGGGATACATAAGCAGAATACTCACGGACTCCCGATCCGCCTACGTCATCGGAGGCATTCCAGTTCAGTAGGTAAGTGCCATTGGCAGCTGCTTGAACCGTAAATTCGGTGACCGGTGCCAAGTTATCCAATTGAGCACTGACCAAATTCGTATCGATGGGCGAGTTCTGCCCGAATGTAACCCGGGCCTGTGCATCGAGGTCCGCACCTGTAATCGCGTCGGGAGTTGCACGAATCGTGTAACTTACCTCACCCGTTTCTCCAGCTCTGAGCAGGCCCACACCGGGTAGATCAACCAGTAGTCCGGTGTCCGCATCGATAGCTCTAAACACCCAAGTGGCAATGCCGGTTTCGATGTCCACGCCTCCGGACATTTGCAGCACATAACCACGCTCCGAGGTAAGATCAAACTCCGCAGAGTAGGCACCCCGTCCTTGAGGAATTCCCAATGTGAGGTCTCCAAAACGAATCGTTCCCAGTTGGAAAGACCGTATGTCCAGATCCGAATCAATTTCCTGAATCACACGGATCTCCCGTACGGGTTCGCCAATGACTGGATTGGCAAAGCCTATCTGATAAGGTAACCGCGTATTACCCGGAACAAAATTCAACTCGTCGTCAAAGCCAGTCGGCCCTCGTATCGTCACACCCGGAGACGTTCCACCCGGCCCATTCAGGAAATCGCGCAGGCTGGGATCGATGGGACCTGTGCCTGAGGTTTCATCGATATAATCACCGAGGAAAAAGAAAAAGTCGGAAGGGACCTTTACTTGGATAAGGAATGCCTCGAAATGGGTCTCATGAGTCAGGCTGAGATCGTAGTCGGATCCGTCTGGTATCGCCGGGCTACCAAAAGCGTCTGGATTATGGTTGGCCCAGCCGCGGATTAATTCGAAGAAAGAAGCCAGTTCATCGGTGCTGTTATCGATGATCTCACTACCTCCTTCCTGGGCGAGTAGACCTGCGACCATCACCGCCAACTCGCTATTGAACTCGGCATTGACTCTCGCGGAGGGTGGCGAGTCTTCATAGCGCAATACTCCGGCTTCTACCAAAGCCTGCAGGTAAAAATCGGCAAACCCGCTCTCGCTTCCCGCCGCAACCAGCAACGTCTGTGGAGCCTCGGTATCTTCGAGGATCTTTAAGCGCAATTCTTCGGCTCTGCCCCGCTGAAAGGTGATAAACTCCTCGGTAGTCAACGCAGTGGCAGACGCGAAGATGTAGAAGTTAAACTGGAGGGTTTCCAGAATATCTTCAGATAACTCTTCAAGGAACCTCGGGTTCTCTTCCAGGAGTGCTTTGAGCCCCGGATAAACTTCGAGTCCAAAAGTCAGTGCATCAAACCCACCTGCGCGGAAATCTTGTGCGAATCCCGAAGTGGTGATCACCCCATCCAAATTGCGTACCCCGTCCAGATCCGGCCAAAGGACACCGTCCACGCCCGGAGCGCCCTGAAGGTTGGTCTGGAATTCCAGCCGTTCTCCGGGAATAATCGTATTATTAAAGATACGAGGAATCCCGTATTGAAGGAATACATACGGCGTATCGACATTCGTCAGACTGGCCAGCGATACTCCGTAAAAAGCGTTGGGGAAACCAGCCTTCGACAAAATCAATTCATCCGGACCTCCCAGCCCGATGGTGATATCTATTTCCTGCGGCGGTTCGATTAGAAAACGGTAAGGGATAATGGCCGTCGTCCCGTCGGGATTGGCTACCTGAATATCATAAAGCCCCAGCGGAGCTTCGCGCAAGTCGAACACCGCCACTATACGAGTAGCATCTACCACTTCGTAGTTAACTGGAACATACTCCCCAAACTCGGGACGGATCAGTTTGAGCGTTGCATTGGAATCGAACTGAGCTCCACGGACCGTCATGGTGACATACCGTCCTGCCCCCACATTATCAGGACTGATCGAGCTAATACCAAAGGGAAGAAAGCTGGCATCCAGGGTAACTTCCGAACCACCACCCTGCGCACGCGCGAATATATAATAGTAACCGGATTTTGTGGTAGGCACCACAGCCACTGGAGAAGCAACCAGGGCACCTTCAAAAGACCCGTCATTCGTGGTGGAAGTAGGTAGGCCCTCGTGCCGCAAATAGAGTTCATTCAACCCTCCCTCGGATTCCAGTGACACTCTTAAAGTTTCACCGGCGGGAACGAAAACCCGGTAAAGCAATTCACCACCTCCAGAAAGATCGGTCGTTACGGGAACTCCCACGGTTAAGGTAGGAACGGAGACGTTTAGCGCGTCGGCAGCGATACCGATATTATTGTCATCGCGAGCGCCTTCATAGATGTCGTTAAAATTGTCAGTTCTAAGAATCAGACGGTAGGAGCCGGGTAAAGCAGCAGGCAACACTGCCGAAAGGGTGGCCGTGTAGCTTTCACCTGGAGCCAGGTCGCGGCCATCAATCGGCGGACCGACAACCCCCAACTGAATATCTCCGTAATCCCAAATGCCGTCCGCAGAAAGATATACGGAGTCAAACCATCCTCCCGTTGCGGATTCCGTTCCCCGATTTATCACAGTAAAGGAGATATTAACCGGGTCACCAACCGTTGCATTGGACGGTCCCACCACCGAATCAACTTGCAGATCCGAGGGAGGTGGCAGTTCGATCAACATCGGCGCGAACGTAGCCCGTGAGTTATTGGACTCACTGGTTTCGACGACATCTCCGCGAGGAGAAATCCGTCCCAGTATGGGGTCCGTCCGCACAAAAACATAGTAGGGACCGGTAATTCCCCGAGGCACATCCAGACTCAAGGTCACCGTGTAGGAACCGTCGGCGTTAAGTGCGCCCACATGACGGAACTTACCCACATAGGTATCACTTCGCACGTCGAGGAATTGGTCTCTCGAAAGATATACTTCATCCTCCCAGGTAGGGGTACGATCCGGAACATCCCCTACTCCATTATTAGTAACCGTATAAGTAACGGTAAACTTGCGCCCTACAAAAACCGTTTCGTTGGAAGAGACCGAGGAAACCACCAGATCAGGACCCGGCACAAAGTTTACAGTCAGTGGAACCAGCTTATCATTCGGTGCCGTACCAGCATATTCATTCAAACGGGGATAATTGGTAGTGCCAATCGCACCCGGGTATCGGGTGGGATCATCGCCGGGAGCCGAACCGTAACCGGCATTCGTGATAACGATTAAATAGAACTCACCGCTGATATTATCAGGCAAGCGCGCTTCAATCGTAGCGTCGTAACTGGCACCCGCAGCCAGGATGCCGTCTCGTCGCAGGGTTCCGATTCGTTTGTCGGACGGATCGATGGTCGTATCCCTTGAAAGATAGACACTGTCAGTCCAATCGTCCGTTCGTGTGTCCCGAGTTCCTTCGTTAGTCACCGTTATGTCGACCAGGAAACTGCCACTGGAGTCGACCGACACGGGAGCGGTCGCAGAAACCAGACGCAGGTCAGCTTCTCGATAAATCACTTCAGTGCTGGCCCCATTCACATTGTTAATCTTGGTACTTCCTTCCCATACCCGATCCTGAAACGTAGTCGTCCAGCCGGGGAATGAACCTCTTCCGGTTCCGTTCGAGAGGTTAATTCTCCAAGGTCGTCCACCGATATTCGGATCCGTTGCCACATAAATATAACGGTCCCCGGAAATACCTTCCGGTATCTTGAAACTCGCTGTCGCGGTGTAACTCTCACCTGGCATTAGAGGAGCGTTTTGAATGTGAGTAAGGAATCCGAGAGGAGCTACTGCATTTACATCAAAGGTATTTTTTTCGGATATCATCACCCAGTCGTTCCAACGGGTCGTGCCAGCAAAAACCGGGACTGCCCCGTCGTTCCTAACGGTCCATGTAACATCAATTAACTCCCCTGAAAAAATGGAGCCGGTTACCGAAACATTCGAAACCACCAAATCGGGTGGAATATTTGTAACGTCCGAAGCGGCACCCCGTTCATTGTTATCTGTGAAGGGTCCTTCGAAAACCAACTGCGGACGCGATTCGGTTGGGGCTGTCAAAATGCGGCGGATTTGGCCCGGGCTCAAGGCCTGCACGTCCGAAAGATCCACGTCGGATAATGAAGCTCCCAGCTCTAGTTCCGCCCTGCGGATGATAGCTTCCACCTCCGCGAGCAGGGAATCCTCAACCGAGGTTAGGATGGCAGGATCCTCATTGGTTCGAATGATGAAATAGGAACCTTCGGCTGACGGTGGTAACGTGAAGGTGACTGTTTGCGTATAGGACTGATCTGGAAGGAGTGTGCCAAAATTCGGCGCAGCAAAAACGCGGTAGGCGACGGCTCCAGTCTCTCCCAAGGTCGGCGTCGAGGACAGGTAAACCGAATCCACCCAGCGATCGACCTGAGTTGCAATCGCCCCTTGATTCTCGACGGTCCAGGTCAGAGTCACTTGGTCCCCCCCCAATCCGGTCGCAGGTGCAATCACGGAGGTTACTACCAAATCAGCAGAGGGTTGCAACAGTACCGTTATCGGAGCGGAAGCCTTGAAGTTGGATCCCTTAATATCGTTAGGCACGTCGGGATTCAGATTCACATCCAGAGCCGTTTCGAAGACCCGATCACTGGAGTCGGTCCAGGCCATGATATAAAATACGCCCCGTTTTTCAGGCGGAAGCCGAACCGTAACCGATGCATCGTACCCTTCGCCCGGTTGAAGCACACCGGAATGACCCGTGGATCCAAGCCGAATGTCGCCAACCAGCTGGCTCGGATTCGGACGGTCTTTGTCGGAAGTCAACCAGATCGAATCTGTCCAAGAACTGGCATCGGTCGGCCCGGGGCCACGATTCTCGACCCGGTAGCGAACTACAATGCTGGTTCCATCGAACGCTTCAATGGGAGCTGCAACAGAGGTGACTACGAGATCAGATGGTGGAACTGGAATCGCATCGATCGCAATAGGAATTGCGAAATAGTCTCTCCCTATGACCGGCCCTTCATCGACAGTGTCTTTGCTATCCGGCACAATGAGGATAAACGCGTTTCCTGAAAACTCGCGCGGTAGCTTGAACGTGTCGGTCGTGGTGTAGCTTTCCCCGGAAGCCAGGGATGATCCGTTGTCGCGATTACCGAGTAACTGATCCCCGCCATCTAGCGTGTTATTGAGTGACAGATAAACTGAATCTGTCCAACGAGAGCCACCGATCGGTGTGGAAGCTACACCGAGGTTGGCCACCGTCCACGAAACATCGATCACCGTTCCAGCAGTCACGGTGTCGGGCGCATCGGCCGAAGTAACCTGTAAATCCGGACGAGGACGGAGAGAAACAGTAAGGGCGCCGGAACTCAGTTCATTGTTACCGCGGACTGCAGTATCGACCCGGCTATTCACATCACTCTGAACGATGATGGTGTAGACACCCTGAATCTTGGTTGGCAATTTAAACGCGATAGTGCGAGAGTATGACTTGCCCGCATCGAGTGGACCGTCGGCAGCAATGGAACCGAGTAACGTTGCCCCATTCAATACTCCATTGGGTGCCAGGTAAACCCGATCCGTCCAGGTTCCGTTTGCTGTATCCGGACCATTGTTACGTACCGTCCAGCTGACATCAAAGTTGGCTCCGTCGTCAAGTTCGGTGGGAGCGGAAATGTTGATCACTTCCAAATCTGACTCTGGCGGCGGGATGAACGTTACGTCGATTGCGTTCGATATAGCAGCATTATTATCCGTGAAGATCGCTTCGTAAGGTCCACTGGTTTGGACCACTAGGTAGGCAGTTCCAGTCGCTGAATCCGGCAAGGTCACGTCTACGATGCGGCTGTAGTTTTCACCAACATCCAAGGCGCCGCCTTGTAGGAAACTTCCCAATAAAGTCAGACCGGAGGCTCCGGCAGGATCCGTGGTGTAATATACGTTATCTCTCCAGCTTGATGTATTGGTTGCAGCAATACCATTATTGGTAACCACCCACGAGACCTCTATTGTTTCACTATTGATTGCAGCCACCGGAGCAATCACTGACTCAACAATCAGATCGGCGTAGGGTGCTTTCAGTACTTCGACCGGTTGCAAGGAAGCAAATACATCCGGAGCATCGTTGGGGGACTGGAACACCTCTCCCGTAGCATCCGTCTTGACAAAGAGGGTAAAGCGCCCTTCCAGATTAGCCGGCAGCGGGATGGTTCGGGTTTCCGTGTAGCTGATGTTTTCTGGTAAGGCTCCTGAATGCTCCACATTAGCAATGATCACATCGTCTCCATTACCAAATACCTCATCGCGGGAAAGCACGATACGGTCGGTCCAGGTGGTCGAGTTTCCGGCACCAGTACCGTCGTTGCGCACGGTCCAACTGACTGTGAGATCCGTCGGGTTTCCAATAACCTGGGCCTGAGCGCTCGCAGTGGTGACCGTAAGATCTGCATAGAAGCCTTCAACCACCGTGATAGCGGAAGATACCACGATATTGTTTGCTTCACCACTAGTGCCCTCAACAACAACCCCTGAAGCATCGCTAACCACTATATAGAAGAAGCTGCCTTCGATGCCCAATGGAAGCGTCGTTGTAAGGCTCGAATCATAACTGCCACCAGAAGAAAGGGTATTGGGTCGAGCAACTTCTCCCAGCAGGACGTCACTACTACCGAACGTTTCGTCACTACTCAAATAGACCCGATCTACCCAGAGACCTGCTGCAGTGGCAGATCCCTCATTCGCTACAGTCCAGGATATCGTGGCGGACTCACCGGATTGAACCGTATCCAGACCGCTCACATTCTGAGGCACCACGTCTGGGTGAGTAACAAACAAAGGAGCAAGGGCTGCACGTTCGTTGTTGGCCTCATTATCCCGCTCAAAAACTCCGCTACCAGAATCGGTAACCACGATCACCGTATAATTTCCATCGACCAGATTTGGCAAAGCCACCGTAAGTGAGCCAGTGTAACTCGCTCCATCCGTTAAGGAAGTTGAACGCGTAACCGAACCGAGTGTCGTCGCACCGACCAACAAACCATCAATGGACAGGTAAACCGTATCCGTCCAGGAAGACACGGCCGTTACACTACCCTGATTTTCAACGGTCCATTCAACCGTGATGTTTGAGGATATAACTCCAGTAGCCGGAGCAGTCACCGCGGTAACGACAAGATCGGGAACCGGGGCGAGGGTTATGGAAACGGTTGAGCTACCCGTCGTATTGTTTTCTTCAGCACCGGGTTCCGTAGCCTGGTTATTAACATCCGTTACGACGAAGATGGTATAGTCGCCCGCAGCGAGTGAATCGGAGATCGTGACTGACCGGGTTTCCGAATAGCTGCCTGAGGAAGCGAGCGTTCCGGAATGGGCAAAGGTGCCGAGGACCGTATCGCCAGCATCAAATACATTATCCGCTGAAAGGTAGATACGATCCGACCAAGCGGATTCGGCGGTAGACGTTTGCCCATTATTAGTAACCGTCCAGGAAACATCAAAAGCACTACCAGTTTGAGCGGTAACCGGAACGGTGAGTGCTGTAACTTCCAGATCGACCGGAGGCAGATTTGACGAAACCGTCAGTGAACCGAATGTGGACTGATTGCTTTCGTTGGATTCGGTGATCGCACCTGTGGAATCCACCTGCACAAACAGGGTGTAGTTCCCGTCGAAGGTAATCGGAATAAGCACATCCAAAGAACGGTCGGCAAATGTGGTGGGTGCAAGGGCCGACGAGATAACGGTCGAGCCCAGAACGACGTCATCGCCGTTACCAAGGATGGCGTCCGTTGATGCTACGACACGTTCTGTCCAACTACCAGAGGTGGCGAAATCTCCATCGTTATTGGTGCGCCAGGTTACAGAAATGGTTTCACCAGGGGTTGGAGTCGTGTTGGAGAATCCTAAGTTCGATGGCACCAGATCGGGAAGCTCGATGGTCACATCAAATGCTACGACATCCTCGGACATTTCACCGGGATTTCCGTCGTTATCCTGATCGAGCAGACTACCACCCGGTGTTGCTATGTTCGGACCAACCGAAATACTGTAAGATCCGTTTGCAGACTGGGAAGCAAAAGCTACCCGATAAGCATTACCACCGAGCGCCGTGATTGAGCCCACCGCGATGAGACCACCCGGACCGTTAATGACAACATCGTCAGCGGTGAAGGTCGCTTCGTCTATGGTTTGATTGAATGTGATATCGAAAGACCCGAAGGCTGCGTTGACCGTTCCACTGGGAACTGTGCTCACCACCTGTAAGGCAGTGGTTGAGATATCAATCGTCCCTACCGAAGCGGCCACGTTATTCGAACGGTTGGTATCGGGGACCACTTCACCTGAGTCGCTCACCACAAGGATCGTATAATTATCGTTGGGTAAGACAGGAACTGCGGCCGTTACGCTACCGTTGTAAGACGCTCCAATAGCGAGGTTGCTCGTCCGCGTTGAAGATCCGAAAAGCACATCGGACGCATCCCACACCGAATCAGTTGATAAATAAACGTTATCGGTCCAAAAAGCTGCTGCGATGGAACCACTCAAATTGGTCACCGTAAACGTGATCGTGGCCGATTCGCCGGGTGTGCGGGAAGCGGGGCCTGACACATTGCTCACTGAAAGATCGGCCGCCGTGGCGATGGAGTTGAGAAGTATGCTCGATGAGCCGACCAAGGCAGAAAAGAACGGAGCGACACCGGCTTGGCTAGAAAACGAACCTGCTCTTGCACCGAAACTAGAGACTGAGTAACTGTCGCCAGTTTGTGGGCCATAGCCATCAACCAAACTCACCTGGAGGGTGCCAGCCAGCGATGCAACCCCTGCGACCTGCAGGCGGCCCGCACCATTATTCGCGGAGGAGTCTCCTACTTCTATTTCTAAAGTGCCTGCTGCGCCCTGGGTATAGTTGCCTCCAATATCAAGGGTTCCGTTCGTTCCAACCGTCACCGTGCCATTGTTTAACAAATCCGTACTGCGGACCAAAGTCGCGTCATCCCGCACGACGAGCATTCCATTATTGGTTACTAAAGTCGACAGCCCCACAATCTCACCTGCCGCACCTCCAACGATCAACGTGGCATCATTGGCAGTGATGTTTGTGTTGAGGTCCATGATACCACCGGTGCTGATCCAGGTGCCTCCTGAAATAACTCCCGAGGAAATTTGGGTAACCGGGCCATTCACCTCGAACCGGCCGGAGCTCACTTCGACAGTTCCCGTGTTATTGAGAATCGTGGCTGAGCCTCCACCGGTAAAACTGGAAATGTCGGAACCCGCCGACTTTCGGATAAGACCACTATTGTTTATTACTCCTTGGGCTCCAGACCACCAACGGAAATCCCCATCCCCTGCGAAGTCGTAAATACCGTTGGACTCATTATTGAGAACACCGCCGCTAAAGAGAAGCCCTCCGGTGTCCTCGTGAGTAATCGTTCCGCTATTGTTTAGTGTCGTCGCAAGGAACTTGGATCCACTTCCGACTATCTTAACAGATCCGATGTTGCTCAGGCTCGTGCCTGAAATGGAACCCGCGCTCCACTCGAACAGGCCCACCGGAAAATCGAACACCGTGGTGTCATCGACGGTTATCGTACCGCCGGTGATCGAAACGGTGCCATCCCCAGATCCGCTGTAGCTACCAGTCAATGTCCGAGACGTACTGAAATTCAACAGCGCATTCGCGGCGACTACGAAGGTTCCACCGGCACTCGAGCCCGGTCCGTTCATCAAAACAGTCCCCGTCTGCACATCTATCACTCCCGCCACCGCATTGTTAAATACAATGGGTGAACCGCCCCCAGTCATACTCGAAGTATCCACGCCTGAGGATTTCCGCAGGGTGCCGCTATTATTAAACTGGCCTTGAGCACCACTCCACCAACGGAAGTCGCCGTCTCCCGCAAAATCGTAGACCCCTCCCGATTCATTATTGAGCACTCCGTTTGCAAAAAGGAGGCCACCATCCCCAGAATGGGTGATCGTCCCGTTATTGTTTAAAGTTCCCCCTAAAAACTTCGAGCTGCTTCCGGCGACTGTGATGAATCCCGTATTTGCCCAAGCTCCGCCGCTAATCGTTCCACCGGTCCACTGAAGCAAACCATTCGGAAAATTGAAAACGGTTGTTTCATCCACGGTAAGCGTGTTGCCGGAAATTTCGACCGTGCCCGCCCCGCTACCCGTGTAGGTTCCAGTCAAAGTTTGTGGGCCGTCATATTCCACCAGAGCACCACTCGCCACGATAATCGTTCCGCCTGTGTTTACACCATCACCGTTAAACAGAAGCGTCCCACTTTGTGCTTCGATCACTCCGGTAGCTGCATTGTTGAATGCAATACGAGATCCACCTCCGGTCATACTCGTGGTCCCAGTACCTGCAGACTTTCTCAGAGTCCCACCATTATTGAACTGACCTTGAGCGCCACTCCACCAACGGAAGTCTCCGTCACCTGCAAAATCGTAGACCCCTCCCGATTCATTATTGAGTACTCCGTTTGCAAAAAGGAGGCCCCCATCCCCAGAATGGGTGATCGTCCCGTTATTGTTTAAAGTTCCCCCTAAAAACTTCGAGCTGCTTCCGGCGACTGTGATGAATCCCGTATTTGCCCAAGCTCCGCCGCTAATCGTTCCACCGGTCCACTGAAGCAAACCATTCGGAAAATTGAAAACGGTTGTTTCATCCACGGTAAGCGTGTTGCCGGAAATTTCGACCGTGCCCGCCCCGCTACCCGTGTAGGTTCCAGTCAAAGTTTGTGGGCCGTCATATTCCACCAGAGCACCACTCGCCACGATAATCGTTCCGCCTGTGTTTACACCATCACCGTTAAACAGAAGCGTCCCACTTTGTGCTTCGATCACTCCGGTAGCTGCATTGTTGAATGCAATACGAGATCCACCTCCGGTCATACTCGTGGTCCCAGTACCTGCAGACTTTCTCAGAGTCCCACCATTATTGAACTGACCTTGAGCGCCACTCCACCAACGGAAGTCTCCGTCACCTGCAAAATCGTAGACCCCTCCCGATTCATTATTGAGTACTCCGTTTGCAAAAAGGAGGCCCCCATCTCCTTCATGAATTATCGTGCTACGGTTGTAAAATATTCCACCGAGAAACTTTGAATTGTCTCCTGAAATGGTCATCGCTCCGTTGATGATCATTCCACCAAGGTAAGTGCCATCTCCTAGAAGCTGCCCCCCCCTGAGCGTACCACCGGACCACGCGGTACTATCGTTGAGCTCGCCTTCGTTACTGATAGTGAAAGTTCCTCCGGTTATTGTAAGCGCCTCATTGCTGACCAGGTAAGCCACGGTAGCGTTACTCCGTACGGTCACCGTCACATCGACATTTTCTCTGTCGATCAGCACACTGTCTGTGCTGGTGGGAGCAACGCCTGTGCTCCAGTTGCTACCGACGTCCCAAAATCCGTCACTATCGGATATCCATGTTATCGTAGCTGTCGGTATAGTATGAAGGGTTGGCAATCCCTTACCATCCCCGATTTCTTGATTATTGCTGACTTCATTGCTTTCGCTAACCCCTGTCGGTGGGGCATTTGCGGCTGTCAAAGTTGCTACGAGAGTGGATGAAATATCATTGAGGTCTCCGGTCGTGACAGAGACGGCTGATTCGTTCTCGGGAGTTTCGAACACTTCCAGCTCAACCGATTGAATCGTCTCATTCACCACCTCTTCAAAATCACCGGCTTCGACTTCGTCTTCGGCATCAGAACTACCTGTTGCAGGAGCTTCTATAATGGCCTTTGATTCCAAAGTATCGTTCGTCTCCTCGCGTTCTAATCCCTCAAAAAGGCCGCCCGATTCGAATCCCCGGAAGGTATTCATTTCAGAAGATGGTGCCTCCCAAGCTATATCAACAGCATCTCCAATCACACCCACAACCAGTGCATCGACCATAGCTGTATCTGCCGCCAGCATGATGCGTGGTTCTAATGGTTCTAACTGGAATCGAGAGGAGCCCATAGGTTTGAGAGTTCGATCAGAGCGGAAAAAACGCTCGCGCGGACACTAGTAGGGTTGAGATTTCAGCATCCAATTGGCAAGGAATTTTTGTATCGCCAGCTGATTTTCACAAGATTGAAACGTTCAAGTTCGTTCGGATCCAGCAAACCCGAGAGATTCTTCGAGCCACTGATCGCTCTGTAAAACCTGCCTCCGTTGACGGTAGGCCCGGTGCTGAGCAACCCGTTGTGCCCAATTGCCCAAGGGCCCCATAAGCAGCTTGGCAAGCCCCGGATTGAGGTGCCCGGTAAACTGGACCATGTAGCGAATAAGGAACGGCAGAAAGCGACGAAACAACTCGTCTTCCACACTCAAAAATGCCCGTGAACTACCCGCGTCTCCCTGCCTGCCTGCTCGACCGAAGAGCTGCCGGTCGATCCGTCCTGCTTCATGACGCTCAGTCGCGATGACATGCAGGCCCCCGAGTTCAGCAACACCTTTTGCCAAGCGAATATCCGTTCCGCGACCCGCCATATTCGTAGCGATGGTGATGGCATCTTTTTCTCCCGCCAACGACACGATGACCGCTTCTTCCGCATGCCTGCGCGCATTCAAAACCCGGGTAATCAGTCCCGATTGGGTGAGCATTGCATTCAAAGACTCACTCGCTTCGATACTCCGAGTACCGATAAGGATGGGACGGCCCGTTGCATGAACCGCCTTTACTTCTTCCACAATAGCCTCCCATTTTGCGGCCGCTGTCAGGAAACGTTTTTCAGACTCATTCGTTCGTATAACTGGACGATTGGTTGGAATTGCGACTACCGGAAGTCGGTAAATTTGCCACAGCTCTCCGGCCGATTCTCGGGCCGTACCAGACATTCCTGAAATGTGGGGGAAGAGACGAAAGTAGCGCTGAAAACTCATCCGTGCAATGGTTTCGCTTGGACTGGTAACCGGTACACCTTCACGGACTTCAATAGCCTGGTGAAGACCTTCCCGCCAAGTCCTCTGTGGCATAAGTCTCCCAGAAAACTCATCCACAATTACCACCTCGTCGTCCTGTACGATGTACTGTTTTTCGCGAAAGAAAAATGACTTGGCCTGGAGCGCCTGTTCAACCAATTCACGGCGTCGATCCGGTCCACGCCAGAGGGGGGGCAACGGATCCGAAAGACTTCCCAACCGCTTCTCTCCGCGCGGAGTAAGGTCTACCCGTTTATGCCGGGGGTCCGCTTTATAATCACGGCCCGGCTCCAGTTGCTCAGCAAGCCGGTACGCTTCTATACATGCCTGACGAAGAGATTCATTCGGACGTTCGCGAGATATAATTAAAGGCGTAACAGCTTCATCGATGAGCACGCTATCCGCCTCATCGACAATCGCACGGTTGAAGCCCCGCTGTACAACCTGGTGGGCTCCTTTATCTTTTCCGGAAAGCTGCCTGAGTGCCAATCGATCCGCATCAGAAGCAGTCCCCAAAGCGATACGATCCCGCAAAAAATCAGCCAGCAACTCCTTGCTCGTCGTATAGACCACATCCGCAGCGTAAGCCTCCCGACGTTCCATCGGAGACATGGTAGCAGTAACCGCGGACACCGTTAATCGACTCCAGCTGGCTATGCGGGCAAACTGTTCAGCATCTCGTTTCGCCAGGTAGTCATTTACCGTTATAACATGGCACGGTTTACCCGTCCAAGCAGCAAGAACGGCCGCCATCGCCGCAACGATAGTCTTCCCCTCCCCGGTTGCCATTTCAATCAGGCAGCCTTTATGAAGACCATAAACACCCGCTAATTGGACGCGATATGCCCTTAGTCTCCAGGCCCTGTGACCCGATTCGCGCAGCGCTGCCAAGGCTCTCGCAATGACCTCTTCTTCAACGATACCGCGAGACCGGCGAAAGCTGGACCGTAATTCGGCAAGCTGGTTTCGCAGCGCACCATCTGACATACGGGACATCTCTTCAGCCCAAGTATCTGCTCTGTCAGCCATGGCGAGAAACTGTGACCGCGTCGTCCGCAAACGCTTGAACTTTCCTTGTAACGAGAGGTTCAGTGCGTCCAACCCTTTAGGTAAAGGTTCGGGATCTGGAGCAGCCAGTAGTTCTAGCAGAGGCATTCGAGTCGCGGGCATAGTAATCAGGTTTGTCCTCGCTTTTCAAAGAACTCCCGCCAGATGCGTCTACCCTGCTGCCATAGACTTTGGGCCGGCAGGGTAAAGCGAATCTCGCCTGCTAAACCATGGAGGAGCTTAGCGTCTTCATCGGGCTCAATCTCTCCACGAAATTCAAAGGACGGCTCTTGAGTTTGCCCCTGGTTTGGGTCTTCACTGTCGCCATTCGCGCTCTCGGGAGAGGCAGCAACTAACACCCGATCGCGTACGTTGAGTCGGGTCCACGGCTGACCATCCAACCGTACCCTGGCTGGTCCTTCCGCCGCCGATACGATGCGTGACATTCGGTTAACAGGAACTTGTACCCGGAACTCATATACCTCCGGATCGACGATATCTCCCAAAGCAGATCCACGGGGTAACCAAACACCGGTCGAGTCCTCGATGTCAGGAGCAACCCACCATCCCGTATGGGGAGCTCGCACCAGGAGGGCCGACTCACGATCCTTCAGTTCTTCCCGTCGGCTTTCGAGAGCTTCCAAATAGCCTCGAAGAATCGGTTGCGCCCCCGGATCCTCAGCCAAAGCCTGCCTGATTCTCGCGCGACCCTCTTCAATCTGAGCTTCTATTTCGCGCAGGGAAAGGGAAAGCTCCATGTCTTCAAGACGGAGCAGCGCCTGGCCTGATTCTACAAAGGAATCCGGTAAGGTGATAAGCTCCGCGATCCGTCCACTGGATCCACTGATAATCATCGAAGAACGCTGGGCTTCCAAAACACCGGGGGCCCTAAGGCTTTGCGGTAGAGGGATAAACCGGGTCGCCAAGACTAAAAATACAAAGATCCCAAGAACGGATCCCACTGCCCGGGCTCGTTGTAGGTGCAATTTTGGCCCACTAACAAGGTAGTTTATGAGTTTTCCAATGGGAACACATATCCAAGCCACAGCACAAACGGACCCCATGATAACTCCCAACAGTAGAAAGCGATCCCAAACAAAAAACAGAATCGATCCGAAAAGCACAAAGCGATAAACTGCTCCTGCCACCCCATAAATCGCAAATACCCAGGATTCGGTCTTATCATTTGCGGGCGAAATCTCGCGTCTCAAACCGAAAAGATAACGCTCCGCCAGGTACCGCAAAAACTTGAGGCTTCGCTGGTAAAGATTGGCCATACCAGACAGATCAGACAAAATAAAATACCCATCAAAACGCAGAAGCGGATTAAGGTTAAACAGTAAGGTCGAAACAGATCCGACGAGCATCGCATTAAACGCAAGATCGCGCACCAATCCCGACCCGCTTTTAGCCCAAATGACGGCCGCAATCGCAGCCAGAAACACCTCTACGATCATACCACCAAATCCGACAAGCAGCCGCTGCCACCGATCACGGAATCCCCAGGCTGAGGTCGTATCAGCAAACGGCATTGGCGTAAAGATCATCAGCAAAATACCAGCCCGCCGGACAGATCCTCCATACTTTTTGCAAAGCGCCATGTGCCCGTATTCGTGAAATGCTTTCATCACCGCGGTCACAAGAAACAGCCAAGGCAGATTGCTTGGATCCAACACCCGGTAACTTTGAGCCACGAGTTCGTCTGTGGAACCGGTAACAGCACTGACTCCCCACACAACCACTACTAGCCAGATCATGAATCCGAAACGACTAAAAATCTGATTCGAAAACGGTTTAATGCGGTTCAAGAAATCATCGGGATCGAATAGCGGGAAACGGGCAAACATCGCACCCAGAATTTTAGCTGTAGCCTCCCGCCGTTTCCGCTTCTTGTAGCGCTGAAAGAGCGCTGCGGTATCGGCAGGGACCTCTGAAACCAAAAGATTGGAAGCATATAATTGGGAGAGTAGTTCCACCACATCTTGTTGCCCTGGCGCATCTTCCGGACGTTCTTCGAGAACGATCTGCCAAGCCTCTGCCACCGAAGTGCGAGAACTCAGTCTTAAAACAAATGCATAGGCAGCGGGACGCAGGCGAAAGAACTGGTTGTTATACGGATCATGTAACAGATACCAACGTTCGCCTCTAAAATATTGGCGACGAACCCTCACCTGAGGACGCAATTGAGCATGGAGCCCTGCCACCCGATGCCATGATTCGCTAAACGTCTTACCCATAACCCAATACTTTCGTCACCACCAAAGTTGTCGACGTAGCCAGTCGCTCGTTCTGTGAGTAAGAATCCATCCGGCATTTCTCCAACCGGTATCAATTTTAGCGGTACCACTCATACCCGGTCTCCACCATTCAGGAGGCGCCTCATCACTCAGTGCGCGTATTCGAAACACGACCCCTGCCTGGGTGGGTAACCCTGCCGGCTGAATACGCTCTATAGTAAGTGGATAGGCCTCATCCGTCTGTGCAGCAAACAGCATCCGCGCTTTCGTTTGATCCAGGACTTCGTGTATATCCCGCTCCGACACTTCGATTTGTACATACAATGCATCAAGACTTGCCTGCTGCAATAGCACATCACCCTGGCTTACCGGAGCCCCCAACCGTTTTCGAAGATCACCCTCCACAATCACCCCAGAAATGGGGGCTTTGATTACGGATTGTTCGACGCGATATCGTGTTCGATCGAGCACGGCTTTGGCCTGATTCGCCTGCGCTTCAGCCACGCGCATATCGGACAAAGCATTTTGGGCACGGGCACGTTCCATCTCTTTGTTGTAACGGTTCAGATTTGCCAATTCTCCGGCTTGTTGTACCAGAAACTCCTGCGTATCGAAGGTCACCAAGGTTGACCCTTCACTCACCGTATCTCCAACTCGAAAAAACACTTCGTCAATAAACCCGTCAAAAGGTGCAGTTACGAAGACAACATCGCTACTACGAACCGTGGCTGGAGCTTCCACCGAATAGGGCAAGCGACCGAAAATTAAAAACAGTAGCAGCAGTGCGACTCCCAACCCTGCCAGCTTCGGACCGGTATGCTTAGGTCCTAAGAAACCGGCAGCCTTTTTCTTAAGACTCCGCCAAAAGCGAACCGGCCACCAACGATCTTTTTCTCGTAAATCAAATAACCTCGGGCCCACCTGATCCGCCATCACTCGAAGCAAGGCCAGCTCATCGTCACTGAAGGCTGCCTGCTCACGCTCCAGTAGAAGAACACCACAGGTTTCTTTGTAGGCTCTTAAAGCGATGGAACACAGATGCGGCACACTCGCTTCTTTCGCGTAAGCTCCATGCTCGCGAGTGATGGTGTCGGATTTCGTCGTTCCTGGATACACGAGCGTTTCGTCCTGGTCAAAAGTCTCCTCCATCGCGGCTTCTGCTTGCCGTACGATGGTGCTACGGGCATCAAACTTGTCCGACTGACTGATTGCCTTGAGCTTCAGCACCGCATCGTCCTGCCAACCGAGACTCACCCTATCACAGCGCATGCGCGCAGCAATTTCATTGCAGACTGCAAAGGAAGCCGCTGAAAACTTTTTCTGCGATGCAACGACCAAACCCAAGTCCAGAACTCCCGTCACTCCCTCCAGCTGCCTGCTCAGTGTCCGGGTCGTCCGCACGGATTGCCAGGCTTCCGGTATAGCAGCCAACAGCTCTACCAATGCATTGAGGGTCATTGGATCAGTTGCCGCTTCCGGTTCGAATTTCAATGAGACAACCCCTTCTCCGGAATCCTGGTCTCCCACTAAAAAAGCAACCGTCTGCTCGTCTCTGCTGAGCCCCTCTGCGAATGCCGAGCTTAGTAATTCGGAGTCCGAAACAATACTTCCTCCGTGAGGAATCGAGATCAATGGTCTCCAACTTTCCACTACACCGTCACCTTCTGAGGATTCAGTTAAAGTTCTGGCAAATAAGGTTGCACGATTTGCTCGGGTGACCTCTCGGGCACAGTCTAGAAAGAGGGGCCAAAACTCTTTGGGTTCTCCGCTAAAATTACGGAGTTCCAAAACCGTTACGAGTCGCTCCGGACCCCTGTTTTGCGAACCTGGCATCGAATCACTGACTGTTGACCAACATCACCCGCGCGGGCAATCCAGGAAGAATTTTCCCATCCGTGTTCTCAATGGCTACTCGTATACGCCGTAACCCACTTCCACCATCCACCACCGGAGATACAAAGTCAATACTACCCGTAACCGCGATATCGCCTTCAGGGCCTTCCACAACCACAGGCACTTCCACTCCAGCGCTCAATCCAGCAGTTCTCAAAACATCTACGTCCAAGGTAATTCTTACCGTCCTGATATCGACGAGTTTTAACAAGGGCTGCCTGGGTTCGCAAACTTCACCCACCTTCGGAAAGATTTCTACGACGACACCTGCTTGAGGAGCTCGTATTAGCCGCTTGGATACCTCCTCTTCAGCAAGCTTCCAATCCAACCATTCCACTTTTTTGCGTTCCTCCAACTGTTTGAGTTCCGCTTCGGCGAGTTTAAGATCCAATCGGGTCCGTTCAAATTCTTCCTTACTAATTGAACCTGAGCTCTCGTAGATGCGTTTAGTACCTTCAAATTCGGCTAGCAATAACTCGAGCTTTGCTCGAGCCAGTTCAATCTCCACGGTATTGTCTGCGACAATTTTTCTACGATCCGCATCCAACTGCTCTGAGTCATTCTCCAGCGACATCAGAAGGTCTCCTGCTTCGACCATATCCGATTCTTTTACGTCAATGCTTTCTACCCGACCCAACACCGTGGGAGCGAGCGTCGCTTCCCAGATCGGCTGCACCAATCCCGTTGATTCGAAAGTAACTGCGAATGAACCCAGGCTTCCCGCAAGAATCGAAAGGATGATCGCGAGCCCGGCATAACGGAAACGAAAACGACTCATTACGGCTTGATCTCGCCGAGATCACTCAACTCGAATCCGCGTTTCGATAAATAATTACCCTGCTGCACGAGCAGGTTCACGGTGGCACGACGTAATTCAAGCGCTGCTGACAGTGATTCGAGTAACGCCCCGGAAAGGTCTTCTTCCGCTTCAAGCACCTTTCTACTCTCGCTCTTTCCTGCCCGAAGATACTCCTGTTCGTTTTCCAGAACCCGGCGGTGAAGATCGACAACTTTCTCCATTGCATCAGACCGATTTCTGAGACTTTCGACCTTGTCGACCAGGACATGGATGCCATTTATCAATTCGATTTCAATGGCGGAAAGTTCGAGGAGCGCTTGCCGTTTTCTCATTTGAGCAGCAGCTACCTGATGCCTTTCACGTTTTCCATTGGTTAACGGGTAGCTCAATTCGAAACCTACATACCAAGACGGGAAGTCTCGTTCCAAAAATCCGTCATCCAAAGTTCCCTTCACGTTATCACCCAGTCCGTTGTAACCGTAGCTCGCACGTAGGTCCAGTTGAGGAAGTCTCTCATTTTCCGCATAAACCAACCGTATCCCAGCCTGATTACAGCGTTCGGTCTGTGCCAGATAAGCAGGATGAGATTGAAAGCTTTCAAGCAGCGCTTCAGTCGCGGGCAAGGTGGAAATAGCCTCATCGAGCTTTTCGGAAGGCACTACCATTGAACCTTGATTGGCTTTACGGCCCAAAAACGCAGCTAGCCTGGCAGCGGCATCGACCCGGCGTTGTTGGGCTTCAGTCAAATTAGATTCTCTAAGCGCCAGTCCTGCTTCAGCTTGAAGCACTTCCAGTTCCGTCGTCTTGCCCGCTTCGAGGCGTTCTTTGTTATCCTGTAACACTATCTTCGCCACATCCACAGATCCCTGACTGAGTTCAACAAAAGCGGTAGATGCTGCAAGTTCCCAATAAGCCATTTCGGACTCAGACAATACGAGAGCAAGCTGTCCGCGGTAGTCCTGTAAGGCGACCGATGAATCAGAAGCCGCCAACCGGATTTGACTGCTTACTGATTTCCAGCCACGATTTTTTAAAAGCGGTTGGGTAAAGGTAACACCGGAATAGCTTTCCCATTCTCTCCTACTCGTAACCTGCAAATTATTTTCGAGCTCACGAATCTGGGATCCCAAACGAACTGTGCCGCCCGACGGTAAAACTCCTTCCACAGCTGCTGAATAAATATTGTTCGTTTCATCGAATATACTGACTCGCTGGCTCAGAAACTGTTGGGTCGTATTTTCCCGGTTATTAGCTTCGCGGGCCAATGTGAGCAATAAGCGAGGCTCAAAAATTGCCCACTCTGCTTTCGCACGCTCTTCGGCCATACCATAATCCAACTGGCTGACCTGAAGTCGCAAATTCGCCTCGAGTACCTGCTCGAGCGTTTGTCCCAGAGTCATCGATTCCCCTTTCAGCAAACAAGAGGGGGCAGCAATAAAGCCGACGAGAACCAAGGGTATAAAATTACCAGATCTCAATTTCACGTTCTATGTTTTAGTGAGGGTATTATGCTTAGTAAAACGAAATCTCCGTAAACCGACCGAAAATAAAGGGATTTTAACCTAAATGAGACAAAAGCGGTCGAATTGATGACACTTCAACGCCGGGCATGATTCTTGAAAATTTAAACATCAGTTTTTTGAATACGCCTCCCAGGCGGACTCAATCTGCTTCGTATCAGGCCTGCCATCGCTCACAAGAATGCGGAACTTCATTTCCGAAGGGTTTCCTGGCTCCAGTGACCAGGGGAATTCTTGAATCGGAACATAATTGAAAAAGATCGCACCATTGTTTGAGGATTCAGGCCAGATTCGCTGACGTAGGGGCGCATCATGATTCTCGGGATGCCCCATGAAAACAACGGTAGCATCTCCCACTTCGGTCGGCCCGTAAACAGCGCACCACCGGGCTCGGGTTTCGTGACCGTTATTTCTGTCCTTTCCTTCGCTTGTCAGGTAGTTGCTATTCGTTTTATCCCAGCTAGCGGGTGCCCGGTATGCAAGGGGCCCACCGTAGCGGTAGGCTGGCAACTCCAATGGATGCTTGGACACGTTGGTCTGCACCGTTTTGTGATCTATCAGATAGGATCCCCCCTCAAGGACGACTTCGATCGTAAAGTCTTCTTCCAGTATTATTTCTTCGGGGCGGCCATCCTTGGCAAGAGCCACATGGTCTTGACGAACGGTAAACCCGACCCGGTTCTTTTTTTCGATAAGCTTTAGGGTTTTTGAATAACGGATCGTCGCGGTCTCTTCCTTCAGATTCCAGAAATCCAAATTACGCCCGTCGTGGTAAGTCTCGACCCACGCATGCCAGAGACCCATATGGTGAATATGGTCCGCCGGGTGAATACCCGTAACGATACCACCAGATGGGCTCTTGATGGGGTGAATAAATCCACTTCTTTCAAAGTACTTGGGCTGGCCTTGGGGAGGGGGCATCACTGCTTTGTGATAGGTGAGCACTGATTGGGCATCATTCTTGATCTCAATCTTCGTATCTGTTTCTAGAATACTAAGTTTTCCGACCGCAACTGAGGCAACTCCAACCAGTAAGAGAACATAAATCAGGGGCTTGAACATAAGCTATCTTATAAGCGGTGAAGAGAACGAATGTAAATCACCAAGGACTCCACGTCCTCCTCAGAAAGCACTCCTTTATAGGGTGGCATGCCCGCTTCTGCCCCATCAAACCCGGCCACGAGCTTTGCGCTGGGTTCCAGAATGGATTCGCGAAGGTACTCCTCCATGGCCTTCACTTTGGTTCCGTCTTTTAATAAGCGGTTACTGCGATAGAGTCCTTTCCAAGTCGGTCCACTCTTTCCGTCTGTCGTTCCATCGATCGAATGACACCCGACACAGCCGTAAAGCGTAGCAAGTTCCTGCCCCCTTATTTCAGAGACTATCGATTTCCTCGCAGATACCTCTCTAGGAGCTGGATCTGACGCAAACAGTCTCCGAAAATCGACGGCCTCAATCCCTAAACTGGTTAATGGGACGTTCGGCAATTGATGGACTGAAAAATATACCGGGGCCCAATCCCCAAATAGCAGGTGTTGAAGCTCCAACTGCATCGTCGGCTTCATGTCCGGTATTGCGATAAATACCGACTTCTTATCATCCGACAAGAACACCGAATGAACCAGGTGCGTATCTGCTCCAGGAGTTCCGTCTGCCTTGAACTGTCCCGATCCGTAATCGGCTCGACGCTGATACTCCCAGGAAGCGACCTGATAGCTGGCTGGATTAACAGCGGTCTTCGGGTCCAATGCTTCCGAAAACCGAATGAACACCCCTTCCTTAAATATTTCAGCACGTGTGGTCCGGTTATCTGTTTCTTTAAGGACTCTCAAGCGACAAAGTCCTTCGAGTCGGGATGCAAAGGAATCCCAGATCTGAAAACCTACCATATAAAGCATACCATCAATCGGGTTGATCGCGCCTTTTAGCAAAGGGACCTCAAGCTTCAGATCCAAAGGGACTCCTGCGGTCTGAACGATTTCACCTTCATCGGGTATCAATATTTTTATCAGACTCGGCTTCTTGTACTCGATGTAAATGATAGATTCATAAAGAGGTCCAAGCCGTGGATCACTCCCCCAGACAGGATCGATGCCAGACTGAGCTACCCGGTGGGGTAACCACAAAGCGGGTGGCTGAACGTCGGTATCCTTAAACGGACCTCCCGGCTGGTAACCTAAGAAGCTCCCTTCGCGTATGACATGAAACGGGGTCGTAGGTACCCAATTTCCCTGCTGATCGCTGGCTACGATCAGGTTTTTTTCCGGAATGGAATTCAGAAATCCATTACGCAATCCGTAGGCGAAGTAATCTACCTTTCTGCCGTCAGCCGAGATATGCAAAACCCGGCCACTGTGAGGTGAATCGGCTGTAACTTGTTGACCTCCCTTATTGATGATCCAGCTTCCATCATTTCGCAAAACCATGCTCATCGGAAAATCCCGGGTATCTGCACTCTGCGTGAACCGGTTACAAAACAGTTTGTAAAAGTCGGTCTCCCCGTCCCCATCATTGTCTATGAGTTGGGTAATACCCATCCGGCTGAAAACGTAGATCACATCATTTTTCAACTCGATGCAGTTGGGTTCATGAAATCCGGCGGCGATTTTCCTCCAAGTGACCTGATCATCATCCATTCCCATGCCAGAGATTCTGTAGACGTCGCCGTCATAGGTAACTATCAACGCGTCTCCGTTAGGATAAAACTCTATGTCGTAGGGACGAATCCGTCGTTCCCAAGGGTTCGGGTACGGAAATCGCAAATGGTCGACCGCGTACGCTCCCTGCTCTACTCCCGCCTCCATTTCTGTAGTGATGGTTTCTGTCCAACGTGAGGCCTTCTTAGTAATACCAAAGTCAAAAGCAGGCGCCCAAGGATAACCCTCTAAACCATAGTCTACGGGATAAGTGACTACCATGAGTTCCGCAGAAGCATCCGGGCCTGAGGTGTAAGTGAGTTGAGGACCCGATTTATCAGGCCCGGTATCCGTGACGACGAGGCTCGCCTGCTCTCCCACGTCTTCAAGCAATATCGACCGTACTACTACGGGTTCGTCATCTACGTTCTCGATACGAAAATTCTCCCGGACTCTTCCGCCGAACAAGGTGTAGTGCAGAACCGCAGTATGCCCCACATCCTCTACACCGATCCATTCACCATATTCGGGTGGCAACGGCCCGCGACCCAGCTCAGAGGGATCGATCCACCGGGACCGCGGATCTTCGAAGATTTCCTGTCCCTTTTTAAACCATCCTGGGTAAAGACCTGTCGATGCGATGATCTCTCCATTCGGCTGAGGAAGCTTCTTCTGTCCCCCACCCATCTTCCTCAGCGGCACCGGGTAAGACAACATGGCCAACCCATCCGGTGTCACAAAATCCCCCCGCCATATACCAGCTACCCGGAGCAGTTCGGTATCGAAGCACACAAAGATATCTTCCCCCAAAGGAATGACTAATGCACGGGGGATCAGGTTGTTACTCGTTCCCGCCGGAGCTATTCCCCGCAGGTCTATCGTCGCTTCCAGAAAAGGGAACTCTTTGTCGACAAACTCGGTATAAAGAGGACTGTCATCACGGAGATGATAGGTCTCACCCACTAGTAAGACAGGTAGCAATAGGAAGAGGAGCAGGAGACGCATCTGGAATCAGATTAGGCCTCTGCGCTTTTCTGCCATAAATCACGAATGACTTTCAGGTCTTTCTGGAGAGCTTTGTAGACCTGCTTCTTTGAGATCGTGAGTTCCTTGTGCCCGTGGTTGGCTCCTCCCAAATCATACTCGGCATGCATGGACACAACCGGATGGATATTGAGCTGTCGGAGCAACTTGAAGTATCCGACGAAATCCACCATTCCTTCTCCCATCGGCGTATTCAGAACTGAATACTTACCGGTCTTGGGATTCTTGGCCCAGATAAAATCTTTCAATACGATCGTAGACATATAATGCCGCAACCATTCGACGCCCATCGGCCATGCCCGTCCGCCCTCGACCGTGGCATGACGGATATCGAATTGGCAACCGGACCACCGGGAGTCCAATCCCTCCAAAAGGTACACAATGTCCGGGATGTACGAACCCACATGTTTTCCAGAATGATTCTGGTAGGCTCCGTGCAGACCCAGATCCTGATTCATATCTGCCAGTGCCTCCATGTCTTTCCGGTGGCCATCCAGATTCTCCTTCCACGATTTGTCATCGGCGAAGTCATAGTACGCCATGCGGTAAAATTTGATACCCTGGTCGGCCGCTGTATTCAGGACGCGCACATTGACCGGATCCGAAACATTGTTGACCCCGGACGTCATCATGATCGACAAAAGGCCATTATCGGCAAGCGCCTCTATTGCCTTGGGCAAATCCGTTTCCACGTTATCCGGTTCAACATGCCCACCCGGACGAACTGAAAGGTCAACGCCGTCAAAACCCAGATCATTCGCCACCGCCGCCATTTTCGGATAATCCAAAAACTGCAGGTGCTTTGAAAAGATGTGGACGGAGAGCGGCCGGGTCCAAGTTGGGCGTTTGGGAGCACCTGAGACCTTCTTGGAGCTAAAGCTTAGAGACGATAGAGCCGCCAGTTTTGCAAAGTTTCTTCTATTCATAGGGTAATTCTGGGAAACACTAGATACTTTTTAGGTTCCCTGTAAACGCTGGAAAAGCAGCAATAAAAACTGAATTCCGGCGGTTTATGCCGCGGGTGACTCTGAAAAGAGGAAAACCCATGTAATTCCTCAACGATGGATAGTGATCTCAGCTCCCGTTGATCAAGTGATCGAATGCTCCGATATTGAAAAGAAATATCATTTTCAACCTCTCTAAATCAAAGAGATCCTCTCCTTTCGTGATCACTTGTAGGTTTCGGTAGTATTCCAACAACCCAGGATCTTTCAGCGCCTCGCGCTCCATCACGATACTCTCGATGTATCCCTCCGGCAGGTCTCGCTCAAAATGCCCGATTCGCCAATTCGTTCGCGCTGGGAGTCTAGCTAAGAGCGGATCAGAAAGAGCAAGTGGATCCACTATCATCTTTTCCAATCCGGCGTGGTAACCATAAAAGCCAATCACGGTCATGATGGATAGCGGCTCTTCGGCTTCCTTAAATTTCAAGCCTTCCATGGATGATTTATGCTGGGGAAACAGAAAACCGTCCCTCTTCGAACGGAGGTACTCTCCCAGCGAAGAATACTTAAAATAATACCCTCTTTCATCAGCGATCCCCCACCGCGTGTTCGTGCCAGAAAATTCGATGGGCGATGTCAGAGGGGTATGAGGATATACGATGAAATATGCGCCCAAGAACACAAACCCGTATACCAACTTGCGTTGAAACTGAACACCGGCAAACCACTGAACCAACAATATTGAACTCCACAAAAACGAGTACGACAGGAAACGACCCTGCATAAAATCTCCGCCCACCTTTAGCACATAGAGCAAATTCAGGATAATCCCAATACACAGGTACCTCATCCAAACGAAACGTGGCTTCGCCAGGTTCACGACTAGCGCGGTAATGATTACAACGCCCGTAAGGCTATCGAACTGAAACGTTTGCAGGTAGTATTTGAACCCCTGGGCCACCAAGTCCGATGCCGGAATTCCCGTTGTCAGTTTTGCATAGGCTGTGTTCGGAAAGGGGAACCCATAATAGATAACGGAAAATAACGTATACAAGCCGATTGGAATAAACGCGATCCCCACCTCGCGAAACCATTGTTTCACTGTGAGAAACTTAAAGTGAGTGAGGAATGCATAAACAACGGCGGGAAACGTCAGGAGGAGTAGGTCGTGCCTGACACATATCACTAAGCCGAAACAAATCAGCAGTTGCCGAATAACTCCCACCTGGATCTCCTCCTGCTCACGAATCAGAAACAACCGGTGGTAAAAATAGGCAAAACCCGCCAGAAGAAAGTACCCCAACACATTCTCCAGTCCAGACGATGTGTAGTCGAAGAAGGCATTCGATGAAACGAGTAAAATCGAGATCAGTAGAAAATAGCCCGCATGATCGCACAATTTCCTTAGCACAATCAGCATCGATAGAAGTAAAACAAACGATATGCCGATCGCGTTTAGAAACACGTCCGAAGAAAATATTCTTGTGAAAGACAAGACCACAAACCAAAGAGGACTCGTGAATACTTGAACTCTTTCGTGCGGATTCCAGACAGGTCCATTTCCAGCAAACAATTGTTCGATACTCCGAAAAATAATGTAGGCATCATCGGATACCCACGCATTTTTGAAAAACACTACGACAGGAACTAAAACTGCAAATAGGGCTAGTAGAAGATAGCTGTCCGACTTCTTCACTATTTCAGATGCCAGTCAGGGCCGTCTTTCATGATACTCTGATTGATCGCCAATAGGTCTGCCTTCATACGGGAAAGCAGTTCCGGATGGGCCGCGGAAATATCGGTCGATTGCGTGGGATCCTCTACCAGATTGAAAAGCTGAAAATTCTTATAGCCTCCTTCTTTAATCAAAGGAATCCATTCCTCATTAAACATATTCTCCAAGGAAAGATCGTAGGCCCTTTCGGCCACAAGCGAGTAATCCCCATCCCGCATCGCGATGATCGGCTTTGACCGCTGAAGATGCCAAATCAAAGGTTGATTCCGTACGAACGGAGCCGACTGGGTCAGCAGCGGAGAAATGTCTGCACCATCAAGGTGCACGGCAGGCGGCTGAATACCGAGCAACCCACACACAGTTGGGACCACATCCACCAACCCGGACGGAGTGATTTCTATCCTTCCTTCAGAGATATGCCCCGGCCAGGAATAGATACCCGGCACCCGAATACCCCCTTCCCAGTTTACACCTTTTCGACCCCGCAAACCTCCGGTCCTATCATCGCGGTAGCTACCATTGTCAGATCCGTAGATAATCAAGGTATTCTCCGGCGCGTCCAATTCCTTGAGTTTCTTAAGAAGACGAGCAATGGCACGGTCCGTATTGTCAATCGTCCCAGAGTACACGGCTGCTTTATCATTCAACTGACCGTATGCAGACACAATTTTATCGGGGGCAGCGATCGGAGCATGAGGTTCGTGGAACCAAACATTCAAGAAGAAGGGCTTTTCGCTCGCACTCTGATCTGAAAGCCATTCGATCGCCTCATCGACAACGATTTGAGCGGAGTAGCCTTCGATTTCCCCCACCATCTCACCATTTCGAATAAAGTTGTTGGGATTGTGGTGGCTAGGATAGGCATTGTTTGCCGTGGCAAACCAATAATCGAATCCGTGTGCAGCCGGAGTTGGTTTATCTTTACCGGGAAAGGGCAGACCCAAATGCCACTTGCCGATATGAGCAGTCGAATAGCCTTCCGCTTTCAATATTTCTGCCAAGGTAATCTCGCGCTCCAAAAGATGAGAGTTTTGCGTCTCGTCAAAGATCCAACTATAAACCCCTGCCCGAATATGATGGCGTCCTGTAAGGAGCACCGCCCGCGAGGGTGAGCACACAGCACACCCGGAGTAAAACTGCGTGAACCGGGTTCCTTCCGACGCCAAGCGGTCAAGAGCCGGGGTATTGACCGGACCTCCATAGCAACCGATATCCTGATAACCAAGATCGTCCGCCAACAGCACTACAACGTTCGGCAGTTTCGCAGTCGCAACAACGTTACCGACTATCAGAACACCTAGTATCCATTTTAGCATCGGCCTAGCTAGAGTGCTTTCACTTTGGCTTGCAATTCCGGCGACCCAACTTCCGGCGCAAGTTTCTTCAAAAACCCATAGACTGTCTTTTGGTGGTCTTCGTCTTTACTGCGACCCCCGATAAACATCAGTCGATAAAGATCTTCCTCATCAGCGATTGTCGATAGTGTCCTGAGAACCGCACGAAACAATTCGGGATCTTCACCACCGATGTAGCGAAACAGACGGTTCTTCGCATTGGAGGCAGCACGGTGCGCAGATAACTCAATTCCCAAGAGGATCTCTTCCTTGAACTCTGAGCTGAACAGTTTGTTGATACGCGTGTCCATCGCCCTACCCGGCATTCTTTCAATCGCGTAGGCAGCCGCTTGCTTCATCACTTTATCATCACCGGTAAAAAAATCGAGTACGACGTCAACCGACTTAGCAGTCCCGTAGGTACCTAAGGCTCTCAAACCAGCGGCCTGGACGTCGGGATTCCCCGACTCTATCGCTTGATAACAGAGGCTTTCTGCAATGCGCTCGTCGAAAACATCCAACCGGCCGAGTAGGTTTCTCCAATCATCCCCGGAGAATTCCGTCAAAATACTACTAACAAGGGATTCTTTTCCGTTCGCCAATGCCAACCGAATCGCAGTCGCGCGAATATGGGTATCTGAATCCAGAAGAGACAATTTTAGAAGGTTAGTGGAATCCGCGTTATCCGCTTCCACCAACCGCGTAAGAGCCGCTTGCCGATTCGCCACCGTCCCGGATTTTTGGATACTTACCAAAGTCGATTCGTTGGTTCCTGCAGCAGCTACCACCGCACGTTCCAACTCCCATTTAAGTTCGGAGTCCGAACTTTTCAGGTAGGCGCTTTCGAGCGCATTATCTGCTTCGATCGATCCTAGTTTCGCCAAGGCATAAATCGATTCTTCAGCCAACACCACATCGCTGGATTTTAATCCTTCGACAAAATAATCAATCAACGTCGGATCTTTTCGGTTCGCCAGGGTGCGAATGAGAATTCTTCGTTCTTCTCTGTCAGAGCTAGATCTGATGGCTCTCTGAATTTCGGCCGTCGCTTCAGGATCACTTATCTGTTCAAGGGCCTGCCTGGCTTCTTCCGCTAAAAACTCGTTTCTGCCTCTCAAAATTCGACTCAACGTTGATACCGCTGAAGCCGTCCCCACCCGGGCAAGATCGCGAATGATATATTTCTTTGCTTCGGCAGGTGTGCTGAAACTCTTCAAGTGCGGTAGTAGGGCTTCGGTGACTCTTTCAGCTCCGTCCTTTTTATCCGGGGCGGTGCCAACTGAGACATATTTGAGAAGTTCCAGGCGAGACTCGTATTGCAGAGCCGGATCGTCGTTCGAAAACCCTTCGATGATAGCGTCGAGGTCCATCACATGGTTATCAGCAAAGCCATTCGTCGAAAATCCCAACGACAAAATAAATAGGAGAAAATAGGTGAAGCAACGTTTCATGATACTAAATGTGGGTAATTGGAATTAGATCAGTTTGTGATAGGGTGCACGACGTGGACGGGATTCCCACATAGCTGCCCGATCATCTCCGACAATATGCTCAGTTACCGGATCCCAGGTAATGGGTCTCCCCAAACGTTCTGTAATTCCAGACAAGTGGCAGATAGTTGCCGTCCGATGACCAATACCTACATGGCAAATCGGTTGAGTCCGACCACGGATACCATTGAGCCAATCCAAACGGTGATCGTTGGAGACATAGAGGCGTTCATCCGTAGATTTTAAGACGGTATTCTTCAGAGATGCAGGAGTCGTATCAATCTTTCCTCCCCGGCTGACTCTGACTTCACCTTCTTCCCCGATAAAGCGAATCATATGACCGAGACCATCTGCTCCGCGCATCACTTTGGTGCCGTCTGAGTATATGAAGGATTGAAATTCTTCCCCTTCGTATCCTTTGGGAATAAATTGAGTCGGTCCGGATTCATCCATCCCAAGCGCCCACTGAATGATATCGTAGTGGTGCGCACCCCAATCTCCGTTTTTGCGGGAACCATAATCCCAAAAACGGCGCCAGCCTCCACCATAGTCCCCTTTGATTCGCTCTTCGTTGTACGGCTCCATAGGTGCCGGTCCCAACCAACGGTCATAATTCAAACCCTCAGGAATCGGTGTTTCCGGAAACTGGGTCGGCGGTGGAAAGTCACCCAATCGCGCAGCGATCGTTCTCACTTTTCCGATGTAGCCGTTGCGAACTAGCTCAGCGGCTTTCCGGAACGCCCACTCGGAGCGTTGTTGACTACCCACTTGCAGTACCCGGCCGTAGCGAGCGCAGGTATCCACCATGATTTTGCCTTCCTCAATCGTAAGGGTCATCGGCTTTTCTACATAAACATCCTTACCCGCTTTGAAGGCGTCGATCGCGATCTTCGCATGCCAGTGATCTGGCGTTCCGATAACGACCGCATCGATATCATCGCGTGCGAGCAAATCCTCGTAAAACTCATAGGTGTCGACTTTCTGGCCCTGTACCTCCTGCGTCTCGGCATTGGCTTCTTCCAGCATCCAGGTCTTTACATCACTCAAAGCCACAACCTGCACGTCGTCGGCTCCCAAATGATACGCCCGGTGACCTTTCATGATCTTACCGTTACCGATTAGACCCACGTTAATCCGGCTATTCGGGGACGTATTTTTACCATTCAAGCCAAGAACGGAGGACGGCAAAATCATTGGAGCCGAGAGAGCTGCAGCACCGGCTAAGGTGGATTTTATGAGTGAGCGACGAGATATTTTTTTCATGAGTTTTGGGGCAAAAAGTGAGTAAAATTATTGAAGGTAACGACTATGCTGCCACTACGAAGTTTCAAAGGATGAGGAGGCAGCGTAGCAAATTTTCGAAAGTACCCAAGCAGGAAAACAGAGGAGAGATTGTGAAAATACTACCTCTGAATCCGAACAACGCCAGGATCCGGCGTAACACGGGTCGCTGCAGTCTCCTTTCCTTCATAAGCAAACTGAGAAAGCACGTGGCGCATCGCTTCAAGACGGGCTACCTCTTTTACGTTTCCATCTACGACTACCCAAGGGCAATGATCCGAGCTGGTCGCCTCAAACATCTTCTGTTTGTGAATCGTATAATCGTCCCATTTCATTTGGGCCTGAAGATCGACCGTGCTAAATTTCCAGCTGGTAAGGAGGCTTTTCCTGCGATTCTCAAAACGCTCATGCTGAACCGCTCTTTCGATGGAAAACCAAAACTTGATGATATCGACTCCATCATCGGTCAGCAGTTTCTCCACGATCACGACTTGCTCAAGGAATCGTTTATACTGCTCATCCGAACAGAATCCCATGACGGGTTCGACTACGGCCCTGTTATACCAGCTCCGGTCAAAAAACACGATTTCTCCTCCGTGGGGAAAGTGTTTAATGTAGCGCTGGAAATACCACTGCGTCGTTTCCATTTCGGTCGGTCTTGGCAAAGCGACGATGCGGCTATGACGAGGGTTGAGAAATCGGGTGAAACGGGCAATCGCACCTCCTTTTCCGGCTGCGTCGCGCCCTTCAAAAAAGATTACCAAACGACGCCCCGTCTGCCGTATCCACAACTGCAGTTTGACCAATTCGGTCTGTAAGTGAGCTAATTCTTGGAAATACGGATCATCGGGCTCCAGCTCGGAAATAGAATACTCATTATCGATACTCATAGACTATTGGGTTGATTCTAAGGAAACAATCCACGCAAACGTTTTGCTTCAGCAACCCGGTGGATCCCAAGCGATAAAGCTGCCTCACGACGCGTACAGTTTAATTTGGATTTCTGGGCTTCCACCTGCGCTTTGGTATTATCCAAAATAGTATGCAGACGCCGCAGAACTTCCTCACGGGTCCAGAAGGTGCTCTGTAGGTCTTGCACCCATTCGAAATAGGAGACGATCACACCGCCGCTATTACAAAAAATGTCCGGGACTATCAAAACGTCGTCTCGTTGGGCGAGGATGACATCTGCAGCATTCGTCGTCGGGCCATTCGCCGCTTCCGCTAAAATACGACACTGAATTTTCCCTGCGTTTTTTTCGTCAATGACTCGTTCCAGAGCCGCCGGGATGAGTACATCACAGCTTATCAGTAACAACTCCTCGTTACTCACACGATCACCACCCCTCCAACCGGCCAGAGACCTGTGTTTTCCAACATGAGTGAGAGCTGACTTTAGGTTAATGCCTTTCGAGTTAAAATAGCCTCCGCTGACATCGCTGATTCCGATGATCTCAACCCCATACTGTTCCAAGGCCAACGCCGCTTCAGCGCCGACATTACCAAATCCCTGGATCACAGCCGTAGCTTGGCTGAGAGGGATCTTTAGATCCTGAAGATAAGATTTCGCCAAGTAAGCCACGCCATTTCCAGTGGCTTCTTTCCGCCCCTCCGATCCTCCCAAACCCAATGGTTTGCCGGTTACAATAGCAGGCACTGTATTACCCACATGATTAGAATAAGTGTCCATCATCCATGCCATGATCTGTTCATTTGTGCCCATATCCGGAGCCATGACATCCGTATTCGGTCCCACAAAGGGAATCATCTCTTGCATGTAACGACGGGAAAGATGCTCCAGCTCATTCATACTCAATGAATGGGGATCCACGGCGATTCCACCTTTCGCGCCGCCATAGGGAAGCCCGACCAAGGCACACTTCCAACTCATCCACATGGCTAGAGCTGCCACTTCACCCAGATTCACCTGCGGATGAAAACGCAACCCTCCTTTGGTCGGTCCCATCGATAGATGGTGCTGGACCCGGAAACCTTCAAACAGCACGACTTCGCCACTATCCAACTCGATCGGACAAGCTACTGTCATACAACGTTTGGGAACCTTGACCCGTTCCCTCAGGCGTTGATCCATTTCTAGTAGGTTAGCCGCCAGATCAAACTGGGTACAGGCCATTTTAAAAATATCGGACTGATAAATTGAGGATTCCATATAGAGGATATTTAAGTGTTCAGAGGCTCAGTAGACTCTGCGGGTGAAGATGGATTTATATGAACGACCCGTTGTGGAAAGGGAATCTCGATACCTTCTTTATCAAATGCCAGTTTAACATCCCGGGTCAGAGAGTTTTTGAGGTCTAAGAATTGAGTTTTTACACACCAAGCACCGAGCAAGAAATTGAGTGAAGAATCACCAAAACCCTTAAACACAACCAGAGGACTTGGTTCATCCAGAGAAAACGGATTCTCGTCTGCGACTCCTTTGAGCACACGTATCACTTTTTCAACATCCGAAGCATACGCCACTCCGACGTCGATATCCATACGTCGTATCGGGAATTTGGTGATATTCGTAACCTGAGCCTTGATCATGGTCTCGTTGGGAATACGAACAAACTGATTATCAAATTGCCGCAGCTTCACCGACATAAGGTCAATGGAGAGGACAAATCCCATCGTATCTCCCACTTTGATCACGTCACCCACCGTAAATGGCTGCTCCCAATATAAAAATATTCCGCTTATGACATTTGACAGGCTCGCCTGGGATGCGAATCCCACCGCAACCGAAAGAATCCCAGCCGCCCCCAGCAACGCGGCAGGATTGAAGCCAAACTCCATCATGATATGGATGAAAATAAAGACTACCCCAATGTAGAAAACGCCTTTGCGAAAAAAGACGCCAAGATGAACCCCTAGTCGAAGCCTGGCAAACTTTCCGGCTAACCGGGATAAAATCCAGACAAGAGGAAATCCGATAAACAGGAGCGCAGCGATTCTCAGAACAGAGTCTAGATGCTCTGCACCAACGCCGGATTCGATGTAGGATCTAATCTGATTAATTAAGTTAGTCATTCAAATCTCTCTTTGGCGTTACTCAAACAGTGCCCTTGTATACTGAGCAAAGGATTCACGGAAAAAACTTGGGCGATAGACTTCCTCTGGCGGTCTCACTAATTCCAGGACCGAAAGCGCTTCCTCGTGGGGCTCTTCGGGATAACTCAAATGACTCGGTTGATCCGGGCCATGCGACACAACTATGATCGGACTTGTCCACAGTCGTCTCCTGCTTTTGTATATACTAAGGTGACGGGGAAGCACCCGAATACGATCCAAAGGCAAGGGTTTCTCAAAACGGTTTGTAATCGAAAAGCGACAGGTCGCAGCCAAAGGCTCAATTTTGAGGTCATCCTTTGTGCGGCGAGCGAGACTCTTAAGGGCGTAGCACAACTCTCCTTCAAACTGGTCACCAAACCAGGTATTCGAAAGTAATTTGGATGGAAACAGTCCCAAGACATCAGAGAGTTCTCCTTCCTCTACGCATACCTCCACCCAAATCGGAATATTCAGAAACAGATCAACGGTTTGATCTGAAGGAATCATTACCGGGGCACGAGTCTTAACAACAAGCGGTCTATCTGGAAAGGCTGGATTGAATCGAACCGTCGAACGTTCACCAAATCCCGTCCAACGTTGCCAATCCACGCTGATAGGCAAAGAAGTCGCTAATCCAATTGTGTTTTCGGAATCATCGTCGTCTCTATTCCCTGCGATCATCCAATCGTCCCCACTCTTTTGTACCCACACAGACGTGCGGTCGGCGCGCCACACGAAGGAGTCCCATTCCTTTAGCTTACGGGTACTCCAACGTATATCTACCTCTGATAAATTTGTCGCTACTGTCATCCGCCAATCCAGCCTTTCTTTTTGAAGTAAACCAACAGACTAATCGTCGTCGCTGTGCAGACGCTCAAAAACACCGGGTAGGAATACTTCCAGCCAAGCTCTGGAATAAACTCAAAATTCATTCCATATAGTCCGGCTAGAAAGGTGATCGGCATGAACAAACTCGCCATGATGGTTAACGCTTTCATGACCTCATTCATGCGATTGGAATTGGCATTCATCAGCAAATCCTGAAGGCCCTGTCCATTTTCGATGTACATTTCCACCGCCTCAATCGCCTGCAGGGCGTGGTCATGCACATCGCGAAAATACGGGATCACGTATTCAGGCAGTAGTTGAAAATCGTTTTTATACAAGGCCGATGATACGTCCCGCATCGGCCATAGTGCCTGGCGAAGATAAGCCAGATCCCGTTTGATCTTGTGGATTCTGGACTGAGTATTTTTTTCCGGTTTCAAAAGGATCTCTTCTTCCAGCGCGTCGATCATATCGAAGTAATGATCCAAAATCGGAAACACATTGTCTATGATCGCATCAATCAGTGCATACAGAAGGTAGGGCGCACCAAATTCACGCAGTCTCGAACCATCTCTTGCGATACGGTCACGCACAGGTTTCCACACATCACCCTGAGTTTCCTGCTGAGTGATTATGACGTCCCCGAGGTAAAAGAAACTCACTTGCTCGTTGATCAGTCTATTCTCAGCAAGCTGCAACATCCGCAAAACGATAAACAAGGTGTCCTCATAATCTTCAACCTTTTGGCGTTGAGGGATATTGAGTGCATCTTCTGCAGCTAAAGTATGGATCCCGAAATGCTCCTTGATGCGGCTAATCGAATAGGCATGTACTCCTTGGATATCCACCCAACGGCAGGTAGCCCAATCGGGTTTGGGATTATCGATAAGTTCTTCTACATCCTCATAGTTTTTGTGCACGCACCTCTCGACCGAGAAGTCGATTGAGGTAATGGTCACTGTGCCATCATCCGGTCGCATGTCACTCTCTTCGGAAAATTCGATTCCCGGGGGAGTGCCCAGATTCTTCTTCCCGAGGCGCAGAATGGAATTTAATGAAAAATAGTCGAAGTCCATGATGGTAGAAAATGGATCGAGAACCCCTAATCCGAGGTTTTCTGAATCAGGTTAATATCAAGCGGCGAAAGCGTATCCAAGTGCACATCCCGCTGCGGGAATGAGATGCAAATATCAGCCGCGCGGAACAGCTCATCGATACGGAACCGAATGACCGAATTTATGCGTTTTAAGTCTAATGGTTTGTCCACGGCAGCCCAATAATAGAGCTGAAAAGCCAATGCATTGTCTCCAAACTCCTCAAATAACACAAAGGGTTCTGGAAAACTATGAACTTTCTCATTCTCTTTAGCTGCTTGCAGAATTAGCTCGTGCACTTTTGCAGTATCGGAACCGTATGCGACACCGACGGACACTTCCCCGCGGACATCAGAATCTGAAAGTGTCCAGTTGACTACTTGTTGCTCCAGAAAATGACTGTTGGGCACCAGTATATCGACCCCATCTCCTCGACGCATACGAACACAACGGTTACCGATATCCTCCACCTTTCCCTGAGAATCTCCGAGATCAATAATATCCCCGATCCGTATCGGTTTTTCAATCATCAGAATCAACCCGGAGATCAGGTTATTAAACAAATTCTGGACACCAAAGCCTACCCCGATAGCAACAGCGCCACCCAAGACCGTAAACACGGTGATCGGAATTCCCGCTATTGGCAGTGCGATCAGAACAACAACAACAATAAACAGTAGATAGAACAACCGCTGTAACACATGGGTAGTGTTTTGATTGAGCTTAGCTATCTTGGATAGTCGACGGCCAACGAGTCGCGATAGCCACTTCCCAACGATGAAGCCGCACAACACCACCAGCATGGCAATAAAGAGCTGGTTAAAATAAATAGTGCTATCGCCACTTTTGAAGAGTTGGAAGTGCCACAGCGTAACTACCACGTCCCAAATTTTACTGAGAAGATCCTGAGTTGATCCGGAAAGCATTAATTAAGGAAACTAAATAACGTCACGCAGCTTGGCTACCAGAAAAGAGCTAAATTCGCTCTTCCATCGGCATCACCGTCACCTCGACTTTGATGGTGTGCTCCCCGCCGCCTGTGACGGCTCCACTCAGCATGCTCACGTCAGAATAATCACGACCATAGGCTACTCGAATGTGCTCTTTTCCACAGACTTTCCGATTAGTAGGGTCCAGTTCCACCCACCCAACATTCGGGACGAATACGGAAATCCAGGCATGCGACGCGTCAGCCCCGAGCAACCGCTCTTCTCCCGCAGGTGGTTCGGTCAAAATATAGCCGCTCACGTAACAGGCACTCAACCCCCAAGCGCGCAATGCCGCCAGAGACAGGTGTGCAAAATCCTGACAAACTCCGCGTTTTTGCGCGAGCACGTCACTCACAGGCGTACTCACTTCGGTGGCTTCGGGGTCAAATTTGAACTCATCCCAGAATATATCCAACATGCTCCCCAGCGCTTCACCGATTGAAATCTCATCTCCCAGAAAACGTCTGGCGAATTCCGAAATCGCACTATGTCCGTAGGTCATTTCAGTGGCATAGAGATATTGTTTTGCATCTAGTAGATCTGACCGCTGTTGATCGTTAAGCGCATCTCGAATCTCACCACAGGACATCGTCAGTATCTGCAAATCTATGGACTTTGCAGTAACCCGTACTCGACCTTGGCTCTCGACAGTCAGCGATTTATGGAGCTGTTGGACGGAAAAAAAGTGGATTTCATTTCCGAAGTAGTCGATCCGGCGTATCAAGTCAGTGCTCTCAGGCGTTACGGTGATGTCGAACTTTTCGCAGGTTTGAAAATCATTGGTGATAGGCGTCAACCTTGCAGTATGGTGCGATACCGTCACCGGGTAAACGTAGTCATAGATCGTTTTATGGTGGATGTGGTAGAGCGCCATAAGCTTATCCGACGAAAGTCTTCGACTGTTGTTCTTTGACCATCGCTATGTGCGCAAAGTAGGTTTGTTCGAGCGCTGCAGAAAGCAGAAAAAAGTCATCTATGGTGTTCGAAAAGAAACGCAGTAACTCTTTGTTCGTAGTACTCTTGCTGTTTTTCTTCAGCAGAGTTTGCGGATCAGCCAGTCCAATACGGCTGAAAGAACGAAGCGCATGCTGATCTATCGGATGCCGTTTGTTGTCCTGCGCATGCGGCAGATGCTGCAGCAACTCCCTGAGACTTTCCGCTTGAAACGCCAACGAACGGGGATTGGAGGTATCAAAACAAAGCAGATCCAGCACGCTGGATGGTTGCAGATGGTTCAGATAACGCCTACGGTAGGTGATCACACTGTCAGCCCAGATCAATAAGTAGGACAGAAGCCGCTCATCCTTCACGTCACTGGAAGAAAACGCGCTCTTGAGTAGAAACGATATAGCGAGACCCCGTTCAATCTTCCGGCCGAGTTGAAGGAACCGCCACCCTTGGCTTCGCGTCATGTTATCGATGACGTTTCCTGAAAAACTAGTCAGTTCATCCAATATCTGAACGAGAAGCTGGCTAGTTTCATCTTCCATGATGGAGACCTCAGCAAGCGCTTTAGTTCTCCCTAATCCTCGTACTTTTTGCACCCTGACCCAGGTGTCCACCGATAAACGATCTTTTACCTTATCTGCCGTGCGGGCAATGGCGTTGAGATTCGCGATCAGGCTTTCCGAATTGGTTTCATCGTAGATCGCTCGCCTCAGGTAACCCTCAGTTAGTTCAAGATCAAGCTCCCCTGTACTTTCGATGATAAGCTTCCCAACATCGTCCCCCATCGGCATTATTTGCTCAATAAACGGAACGGCAACCGAGTGGACTTCCGCTGTTTCGTCAATGACAAGAGAGCAGACGGTTTGGACCAACCGCGTCAAGGACTCCGCCCGCTCAACATACCGCCCTAACCAAAACAGGTTATTCGCTGTCCTGCTTGGCAAGTCGTTCGAATTGCGACGAATCTGAATGCTCTCACGGCTGGACTCGGTGCCCTGTCGCCGGGCTTTTTGCAGCTCCTTTTGCAACACCCAGGTATCTTTACTTTGGCCTCCACTCTGCATGGAAACCGTCACATCGTTTGGGGAACCTGAGTATCTTGCGAGGCCTCCAGGCATAATTTTCCAACCCCCACTCGTCGGTATCATAAACACCCGCATGAGAAAGTGGCGGGAATCGAGCCCGTTCCCTTTCATCACTGGCAACGTCGCATGGGATACGATCTCCTGCCCACAGTAGAGTTCCGGCTGCTTCTTGATGCGGTTTCGTAAATCTTCCAATTCGCCAGAACTCATCAGGGGACCAAAATAGCTCTTGGAACGTCCATCCCAGAAGGTTGGCTTGATCGCCAGCTCCGCCAAGTGTTCCAGTACATATTTTTCTTCGGACTTCTCCCCGCACCACCAGGTAGCCACCGAGGGTAGCTCCAGGCTTTCTCCCAGGTAACTTCTACAGAACCAGGGGAGAAACGCGAGCATCGCAGAAGTTTCCACAAACCCGGAACCCAGCCCATTCGCCACCGCCAGGTTTCCTTGGCGAACGGCATTGACCAACCCGGGAACGCCCAGAAGAGATTCGTTTCTCAACTCGAGGGGATCCGTCCAGGCAGAATCGACTCGACGCAACAACACGTCTACCGGCTGAACCCCGCCAATCGTTTTCATGTAAAGTCGATTGTCACGTACCGTCAGGTCATCGCCTTCCGCCAGGGTATAGCCGAGGTTTCGCGCCAAAAACGATTGCTCGAAGTAGGTCTCATTGCGCGGACCGGCAGTGAGCAACGCAATATTCGGATTGTCTTTGTTGCGCGGGGCTAGCGATTCAACATGCCGACAAAATGCCTGTATGAATGGCTGGAGGGACGCGACGTCATTATCCCGCGTTATTTTCGGAAACAGTCGGGACATAAGCATCCGATTTTCCATTGCATAGCCGAGCCCTGACGCTGCCTCGACGCGATCTGCCAGTATCCACCAACTTCCGTCCGGACTTCTAGCCAAGTCTGCCGCATACAGGTGGATGTGATTCGCACGAGGGGGTAACAACCCGTGACAAGGTCGCAAAAAAGACGGGTTTCCAAAGACCAGAAACGGGTTCATCTTACTACCCTGCAACATCGTCTGACGACCGTAGACATCCTGAAGAATCAAGTTCAGAAGGTGCGCCCTTTGCGTGAGAGCGGACTCCAACTTATTAAATTCATTACCCGAAAGCACCAACGGAAGCATATCCATATTCCACGGACGATTGTCCGTCTCTGAATCTTGATACACATTGTAGGTGATACCGTTGTCTTGAATGAGACGCGACAACTGGCGTTCTTTACCAATCAATTGATCCCGACCGATCTCACCAAACTGCTGGGCTATGCGCGACCAGTGAGAACGCGGGGCACCATTCTTCGCCAGAAACTCATCGTAATAACCCGCCGGAGGAGCGTAGCTTTGCATCCAGTTGTTGGAAGGCTGATGAGTTTCGATAGACGAAGTCATAGAAAGCTAATTGACGAAAGCGATCCGGCTAATCAATGGAATTCTTACATCCGTAAGTAGTTGTAAACTCATTACAATGCTCTTACCTCTCCACTATCTCAACCGTCGCATATCCAGCGTCAGCGGATGCTCATTCGCACTGCGGTAAGGCAAAGGATCGGGTACCTTGCCAGGCGACTGCCCATAGGGATCAAAGCGCGAACGCCAACGGCCATCGGCTTCCAAGCTATTTACCGGACTGTCTTCAAAACTGCGCCCACCCGGGTGAGAAGAATGGTAGCGGCACCCCCCAACAACATATCCAGTCGAAGTATCGACCAAATCCAGGTTCAACGGGGTGTCTGGCGGAATCGTTGGATGCAAACAGTGTGGCGGCTGCCAAGCACGAAACCGCAATCCACAAACATATTCGCCTGGCTTTCCGGTCGACTTTAGCGGCAATACCGCCTGATTGCAGCGTAGTTCATATCGCTCTGCCTTGAAGGAAGAGACCTTAACCTGCAAACGCTCCAAGGAGGAATCTACATACCGGGTAGTCCCACCTGCGGCCGTTTCTTCCCCTAGTGTATGCCAAGGTTCAATTCCCTGTCGCAACTCAATCTCTACCTCCTTGTAAGCGATTTTTCCAACCAAAGGAAAACGGAAGTCAAAGTGAGGTGCATACCAACTGGAATCCATCTCCAGTCCGTTGTCATTCAGATCATGTATGACCTCCAGAAAATCGTCCCAGATGTAATGGGGAAGCATAAACCGATCATGCAGTTCCACCCCCCATCGAACCAGTTTGCGGGGTCGAAACGGCTTGGAAGCTAAATGAGCCACAAGACTTCGCACCAACAACTGCAGCGCCACCGTCATTTCCACATGCGGAGGCATTTCAAAGGACCGCAATTCAACCAGTCCTAGCCTGCCACTACTGCGATCCGGACTGTAAAGCTTATCAATACAAAACTCCGCCCGGTGGGTATTACCGGTGAGGTCTGTCAGCAGATGTCGAAACAAACGGTCTACAATCCAGGGAGCCGGATCCTCGTGATTGCGAAGCTCGTTCAGCGCAATTTCCAATTCGTATAGCGAATCATGCCGGGCCTCATCTATACGCGGGCTCTGGCTTGTCGGCCCCAGAAACAAACCCGAGAACAAAAATGAAAGCGACGGATGATACTGCCAGTAACAAATCATGCTGGCCAGCAACTCCGGGTTCTTGAGAAACGGACTTTCCGCTGCGGTTGAGCCCCCCATCACGATATGACAGCCGCCCCCAGATCCGCCATGTCGACCATCCTGCATAAACTTGTCCGGCTTCAAACGCCCATGCGCAGCATCTTCAAAAAGCGCCGTGGTAATACCTAACAGTTCCTCCCAGCTTTCAGCCGGATGTATATTGACTTCAACCACCCCGGGATCCGGGGTCACACTGAAATTCTGGATCCGCGGATCGGCCGGTGGACGCTCCCCTTCTATCACCACGGTGACATTCAGTTTTTCAGCGGTCGCCTCAACCGCGTTAAGCAACTCAACAAAAATCTCCGCATCGGGCACTGGCGGCATAAACACATAGAGGTGTCCTTTTTTAACTTCTAAACATAAAGCAGTCTTAACCACCCAAGGTGCAGACTCCCCATGCTCCAGTTTCTTGACTGCATACTTCTCGTCAGTCGGAAGCGGAAACGTCCGCCGTTCAGGAAACGGTTTTTGGGGATCGATTCCCGCCGGATCCTTTTGAATCAGCGGTTCCTCATCTTCCGGATCCAACCAGGGTAGCTCATTGAGCGGAAGACGCAGACCTACCGGAGAATCACCGGGAATCAAAAACAACTTCTCACTCCGCAACGGCCAGGTACTGGATATCCAACTGCGACGCATTCGATGGAATTTTAACGGTAACACCCAGCCACAAGGGCTTTTGAGACCTTGCTCAAATACCTTCTTCAATCTGGCACTTTCTTCAGGGTCGGTCAGGCGATTATCAATCGTATCGAGATTGATGGGGATCTTTCGCTCCTTCAGTAAGTAGAACGCCGCATCTTCATAAGCAGGTATGAGAAATTCCGGATCCACTCCAAGCAGTTCAGACAGCGCACGACCGAATACTTCCGCATCCTTCTCCGTCGCCTTGCCAGGCTTGGTAGTCTCAGCAAACAATTCAGAGTTCTTCCAAAGAGGTACACCGTCTTTACGCCAAAAGCAACTGTGTGCCCACCGAGGCAAAGATTCTCCAGGATACCATTTCCCCTGCCCCATGTGCAGGAATCCACCCGGCCCAAAACGTTTCCACATCCGCCGCAATAGACCTTCGGACAGTTTCAGCTTTTCTTCTCCAACGGCTGCACCGTTCCACTCCGGAGCATCGGGATTATCCACGGAGATAAAGGTCGGTTCACCTCCCATGGTGAGCGTCACGCCGCCTTCCGCCAGTTTTTTATCCACTTTGTAACCTGCTGCCTGAATGGCTTCCCAGGTTTCAGGCTGGTACGGCTTTGTCGCACGCGGCTTGTCGTCCAAGCGGTCTACGGACATGCTGAATTCGAAGTCTGTTTTCACATCCTCAAGCGAACCGGTAATCGGACTGGCCGAGGTCGGATTGGGAGAACATGCAAGTGGGATATGCCCTTCTCCGGCAAACAGTCCCGATGTCGGATCGAGTCCCACCCATCCAGCACCGGGCAAATATACTTCCGCCCAGGCATGGAGGTCAGTGAAATCATTTTCAGGGCCGCTGGGGCCGTCGATCGCTTTCTGGTCTGCAGTCAGCTGTATCAGGTATCCGGATGCAAAACGAGCTGCCAAGCCCAATTTCCGCAAAAGACTGATGATCAACCAGGCACTATCCCGGCAGGAACCACAGCCTTTGACCAAGGTCTCCTCTGGATTCTGGATCCCCGGCTCCATACGGATCAGGTAATCCACTTCTCCCATCACGAGGGTGTTCAGCTGAACCAGAAAATCGACGATGGGGGCCTCCGTCTGGTCGATACGACTGTAAAGTTTCTCCCAGAGTGGACCTGTATCCACCGGTGGATCCAAATAGGGCTCCAACTCATCCTTCAAAATAGCGTCATACTCAAAGGGGAATTTTTCTGCATAACTATCCACGAAGAAGTCGAATGGATTGATGGTCACCATCTCAGCCACCAGATTCACTTCGACCTTAAATTCGGACACTTTTTCCGGGAACACAACGCGGGCTTGAAAATTCCCCTGGGGATCCTGCATCCAGTTTAGAAAGTGATTTTTCGGACTTACTTTGAGTCCGTAGCTGTGAATCGGCGTTCGGCAATGCGGAGCCGGTCGCAAACGGATCGTTTGGGGGGAAAGTTCTGCAGGACGCTCATACTTGTAATGCGTCGTGTGGTTAAGGGAAACAGTTACAGCCATAACGGGGAATAGGTATTAACCAGAGAATTTCTCTGAAATTTTAGGCACTCGTCTCCGCAGCTACCGCAGCGGGATCAACAATTTCCGAGAACATGTAAGTATTACTAAGCTCTACTGCGATTTCACCCAGCTCAGTTTCGATCAGCTCCAGTAAAACATAGACTTTGTCATCTTTCAAATCGGAGGGCGATGCATATTGGAGTTTGGAAATCAGCATCCCCACCCGGCGTTCAGCTTCGTTTACAAAATGGGTCGTCGGACATTTTGAAATCGCATGTAAAGCGGTTTGCAAACGAGTGATACTAAAAAGAACTGATCGGGGAAAGTCGCGGGACAACACCAGAAGGGACTTCACCAGGTCGCCTTCAATCTCATCGACAAATACACGATGATAAGCCTCGAAAGCGCTGCACCCACGCAAGATGGCTGCCCACTGTGCCGTATCGACCACATCATCCCGTCGGTCTGACATGGAGATCATCAAGCGTTTCGTATCGAGGATTCGGCAGGTCTTGTCGGCCCGTTCAATCTGTCTCCCGCAAATGATAAACTCATAACCCAACTTATGGAGAAAAGTCGCCTCAGTAATCCCCTGAAACAACAAAGAAAACTCCTTGATCTGTTGGAAGAAACTGAAGTTCATTTCTCGTGTAATGAGCTCTGGATTCGAGTTCTTCATGAAGAGATACAACCGGTTGATCACTTCCCACATCTCCGAAGAAATTTGATCCCGAATCATCCGCGCATTTTCCCGAGCCCCCGCAACCGTGCTGAACACCGAGCTTGGATTCTCCTTATTGAACATGAGAAAATCTGTTACATGATGGCTCGTCCTTTCGGGATACAGGGATTCGAAAAGCTCCTGATCTCCAAGACTCGCCAACAAAGGGCGCCATAGAGAATAGTCAATATCCTCGGTCGAATGTTCGGTTTCGAGCAATGACTGGAGTGTTACGTCCAGAAGACGTACGGTGCTTTCAGCCCGCTCGATATAACGGCTCATCCAGAAGAGAGAATCGGCAACGCGACACAACATAGTATTTAAGAAGTAAAATTAGTGTTTTCGATTATTCGTCGGCATTCAACACCCACGTATCCTTACTGCCTCCACCTTGGGAGGAGTTCACCACAAGAGACCCTTTCCTGAGAGCCACGCGAGTCAGACCACCAGGGATGATATTTACATTTTCGCCACAGATAATGTAAGGACGAAGATCGATATGACGCCCGTCAAAACCATCGTCAGTATAGGTCGGATGGCGGGACAACGAAATCGGTGTCTGGGCGATGTAGTTACGGGGTTCAGCTTTCACCTTGGCCCGGAAATCCTCAATCTCCGCTTTAGACGCAGCAGGGCCTATGATCATTCCATAGCCACCAGCTTCATTCGCTGCCTTGACGACCAGGTTCTCCATATTCTCCAGAGTATACTTGAGATCTTCGTCTCTGAAGGGAAGCCAGGTTTCAACATTGGGAAGGATGGCATCTTCCCCGAGGTAATACTTTATCATGGCAGGGACGTAACAATAGATCACCTTATCATCAGCCACTCCCGTTCCAATCGCGTTTGCCAATCCAAGATTTCCTTTCTGGTAGGCTCGCACCAAACCAGGGACTCCCAAAAGAGAATCTTTCCGAAACACTTCGGGATCGATAAAATCGTCATCAATTCTTCGATATAACACATCCACCGGTTTTAGACCCTCCGTCGTACGCATGTAGATACGATCATCGTTACCCACCACCAGATCCCGACCTTCAACGATCTCTACCCCCATCTGCCGCGCCAGAAAACAGTGCTCGAAATAGGCACTGTTATATACTCCGGGAGTTAATACCGCTACCGTGGGGTTTGGATTCCCATTGGGCGCAATATTCCTGAGAGCCGCCAACAAATGCTGCGGGTAGTCGAGCACAGACTTGACACCCGCACTCGGAAAAAACCGCGGGAAGGCACGTTTCATAGCCTGCCTGTTTTCCAACATATAAGAAACTCCAGACGGACAACGGCCATTATCTTCCAAAACCAAATATTCGCCCTTATCGTCGCGAATGAGGTCGGTTCCGCAGATGTGGATATAAATATCCTTCGGCACATCAATGCCCATAAATTCTTTACGGTAGTGTTTGGCAGACAGCACCAAATCGGAAGGGATTATTTTATCCTTCAGAATCTTCTGGTCGTGGTAGACGTCGTGAAGAAACAGATTCAGAGCCCGTATCCGCTGCTCCAACCCACGTTCCAGATGCTGCCACTCCGTATTCGGAATAATCCGAGGTACCATATCGAACGGAAAGATTCTTTCCGTACTTTCTTCGTCACCATACACCGTAAACGTGATGCCTTGCTGCAAAAATGCGAGGTCCACAGCGGTACGTTTTTGATGAAACTCCTCCTCACTTAACTCTTTAAATCGCTCCTGAAGATTTTTGTAATGAGGCCGAACAGAGCCATCGCTTTCGAACATTTCGTCGAAAAAGTTTCCGGGGTCATAGTTAGTATCCATAAAAAATTTACATATCGCACTTGCAGGAATCGGACCAACTGGAAGACAGACTTTAGCTATGGGGAGAATAACCAGTTTGCCATACATGATTACCCGAGCGTCTTAGTGAAAGCAAGCATTGCTACCAAGTTTAGTCATTTGACTTCCCCGCAAGCTTCGCGATGATGCTGTAAGCAACGGAATACACTTAAGGAAACCTTCTGCTGGAATACCAGTTGCTGAATAGATAAACGGACAGGACAATACGAACTATGGAAACCGAAAACCCAGTAGCACCGGTAAATTGGCAAGAGGCCATCAATGACACCTATCAGGACGTGTCCAGGCAAGTGATCGAATACGCCCCACAATTACTTGGAGCCATTTTACTCCTCGCCATTGGGTGGCTTATTGCTCACCTGCTAAGACTCGCCACGCGGAAACTCGTCCAAGGGCTCGACAGTATTTTTCTGAAGGTTTCCAGGCAGGACAGTGCCCGTCAGGAGAAACTCAAACAGTCCTATGCAGTCATTCTCGGCCAGATCGTTTTCTGGGCGGTCCTGTTATTCTTCGTTGCGGCCAGCGCCAACCTCCTCGGCTGGGAGATGTTTACCGGTTGGATGGAGGGCGTTGTGAGTTTTCTCCCCAGTCTTGTCACTGGCTTGCTCATTATCCTGGCAGGGTTTCTCATCAGCAACGCAGTTCGTACTACCATCCTGTCCACCAGCGTAAGCCAAGCGCCAATTCTTGCGCGAATCAGTCAGATCATCATTCTGGTGAGTGCGGTCATCATCGGCATAGAGCTCATCGGCTTGAGCATGCATTTTCTTACCACGGCGATCATCGTGGTCGTTGGCATTTTACTCGCAGGAGCCGCTTTAGCGTTTGGTTTGGGCGCCAAGACACTGGTGGCAAATATCGTGGGTATTCAGTACCTGAAAAAACAATACCGTATCGGTGATAGACTCGAAATCGGAAATCAACTTGGCGACATTCTCGAAATTACCCAAACCAATGTAATACTCGATACCGAACAGGGAAAGGCCGTTGTCCCAGGAAAGTGGTTTCATGAAAACGTAAGTATCCAGCGCGACGCTATTGAGACCACAGATTCCCAAGTCCAGGGTGAGGAGGTTCCCCATGGCTGAAGAGAAACTAAGCCTCGCAGTCACATTTCTGCAGTCACACCCCAGTTCTGCAGCCGCTATACTGGAACAGCACGGAGTAGATCAGGTCGCCGCTTTTGTGGAATCCATACCGGCACCCACAGCAGCTAAAGTAGTGCAATTCCTGCTACCCCACTACGCGGCCCGCGTCTGCAAAGTTCTCGAGCCAGAACGATTACACAGCTTGTTTGCGTATTCAGAGATTGGAACGGTCGCAGCTATTCTGAGGTACTTTTCAAGGTCTGGTCGTTCACTGATCCTGGAACAGCTTCCTACCAAGCTGCAGTTAGCCTGTTCGCTCCTGTTAAACTATTCCCAGGAAATGGTGGGAGCTTGGATAACCCCGCAGGTCGCAACCGTACCGGACAACTACACGGTGGATGAAGCAATCAATTATCTGAAAAATACAGAGGACATCGTTCATACTGATTCGATCTTTTCAATAACCAGAGACCGTGAGTTCAGGGGTAGGCTTAAATGGGTCGAGCTTATCAAAGCCGCAGGCGAGACCCCTGTAAGTAATTTAACTGAAAACAAAGGCTCGAAACTCAGGGCCCGTCTTCGACTTGAAGAAGCAGCTACTCACAACGACTGGAAACGATTTCATGAAATTCCAGTCATCAATCGGAACCAGAAATTCATCGGAGTATTGTGTCACACCGATTTACGAAAGGGCTTGGAGCACCTCATTCCGAACCTTAAATCAAACACCCAGACCGTCTCTGGAGAAAATTTGGTAGCCGCTTACAGCGAATCTATGGTCGCCGCTTTATCATCCATGCTCGAAATCGTGAAATCGGAGATACCGTCCTAAGATGCATACCGAAGAAGTTCCATTTCTCTCTCCTCTGGAAAGCCTTAACAAGGCTTTCATGTTAAACTTTCCGAGTGACGCCGCCCGGCAAATCGCCAGGATGTCGCCAGCAGAAGCAGCGGCTACGTTGCAGGATCAGCCCGTCCATATCGTAGTACGTGTTTTTGAGCGACTCAGTCACGGAGTCGCAGACGCCATCTTGCTGCAACTCCCAGACAATCAGGCCTCCGAGGTATTGAGCACCATGGAATCAGGGCTAAGTACCACCCTGTTGAGTCGCCTTAGCGAGAAGGATCGCGAACGCCTGCTCGGGCGACTTACCAAAAGCACCGCGACTGAGCTAAGAACCTTGCTTGAATACCCGGCCGATTCAGCAGGCAATCTAATGCGAACTCAGGTAGTCGCGTTCAATCAAGAGCTCACCGTCGAGGAAGTCATTTCTCAGATCAAGCGGCAAAAGCTGGACACCCTGCATCATTTATTTCTACTGGATGACAACCTTCGCCTTACCGGACAGGTTCATTTTGACCGCCTCGCTTTGGCGGATAATGATGAGACACTTTCGACCCTTAAGCAACCGATCGGTGCTTCCGTCCAAGCGCTCGATCCCAAGAGTGAGGTGGTAGATAAACTCAAAAAATACCGTGTCGATACTCTACCGGTGGTAGATATCGATTTTCGGTTGTTAGGAACCATCGAAGGCCAAGGTCTTATTGAAGCATTGCGAGAGGATATCGTTACCGATATGCAGACGATGGTCGGGGTTAGCAAAGATGAACGCGCCCTATCGAGTAGCTGGTTTGCCGTTCGCAAGAGACTACCTTGGCTTCAGATAAACCTGCTCACTGCTTTTTTGGCAGCCGCAGTCGTAGGCATGTTCGAGAGCACCATTGCGAAATACACCGCGCTGGCGATTCTACTTCCCATTGCAGCAGGTCAGTCTGGTAACACCGGGGCTCAAGCCTTAGCCGTAACCATGCGCGGCCTCACCTTGAGGGAAATCACGATCCGCCATTGGTTAAAGGTAACCTTGAAAGAAGCCGGAGCAGGATTGATCAACGGCGTGTCTATCGCCATCACTTGTGGACTGGGAGTTTATATTTGGAGCAGAAGTCTTGGACTTTCGCTCATCATCGCATTGGCCATGATCTCGTCGATGACGATTGCAGCCGTATCTGGGGCACTGGTACCGATCATTTTAAAGCGCCTCGGACAGGATCCGGCCCTTTCATCATCCATCATATTAACCACGGTAACTGACATCGCGGGATTCATGTCGTTTCTCGGGATCGCGACCTTGTTATCGGGAATGCTAGAGGCTGGTTAAGTCTTGCTTTGTGAGGCGGGCTCTACCACATCGATATTGGTCGCAAGATCTCGTCCCGCCTTTTTCAGCGTGTCACTGCCTTCCGCGTTTTTGAGTTTCCGCCTTAGCTCTGTGATTCGTTTGTTCGGGAATGCCACATGAACAACCGGTTCTCCAGGTTTCACAGCGGGCAAAGTGGCGATCCCAAGAATGATGCCATCCTGCGGACACAGAATCGCATTTTGTTCCTGGCCTAATATACTATAATTTGTAGCGATCGGTTGATCCTTTTCAACAAATTCACCCGCTGTTACGTGAAATTTAAGAATGCCTCCCACGGTGGCACGCAACCATACAGATTTTCGGATAATCGCCTGGTAAGGTGGCTCTACCCGTTCCCCTGCCATCATTCCCAAATAAATTAGCGTATTGCGGATACCTTGTACCCCGATTTTCAACACGCTAGGTTCAATCTTCCACGGCTCTCCCGCTTCGAGAATAATTGTCGGACAGCCGGCCCTCGTCGCCTCTCGACGAAACGCACCCACCGGACCCTTGCCGTCAACAATCAAAGCCGCACCGAAAGCCCGTGCCAGTTCACGCACCGGTTTGGAAGTGAGGTCGGCGCGTACGTTCGGGAAATTCGTTCGCTGGAAAGCCGCAGAATGCAGATCAATCCCAAAATCACATTTCAGCACGACTTCCTTCATCAGTTTTCTCGCCATACGACTGGCAAGACTCCCCTGACTCGTTCCTGGAAATGAACGATTCAAATCCCGTCGATCTGGTAGATAACGCTCATGGGTTTCAAATCCGAATACGTTAACAACCGGAACCAAAATCAACGTGCCTTTTAGAATCTCAACCATATCCCCAAACATGAAGTCATGAATGATGCCGGTTCCGTTGATCTCATCTCCGTGGATCGCCGCCGTAATAAAAACCGTGGGGCCCGGCTCCTTCGACCGGATCACCCGGATGGGCATACGGATCTCATCCCCAGTGTAGGTC
>CAYGQM010000053.1:0-50130 GCA_964352065.1 uncultured Opitutaceae bacterium
AGGCTTTCACGTAACGATCCGCTGGTTTCTTGGTTTCTGCAAGCGCAAGCAACTGAGAAAGGGATTGAGGGTCAAAGAAAGGGATTGAGGGTCAATACTCAATAATCAATTTGGAGACTTTCTTGTCAATAGACCATTGACCCCATTGGCTGTCCCGACTTTGCGAAAGCATAAGGATAGCTTTTTCTTAAACTATCACAATCAGGACCTTCGTCTTCCTTTTGGGTCAGATTGCAGACCGGACTAGTTAAACGCGAAATCACAATTCGGTAGCGCTTGTTTGAGTCGGTTGATTGTGTCGGCCTCATAGAGGTCGGTTTGAAACAAGTAGAGGTTTTTCAACTGGGTAAGTTGTACAAGCTCATCGATCTGGTCTGTAGTTAGATCCGTTCCGTAGAGATTTAGCGATTCGAGATGGGAAAGTTGAGCCAGTTTTCCCAGGTTCTCTCCCCGGATTCCGGTTTTACTCAGATTGAGGGAACGCAGGTTGTTGAATTGCGCGAGGGTCTCGAACGACTGATCGGTCAATTGTGTATTGCTGAAGTCGGCTTCGACGATGTGGTCAGCGAATGGTTTCAGCTCTTCGAGGAACTTGTCCGTGAAGTCTTTCTGCACGGCGAAGGTTTCTACCTTGAAGTTCGTTGCATTAGGGGCCGAGGGGATGATGACAATGCCCAGTTTTTCGTGGAGGGCGGATAAGTGGGCGTAGAGCTCCTTTCGCAGCTCCTCACGGGCTTCCAGTTCCTCTTCCGAAACCATTGATTCAAAGAGTTTCTGAATATAGTCAGAAATGGCAGGTGGGATATCGCCATGGTCCGCTACGGTTAAGACAGGATCAGCTCCTTGATCGATCCACCAGCCGATAAGTTCCACTTCGGTATCGCTCAGGGGTGGCTTTCCATCCGTAGGCATAAAGTCATCGTCGTCGTGGGGCAGGGTGATCCGGAAATAAAGCTCACTGTCATCGCGGTCCCCCTGAGCAATGGAATAGCCGGTGTCTCCTCCCTTCAAGAGCCCCTCGTAGGTCTCCATATTGAGCTCACCTTTTTTCTTATTCGGATTGTGGCAGGTATTACAGTTTTGCTCAAAGATGTGGTGGACGACGTCCCGATACAGGACCAGCTCGTTGGCCGATGCCACGATGATCTCTTCTTCAACCTCCAGTCCGAAGAGGGGCCTCAGGGAATCGGGCATGTATTTTGTCAAATAGTCCTCGCCGTGAGTGATCGATCCTCCGTGGTGACTTGCGACAAATAGCAAGCCGAACGTTATGAGGAGGACGAGGTGATAAGCCAATCGGGTGACGAGGTGTTTGCCGTGGAGTTTGAGTAGGCCCAGCCCGAGGCTAAAAATCCCCAAAAGTAAACTGACTCGCATGTGATAGACAACGAGTGGTTCGTTGGAACCGCTCCCATAGGCAAGTACGGTGCCGGTTGTGACTGCGACCAAGGTTCCGATGATACAGAGCGTCAGCACAATTGGCGTGGAAGCTCTGAGATTCTTTAGTCCCGGTACCAGAGAGAGGAATTCCAGCACGCCCAGTACGATGAAGAACCCAATGGGCAAATGAAGCACCACGGGATGAAAACGACCGAAAAACTGGAGGGTCTCGGAATCCCCTGTGCTTTCCAAAGGATTGGTAATAAAAAGCACCACCATGACGAGGGCCAGGAATACGCAGAAAACAGTGAGCAGTTTTTTTGTCATACGAATGGGTCGTAGCAACGGAGGCTATGCAAGGATCTCTTTTACGATGCGGGCTTCTTCAACGCCTGTCAGTCGGAGATCGAGGCCTTGGTGGCGGAAGTTTAACCGCTGATGGTCGATGCCAAACTGATTAAGGATAGTGGCGTTCAGATCGCGGATGTGAACCGGGTTCTCGGTGATGTTGTAGCTGAATTCGTCAGTCTCTCCATAAACGGTGCCCCCTTTGATACCAGCTCCAGCTATCCACTTCGTGAAACAACGGGGGTGGTGATCCCGGCCGTAGTTGGTTTCAGTAAGCGCCCCCTGGCAGTAGATGGTTCTACCGAATTCGCCGCCCCAGACAACCAGGGTGTCGTCAAACATGCCGCGTTGTTTCAGGTCGGTAATCAATCCGTAACAGGCGCGGTCGACATCCTTGCACTGGTTGGGCAAGTCTTTGGGGAGCACCGCATGTTGATCCCAGCCACGGTGGAAGATTTGAGAAAACCGAACGCCTTTCTCTGCCAGTCTGCGCGCCATGAGGCAGTTGTAGGCAAACGTTCCAGGAACCCGTGAGTCCGGACCATAAAGGTCGAAAATGTAATCCGGTTCGTCTGAGAGATCCGTCAATTCTGGAACCGAGCTTTGCATACGAAACGCCATTTCATACTGAGCTATACGGGCGTGGGTTTCCGGGTCTCCAAATTCATGATACAGGTCCTCGTTGATTTCGTTTACGCCATCAAGCATATCCCTTCGGGTTTCCCGGCTTACGCCGTGTGGATCGGTCAGGTAGAGCACGGGATCGCCCTTGGAGCGAAGGCTGACACCCTGGTTTTCAGACGGAAGCGGTCCTGCTCCCCAGAGCCTGGAAAAAAGTGCCTGAGCTTCCTTGCGGCCGGTCCAGGTAGAATTCAGTACGACGAAAGTCGGTAAATTTTCGTTTAAGCTTCCCAGACCGTAGCTGAGCCAGGACCCCAGGCTGGGTCGACCCGGAATCTGATTGCCTGTCTGGATATAGGTGATGGCCGGGTCGTGATTAATCGCTTCGGTCCACATCGACTTGATGATCGCGATGTCATCAGCGATCTTCTTCGTGTTTGGCAGGAGCTCACTGATCCAGGCGCCTGATTTTCCAACTTGTTCGAACTCATAAATAGAGGGAGCCACCGGGAATCGGGCCTGACCGGATGTCATCGTGGTGAGACGCTGACCGCGGCGGATTGACTCTGGCAAATCCTTGTCGAACAACGCTTTCATCTCCGGTTTGTAATCATACATGTCCAACTGCGAAGGAGCACCGGACATGAATAAATAGATGCCGCGTTTCGCCTGAGCGGGGAAGTGAGTGGATCCCAACGCGCCGGGACCGAGGTTCGGCAGTCCATTCGTGGTAGTCGCCTTAAGAGCGGGTCCGAGAATCGATGACAGCGCGGCAATGCCCAGGCCTTTTGCCGCCTTTCCCAGAAACTGGCGACGGGATTCGAGTGAAACGTATTGGTCGAGTGGGTTCATGGCAAAATCTAGTATTTGTTGATAAATGAATCAAGGTTCATGATCTGGTTCGCGACCATGGTTAAGGATGCGAGTTCGACGGTATTGAGTCCCTGCTGGGGATGGGAGTCGCCGACCTGGACGAGGTTCTCCGCGTCTTGCGGTTTCTCTTTGAATGTACTGTGGAACTTGTCATACGAACGCCTGAGCACATCGTGGTGGGCTTCGATAGGTTCGTCGCCAAAAGCGTAGGTATACATCGTATCGATACGATCTTCCACCGAGGCCTTACCTGCAATCATAACTCGTTCAGCGAGCTTTCTAGCGGCCTCCACGTATTGAGGGTCGTTCATCAAGGTAAGGGCTTGGAGCGGAGTATTGGTGCGTTCCCTGCGAACGTTGCAATTCTCGCGGGAAGGCACATCGAAGACCACCATATTCGGAGGCGGTGCTGTGCGTTTCCAGAACGTGTAGAGGCTTCGCCGGTAGAGTGCGTCACCATGATCCTGGCTGAAGTGCGCGGTATTGCTGTCTGAGTAGGCGACCGCATTCCAGATGCCGGAGGGTTGATACGGTTTAACGGGAGGCCCCCCGATGTCAGCCTTTAGACTGCCGCTGACATAGAGGGCTTTGTCACGTAGAACTTCGCCATCGAGGCGGTAGCGGGGGCCGCGTGCAAGGTAACGGTTGTTTCGGTCGATCGCCAGTTCTGCTGGATCGATTTTCGAATCCTGGCGGTAAGTGGCAGACATGACGATGTATTTGATCAATCCTTTAACATCCCAATCATTCTCTTGAAAATGAATCGCTAACCAGTCGAGGAGTTCCGGATGGGTCGGATTCTCGCCCATGAGGCCAAAGTCTTCCGATGTCGCGACGATGCCCGTGCCAAAGAGGTTTTGCCAGTAGCGGTTGACAGTGACCCGTGCGGTAAGCGGGTTATTTTCATCGATCAGCCACTGGGCTAATCCCAATCGGTTCTTCGGGGCTCCTTGAGGTAAACCACCCAGTGATTCGGGGATATCGGCATATACTTCCTCGCCGGGTTTGTCGTATTCACCGCGTGAGAGAATATGCGCGGACGGAGCCGTCTTTTTCTCTGCCATCACCAGCGAGATCGTCGCCTGATCGTAGATGTGGTTGTAGGCTATGTCATTGACCGCTTCCTTATATTTCAATTCACGGTATTCGGGAACGAGGTTCTCGAAGAAATAGGATTCCACCGTGCTTGCGTCCCGGCCTCGGCGTCGGTCTTCCGGAATCATCAATGCTTCGACCAAGCGCTTTTTAGAGGGAATTCCGACTTCAAATGGGTAGATCTGCCGATCGTAAAATTTTATGTTTTTCAGTTGTCCCGCCTTGGTGGAATCACCGCCCTGGTCATAGAAACCTGTTTTGTAATTGGTTGACGCCTGTTCCTCCGGAACGAGGCCATTCGGGTAGAGTCCCAGCTGCAAGGGTGCCTCTGTTTTAACCGGTCCGGATAGATTATCGATCACTTTTCGGAAGTCGTATGGTTGGCGGGATCCGCTAGAGATCGTTAATCCGGCAACGGTACGGGATCCATCGTAGGAGACGTTAATCGTCGGTGTGCTGTATTCACGTGGATTCACCCGCTCACTCTTGGCCGTGACCGCAATGAGGTTATTGTCCCTCAGTGAGTGGATGAGCTCAAAAGTAATTTGGTAGCGGTTCGGAAAGGTGATATCCGAGTTCGCCACGGAGAGTCGCCAACCGCGATCGCCGTCAAACTGCTCAATGACGGAAACACGGTCCAGCTTGTCAGGACCTTCTGCGGGAAGGCGAAGGCTGCAGGAAATGGTGAAAGGCTGATCAGGGTCGAAGTCGAAACCGGCTGATGCAAGATCGAGTTGTTCTCCCATGTTAGCTGTCACGGCTCCGTCTGCTACAGAGCTCTCTTCTTCGTCGCTTTCCCCATCGATGCGGATTTCGAGATTTACGTAGTTGGCCAGAGAATTGGGTTCATAGGTAATATCTTCCATAACCTTCCAGGCTTCGAAGTCATTCTGATGCTTCTTTTTAACAGCCGACAAAGCCTGATTGATACTGGCGCGCTCGTCTTGAACCGCTTTCCAATCCTCAACCTGTTCAGGTTTTGGTATAACTACGATCGGTCTGGTATCGTAGGCGTTCCCATCCATGACCGGGCCGTCCAGATTATTGAAGAAGGCAGAGAACTCATAGAAGTCGGTCATCGAAATCGGATCAAACTTGTGATCGTGACACGCGGCACAACCCATGGTGAGGCCCATGAAAACGGTGGCAGTCGTTTCCACACGATCCTTGGCGTAGATTGCCCGGTACTCCGCATCGATGGCACCGCCCTCACTGGTGGTCGGATTGCAACGGTTGAAACCGGTCGCCAGTCGCTGCTCAAGCGTGGCTTCTGGTAATAGGTCGCCGGCGATTTGCTCAACGGTGAATTCGTCAAACGGCTTGTTTTCGTTGAAAGACTTGATGACCCAGTCGCGGTAGGGCCAGATCTCGCGGTAGTTGTCGAGGTGGAGACCGTGGGTGTCGGCATACCGCGCGGCATCAAGCCAAAAACGAGCCTGGTGCTCGCCATAGGCGGTAGAGGCGAGCAGCTTATCCACCAGGTTCTCGTAGGCATTTGCAGACGTATCGTTTTCAAAACTTTTGACCAGCTCAGGTGTGGGAGGGAGGCCGGTCAAGTCGAGTGACAGTCGTCGTGCGAGGGTTGCGCGATCGGCTTCTTTGTTGGGTGTCATGCCCTGATCGACCATAGCGGTATAGGTGAATTTATCGATCTCATTGTTACCCCAGGGAACGTTTGGCACTTTGGGTTTGCTGGGTTGCATAAAGGCCCAGTGTCCTTCCCAGTTCGCACCTTCAGAGATCCACTGACCAATCAGTTGCTTTTGAGCCTCGGTAAGCGAGCGATGTGAATCCGGCGGCGGCATGATCTCGCTCTTCAGGGGATTGGTGATGCGCTGATAAACCGGGCTGTTGTCCGGATCTCCCGGAATGATGGCTGGCGGGCCTTCTTCTCGTTCACGGAATACCCATTCTTCCAGGTCCAGGCGCAAGTCAGCCTCCCGGCTCTCGGCATCGGGGCCGTGGCAGGCGTAGCAATTTTCTGAGAGAATGGGGCGTACATCCTGATTGAAACTGACTTTCGATTTTCTTTGATCTGCGCCTACATTTACAAAAGGAGTGGGGGGTCTTTGCTGAGAACCAGGTTCGCTGAATTCGGTCAGCTCATAGACTTCCTGAGGCGTGTAGCTTTGCACCTGTGGCGCAACAACCACCTCAGAAACGATTGTATCCGGACGGGCCATTTTTTGGTACCCGATAACGACTCCCAGTGTGATTACGACGGATGCAGTCACCATGGAAATAAAGGGCATCCAATAGGTTTTCCTGTCGGACGAGTTTCCGGCGGCAGTTAAGGAGTCTTCCAAAGCTTCATCGATCGGCGGAGGTACTGGTAGCGACTGGCGAATATCCTCATTCATCAGAAGCTCTGCATGTAACTGGCATTGTTGTGCATAGTATGCCTGAGCTTCCGGGTTTCCCTTGAGCAAGGTGCTTAATGTTTCACGCTCGGTCGGATGGAGTGTTCCGTCGAGCATGCGTTGTATCAGGATTTCCAATTCGTTCATAACGGTAGTGGATTAAAATTAAAGTGGTTTATTGGCTGCTTCCTTTTGGATGCATTCGAAAAGTGCTTTGCGGGCGCGGTATAAGATTTGGGCCACGTGGTTGGGTTTCAGATCCCTGGCGTTGGCTATTTCCTCGGTCGACTGATTGTCGTAGTAGTAAGCGGCCACGATCTGGCGGGTCTTGGTTTGTAGTCGGTCGAGGCAGACGGCAAGGAGAGGAAGGTTTTGCTGAGTAGTCTCGTCAACCGGACGGGACACCTCTGCCAGCTCCTCCAAAAGATCCGTTCCAAATTCGAGCTTGTCCCGTTGGTGCTTTTTGCGAAATGCAAGACACTGAAAGTAGGCGAACTTGTGGGCCCAGGCACTGAAGCTCCCCGGTTGCTGAAACTCGTCCATTTTTGCGAGTATTACCTTGTTGGTTTCCTGCAGGACGTCCTTTGCATCGGTCGGACTCGCCAAGAGTCCCAATATATAGCCGAAAAGTCGCGGTTGTAACTGAATCAACAACTCCTCGTGGAATTGGATGGGTTGCTCGTTTTTGCTCAAAGGGTAGTGGGTGTCTTTAATAAATAGCAGAAGAACGGAAAATATTACAGAATAATGAAAAAAAGCTTATGTTCAGAAGTTTCGAAAGGATAATCGGGGATCGTTCGTTTACTCGATCTTATCGATGCGGATCTGGTGCCTTCCACCTTGGTAGATGGCGGTGAGCCAGGTATCGACGATGGCTTTGGCCAGTTCAGGGTCTACCATACGGGCACCGATGGAAATAACATTTGCGTTGTTGTGCTCTTTCGTCAGGCGGGCGCTATCGAGATTCCAGCAAAGCCCGCAACGTATTCCGGCGACCTTGTTGGCGACAATGGCCTCTCCGTTTCCGCTGCCGCCGAGAACGATACCAAGGTCATTTTCACCAGAAGCGACGCTTTCGGCCGCAGGACGTATATAGTCCGGGTAATCCACGGATTCGGAACTGTCGGTGCCAAAATCGCTCACTTCGTAGCCTTGATTTTCAAGATGCGACTTGAGGATTTCTTTGAGTTCGTAACCTGCGTGATCGGTTCCCATGGCAATTCGCTTCATGTCATCCATTGAAGTCCTATTTATTGGCAATGTTCAATCGAATCTTTCATTGCCTCTCTGTAGAATTCGATGTGGGATCGTGATACCTAGCCGATGAAAAACTTCTACATTTTACCCTTACTCCTTGTTTTCAGTCTACCGTCTTTCGGACAAAATGTGTCCTCAGGGCATCCTAACATAATTCTGATCTATACCGATGACCAAGGTTATGGTGATTCGAGCCACCTGAATCCCGATTCAAAATTCAAGACACCGGCATTGGATCGTCTGGCTTCCGAAGGCCTTACGTTTACCGACGGTCATTGTTCAGATACGGTTTGCACGCCGTCCCGTTATGGATTGTTGACGGGCCGCTACAGTTGGAGAACGCATCTCAAGCGTGGTGTGTTCACCGCAGAGAAACCGTGTTTGATTGAGGACGGACGGGTCACATTACCGTCTCTGCTGAGGGATCACGGTTATGACACGGCGATGGTGGGTAAATGGCATCTCGGTATGGAGATTCCGGGCGAGGTGGGAGATCGGGATTGGAGTCTGCCAATCACAGATATGCCCTTGGATAAAGGCTTCGACTATTTTTATGGAATCCCAGCGTCGTTGAATTACGGGGTTCTGGCTTGGTTCGAAGGGCGTTACGCAAAAGTCCCACCGACTTTGTATACCTCGAAAAAGAATAACGAACGGCATATGGACTATCGGATTACACCCCCTTATTCCTTAAAGGCTGAGGACACGCCTCAACCCCAGAATGCGGGCGTGATCGAAGTGGCGCCGGATTTTGATGATAGTGAGTGCCTGACCCGTTTCACGGACCGAGCGATTGACTGGATGGCTGAGCAAAAGCAGAAGTCTCCTTCCAAACCGTTCTTTCTTTATCTGCCGTATACGTCGCCGCATTATCCGGTGGCTCCGTTGCCGCGTTTCTGGGGCGAAGGCGATGCGGGGGGGTATGGAGAATTTATGATAGAAACCGACTACCACGTCGGACGGATACTTGATTTTTTAGATAGAAAAGGCATCGCAGAAAACACCTTGGTAGTCTTTTCCAGTGACAACGGGCCTGAACGTTCCTGGGAGCAACGTATCGAAGAATTTGATCACGATAGTTCCTACATTTTCAAAGAAGGAAAACGGAGCATATACGAAGGCGGGCACCGGGTGCCGTTTTTCATGCGTTGGCCGGCGAAAATCCCTGCAGGGTCGACTTACACGGGGTTGGCAGGTCAGACAGACCTGTTGGCAACGTTTGCCGATATCGTGGGCACTTCTCTGCCCGCGAACGCGGGTGAGGATAGTGTGAGCTTGTTGTCGGTGCTGGAAGATCCTTCGAAATCGATTCATAGGGCGCCGATTATCAGCCACAGCATTAACGGTCGGTATGCGATCAGTGATGGAAAATGGAAACTGATCATGCCCCAAGGCAAACTGGGCTATGAGTTGTATGACCTTCATCAAGACCCGGGGGAGGAAACCAATCTGTATGGCAAGTATCCCAAGATTGAACAGACGCTTGAGAAAACGATCACCGCAATCGTTCAGAATGGACGCACCACCACAGGTCCCAAGCAATCGAATGATGTCGATTGGTGGCCTGACTTGACCTGGATTTCCAATTAACGCACACCTTGCTTATGCGACTTCGTTTGATCCTAAAATGTATAACCGCGCTGTTTTTTCTCAGCTCGCTCTTGAATGCAAATGAGAGACCTAATATCGTATTTGTCATGTCCGATGATCAGGGCTGGGGGCAAATGGGATATTATAATCACCCCTTCTTAAAGACGCCCAATCTCGATGCGATGGCCAGCAACGGGCTTCGCTTCGATCGATTCTATGCTGGAGGGCCGGTGTGTTCACCGACTCGGGCCAGTGTATTGACCGGGCGCACTCACAACCGGACGGGTGTGTGGAATCACGGAGCTCCGTTCAGGGTGCAGGAGAAGACTATCGCCCAAGCGCTTCGTAATGAAGGCTATGCCACCGCTCATTTTGGGAAATGGCATTTGAATGGAATTCGTGGCCCTGGTGTACCGCTGTTGGGAGACGATCCTGTTAGTCCGGGAAAAGTTGGATTCGATACCTGGTTAACCGTAACTAACTTTTTCGATATCGATCCGGTGATGAGTCGGCAGGGTGTGTTCGAGGATTTCAAAGGAGACTCGTCCGAGATTATTGTGGATGAAGCGCTCAAGTATATGGCCAAGCAAAAAGATGGACCATTCTTCACGGTGATCTGGTATGGGTCGCCCCACGATCCTTTCCTGGCGACAGAAGAAGACCGGGCTCCCTTCAAGCACCTGTCGGAAGCTGAGCAGCACCACCATGGCGAGCTGGTAGCCCTGGATCGGAGCATCGGTACTCTCAGAAAAGGACTCCGAGACCTGGGAATCGCCGACAATACCCTCGTCTGGTACTGCAGCGATAACGGAGGATTGCCTCAGTTTAGCCCCGTTGCAGTAGGCGGACTGCGCGGTAACAAGGGTACTATATGGGAAGGCGGATTGCGGGTTCCAGGAATCATCGAATGGCCGAGCGTCATCAAAACCAGCCGTGTGATCAAACATCCGGCAGGGGTTGTGGATATGTTTCCTACCATTCTGGATATTCTGGGTCTGGATATTACGCCGATGCTTAAACCGCATGATGGCATGAGTATACTTTCCATTATCGAAGGGGATAGCTCGGAAATCCGTCCCAAGCCACTTGGGTTTCACTCAGATAATCGTTCTGCTATCGTCGACAACGACTACAAACTGATTATCGAGGATATTGATGGGGGCGTTTTTCAACTCTATGATCTGATTCTTGATCCGAAAGAATCGAAGAATATTTTGTATGAGCAGCCGGACAAAGCCTCGGACATGATACAGAAGTTTGTGGCTTTTAACGAATCGGTGCAGGCTAGCATGGAAGGAAAGGATTATCCGGACGGCCGTGTGAATCCGAATCAGCCGCCAAGAGTTTTTTGGTGGGAGATGGAAGCTTATGAACCGTTCTTCAAAGATTGGCTCAAGAGGCCTGAATATGGAGATCGGCTGAGACGTTACATTAATTCCAAGAAGTAGAGTCACACACCAAACTCAAATGAAACTGCAAACCGTCGAATTGTATTTCCTGCCAGTCACATTGCGGGTGCCCCTAAAGTTTGGCGCTCAGGTGTTGGAAAATGTAACCTGTGCCCGTGCCAAAGTAACGCTGGAGGCCGAGGATGGATCCCTTGCTGTGGGGTGGGGGGAAACGCCGCTTTCGGTTCCCTGGGTGTGGCCGTCAGCGATCAGCTACTCCGAGCGTGAATCCGTGCTCATAGACTTCTGTACCCAGTTATCGAAGACATTGCTTGATTCGGGTTTGTCTGGTCATCCGATGGAAGCGGGATACGACTTTATAGAAGGTCCGCTTCATGAGATGCTGGATGCTGTAAATGCGGATCGCTCGCCGGAAGCGCACATGCCACACTTGGCAGCATTGGTCTGTTTTTCGTTGTTCGATATCGCTTACCATGATGCATTCGCCAGAGCGAAAGGGGTAGGTGTGTATGATTTGTATACGTCCGAGTATATGACGCGGGACCTGTCTCAGTTTTTTGGAGACAAGAATTTTGAGGGGCAATTTCCAGCTGATTACCTGGTAAAGCCCGAAAGTAAGCAACTACCCGTATGGCACCTGGTGGGTGGACTTGATCCTATTTCTGAAGCAGAGCTAACGGGGAATGAACCCGACGACGGTTATCCGGTTCTTCTAAGAGACTGGATACGGGCAGACGGTCTCAATTGTTTGAAGGTGAAGCTTCGGGGTAATGATGCTGTGTGGGACTACGCCCGTCTGGTAGCGATCGGTCAAATATGTGAAGAGGAAAACGTCGATTGGTTAACCACCGATTTCAACTGCACCGTTACGGAGGTGGACTACGTAAACGAAATTCTCGATCGTTTGCGGGACGAACATCCACGAACCTACCAACGTATTCTGTATGTGGAGCAACCATTTCCGTACGATCTGGAAGCGAACCCCATCGATGTGCACAGTCTCAGTGCCCGAAAACCCTTGTTTATGGATGAGAGCGCCCATGACTGGCGTTTTGTGAAAATGGGCCGGGAGCTCGGTTGGACTGGCGTGGCCCTGAAGACCTGTAAGACGCAAACTGGCGCGATACTCAGCCTCTGTTGGGCGAAGGCGCATGGGATGACGCTCATGGTGCAGGATCTTACGAACCCGATGCTGGCTCAAATACCCCACGTTATGCTGGCTGCGCACGCTGGAACGATTATGGGAGTTGAAAGCAACGGCATGCAGTTTTATCCGGTCGCGTCGGCTCCAGAAGAAGCTGTGCACCCGGGGCTCTACCAACGTCGGAACGGCATTCTTGATTGGTCGACCTTGGATGGCCCTGGTTATGGCTATCGCGTCGATGAAATTGATCGGGTTTTACCCGATAACGCTAAAGTATTATGAACTAATTGATATGTCAGAGAAACCCAACGTACTACTCATTTCAACGGATCATTGGCCTGCATCACTATTGGGCTGTGCGGGACATCCGGCTATCCAAACGCCGACACTGGATCAGTTGGCGGCAAACGGTACCCGCTTCACAAATACTTACGCGGAGTGTCCGGTCTGTATTCCGGCCAGAAGGACCCTGATGACGGGAACCACGCCACGGACGCATGGCGATCGAGTGTTTCAGGAAACGTTGCCGATGCCTCATCTTCCGACCATGGCTCAAACATTCCGGGATGCGGGGTATCAGGCGTACGGAGTTGGTAAGTTGCACGTGTATCCACAACGGGACCGTATCGGGTTCGATGACGTGATTCTCGATGAAGAAGGAAGGCAGATTTACGGAGTCGTAGACGACTATGAACTCTTTCTCGGTGATCAGGGATACGCAGGGCGTTTCTTCGAGCATGGCATGAGCAACAATGAATACAGTTACCGCCCGTGGTTTTTTCCGGAAGAGACGCACGCAACAAATTGGGCGGCGAATCAGATGTGTCGTGTGATCAAGCGCAAAGATCCGAATCGCCCTGCTTTTTGGTATTTGTCGTTTCGGCACCCGCACCCGCCGTTGCTTCCGATGCAAAGTTATATGGATCTTTACCGGGATATGGGGGTGGATATCGACGTGCCGTTTGTCGGAGATTGGACGGCCATGGATGATCCGTGTTTTAGTCTGCAAATTGATTTTGATCGGGGTAGCAAATTTACGCCGGAACAAATCCGGGGAGCTCGCTTGGCTTTCTATGCCCTATGCACCCAGATTGATCATCAACTGCGCGTTGTGATCGGGACGCTGAGAGAGGAAGGTCTGTTGGACAACACGATTATTTGTTTTACGTCAGACCACGGCGACATGCTGGGGAATCATAATCTCTGGGCCAAACGGACGTTCTTTGAAAACTCTGCCAACATTCCTATGTTGTTGATGGGAGTTAAAGGAGACGTGCGAGTGGGGCACCACCGTGAAGACGATCGTTTGGTAGGGTGGCAGGATGTTATGCCTACGTTGCTGGATCTTGCTGGGATCGATATTCCGAATACGGTGGACGGGATCTCTATGGTGGGTGACAAGAAGCGGGACCATTTTTATGGAGAATGTGACGAAGGTCTGCGGGCAACCCGTATGATTCGGGACGGACGTTACAAGTTGATCTATTACAGTGTAGGCAATTTTAGTCTTTTGTTCGACTTGCAAGAAGACCCGAAAGAGATGGTGAATCTCGCCGATAACCCGGAGCATGCGGCGATACTCTCTGGCCTTAAAGAAAAGCTCATAGGTGAACTCTACGGAGAGGATGTGGAATGGGTGAAAAACGGCGAGTTGGTGGGTTTGTCTAACAGGTCCTATACGCCCGGTCCGAATCGCGGACTGACGAGTCAGCGGGGGGCCCATTGGCCGCCACCGCCTGCTTCGAATATGCAACAAATAGAATGGTACTCCGCGGATGAGAAGTAGTGTTCTGTTTTCGATCGGCCTTTGGTGGGTGCTATCGTTATGTGCAAAAGCTGCAGATAGGGAAGTCACACTCCTGTTTACCAACGACTTTGAAAGCGCCTTCGATCCGACTCCAGCATTCTGGAGGGACGATATCAATATGATCGGTGGTGCGGCGGAGATAGCGACCTTGATTGACCAGATAAGAGACCAGGAGGAATTAGTGTTTCTGTTCGATTCAGGGGACATTTTTACGGGTATCCTATCGAAGCTCACCGAAGGGGCAGTTCCTATGGAGATGATGATCACTATGGGTTACGACGCGATGGCGATAGGGAATCATGAGTTCGAGTACGGTTGGGAAAGCTTTGCCGAGCAGAAGCACCGCATGCCGTTTCCGGTGCTCGGGGCGAATATGTTTTATAAAGACAGTGGCCGCCGTTATGCCCAGCCGTATACGATTGTGGAACGCGATGGTTTTCGAATCGGTGTTATCGGTATCATGGGTCAGGATGCAGGCACGGCGATCATACCGAGTCACGTTTCGGGCGTGGATGTTCAGGATCCGATACCTGTGGTGCAGGAGTGGGTCGATAAGTTACGGTCTGAGGTGGACATAATACTCGCTCTAACGCACCAGGGAAAAACGGCGCCTATGCAAACCGATGACGAAGCCCACCCGGAGATACAACGGGGTATTGTAGCGGACTACCAGATGGCAGGAAAAGTAAAAGGCATCGACGTGTTATTCGGGGGGCATGCTGATGCGGGAACGGAAGAGCCGATTGTGCACCATGAAACTGGTACCTTGATCATGCAGACCTATGGTCAGGGGACGCGCCTGGGAAAATTGAAAATCGTATTTGATGAAGGCTCTGGAACCATTGAATCGTATAAAGGGGAACTCGTGCCAGTCGTGAGTGACGAGTTGCAACCGCATCCCGTCATTAAAGAGAAGCTTGCTCATTACCGGTCTCAGTTTCCTGAACTGCAAGAGCCGGTATTTTTTGCGAACGAACGGCTAACCCGCCAGTATAACACGGAGTCAGATCTTGGTAATCTCTACGCGGATGTGTTGAGAGATGTTTATAACGCTGAAATCGCTTTCATCAATGCAGGAGCATTGAGAAAAGATTTACCGCAGGGTGAGGTACCCTTGGCTGACCTCATGGATTCTTTTCCATTTCAGGACGAGATGGTAGTTCTCGAAATGAGCGGAGATCAGATCCTGGAAGTGCTTGAGCAATCGCTTACACTAGAGCGTGGAATGTTACAAGTCTCCGGGTTGTTTGTTCGTTATGACATGAATCAAACCATAGGGAACCGTGTGTTGGACGTTACCGTTTTGGGGCGGGAGTTGGATTCCAATGCCGTTTACAAAGTCGCTACGATTGAGATTGTGGCTCAAGGAGCCGATCTGTTTTCCACGTTTGCAGAAGCAAAGCGAATCACAGCCAAGGGTTCCCAGTCGACGTTTGCTGAAACGCTTGAAAGCTATCTTAGGGGGAGGGGACGGGTGAACCGTCCTGAGTCTGGTCGTTTGGTTCCAGTGGCCGATTAAACATAGCTCCTGTGCGGCTATTATCCTATAAAGCTTGAATGAAGGACTCGTCTTACGGTAGATACTCCTGCTAACCCCATACGACGGTATTCGTCGGATTACACGTGAAGTTGCTTAATCAAAATGCCCTTATCCTGCTTTTTAGCTTGTCCGTGTTGACTTGCCTTGAAGGCGCGGAAATCGACTTTGAGAAACAGGTTGCTCCGGTATTGGAAGCGAAGTGTCTGAGTTGTCATAATCCCAATATCATGAAGGGCGATTTCTCGATGGCGACTAAGCAAGAAATTCTCGCTGCGGGTGACGACTTTTTGATACCGGGGGATTCGGCGGAGAGCATGCTGCATTGGATTACGCTTCCGATCGATGAAGGTGAGTCACCCGAGATGCCCGAAGATGGAGATCCATTAACGGAAGAAGAAGCCCAAGCGTTAGCTGACTGGATAGATGCCGGTGCGATCTGGCCAGATGGACTTGTTTTGAAAGAAGCCTCGAAAGCGGACAAAACCTGGTGGGCTTACCAACCGCTTCAAATGCCCACGCTAACGACGATCGATGCGTATATTGAAGCCGGGTTGGACGAAAAAGGCCTGGCTATGAACGAGCAGGCGGATCGTCGGACTCTGATTCGCAGGGCTACTTATGATTTAACCGGATTGCCTCCGACTCCCGATGAGGTGGAACTATTCTTGGCAGACCCCAATCCGAAGGCTTATGAAACGTTGGTCGAACGACTTCTGGATTCTCCCCATTATGGAGAACGTTGGGGACGCCATTGGTTGGATGTGGTTCGCTTTGGAGAGAGTGTCGGCTTTGAGCAAAATTGGATCATCAATGACCTGTGGCCCTTTCGGGATTATGTTATCCGGTCCATCAACGAAGATAAACCGTTTGATGTGCTCATCCAGGAGCATCTGGCAGGTGATGTAATAGGCCGGGGAAATCCTGACGTAGAAATTGGCAGTGCCTTTCTCGTGGCTGGTCCGTATGATACCGTTAACAATCAGGATGCCGCGCAGGCTGCCCAGATCCGCGCGAATACCTTGGACGAAATGATTAATGCGACAGGGGAGGCTTTTCTGGGGATGACCTTGAGTTGTGCTCGTTGTCACGATCACAAGTTCGACCCGATCAGTCAGGCGGATTATTATCGGGTATATGCAACTTTCGCAGGAGTGCGTCACGGATCCGTTCCATGGGCAAAGGCTGAAGTGAAACAAGAGCGGGCTTCCCGCTTGAAGCCTTTGATGGACCGAAAACGGGACCTCGATTCCAAGTCAAATGCGCTTGACGAGGAGGTGTTAACAAGAGCCCGTGAAAAGTTGGCAGAGTATGAATCTAGGTGGCTGCGACCGCCCGTGGACCGAACGGGGACTGAGGAAACGTTTCAGCCGGTTGAAGCGCGATTCGTTCGGCTCACGTGTGAGGCCCAGGATCTGACACTCAGCTCAAAGACGGGTTTTCGAATCGACGAATTCGAAGTTTGGTCCAATGAAAAGAGCCCTCGCAACGTAGCTCTGGCATCGCTTGGGGGTATTGCCAGTGGACAGGCCAGACAGATTGAAGATTTTCCAGATGCCTACGGTGTGCAGTTCATCAACGACGGACAAATTGGTCAGCGTTTTATTGCAACCTCGGATAACTTTACGATCGAACTGGCAGAGCCGACTCTCATCGATCGGGTGTTCTTTTCCAGTGCCCAGGGAGAACAGGCCCCGGATCTTTTCAAATTTGCGTTTGTGGCTGAATACCGAATCGAAGTATCGATGGATGGCAACGATTGGATCGAAGTAGCCCACGGACGGGATAGAAAACCAGTCAGTAAGAAGGCAGGAAATCCGGCAAGGGCTGTGGAGGTCGAAACGCCGAGCCATCTGGATCATCGTTTGCTTCAACTTGGTATGACAGATGAGGAAAAGAGGAATCGTGCTTTGTGGGAAACTGAGTTGGCGCAGGTGAATCGTGACATTAGAAAAATACCCCCATTGCCAACTGCCTGGATGGGAAAGCGCAGTATGGAAGATGCCCAGGGCCCATTTCATCTATTTATCGGAGGCAGTCCCCAGCGACCTGGTGCAGAGGTGATTCCTGCCAGCTTATCCACGTTGAGTGAAGTTGCTCCGGCTTACGATTTGCCGAGCGAGTCCCATGAATCTGAACGGCGGGTAAGGTTGGCCGATTGGATTACGGACGAAGAGAATCCGTTGACGCCAAGAGTATTGGCAAACCGGGTCTGGCACTATCATTTTGGTACGGGAATTGTAGATACGCCCAATGATTTTGGTTACATGGGAGGACGTCCCAGCCATCCGGAACTCTTGGACTTTCTTGCCGTGCAACTGAAAACGAACGATTGGCAACTCAAGGCGATGCACCGTCTGATAATGAATTCCAAAGCCTATAAGCAGTCTTCGCGATGGCGTCCCGATGGAGGAGAACTCGATGCCGACAGCCGGTTTCTCTGGAGATTCTCACCCCGTCGATTATCGGCTGAGGAGATTCGGGATACCCTGCTCCGTGTGTCCGGAAAATTGGATACCACGATGGGAGGTGAGGGGTTTCGTCTGTATCACTTCATGCGTGACAACGTTTCGACCTATGAACCCCTGGATAGACATGGTCCCGAAACCTACCGGCGTGCGGTGTATCACCAAAATGCCAGGGCTTCAGTCGTAGATTTGATGACCGAATTCGACCAGGCGGATTGTACTCTAACCACGCCTCGCCGAGCTGAGACTACGACTCCTTTGCAAGCCCTTACGATGTTGAATCATTCGTTTACGCTGAAGATGGCTGAGGCGCTGGCAGATCGTGCGAACACATCGACCGACGATCCTGTGGAAAGGATAAAGGAGGTCTTTATGCTTGCTTACCAGCGAGAGCCCACGGCGGGCGAATTGTCAGCGTCTTTAGAGCTTGTTACAACGCACGGGCTCCGAGCCCTCTGTCGGGCCATTTTGAATTCGAGCGAACTCATATACCTGGACTAACCAAGACGATGCACGATCCACTCCACGAATACTCACGACGACGGTTTTTAGGTAACGTAACGACCGGACTGATGGGGGTCGGATTGAGCCATTTACTGGGTAAAGATATACTCCAGGCTGAGATGGCTGCGGGACTAGGGTGGAAGCCTGACAGTGGCATGACCCATATTCCGCCGCGGGCGAAACGTGTTTTGCAGATCTTTTGTCCAGGGGCGGCTTCGCACATGGATCTGTGGGAACACAAGCCGATGCTTGAAAAATACGACGGTCAACCGCTTCCGGGGGAAGAGAATTTCGTTTCTTTCCAAGGAAAGAACGGTCCGATAATGAGGAGTCCGTGGGGATTTAAGCCCGCAGGTGAAAGTGGAAAGATGATTTCGAGTATGATGCCTCATATGGCGGGGCATGTTGACGACATCGCTTTCTTTCACGGCATGCAGTCGAAGACGAATACCCACGGCCCTGGTTGTGTCTTCGTAAATACGGGACATCCAACTGAAGGGTTTCCCAGTGCCGGTTCCTGGATAAGTTATGCATTGGGAAGCATGGCTGATGATTTACCGACCTATGTCGCGATTCCGGACATACGGGGAGAACCACCGAACGGTAAGGCTAATTGGAGTAACGGTTTTTTACCAGCCAAGCATCAGGCGATAACCATGGCTGCCCACAAACCGATTCGTAACCTCAATCAGCCGACGGGAGTGGGGGATGATGAGGAACAGAAGACGCGAGAGTTTCTTCAATTTCTAAACGAAAACCATGCAGGAATACGACCGGAAGAGAGTGAGCTTCAAGCGCGGATGGGGGCTTACGAGCTCGCCGCCAAGATGCAGCTATCGGCACCGGAGGTGAGCGACTTCAAAAGCGAACCTGAGCACATTCATAAGCTTTATGGCACGGATTCCCAAAATAGTCTGAAGGCGGCCTATGCCCGGAATTGTTTACTGTCGCGAAGACTGCTCGAACGCGGTGTGCGTTACGTAAACCTTTATTGTGCTTCGCGGGCCAGTGGCGTGGATGGACTTCTGAACTGGGATGCGCATAAGACACTGAAGGACGATTACTCACGGCACCTACCAGTGTTTGACCAACCGACAGCGGCATTATTGACGGATCTTAAACAGCGAGGATTGATGGAAGATACCTTGGTATTGTGGACCACAGAATTCGGCCGTATGCCCACCCGGCAAAATGGAACGGTGGGGCGCGACCACAATCCTGACGGGTTCACGCTTTGGATGATGGGCGGAGGTGTAAAAGGAGGAACCAGCTACGGGGCGACTGATGATTTCGGAAGGCGCGCCGAGGTGAATCCCACCACCATCTGGGAGTTTTATTCTACGGTCCTGCATATTCTTGGACTTGATTACAATCAGCTTTCCTGGTACCACAACGGACTGGATCGTCGGCTGACTGATGTGCATGGGCATGTAATCAAAGATGTTCTGAGTTGATAAAGCTTCTTTATGGGGTTGCAGAGAATTATGATGCAAATCCATCGGTTTTGTGAAAGGATACCTATAGTTATCACTCATTGATTGGGTGAAATCTCTCTAACTCCAAACCCCGTTTGAATAACGATGAATAAATATATTGCTGAATTCTTTGGAACGTTCTGGCTAGTTTTAGGAGGCTGCGGAAGTGCTGTATTGGCTGCTGCGTTTCCTTCGGTTGGAATCGGGCTTCTCGGCGTATCGCTCGCCTTTGGTCTCACCGTCTTAACAATGGCCTATGCGATTGGCCATATATCCGGTTGTCACCTGAATCCCGCCGTTTCTATCGGATTATGGGCCGGTGGACGATTTGAATCCAAGTTATTGTTACCTTACATAGTTGCTCAGGTTTTGGGTGCTATTGTTGCGGGGTTGGTTCTCTATGTGATTGCGAGCGGGAAGGAAGGTTTCGATCTTGCCGGAGGTTTTGCATCCAATGGTTTTGGAGAGCATTCACCTGGCGGATACAGTATGACCGCTGCTTTGGTAGCTGAAGTCGTAATGACGATGATGTTCCTGATAATCATTTTGGGTGCTACCGACGATAGGGCACCTGCCGGTATGGCTCCGCTTGCGATCGGCTTGGGGCTTACTCTTATTCACCTTATCAGTATTCCCGTGACGAATACATCGGTTAACCCCGCTCGGAGTACCGGTGTGGCATTGTTCGCCGGAGGGTGGGCTATTCAGCAATTGTGGCTGTTCTGGATTGCACCTATTGCGGGTGCCGTTCTGGGTGCTATCGTCTATGGGTTGATTGGCGGTAAGGCCAAGAAGTAAATCTTTCAGTTTTTAAAACAGCAATGGAAGGATTTGTTCCTTTCATTGCTGTTTTTTTGTCTACTGTGCTAGTGGGTATCGTTTCTTTAATTCGTTAATTACCGCGAGTCGAACATCCCGATGGGTTTCCAGGAGTTTCAATTCGGAAGACGGTTTTTTGATGTCAAAATATTCATAAACCCGTTCTCTTCCATGTGCCAAAAAGTCATTCACGGCAACGGTGTAATATTGATCTGGATTTAAGGGTTGGTTGCTGAAACTCCAGCCATCTTGAGTCCTGGAAACGTTGGAAGATGTCTGAAGAAAACTTCCGTTCCCTTGTTCCTGAAGACCTCGATCAAGCATCTTCATTAACTGGCTTCCTTTGACGGACACCGACAGCACTTTCCCCGGAAATGGAAGAACCCGCAGCACATCATATTGGCTAATGGGGCCAGCGGATAACTTGTCGTCCAACCGAATGGAGCCACTGTTAAATATCCCCAGGTCTGCATTTGGTACTTCGGCTCGGATACTATCGCCTATGAGTCGAGTTAGGTTGGTTGTTTGGTAACGGATACTGGTTTCTCTTCCATCCAGATTCTCGGTTGTTTGTGCAAAGATCTCGTTTGGTTGGAAGCCGTTTGCCTTGAAACCCTCGAATCCTCTATTAACCCATTTTTTGATGACTCCGGCGGTTTCAGGATCCTCCGGTATGGTTTCGTCGATCCGCATCAATGAGGAATCGATCGCTAAGCTTCTGGAATCTGGGTCCCAGCTTAGCCGATGTATGAAGATAGACTTTGCATTAGCGTCCGCTTTTGCAATGGGCGTAAAGTTTTTCCCTCGGTAGAGGAGTATGTTTTCGTGATCATGACCTCCAATGATTAAGTCAATTTCTGGTACTTTTTCAGCAATGGATTGATCGTCCACAAAATCAAAATGCGTGATGGCAATAATCGCATCTGCGTGATCTTGCATTAGTTCGATCTCAGCTTTTATCGAAGAAACAGGGTCTGAGAAAGACACATATTCTGGATCATTCTCGTCCATCGTAATCCCCGTTAATCCAAGAGTGAAAACGGACCCATGATGATTGCTAAAACTGAGCAACTCGTTCGTAAGTGTGCCCGGGAACAGGTTACCTTCTTCGTCAAAAACATTGCAAGCGATCCACTTAAATTCGGACTCGTTCAAGCGGCTATAGAATGGGTCCTTCTTTATATCGAATTCATGATTTCCGAACGCCGCATAATCGAGCCCCATGGCGTTGAGCACGGCGACCATCTGTTTTCCGTCCAGTCGCTTACCATCGACCACGGCCGTTCCGAGAGCTGATGGGCTGAAAAAATCTCCCGCCATGACGGTAAAGGTGTTCGGGTTTTCTTTCAACAATTGCTTCCTGACGTAAGCGACTCTCGCAAGCCCGCCAAGTTTGCCACCTGAAACCGCTTCGATTTCATAAACATCGTTAATTTGAATTAGGGTGACTTGTATACGGTTGTCTTCCTTTGCCGAACACCCGGCAAAGACGGATACAATGAGACCTAGGGATATCGCAACGCTTAGCGATTTCTGGAGTGGCTTAAGAAGGCGGTTGGCGCTTTTGTATGATTTCATGTCCAGGACAATGGGGATGTTTTTCTAACCACGGGATTGACCGAGCACGAATCGTTCCGCCAGATTAAGTCGATCTGCGAAACGTTACATCCACAGTGAAGCGACCTCATAGAAACAGTGTCGCCTGCCGTTTGGATAAGCTATTGTAGATGTGTATTCCAATTCCCAATGGCAGTTCAAAGGCTTTGACAATGGTTAAAGGGGTGAATCCCGTTCTTCTTCGTCGTTGAGAGGGTTATGAATCGCAATTTTTACCCAATCGATGGCGGAAGGTAGATCCTTAAACAGTTTAAACTGCAGGTCAGATATATCAGCGACTCGTTTTTCGATATCCGCAACAATGGTCATAGGTTTGGAGTAGGCGACGATAGCTACCGCTTTTAAAAGGGGATTTTCTTTGTTGGCATAAAAATACACCATGGGATCTACGGAGGTATTGTGCTTTCGGTCGCTGATATATCCGTAGTTTGTTTTATAATGGTACCCTATGAGGCGGTTTATTTCACGGGCTTCGTGAACGCCCATGTGAACGTATTTGTGGGGTATTCCGAGTACAAACTCGGGATATCTTTCAAAGGTTCCGAAGTTCAACTCGTAGGTTTCGAGCGGTTCCATTTTTGATGAAGAGAAAGCGTTATACGCTGAATGAAAAGGCGGTTGATGACGACCAAATGATATGATTTTGCTGGAGGAATGAAGTCAATCTATTGATTACTGACTTCGACGTATAAGCGATTGTATCGATTGGAATACCTGATCAAGAGATATGTCAGCCATCTTTCGGCTGGGTGATTGAATGTTAATATTGTTGGCTCCGTCTAGGGGATAGGCTCCATATTTTTCGACTTTGGTCGGTCCGAATAATGCAATGGTTGGTTTGGCAAGCGCGGCTGCTATATGCATGGGTCCAGTGTCGTTTGCCACAACCACTTTTGCTGCTTTAACGAGGCTTATCATTTCAGGGATGGATGTCTTGCCGGTGGTATTTAAAAAGTTGGCGGCCTGATCAAACTCTTCTGACGGAATTGCGATATGGCTGTCCCAAACAACCAACTCCTCTGGCATTTCGATGAGCATCTTGCGCGTTAGTTCCAGAAAGTAAGGCCATTCTTTCTCCTTTCCGCGGCTATGGGGAAGCAATAGGACCGGGGGCTTGTTTATCAGTTTAGAGTCAATCGTCGCTATCTCCGGGGTGCTGAATCGGACCGGATTTCCCAAGAGCGGAGGTTTCTCCAGGACCGGGAGAAATTGAAGGAAGGTATCTACTTGATGAGGCTCCGGATTGGGAGGCATCTCGATGATCTTGTTACAAAATATGCCGGAACCTTCCCGGGCGTCGTAACGTCCAATTTTGAGATTCGATCGCGCGGCAGCGACCATGAGACCCGTTCTGAACTGCGCTTGAACGTCGAGCACAGCGTCGTATCGCCTCTCACGAATCGTTTTTAGAAGTTTCAGGAAGGCCAGCGGGTTTTTCTTTCTTTCGAACAAGATCAGGTTGTCCACCGCTTCGCAGATTTCTACGATGGCAGCGAAGCGATCCCGAACTAAAAAGTCTATTTCCGCCTCAGGGAAATGGTCCCGAATAGTCTGCGTAAGCATAAGTGCATGCAGCACGTTACCGAGTGACGAGGGACGAATGATGAGGAAGGACTTGCAATCCATCAATCCTGGGATGTCGCAGTCTCTTGGTTGTAAAGGGCCGGGTTCAGCTCAGGATCGTTATACATCTTAAACTGAAAATAGACGCGAAATCCCCGAACTCCGGAATCGCAGTCTATCAGGAGTTGTTTAAGTGCATCGCCAAGGTCTTTGATCTGTTGCCGAATCACATTCAGTTTATGTGCGCAGTTCTCTATATGTTTTGGGGAAGCGTCTTTCCGATTTACCTCTTCCTGCATATGGTATTCCTTAAGAGCCATGATAGAAAGCCGGTCGACAATGGACCCGGCTGTTTCACTATTCATGCGTGTTCGATCGGTAAACTTAGATTCAAAGATCGCGAAGAGAAACTTATCCATCTTCTCGATAAAGTCATTTCGCTGCTGGTTGTTTTTATCGATAGCTCGCTTGGCGCGATAGACAAATTCGAATCCCTTGTCCTCTCGTCGAGCGTCATCTTCGTGGTGCCAGAGCGTAAAGTTGCGTTTGTGGTTTTCCTCTACCAATGCGAGAAAAGTATCAGTGGAGCTTACTTCGCAAGGGACCGTATGCCAGTGCTCGGTAAGCTTTTTTTGGAGCGCTGTGATGGTGTCGGTATTCGGAGATGCATTCGCCATAGGAATTACGGCTAAACAATTGAACGCGGATGTCTAACAGAATTGTCTGAGATTACCAGGGAGCCTTGTCGATTCCCAGTTGCTTTAGAACTTCAGGGGGTGGCCCATCGAAAGTCCTGAGAGCAACATTTCCAACGTAGCCAACGTCTTTCATCCCAATATTGGTGGTATAATAGCCTCCTAATGTGAGATTTCTGAATTTGGAGAAGAATTTGGCTCCCATTTGGTATTCGGGTAGTGCTTCCTTTTGGTAGCATATATCGTCACAGATTTGCTCTTTCTGGTCCTCGCTTAGTTGATGGAAATCCTTCGAAAACCTGCGCTGCGATTCACGATCAATCCAGGCCAAGCCATCCAAAATGGGACGTCTGTCAGCCTTCTGGGCATCGTAGGGGGCACTGATCCACTCATCAATGAAATCGGGGACATTGACTTCTGAAGCGCTGGGGGATTCGTCGCTGACGTGTGGTAGGATGACATCAGCGAGTGAAGAAGCAGTTCTCAATTGGGCCTGAGTCATCGTACGGTCCCACGGCACTTCGCCGGTCAATAGATTTGGGTCGGTTCCGTATCCTTTTAGAAGAGGATCTGCTTCCTGGCCGAAGGTCTTAGTGTCCAAAAAATGGACGGTAGCCGAGGCTGCGAGCATCCATTTGATAGCTGCGCGCCTATCCATGCGTTTTGTTGAAATATCGTTTTCCATCTAAATGTTTCCTTTCTTCATTTCGTCCATCATGTATTCGGAAGAGCGCCAGGCCAGAGCCATGATTGTGAGCGTTGGATTTTTGTCAGCATTGGAACAGAAAGGGCCTCCATCCGTTATGAATAGGTTCTTTACGTCCCATGTTTGCATAAACTGATTGGTGACAGACTTCTTTTTGTCTTCACCCATAATCGTTCCGCCCACTTCGTGGATAATCTCACCACCGCGATAGATGCCCTTCTTTCCAGTTGGATCGATCTCGCTGGTAACTGTGCCACCTTGCTCAATGACTAGTTCAGCAAACGTCTTGTGCATGTGCGCAGCTTGTCTGATTTCGTGGTCTGCCCATTTCCAATGAAATTTAAGGACCGGGATTCCCCATTTATCTATTACTGTGCGGTCAATCTCGGCGTAGCAGTCGTCGTTGGGAATCATTTCGCCGCGTCCTGAATAGCCGACGAACGAACCGTAGTAACGGCGGGCTTCTTCCTTGAGGCGTTTGCCGTAGGCTCCTCGGGTGTAGTGCTCCAGACCATTGAAGGATCCGACGCGAGGCTCTCCACGGGTTCCCCCGGTTTCGATATGATAACCACGGGGGAAGTCGAGCTTACCGGCGGCCTGTTCCTGATAGAGCCACCATGGCGCATAAACATGAGCGCCTCCAGCACCGTCCTCGTTGTGGGGAGGTAAACCTTCCAATGCGGGTACTTGCCCGGAGACTCTGGCGCCTACGGTATCCATGATATACTTACCGACCAAGCCGCTCGAATTTCCTATTCCATCCTGGTGATGAAAACTCTGGGAGTTGAGCATGATGCGAACAGACTCCAGTGAGCTTGCCGCTAAAACTACGATGCGTCCTTTGACGCTGTAATCACGACCCGTTTTCCTATCGATAAAATTGACGCCGGTCGCCTTCCCAGAGCTGTCGGTTTCGACGACACGGACCATGGCATCGGTGATGATATCAAGGTTTCCGGTCGCCAATGCCGGTGGCAGGTGAACCGTGGTAGATTGATAATTGGCCTTGATGGAACATCCGCGTCCGCAACTGGTTGCCCAAAAGCAGGCAAGTCTGGCGTCCATTTCCTGAGCCAGAATCTGTTGTGCTTTAGGGTTATTGGGGTGCAGCCATTTGGGGATTTTCTTCGAGTTGAGTCTTTCGCTCAATACGGCACGGTGAATCGGAACAATGGGAACACCGATTTTTTTAGCATGTTTTCTGGCATAAATTTCGGCGGCTCTGGCTTTGGGTGGGGGCTGCAGTATTCCCTCAGGTGAATTCGGAGTATTCTCCATGCCTTCGTTTGAACCATAAACACCGATCAAGGATTCTACTTTATCGTAGTAGGGTGCGACGTCTTCGTAAGATAGTGGCCAGTCGAACCCTAATCCGTCACGGGAGTAGGGTTTAAAGTCGTAAGGTCCGTTTCTGAGTGAAATTCTCCCCCAATGATTCGTACGTCCACCTAGCATTCTAGCCCGCCACCACAGGAATTCCTCTTCGGGTTTCTTGGTGGCATTCGTGTAGGGCTCCCCGGGAACCTGCCAACCCCCGTCCACCGTCGCGTCATAATAGCCGAAGGGCTTACCAGGCGTGCTTTGACCGCGGAGGGGTGCTTGTTCCGGTGTATTGAACATGGGAGTCTCGGTAACGGGATCGTAGTTGCGTCCTGCTTCCAGCATGAGCACTTTAACGCCCTCCATCGTTAACGTATAAGCGGTTTGTCCGCCTGCTGCTCCGGAGCCGACGATGATCACGTCGTAGTCCGGTTTGGTCTTACCTGCGTTGATATGTGGCATAAGATTAGTTAGGTGGAATCTTAGAAATTGATTTAATTCAGTCTATTTACGTTTCCATTCCGAGTAGCGGTCCGCGCGGATCTTGCTGAGGTCGACCGGGTAATCCTGGTTTTCCAGAAGCTGTTCGTCGGTAGGAGTTACAGACGGTACACCTTCGGATGGCACCTCTGTTTTTGAAATCCACGTGATCGCATTCAGGACAACTTTGCGGAAGTTGTCGTCCTGCCAGTTATCATGAAAATGCCCGCCAGTGAATCCGAAGCCCCGGCTGCCGTTGGGGTTTTCCGAAACCCACATAAGGTGTTGTGGATCCCTGCGTTTGACTGCCGCCCGGGCATCGGGAGTTGAATTATGATGGTGGTCTTTTTCAGGGATAACGTCGAGTGGTGGAACGGAGGTGAGTATGGGAGTTACCCCTTCCATGCCATCGCGAAAACGCATATTAAAATACCATTCATCTTGAATGTGAAACGGCTGGACGCCGTTTGCGACAGGATGTTCGGGGAATGTGTCGAAGTGAGCGACCCAATGAGGATTAACCGATTTACCCAATTGAAAGTAACCTCCCATCCAACGCAAAAAACCGTCACCGGGTTCACCATCTACGGTTTCAACCCCGTAGTGGAGGCAACCTACGCCTACGCCCTTGTCGCTGAGCGCGTCGATTTCCGCGACGTGTGAATTTGCCAGGTGTTTTTCTCCGCCATCACAGTAGATGACGACAGCATCCACACCTTCGAGCCAGCTATCATCTGCTGGCCAACCTGGATTCTCTTTATCGTAATAGACGGAAGCCTGTATGCCCAGTTCGCTTTCATTGAGTGCCTTGGCCAGCAGTTTTGAACCCGCGTTGTGTTCGTGACTATTGAATCCGTGGCTCATCTTGCCTGCTACGAACAGTACCTTTTTGAATTCCGCGGGCTTTGAGCATCCTGAGATCAAAATCACAGCCAGGCTAAGTAGTAAGGAAATGAGGGTTTTTTTATGTGGGTAGGGTAACATTTTTATAGGGTGATTATCGTAAAGTCGAAACCCTAGAAAGTAGATTTGATCCCGTCTAGATATTAATTCGATAAGTGCGTTTGAATTAGTCTATTACTGTCCAAACGATTGACCTCGTAAAAATGAGAGTCAGTTTAGTGTTAACTCTATCGGTCATACTCCAGTTGTAGAATGAACAAATTCCCTAATCTTACGACGCTCACGATAATCTTCATCGGACTCTCCACGGCGTCGGGCGGACTTAACGCTCAATTTGATCAGTATCAGGGGAAAACCGCCGTTTTCGTTATAGGCGAGCGTGAGTACGGAACGCCCAGGACCTTACCAGAATTTGCTAAAAAGCATTTGGAGCCACTGGGCATAAACTGCGAGTTCGTATTTGCGGAGAGTGACAACCGGGATTCCATTGAGTGCCATACTTTTCGTGGTCTCGATGTCTTGGACGATGCAGACATCCTGATACTGAGCCTGCGTAGGCGGTATCCCGCTGAGGAAGATCTTAAAAAGATCAGGGACTGGGTGGAAAGCGGAAACCCTGTGATTGCAATAAGAACCTCCAGTCACGCATTCGGTGAACGTGAAAAGGGAGAGGGATATCAGGCCCCATCGGGACATGCAGCCTGGAACACTTTTGATCGTGATGTGCTCGGAGCCAGTTATCAGGGGCATTACAAAGAAAAGGAAGGTGAACCGGCTCTTAACGTGCGCGCATCGTTGAAAGGTTCAGCAAAAGCGCATCCGTTGGTACTAAAGCTCTCCTTTCAAGATCCATTTTTAGCCGAAGGAAAACTTTACATGTATACGGAGTTGGATCCCCAAATCGACGTGCTATTGACTGCGCGTTATGCCGAAGGCGAGCCTGAATACCCGTTGGCCTGGACGAATGAGAAAAATGGATTGCGGGTGTTCTATACGTCTTTGGGTGGAGTTGAAGAAATGGCTCTCTCACAAACCCAGTCATTGTTAAAATCTGCGGTGCTTTGGGGACTGGATGGTAAGGGCAATACTGCGGGAAGTATCAAAGCCGGTGAAAGGACCAAGGAAGCGACAGGAGAAGGCTTTCCGGCGGTAAAATCCCATTCATTTCTGCAGCCTGCTCAAGGTTTGGAGATAGACCTCGTCGGCTCCGAGCCGGACATCAAACAACCTTCATTCATACGTTTTGATGAGCGGGGCCGTCTTTGGATAGTGCAGTACCGTCAATATCCAATGCCGGCAGGTCTAGAAATCGTGAGTCGGGATGAGTTTTGGCGTAACACGTATGATCAGGTGCCTGCTCCTCCCGGAGATGCCCGATTTATTCCAGGTGCAGATATGATTACCATTCATGAAGATACGAATGGAGATGGGAACTTCGATAAAATCACGCCATTTCTGGAAGGGCTTAGTTTTGCCACCAGTGTTGCTTGGGATCGCGACGGCGTATGGGTGCTGCAGCCGCCATATCTTTTGTACTACAAAGATGAGGACCAGAATGACGTTGTCGATGGCGATCCAGAAGTTCACCTTAAGGGGTTTGGTATTCAAGATTCGCATTCGATTGCCAACAGTCTGAACTGGGGGCCGGATGGTTGGCTCTACGGAGCTCAAGGTTCGACAGTAACCGCGTCTATCGAGGTTGTCGGTTCTGGCGAACCGCCCATCAAAAGTGTCGGTCAGCTGATGTGGCGTTATCACCCAAAGAAAAAAGTCTATGAAGTCTTCTCTGAGGGAGGTGGAAATATATGGAGCTGTCAGTTCGACTCAAAAGGTCGATTGTTTGCCGGTGCCAATGAAGGCAGAAAGCTTGGATATCATTACATGCAGGGCTCCTACAATAAGAAGAACTTCACAAAGCATGGCGAACTCTCAAACCCACACGCTTACGGCTATTTTATGGGGGTAGAGGAGCCGGATTCGAAACGGGTTACTACGAATTTGTTGATTTATGAAGAGGGAGCGCTTCCCAGTCGTTACGATGGTGCGATATTGACGGCGAATGCGTTAGCCGGTCGATTACTTGCATCGAGTCCGGTTGCGACGGGCCCAACGTTTCATGCGAGTCCGATCGATGTGATGGTGGATTCGGATGACCGTTGGTTTAGGCCGGTTTATGCAGAGGTAGGTCCGGACGGGGCCGTGTATGTTGCTGATTGGTATGATCAACAGGTGAATCATTTTAAGAATCATGAGGGGAGAATAAGCCTTGCGGACGGTCGTATTTATCGCGTTAGGAGTGAAGGGAACTATCAACCCACTTCGATAGATCTTGCAGAGCTCACAACGCGAGAACTGGTTGAACTATTAAAAGATCCTCGTCGTTGGTATCGGGATACGGCGAGACGGCTATTGAACGAACGGCAGGATGGATCTGAGCTTAGTACTTTGAGTCACTGGCTGGAGTATGAAACGGGGCAAGTTGCTTTGGAGGCACTCTGGGTGCTAAATCTTTTGGGAGAATTCGATACGAAAAACCGGATGATTGCTCTCAATCACGAGGACCCTTATGTCAGAAAATGGGGGGTGCGTCTGATCGGGGACGGGCGTACGGCCAGTGCAGCGGAATTCAGTAAACTCAGGATGATGGCGGCTAATGATCCGCACATTGAAGTCAGGCAGCAATTGGCTTCGACTGCCAAGCGACTCCAGTCTCCAGAAGGTCTGACCTTGGTCGCTGAACTGTTGAAGCGGGATGAGGATGCCAGCGATCCGTATATGCCTATGCTGGTTTGGTGGGCCTTGGAATCGTTTTGTTCGGGTGATGAACAGCAAGTTGTGGAACTGTTTGGTGATCGTCGGCTTTTCGACCATGCGATGGTTCAGTCGCCCATCCTGGGGTTTACGATGCGCCGGCTTGCTTCTGAAGGAACCCGTGACTATCTGAGGGCTTGTGCTCAATTGCTGAAAAGTGCCCCTGACTCCAAAAGCAGGGAAAGCCTGTTGGCAGGTTTCGAAACGGCGTTTCGTGGAAGAGCCATGACGGGCTTGCCTGAAGAACTTGTTGAGGCGGTATCGGAGGCAGGCGGTGGGTCTCTTGCGATGCAGATCCGGCAGAATATTCCCGGGGTTTTTGAGCGGGCCAAGGTATTACTCTCGAACGGAACGACCAGTAGCCTTGATCGTCAGCGAACGATCGAAGCCCTGGGAGAAGTTTCTGATGAATCGATGTTGGATACGCTTTTGGGGCAGCTATTAATAGGCGATTCGAAGACTCAGGAAATCACGCTTTCCGCATTGCGTTCCTACAATTACCGGCGTGTCGCGGAACGGGTGACGGAGCTGTATCCGACATTCAGCACCCAGGTTCAGTCTGCCGCGTTGACCTTACTGATGAGTCGATTGAACTGGATAGATATCCTGTTGAATGCCATTAAGGCAGGTCGGGTATCATTAACATCGATTCCACGGGAGAGTATCGATGGGATGAGGCTCTTAGCCGATGACGAGATTACGGCCAAGATAGATCAAATCTGGGGATCGATTAGTTCCTTGCCCAATAAGGGAGACAATGAGAGCCAACGATTTCGGCAGGTTTTAAATGACAAAGCGATTGTGGGAGACCTGTTTCAAGGACGGCAGCAGTATTTGCAGCGCTGCGGAGCGTGTCATAGTTTGCACAATGAAGGTGGCGCCATTGGTCCGGAACTGACGGGCTATCAGCGCGACGATCGAGAGAGTCTGTTGTTGGCGATCACGAAGCCGAATGCTGAGATTCGCGAAGGATTCGAAAACTACGTCGTGCGTACGAAAGATGGTCAATCGCTGGCCGGCTTTATTGCCGATAAAGATGACCATGTCATCGTCTTACGTCCAGTGGGCGGACAGCCGTTTGTGATCGATCAAGCGAATATCTCATCGATCGATGCTGCGGGTGTTTCTTTGATGCCCACGGGTCTGCTTAATGATCTGTCGGATCAGGAACTTACTGATCTGTTTAGCTATCTGCAGTCTCCACAGCCGTTGAACCTGAAATAGCAAGGTATGACTTGATATTGGAATAGTTTATTCACTGGACGGATTCCTTTCGAAAATTCTTTATAGGTAAGTAAGTCGATCTTCGATCGCTGTAATTCTCTCCGCGCTAACCAATCCTACTCCGACTATGGGAAACCCCAACGCTTCCAACTCCCGTCTCTTTTTATGGGCATTAACTTCAGCTCTAGCTGGTTTTATATTCGGTTTTGATACCGTCGTAATCTCTGGAGCGGAACAGAAGATCCAAACTTTGTGGGGGCTGAGTGCAGGTAAGCACGGCTTGGCAATGAGTGCTGCTTTGTGGGGCACAGTATTGGGGGCGCTTTTGGGAGGTTGGCCTACGGATAAATTCGGACGCAAGAAAACGCTTATTTGGGTGGGTGCCTTGTATCTTTTGTCAGCGATTGGTTCAGGCTTAGCGCCCGAAGTATACACGCTCATGATTGCCCGTTTTATCGGTGGAGTGGGAATCGGCATTTCAACGGTGGCAGCGCCCTTATATATCGCTGAGATTTCTCCTGCAGATCGACGGGGTCGCTTGGCCGGCATGTTTCAATTCAACATCGTCTTTGGGATCCTGGTGGCGTTTCTCTCCAATTTTCTTTTGGGAGGTATTGGAGAAAGTGCGTGGCGTTGGATGCTTGGAATTGAGGCGATTCCCGCACTGATTTACATGGTGATGTGTTTCGGTATTCCGGAAAGTCCGCGGTGGCTTATTGGCAAACAAGGTAAACGTTCAGAGGGCATAGCGATTCTTCAGTCGATACACCCTGAATATTCTGCCGATCAGTTGAATGCCAAGGCAGACGAAATTGAGGCCAGCGCTGTAGTTACTCCGACATCGGGGAAATTTTGGACGGCGCGTCTCAAAGTGCCGATCATGCTGGCATTCTTTATTGCATTTTTCAACCAGCTTTCGGGCATCAATGCGGTGCTTTATTTCGCTCCTAGAATTTTCGAAATGACTGGTTTGGGCGAAAAGGCTGCACTTCTGCAGTCGATTGGTATTGGGGTAACAAATCTGATTTTCACCTTCGTCGGATTGTATTTGATTGATCGTTTGGGGCGAAGGACGTTGCTCTACATAGGCTCGGTTGGCTACATCGTGTCGTTGGGGCTATGCTCATGGGCTTTTCACTCTGAAAATTACGGAATAGTGCCGATATGTATTTTTGCATTTATTGCGTCCCATGCCGTTGGTCAGGGGGCCGTGATTTGGGTCTTTATTGGAGAAATTTTCCCTAATCAAAGTCGGGCGAATGGACAGGCTCTGGGGTGCTCCACTCATTGGGTATTTGCCGCATTGTTGACTCTGGTATTTCCGAAGATGGTCAGTCTGTTTTCTGGAAGCACAGTATTTCTATTCTTTTGCCTGATGATGGTGCTCCAATTGGTATGGGTTAAGCTCGCAGTTCCTGAAACCAAAGGTGTTCCTCTTGAAGAAATGGAAAAAAGACTTGGTGTGCGGTAAGAGAAAATCCCGAAATACCGGTGTTTTCACTAAGGGGGTTGCATTCTCGGTAGGCAGGCTTCAGGCTTTTCGCTCTTTTTTCGATGGGTTGGTTTTGAGCCTATTCGGGAAACCAATTTGAATTTTCATGGTATTTGTAAGTGGATTAAGTATTGAAAGGGATCGGTTGCAGGGTATTAACTTTGTACCGTAAAAGTAGCCGATTTTGTCGGATAGGGGGATATTCACAGCTTTTAATTAGAAAATTTGGATATGATAGAAAACGGAAATGAATCAACAGGCCTTTATAGGTCTGAGTTTGAACACGATAGTTGCGGTATTGGTTTCGTTGCGAATTTGAAGGGTATCAAGTCGCACGAAATCGTGGAAAATGCGCTTAGCATGCTTTGTAATATGGAGCACCGAGGCGGAACTGGCTACGATGTCGCCAGTGGTGATGGCGCGGGAATCCTGATTCAGATTCCACACGACTTTTTTAAAGAAGACTGTTTGATTCGTGGAATCGAACTTCCCGATGCCGGTGAATATGGCGTTGGAATGGTGTTTTTTCCATCCAACAAGGAGGGACGAAAATATTGTCGGGCTATTCTGTCGGACAATATTCACAGTCTGGGGCTTTCACTGATCGGGTATCGCATAATACCCAAGGATAACAGTATGATCGGTCAGGCTGCTCTGGATACCGAACCTCAAATGGAGCAGGTATTTATTGAGAAACCTGCCGGGATGACGACCGAGGAGTTTGAGCGTAAATTATACGTTCTGAGGAACTACACGATTCATACCGCCCACGAACAAAGCAAGCTGGCCAAGAAAAATTTCTATATTACGTCCATGTCTTCGCGGACCATCTCTTACAAGGGACAGTTCACGACAGATCAGGTCCGCCAGTATTTTCTGGAGCTGCAGGACGAGCGAACGGTCTCAGCGTTGGCCATGTTTCACTCTCGTTTTTCGACCAATACCTTTCCTTCCTGGAAGTTGGCCCAGCCCTTTCGCTATCTTTCTCACAACGGTGAAATCAACACCGTCATGGGCAACATCAATTGGATGCGTGCCAGGGAGGCGATGCTCGAAAGTATCAATTTCACCGAAGAAGAGTTGAAAATGATTCATCCGGTGTGCGATCGGGCCATGTCTGACTCCGCAAATCTGGATATGGTGATTGAGTTGCTTGTCTTGAGTGGTCGTCCGATCGCTCAGGTGATGATGATGGTCGTTCCCGAAGCCTGGCAGACGCAGACGGATATGGATCCCGTCAAGCGCGCGTTTTATGAGTATTATTCCTGTATCATGGAACCTTGGGACGGACCTGCCTCGATTTCATTTACCGATGGAAAGATCATCGGAGCGACTCTGGATAGAAATGGCCTCCGACCTTCCCGTTACCTCGTAACGGATGATGACATGGTGATCATGGGGTCCGAAACGGGTTCTTTGACCGTTGACCCTGCGCGCATTGTCAAAAAAGGACGTTTACAACCTGGAAAGATATTTATCGCTGACCTGGAGCAAGGGCGCATTATTTCGGATGATGAAGTGAAGTCTGAGGTTTGCTCCCGGCAACCCTACGGTGAATGGCTGACCGAAAACAAGATCAAGATCGATGAGTTGCCAGTTCCAGCACAGGAACGCCGGCATTCTAAAGAGCGGTCTTTGATAAAGCGCCAGAAGGCATTTGGCTATTCGCTGGAGGATTTGAATATCATCTTCAAGCAGATGGTGGGTACCGCTAAGGAACCCCTCGGTTCTATGGGAGCCGACAATCCGTTGGCTATTTTGTCCGATCGTCCTCAGCAGCTTTCCAATTATTTCAAACAACTGTTTGCTCAGGTTACAAACCCGCCGATTGATCCCATTCGTGAAGAGATGGTAATGTCTCTGCGTAGCTACATGGGTGGGTCATTGAATCTTTTAGACGAAACTCCGCGGCATTGCCACAAGGTGGAACTGCCTCATCCCGTTCTTTCGAATGAAGAACTGCAGAAAATCCGTTACATTGATCATGACCACTTTCAGGCCAAGAGCATAGAGTGTGTGTTTCGTGCCGACGGAAAACCTGGCTCCTTGAAGGCAGCGCTGGACCGGATATGCCGTTATTCCAAAGATGCCGTTCTTGATGGGTTTTCTATTATTATCCTTACGGATCGTGGAGTGGATAGTGATCACGCGGCTATTCCTTCACTTCTGGCTACGGGAGCTGTTCACCACTACCTGATTCGACGGGGGCTTCGTGCCAAAGCCGATCTTGTTGTGGAAGCTGGCGACATCCGGGAGACTCATCACTTTGCTACTGTCTTGGGATACGGAGCATCGGCGGTAAATCCATACCTTGCGATTCGGACGCTGGAGGATTTGAAGGATCAGGGAGTAATTGATCCGCTGCTTACAAACGAAGAGGTTTTCTATCGTTATGCCAAGGCTGTGAATAGCGGTCTCTTGAAGATATTTTCCAAGATGGGGATCTCTACGCTACAGTCTTATCAGGGAGCCCAGATTTTCGAAGCCTTGGGGATTAGCAAGGCAGTCGTGAATCGGTATTTCACAGGAACGGTTAGCAGGATCGAAGGCCTTGGTTTGGATGAGATTGCTCACGAGGCCTTATTGAAACATCGGGACGGTTTCCCGCTCAAAGACAATCTGGTTGAGAGTAATACCCTTGAGTCCGGAGGTGAATACGCCTGGAGACTGGGGGGGGAACGCCATCTGTTCAATCCAACGACCATTCGTTTGCTTCAACAGTCTACTGCGACCAATGACCAAAAGTTGTTCGATGAATATGCTAAGACGGTCAATGACCAATCACGGGAAGCGTTTACATTGCGCGGACTGATGGAGTTTAACTCTGACCGGCCTTCGATTCCGTTAGAAGAAGTTGAACCAGCCGAGAGCATTTTTAAACGGTTTGCTACGGGAGCTATGTCTTTTGGATCCATTTCCTGGGAGGCTCACACGACTCTGGCAAAAGCCATGAATCGCATCGGCGGCAAAAGTAATAGTGGAGAAGGTGGTGAAGACCCGATTCGATTTACACCCGACGAAAATGGAGACTTGGCGATGTCACGGATCAAGCAAGTGGCTTCCGGACGTTTCGGAGTGACCTCGTATTACCTGGCTAATGCCGATGAGCTGCAAATTAAGATGGCTCAAGGGGCGAAGCCAGGTGAGGGCGGTCAGTTGCCCGGTCACAAGGTAGACGCTTGGATCGGCAAAGTTAGAGGCTCTACTCCAGGAGTCGGATTGATTTCTCCACCGCCTCACCACGATATCTATTCGATTGAGGATTTGGCGCAGTTGATCTATGACCTTAAAAACTCCAACCGGAAGGCGCGGGTTAATGTTAAACTGGTATCGGAAGCGGGAGTTGGGACGATTGCCGCTGGCGTCTGTAAAGGCTATGCCGATGTGGTCCTTATTGCCGGACATGATGGTGGTACAGGTGCGTCGCCATTGAGTTCGATCAAGCACGCCGGTTTACCATGGGAGCTTGGCTTATCCGAAACTCATCAGACCTTGGTTCGCAACAGGCTGAGAAGTCGTATCGTTGTTCAGACTGACGGTCAGTTGAAGACACCGAGAGATTTGGCTATCGCAACCTTGTTGGGAGCAGAAGAGTGGGGTGTGGCGACCGCGGCGTTGATCGTGGAAGGCTGTATCATGATGCGCAAGTGTCATCTGAATACGTGTCCGGTAGGTATTGCTACTCAAAACCGGGAACTGCGAGCTCGCTACAAAGGCAAGGTAGAGCACGTCATTAATTTCTTCACATTTATGGTTGAAGGCCTTCGCGGGATTATGGCAGAGCTCGGTTACCGTACGATCAACGAAATGGTGGGGCAGACCCAGAACTTGAAATTCCGTGATCATATCGAACATTGGAAATACAAGAATCTCAATCTGGATCCTATCCTTCACCGTGAAGAACCTCGCAAGGGAGATACGCTTTACCAAAGTATCGAACAGGGTCACTTAATCCACGATATCGTAGATCGTAAGTTGATCAAGGATGCAGCCGCCGCTTTGGCAGATTGCGAGAAAGTGAAGTTAAGTTATCCGATCGTGAATACGGACCGAACGGTTGGCGCGATGTTGTCCAACGAAATATCGAAGCACTACAAGGATGATGGGCTGCCAGACGGTACGATTGACGTGAAATTCCGTGGATCAGCAGGGCAGAGTTTCGGCTGTTTTACTGCAAAGGGCGTCCGCTTCGAGCTCGAGGGAGATTCTAATGACTATTTTGGTAAGGGACTCTCTGGGGGCACATTGGTTGTCTACCCGGATCGTGAAGCTCCGTTCAAAGCCCGCGAGAATATCATTATTGGCAATGTCGCTTTCTTTGGCGGAACGAGTGGTGAGGCTTTCATTAGAGGTATAGCCGGAGAACGTTTTTGTGTTCGGAATTCAGGGGTGACTGCGGTGGTCGAAGGAGTCGGAGACCATGGTTGTGAATACATGACTGGAGGTAAGGCCGTGATTCTTGGCGAGACCGGACGAAACTTCGCTGCCGGCATGTCAGGCGGAGTTGCCTATGTGTTTGATCGCAATGGTGACTTTAGTAGCCGTTGTAATATGGAGATGGTGAAACTGGTAGGAGTGGACAACTTCGAAGATCAGGAGGACCTTAAAACATTGGTTGAAAAACACTTTGCGAATACAAAGTCAGACGTGGCTAAAGAGATTCTCGACGACTGGGAATCCAGCCTTGGAAAATTCGTAAAGGTGATGCCAGTGGATTACGAACGAATGCTGGGGTATATGAATGAGGTGCGTGCAACGAACAAGTTCGACAATGAATACGATATTGCAGTCGAAGCCTTCGACATGCACCTACGTCAACTCGCTGCTAAGTAGATATACTGCCAAAAGAAACCGATAAAAAATATTTAAGATATGGGAAACCCGACAGGATTTTTAAACATCAACCGAAACCTTCCTGCTGACCGCGATCCAGTATTGCGGGTAGGGGATTGGAAAGAAGTGCATACTGATATGGCGGTTAGCGATATTCAGTCGCAAGCCTCACGTTGCATGGATTGTGGCGTGCCATTCTGTATGGCGGCTGAATCAAGCCAAGGGCAGGGTATTGCCGGTTGTCCGGTTAATAATTTGATTCCAGAATGGAATGATCTCGTTTATCGGGGATTGTGGAAGGATGCGCTGGACCGGTTATTGAAGACGAATAACTTTCCCGAATTCACTGGGCGGGTTTGTCCGGCTCCGTGTGAGAGTTCCTGTGTATTGGGAATTACTTCACCTCCGGTTACTATCAAGCATCACGAAGTTTCTATAATTGATCGTGGGTTTGAAATGGGATGGGTGGAGGCTCATCCTCCGAAAGATCGCACCGGAAAAACGGTTGCGGTTATCGGTTCCGGTCCGGCGGGGCTGGCTTGCGCAGCCCAGTTGAATCAGGCGGGACATACGGTTACGGTTTATGAGCGTGCGGATCGTCCCGGTGGTTTGCTCATGTATGGCATTCCGAATATGAAGCTCGAGAAGCATGTCGTTGAACGACGCATCAAGCTTTTGGAGGATGAAGGCATTTCATTCGTATGTAATACCGAAATCGGAAAAGATATTGCTGCTGATAAGTTGAAGGAAGACTTCGATACGGTGGTAATTTGCACGGGTGCGACGGTACCTCGCAATCTTCCCGTCGAAGGGCGTGACCTCAAAGGCGTTCATTTCGCCATGGAGTTTTTGGGCGCTAACACAAAGAGTCTTTTGGACAGTAATCATTCCGATGGTAATTACATATCCGCAAAAGATAAGCATGTCATTGTGATCGGTGGTGGCGACACTGGTACCGACTGCGTGGGAACGTCTCTACGCCATGGTTGTGCGCATGTTCAGCAATTGGAGATTATGCCGCAGCCACCCAATTCACGAACTGCTGGAAACCCTTGGCCACAATATGCTCGGGTTCTTAAAGTCGATTACGGACAAGAAGAGGCGATCGCTATTCAGGGTGAAGACCCGCGCTCCTACCTCGTAACCACGAAAAAATTTGTGGGTGATGATCAGGGCAATGTGAAGGAAATTCATACCTGCAAGATAGAGTGGCAACGTCAAGACGACGGGCGCATGATTCCGGTCGATGTCCCAGGAAGTGAGAAAGTCCTCAAGGCGGATCTAGTGCTGCTTGCGATGGGGTTTCTTGGACCAGAAGGCGGTGTGTTAGATCAGTTGGGTGTAGAAAAAGACCCCCGCTCCAATGCGAATGCTGAATACGGTAAATACCAAACCAACGTTGAGGGTGTGTTTGCAGCGGGTGATGCTCGTCGCGGTCAGAGTCTGATCGTGTGGGCGATCAATGAAGGTCGTGGAGCTGCGCGTGCGGTTGATACCTATTTAATGGGCAAGAGTTACCTCCCGAAGTAGGGGGTGAATTTCAGTCCGGTTACGTAAGATTTTAGTGATGTGTTCTATAGGGTAGAACCCCAATTTTCGTTTTACGCATTTTGGATGCGCCATGGAGGTATTTGCGATCACGGTACGAAGAAGCTGTAGGCGAGGAGTAGTATCACCACTCCGGCAATTCCTAATTTTATGCCATTGGACCGTCGGTTTTTAAGTCCGAGAATCAGATAAAACCCAGAGATGGATGACAGGACCAGGATCATGGCTGAGATGTCTATGACCCAGGACCAAATTTCTCCCGTATCTCGACCTTTGTGCAAGTCGTTAAGGATGGCGATAAAACCTAATGAGGTTTCAGTTAATTCATAGTCTCCGGTTTCCCGTTCTATCGTTGCGTAGGCCATATAGGCAGGTCCATTGAATCCTATCATCAGTTGATATTCATCCGCGTCGAACTCGCTGACGAATCCTCGAATCGAATGATTTTCTCTGAGCTGTTCGACGATACTGAGTTTTTCTACTCCGGCAGTAAAATCCTCCGCTGTTTCCTCAGGAGTTGGTCCCAGCCATTGGATCGGTAGCTTGCCTTCGAATTCATGTATCGTTTCGCGTCCGGAAGAAAACCAATCAGGGTGGTTCACTGTTATGCCGGTAATCGCGAAAAACAAAAGCGCCATGAGTCCGAACATGGACAAGTAGACATGTATCCATCTTATCGTCACGGATAAGGGTTTCCTTGAACGTTTCTTGGAAAATGGGTAATCCTTATGATTAGAGCCTGTCATGAGGGTCTGGTTCTTTTACGGGAGTGTAAACGATGGTGGCAGATCGAATTTCAATGTTTTCTTTTAGTTCTTGGATAAACTCTTCTGAGCCCAGCACGATTTTTTCACGAATAAGTTGATGAGTTCCCTTTTCACGGACGGCTTCAATAAACAGGGTATAGGTTCCGGTGGGGAGTGATTCTCCGCTATCAGACGTCCCATCCCATATAAATGAATAGCGTCCAGGCATACGGGTCGCTTTCGTTACAGCCCGAATGGTCTGAGCGTCTATGTAATCCAGACGGCTCCAGCGACTGAGTTTCTTTACCCAACTGGAACCCAATTCCATCCAAAGGCAAACGGTCTTCACCACTTCATCATCATCATCTTCCACCCAAATCGCCAGGTAGGGGCGGTGGTAACGGCTGCTTTCTGGATGATTTATTTCAATCTCAAGCTTTAGATCAAAACCTTTCACCGATGCTAGATTATCCATGATATGTCCTGGCTCTTTATATACCAGCGAGTCAATTCCTGAACTTTTCACGAGGGTATTCTCCTTGAGAACAAGGATGCACTCGGTTGCTTTCAGGCTTTCTATCAACTTGATTCCCTCTTCTGGTGAGAGAACCATCATTGCCGTTGCCAATGCATCTGACTGGCTGGCGGTATCCGAGATAACAGTGGCGCTTTTAATCGTTCCGGATATCGGATACCCGGTCCTTGGATCGATGATATGGGAAAAGTGGTTATTCTGAATATCAAACCCTCGGGCGTAACTGGCGCTTGTAGCTACTGATTGGTCTTGGAGTTGGAGTTCAATAAGTGGAGCTGCATTGTCTTGTGGTTCGAAGGGATTGCTGACTCCGACTCTTCTGAAGCCGCTGCCTGTTACGCATATATCGCCGCCTATCGAAATCATGACATTGTCTACTCCATCACTGGCGTTCAAGGCAACCTTGCACGCTTTGTCCAATATGTACCCTTTTGCAATACCGTTGAGTGACAGTTTTGCCTCCTGACGTCTTTCAATCATTTCGTACTCATTATCAATTTTCCAGGTTGGTCGTGACATCTTTTTCAAAGCGTCAGCTATCTCACCTTTATCAGGAATTCTATTTTCAGCGGCGCACTGTTTCCAGATGCTGGAAAATTCCTCGCTGAGTGGATTGAATGCGCCCTGTGTTCGCGTTCTCCACCAGTCACAAGCAACTAGAACTTCAATGAGTTCTACCGGCATATACCTGGGGGATCCTAAGGGAGTGCTCAAAAACTGGTTCAGGTCACTGTCGGGATCATAGTTGCTTAGTATTTTTCTTAGGCGATCGATTTCTAGAAGTGCTGCTTCCTCTGCCTTTGAAGCCTCTTTTCCATTGATGGCATCAACAAAGATTTCCATGGAGGTTCCCAGAATATTACCATGATTGAAGTTAAAGTCCTTTCCATTTACAGGTAGGCAAACCGTTGCTCCGACTAGGAGCGGTGGGATTATCGGAAGCGTATGAGAGAGGACTGCAATCGCTTTTGCGAGGCGACTTCTTTGGGAACTGGCTTTCTTTCTAAACAAACACATGGGACTGGAGTCCGTCAGGCTTCAGTTGAGGATCGGGGCGTTGATTCTTTGCTCCTACCGATAATGAAGTGTATTGGAAATGCGGGAGTTTCCAAATCAATGAGTGAGTTTCGGATTTATAGTTGTTTGCGCAAATCTTGGAATTCTTGATAGCTTTCCCAAGCGATGCGCTGCAGGTCGGTGCGGTCTTTATCGGAAAACACTTTTGTTATCGGTAGACCATCCCGATCCTTGGTTTTGTCACCTTCAAGAAAGCGTATGTCCGTCACTTCGTTGATCGGTAGACCTTCTGGGCTCTTTCCAAAAATGGCTGCGTAAATCGTGCAAGCGCTTGCATAAGATAGCGTTTGGTTCAGGTGGGCATCGTTGACAAACCGTAACGGGAGATCGGGACGTTGAGTCTGGATGCGATGCGCCACTAAAGCGATCGGGGCTGCGTCTGCACCCATGCTGTTGGCGAGTTTGGCAACCGATTTGGATTTCTTAAGAATAGGAGCTTTATCGGGGGTCGATGTGAGTGGCTCTGCGTTTTGCGTGGTCGGCGTGGTCACGTAGAGAATGACTCGGGCTCCCTGGGCCTTCGCGAGCTCAGCATACTTCGGAGCATACTGCATGTAGAGCGAGTCCTCTCCATCCAAGTCGTCTCGGTAAGATTGAAGGACGATGATGTCCCATTTTGCTCGATTGGATTCAAAGGTTTCAAGCAAGGCTGACTGTCGTTTGAGACCGGCAGGTGCGTATCGGTCCTTAGGATCTTTGACGGCGACTTTAAGCGCATCAACCGTTGCTTGAATTTCATCTTCGATGACCGCGTATTGGTTGACAATATGCTGGGTGCCTAACCGCCAATGATCTGCAAGCGTTCGACCTCCATAGATTACCGAAGTGGTATTGAACGTCAGATCATGATTTCCTGCTTCTGCCAATTCCTTTACCACATCCGCTAGGTTGTGACGCGCCGTGTAGCTGTTGCCGACGAACAGGACGTTGAGTTCTTTCGCGTTGGATTGCAACGGAACAAGGAAGCACAAACAGAGAAGGTAGAGTATTTGTTTCATAAAGTGTTCTGATTCTATTAGGATATTTTGGATGAATCCTAGTTTGGCGTGACTAGGCGGTGTTCGGCGAAACCGGAATATATTTCTCTCAATTAGTGGTTAAACCACAATCGATGAGCTGTCTCTCCAAGGATCGCCTTCTTGGAAGTTTCGTCGAGTCCGAGTTCGCGGGTGAAGATCTTTAGGTGCTGGGAGTAATTGACCGCAGGCTGAAAGAGAGCTGTGGGAAAATGGCTCCCCCAGACGCAACGCTGAGGCGTGAATGCGTCAATCAAGGTTTTGCAGGCATCGTGCATATCCCGGCAGGGGTAGGGCTCTTTTGTGCCGAGAGGAATCAGGGTGAGCTTGGTATGGAGGTTCGGAAGCTTTGCTAAATCAAGTAATGCTTTTAACGTTACTTCATAAGTGTCGCCCAATTTGAGTCCCAGGCAATGATCCAGCACCAGCTGAAGTTTAGGATATCGCAGGGCTAGTTCTTTAATGTCATCCCGTTTATCGTATTTGGTTTGTACGTTGATTACTATGCCGAGCCGTTCCGCAGTAGCCCATAAGCTATCCACACCGGGATCGTTCAATCGGCCACTCTTGGCAGGTACGCTTCGCATGCCGCGAACCTTGTATTGAGAAACATAGTATTCGAGCATCTCTGGGCTGTATGGATTGTCCGGATCCAAGGTCACCACACCGGCGATGAAATCTAGATTGTCACGCGTCGTATCCGCAGTGAATCGATTGTCCCAATGATAGTACGAGCTGGGTTGAATAATCGTCACATGACTTACGCCATGAGTTTTCATTTCGCGTTTCAAATGATCCAATGTCCCCTGTCCAGCTGGCGGTCGGTTCGGGTTTTCTCGAGTGGGGTATTTGGTTTCGTCTTCTCCGTAGAGGTGAGCGTGGCAGTCGATGATGAGCTCTGGCTTTCCATCGGCACCGAACATCCGTTGAGAGTTCATCGCCAAGGCACCAGTTGCTGCGGCGGATCTTTGAATGAACTTCCTTCGGGTGATAGTGGATGGCTTCATCGAGCTGGTATTTGGATAATCAACCACGCTACTACGGCATACACGATGGCCACCCGCACCACGTGTCTGCGTTTTAGCTCCTGCCAGAAGGAAGGCGAACTAACGGATTCGAGAGAATCGGGTGGAGGAGCTTTGTCCATTAAGACGATTAGGTTAGCCGAGTGCTAAAATGGCGAACAAATTTCTAGAGAATTCTAGATAGTGCTCAAGTATGGATGTTGCCGAGTGCTGGTTGTAAGTGGTGCGTAATCAACCCCTCACACCTGTTGGATCGAGGCCTATTCGGACTCTCCCGGATAGGGTCTGTTGTTCTGGCTCTCCTTTAGGTAAGTTGTCTGAGTCATTGTTCACGATCCTCATGTTTAAGCGGAAATTCCGGAGTGGAAGAAAGGGATTAGTCCACCTTATCTTACGAATACTCGTAGATTATTCCTTCGGGCAGGTTTTTGACCATGGGGCAGAAGTAAGTCATTGTACCAATCATAAAACTACAGCTTTTAGTTACATCGTTCCCGTTGAAGACCGGTGCCCGTCGGGCCAGGATATTGGGAGTTCTTGGACTCTTGTGGTCGGTTATGCTTTTCAGTTCGAGTTATTCATGGGGAGCTGTAACGGATACACTGCCGTATCGAAACCAGATTCTGGATACCGCCGAACTGGTAAACGACTATTGGATAGCGCATAATGATAGTGGTAATTCTGGATGGGCACGGGCTGCGTATTACACTGGTAATCAACGGTTGTACGAGCTTACTGCGAATCCCGATTATTTGGAACACGCAGTGAAATGGGGAAGTGATAACTCGTGGTTGAGAGGACCGGAAGGTGACTTTCATGCCGACGCTCACTGTTGCGGACAAACCTACATCGACCTCTATCGCATCGATCAACAGGCTATCAGGATTCAGGATATCGTGCGTGCTTTGGACCTGAACGTTGAATCTCCTTTGGTCGATAGGTGGCATTGGATAGATGCGTTCTATATGGCGGCACCTACTTTGGCTAAACTAGCGGTTATTCAAGAAGACTCGAGATACACAGAAAAGCTGTGGGACATGTATCAGGATATGGGCTGGCGACGTGGATTGTTTGATGAAGAAGCGGGTCTCTGGTATCGCGATGCGAATTGGTTTTATCCGGCAGCCCAGTCAAAAAATGGCAAAAAGGTTTTTTGGTCGCGGGGTAACGGATGGGTCATTGCTGGTATTGCACGTGTGTTGAGTGAGTTGCCGCAAGACCATCCACGAAGAAATGAATTCGTATCCATGTTACAAACGATGGCGGCGGCCTTGGCTCCATTGCAGGGTGACGATGGCTTTTGGCGTTCAAGTTTGTTGGACCCGGATGATGTTCCCAATCCTGAGGCGAGCGGAACGGGGTTTTTTGCCTACGCAATGGCCTGGGGAATTAGAATGGGTTATCTGGATAGCGAAACTTATCTCCCGATAGTTACGAAAGCGTGGAATGGTTTGAATGAAATTGCGGTTCATCCTGATGGTTTTCTTGGGTATGTACAAACACCCGATGACAGTCCAGCTGGAGCGGACTTTAATGTGACTCGCGATTATGGCGTAGGCGCCTTCTTATTGGCTTCCTCAGAATTGAGTTTATTGGCAGAGGAAGCTCCCTTTGAGTTAGATGCCGGATCGGCTCAAAAACTGGTTGATTGGGATGGTGACGGTAGCAGTCGAGTTGAACTCAGCGGAACTATTATCGCCGAGGTAGATCTGGTTGATACGGCACTCACCTGGTGGATTGGTAATGAGCTTATTGCTTATGGGCAGGAAGCACTGGTTGAATTACCGGTTGGAAATCATCGTGTAACCCTCTATGCGGACGTTGGATCTAAACCGGCGGTGACCGATTCGACCGCGGTTGTAATTTTGCCGGGTGCATCTTCCACCAGTGTCAGCGCACCTGATTTTCAGGAACCCAATAAGCCGGAGAATGTATTTGATGGAAACCTCGATACGCGTTTGTCAATCGAAGGAATTGGAAAGCAAATTGTATTTTCCTGGTCATTCCCGGTGCAGGTCAGGGCACTTTATTTGGCTTTCTACTTCGGAGACGAACGTATAGCTTATTTTGACATAGAGGCATCTGGCGACGGAACCCATTGGTCTCCAGTTCTCACTGACCTCGAGAGTAGTGGACTAACGCTTGACCTGCAAAGATTCGCCTTCAATCCCGTCGAAGCCCAATACCTGCGTATAATTGGTAACGGCAACTCGGCGAGTCTATGGAACAGTTATACCGAAGCGCTGATTGAGTTTACTCCTTTGATTATGGACGCCGATGAGGATGGCTTACCCGATATTTGGGAGCTTAATTATTTGGGGTCCACTCGTCACGCTGGAGATGAAATATTCAATCAGGTAGGTATTTCTTTAAGGGATGCCTATCAGTTGACCCTCGATCCCATGATGCCGCTGAGATCACAGTTTTGGATGTCTCAGGACTTGGTTGGAAATGTCCTGTTGCACTTTGAAGGCCTTCCTGTGGATAGTCCCGGGTACACTGAGTCTTCGGGTAACGTTATCATCGAAAGGTCGATGACGTTACAGGTGGGTTCTTGGGAGTACTTTGCTGATGCGAATAATTCGACGCAAATTGAGATTCCTGCGAACCCGGGACCGACGTTCTATCGTTTAACAAAAACAGAATGATCCCTTAACGGCGACCAATACTCGTGGGACTTATTTCCGCCAGGCTTCTAGCTCCTGTGGACATCATGGCCAATTGAAGCTCAAGGCGAAGCAGTTCGAGCACGCGCTCGACGCCTTCCTGTCCGAAGGCCGCCAAACCCCATAGATAAGGGCGGCCGACTCCTACGGCTGTAGCTCCAAGTGCCAGCGCTTTATAGATATCAGTACCTCTTCGAAACCCACCATCGATCATAACCGGAATTTTCCCGTCAATAGCTTTTACGACTTCCGGCAAGCTATCCAAGGTAGCCCAACCGGTCTCTTGAGCCCGTCCCCCATGATTGGATACGATGATGCCGTCAACGCCATGTTCCAAGCAGAGTCTAGCATCTTCCGCTGTAACGATGCCTTTGATCACAAGCTTCATGTTGGTCGTTTTACGGAGTTTATCGACAAATTCCCAAGTCATCTTGGAGCGGTGCCCGCCATCATAAGTCGATAGGTCGACTTGATCAAACATGGGCTTATTCCTCAATCGGTCATCGGGGATATGGCATTCGGTGCATTTTCGAGGATCTTTTCGGATGTAGCGAAACCGGGTCTCGCTATTTTGGCCGGGAAGGTGTTGATCCACCGTTAATACTAGGACTGGACAGCCAGCCGTTTCTGCTCTTTCAACCATTGATTGGGTAATCTCCCAACCGTAAGTATAAAGTTGATACCATACCGGTTCACCCCGTGCCTGGATAACATCTTCGACCGACGACGTCGAGGCGGTCGATAGTATCTGAAGATGCTTTTGTTTTCTGGCCGCTCTTGCGACTGCTATTTCGCCCTCTGGATGAAAGGCCTTTTGACTGGCGACCGGGCATAGGAATAGGGGACTCGACCATTCGGTATCAAAAAGGGTTCGCTTCATATCGATCCTGGATACATCGATCAGACGACGAGGCCTCAAATGATACTGGCTAAAAGAAGTCTGGTTTGCCGCCAAAGTAGCATTATCTTCAACACCACTGGTCAGGTAGCCCCAGTGTGCAGGAGGCAGTTTCGTCTTAGCCACCGCCTCTAAATCGAAGACGTTGATAGCCTGATCGACAGACGCTATAAGATGGTCTTCGATATCCACCTCCGCAGCAGATTGACCGGTTAGGTTGAGCTGGATTCCGCTAGCGGTTATAATTGGGCTTGCAGCGATGAATTTTAAAAATTCACGTCGGGAGTTTTTCGGTCTAAACGTTTTAATGGTCCTATCGGGGATGAACGTTGATTCGCATAGGTGAACGAGCTGTTGAGCTAAGTCGAAGCCTCTTAGAGCAGCAATGCTAAATGTGGATTAAGGTATCGTTGTTATCTGCTTGTGCTGCATCAGCATGATTTGGGACACGCTATGGAGACTTGCAAATATGAGCTGAGCTATTCCATAGTCAGCTTTCATTTTTATAATAGTATTATCAAAAATCACCCTATGAAATCCTTCTCGTATCGAATCTCTGCGATCCTGCCGTTCCTCTTATTGTTTACCGCAATCCTGCATGCCAAGGTGGAGCCAATTCCCCCTTTTATGGGTGATTGGCAAGGTGGCTGGGTGGAGGCGCCCAAGAAAGATGGAAATGCAAAGAATAATCCCGGATTGGTTGCCCGGGTCATCGGGTTGGGCAATGACAATTACGAAATCCAGATTTTAGAGGAGTTTGATAAACGCGCTGCCTACTTGGTCAAAACGGAATCTACTTGGAAAAATGGGAAACTGGATTTCCAGGATGGTGGATTTAAGGGAGTAATTACCGATAGTAGTTTTACCGGTGAAAAAACCAGTAGAGATCTAGTGACTCCATTTTCGTTAAAGCGTATTCATCGTCAGTCACCTACAATGGGGCTAAGGCCTCCTGCGGATGCGGTTGTTCTCTTCGGTGGAAAGGACATGAAAGCCTGGGTTCACGGGGAAGGCAATCCGGTAACCTGGACGGTCAAGGACGGTGTCGTTGAGATCTTGCCCAAAGGTGATGCTAACGAAAAAGGAGGTGCTATTTTTACCCGGCAGGAGTTTGGCGATTTAAAAGTGCACCTTGAGTTTAATCTTCCCTATGAGCCAACAGGACGGGGGCAAGGAAGGGGAAATAGCGGCTTTTTTGTGCCCGGTGGTTATGAGGTTCAGATCCTGGATAGCTACGGTCTTGGAGGCTTATGGAACGAATGTGGAGCGCTTTATAAGCAAATGCCGCCCCAGGTGAATATGTGCTTCGCGCCGGGGGTGTGGCAGACCTATGATATCGAATTTACGCAGGCGCGTTTCGATAGCCATGGTAACAAGCTTTCAGATGCCGTTATTACGGTGGCACACAACGGTAAGTTGATTCATAATCAAGTTGCGCTCAATGGGACAACTTCCAACACCCAAATGGGGCGTGTGAAACCTGAAAAGGGTGGACCTGGCTCACTCTCGTTGCAGGATCATAAACACAAGATCCAATTCAGGAACATCTGGGTGCAGGAGCTCTAGTTCGCAATTATTCTGCGGGGAAGAACTCGATGGTTGGGTGTAGTAACGATTCTGGATACTGACCTAGTTCTTTCCTGAAAATCTGTTCCGCTTCTTCGAGGCTGGTCGACTTTTGAATAGCCAGTATTCCACGTGAATTGGACTCGGCAATCGTTCGCGGATCAAAGAACAACATAACGGCGGCAAGCGGTGTGATCTTGATCGCTGTACCCCAGGGGCCATGAGTCCATACATTAACCCAGCCTTGTTCGCCCTTGGCTGCCCGCCAGGAAATCGGTTCGACGGGATCTCCATAGAGCTGACAGGCTTTTTCCATCGCTGCCACGTCTCCTTGGGTTATTCCATGAGCACCGACATAGCCGCCTGCCTTCATTACACGGTGTACGCGTTCGTCCAATTCGTCCAACGGCATTTCGCCATCGGCCCCGTATCCGGCAACTCCATAAAAAACCGGACAGTCGAGCTCCAGCAATGCACCCATACTTATGAAATCAACGAGTGAAGTCTTCGCAGGCATTGCGTTCTTACCGTCAAAAAAGGTATCCGAACCGATGTCGACTCCGACGACCAGATCAATGCCTTCGCGTCGAATAAGGTCATTCAAACTGGCTGCCAGTCCTTGGGAACCTTCCGTGAGTCCGGCAATAAATATGACATCTGCAGGCAAGGATTCAGCCAAGTAGGCCTCACATGGCTTTCGGATTCCGAGAGCCGTTTCGGAA
>CAYGQM010000054.1:0-46638 GCA_964352065.1 uncultured Opitutaceae bacterium
GTTGGTTAGAGCGCCGGCCTGTCACGCCGGAGGCCGCGAGTTCGAGTCTCGTCTATCCCGCCATTCTTAAAAAATCGTTTTTCAAAACGGTTTTTTTTTGTCTAATTTGTAGTAAAATAGTCGAGCGTCATCGCTTTTGAAGCGTTTTCGAGTAACCCACCGCACTGCTTCATACTTGCATATCTAGCAGCTATAGATGCACTTCAGACTAACAATCTTAGTAATAACCTTGGCATAGCAACCGGATCTGACATCCGAAAGCTCAATGCTGACGTAGAACTCGACTTCAGAAATGGCGGTAAAAAAATTAGGACTCGGACTACTTGTAGTGGGACTACCGTTACTTCTGCTTGTATTCAAGAGATCCTCAAACACCGTCGATAGACAACCGATTACGAAGGTAAAAAAGGAGGACCAGCATTCAAATTCCACCTCACAGGCAACAAACTCAGTTCTGAATTCGGTTACGGTGCCACTAACCGAAAGCCCCTACCCTTCTTTATCGACTGCCGCTTTAACAGAAGCGAAAGAGTCCGGTGAAAGATGGGCTAATGCCTACCAGATTTCGGATACCTGGGCCGTCAAGCTAGACAACACAGACGCGTTAAACGGATTGATGGATGTGCTGAACAGTGATTACTTCGAATCGGTTGCTCCATTTTCGGATGTTTTTTCCATAAGGAGTCCCGGATCAGACCAGCCGCACCAAGCCAAGGCGATTCAAAACATCCTGACGAGCCACTCATCGGTCACCTGGTTTGAACAAGAGATCATAGAAACATTCGCTCTCCGTTACGATCTAACGCCACCAGCATTTTCAGATCCTTATTTTAAAGATCAATGGCACCTCAAGAATGTCGGTGACCGATTGAATGTGGCTGGAGAAGACTCTAATATCTACCCTGCCTGGAACCTCGGGGCTTCTGGCGCCGGCATTCACATAGCCATCGTCGATACAGGGACCGAGGGGTCGCACCCGGACCTTGCTCCAAACTATCGCGACGACCTGGACTATGACTATATCGACAACGATGCCTCAGCTGCCCCCAATACGGATGATGAGACTCACGGAACCGCTGTCGCCGGCGTCGCGGGTGCCGCCGCCAATCAGAGTTGTGGTGTGGGGACCGCATTCAACGCCGAGTTAGTAGGTATTCGACTGATACACGAGGACAAAGGCGTCACTTCAAGTCGGCAAGCTTCTGCCGTTTCCCACAGATCTGACCTCGTCGATATATACAACAATAGCTGGGGGCCTGATACTGATAACGGTGCCCGTATGGCAGGCCCAGGGAACCTCGCATTTTCAGCAATGAAAAATGCCATTGAAACAGGACGAGACGGATTGGGAGCCATATACATATGGGCAGCTGGAAATGGCAGGTCCATTGGCAGCAATGTAAATTACGACGGATGGGCCGCACACCGCTACACGATAGCAGTCGGATCGGTAGGTGACCATGGGAAACTCTCCAATTACAGTGAACCTGGTGCTCCGATGCTCGTCGTGGCTCATAGCAATGGCGATACGTCAGGAATAAGAACAACCGACCTCCAAGGCAGTGCGGGTGCAGATCCCGGTGATTGTCGGATAGATTTCGGAGGCACCTCGTCAGCCGCCCCACTCGTGGCAGGAATCGTCGCTCTTATGCTGGAAACCAACCCCCGGTTAACGTGGCGCGATGTCCAACAGATTTTGGCCAAAACCGCGGTGAAGGTGGCCACCACCAACAATGATTGGGTAAGAAACGGAGCAGGATATTGGGTCAATCACAACTTCGGATTCGGGAGAGTAGATGCAGCAGCGGCTGTCAAAGTTGCTCAAACGTGGACACCCGTAAAAGAAGAGAAAATCGTTTCGACCAATTTGCTTCCACTCAATCAAAACTTACCCGATAACTCAACGAGTGGAATCCAAGCTTTCCACGACGAATCGGAAAATATCAGAATTGAACATGTGTCCGTGACTATCGACTTAGATGCTGTCGAAAACGAAACCATGGATTGGGGGGACTTGCAAATTGAGCTCACCGCTCCCACTGGAACCAAAAGCATTTTGGCGACACCTCATACCGACGCTCAAAAAGCCTATTCCCAATGGACTTACTGGAGTGCTCGCCACCTCGATGAACCTAGTCAGGGAACCTGGACGCTCTCAATTCAAGATCGGAAAAGTGGCAATCAACACATAGCTAAATCTTGGGGTATCGAGTTTTACGGAACTGAAATCGACCCGGATGACAATCAAAGTCCGAACGCAAATCGAGATAGTTTTACGATTACAGAGTCAACCTCCTACCTCGATGTAATCGCCAACGACACCGACCAGGACGGTGACATTCTTAAGGTCCTTTCTATTTATCGCTCACCTCATAGTCAGGTTACATTACTACCCTCGGGTCTCATAGAATACACACCCGGTGACAAACTCGGAGGACGTGACCGATTCGGATACACGGTTCACGATGGACGAGGAGGTATCAGAACGGCTGAAGTCGATATTTCGATTCCAAGACCTCATGCCAACGATGATCAGGTTGCAACACCGACCAATCAAGCAGTCAGCATAGCTGTACTCGCCAACGATATCGATTTCGATGGCGACAGTATGCGGATCAAAGCCTTTTCGAACCCTAGTAATGGAACTGTCCAGTCAGAGGGTCTCTTAAACATCAAATACACTCCGGATCCAGATTTTATCGGTGTTGATCAATTCACTTACACCGTCACTGACGACATCGATGGAGAAACGTCTGCTATGGTTACGGTATATGTAACGGCAGAATCAGATTTTGCGCTCCAGTTCGACGGAGATAATGATCAAGTCGAGATCGAAGGAACCAGTGAAATACACTTGGATTCTTCCTTTACCATTGAGGCATGGATTCGCCCCACGAGCTGGGGAGAAGGAGAAACCGGATACGGTCGAGTCGTAGATAAAGACTCTTACATCCTCTATCTACATGGGACAGGCTTCCCGCAATACAACAAAAACAGCCTCCTTATTTCCCTGGACCATAGCAACGGAACCCGCTCCATCCACAATACTCCAGCCGACTCGATCAAGTTGAACGAATGGCAACACGTTGCCGCAACCTACGATAACAACTCTGACGTAAAACTATACATCAACGGCATTCAGCAGCCTTTATCTGTTCCCTTTGATCAGGCTTCGGGACCTCTAAAGAAGGGGGACAAAAATATACTTCTGGGTGAATCAGGAGGCCAGGCCCGCGCATTCGAAGGCGCAATCGACGAGCTCCGGATATGGAACTGGGAAAGACCCGGCAATGAAATAGCCTCGAGCAGAGACGAGACCTTGGATGGAACCCAAGAGGGACTCTTGATCTATTTTCCAATGTCGGAAGGCCAGGGCTCCTTACTCAGGAACCGGGCGTCCTCTCAGTACGACGGCACCATCGCTGGGGCAATCTGGATTCGAGGAATTATAAGTGGCAATTCGCCTCCAATTCCCACCACGGAAGAGGTCGAAGCCCTGATTAATCAAAAAGTGGTAATTCCGGTGACTAAAAACGTTTCCGATCCGGACGGTGATCGTATCACGATAACAAAGATACTGAACGTAAGCAGCGGTTCTGCCTCGATCCTGAATGACTCAATTATCTTCGAACCGGCAAAAGACTTTACTGGAATTGTAAGAATTGAATTCGAAATAGACGATGGATACAATGGTACCAGTATCTCAACGCTGGTACTTGTTGTTGGCGAAGGTCTCTATTACACCATCTGGGAGGCTAAAAATTATGCAGGATCACTCGGATCTGCTAATAACGATTCAGACTTTGATAACCACTCGAACTTTAAGGAATACGCATTCGGCACTGATCCGCTGTCCGGTTACCAAGATCCCCTTCTCTGGAACCTTCGATACGACGATGAGACAGAAATCACTACATTTACTTATACCGTTCTCTTAGGAAGTATAGATGTGAGCTACAAACTTCAGGTTTCCACGGACTTGAAGACTTGGACGATTCCTGAAGAAGATGTAGACTATGCCGTCCTGTCACGTTGGAATCCGACTCCCGATACCGAAACTCACACGATCGCCTTTCAACCAAACGACGGAGCCCGAGTCTATGTTAGACTGGAAGCAATATCATTGATCGGCGCTCAATAAATGACTGTGACACATCAGGAAGTCACCCTTAGCCGCCTGTGACAGGCTGTCCCGCATTGAGCGCCAAAATCAGTCTCATTATCCACCTATACTATTGTTAATTAACAGCTTATGAAGATGGTATTATTCCTGCAACCATGCTGACCTATGAGCAAAATTTTGGGTATAGATTTAGGTACAACAAATTCATGTATGGCAGTTCTGGAGGGTGGCGAACCAGTCGTTATTCCGAACGCTGAAGGTGCAAGAACTACACCTTCGGTTGTCGCCTTCACGAAAAACGGTGAACGCTTGGTTGGCCAAGCCGCTAAACGCCAAGCAGTGACCAATCCGCAAAATACGGTCTTCTCAGCGAAACGCCTCATCGGGCGTAAGTTCTCAGAAGTGACCGAAGAGGCTGCCGGGCTACCATACGAAGTAGTCGGAGGAAAGAATTCAGACGCATACATCAAAGCCAGTTCCAACGGGAAGGACGAGACATTTGCTCCTGAGCAAATCTCAGCTTTCATTCTCCAGAAGCTGAAGGCCGATGCCGAAGCGTATTTGGGAGAACCAGTAACGAAGGCAGTCATAACAGTTCCAGCCTATTTCAACGACTCTCAACGCCAAGCAACCAAGGATGCGGGAACCATCGCAGGCTTGGAAGTTCTCCGTATCATCAACGAACCGACAGCAGCGGCGCTCGCTTACGGTTTGGATAAGAAGAACGAGTCCAAGATTGCAGTCTACGACCTGGGAGGAGGAACCTTTGACGTATCCATTCTCGAAATTGGGGATGGAGTGTTTGAAGTAAAAGCAACCAACGGCGACACTCACCTTGGTGGTGACAACTGGGATACTGCTATCATCGACTGGATGATTGACCAATTTAAGAAAGAAAATGGAATCGATCTTCGCAAGGATCCCATGGCTCTGCAGCGGTTGAAGGAAGAGGCTGAAAAAGCGAAGATTGCGCTTTCATCTGCCCAATCGACGGACATCAATCTACCCTTCATCACTGCGGATGCGTCCGGGCCAAAGCATTTGAACGTTCAGCTATCACGGTCTAAGTTCGAGCAACTTACAGATCACCTGTTCCAGAGAACCATCGGTCCGTTCAAAAAGTGCTTGGAAGACTCCGGTCTAAGCCAATCTGAAATTGACGATTTGGTTCTGGTTGGAGGTATGACCCGTGCCCCGAAGGTAACGGAAATAGCGCACAGCCTAGCCGGAAAAGATCCACACAAAGGGGTAAACCCTGATGAAGTTGTGGCAATTGGTGCTGCGATCCAGGGTGCCGTGTTGGCAGGCGACATGAAAGACGTTCTGCTTTTGGACGTGACGCCTCTCACACTCGGCATCGAGACAGCGGGAGCGGTTAGTACTCCAATGATTGAGCGTAATACCACGATTCCAGCCAAAAAGACTCAAACCTTCTCCACCTACTCCGACAATCAAACAGCCGTAGACATCAAAATTCTACAAGGGGAGCGTCCAATGGCTAACGATAACAAGCTTATTGGAAACTTTCGCTTGGATGGTATTCCAGCGGCGCCTCGGGGCCTGCCACAAATTGAAGTAACCTTTGACATCGACGCGAATGGCATTCTGCACGTTTCCGCGAAAGATAAAGGCAGCGGAAAAGACCAGAAGATTACGATTACGAACTCCTCAGGGCTATCGGCTGATGAAATTGAGAAGATGAAGCAAGATGCTGAACTCAACGCCGAGGCCGACAAGAAGCAAAAAGAAGCTGTGGAGACCAAAAACAATCTCGACAGTCTGATCTACCAAACAGAGAAGCAAGTGGGTGAAGCGGGCGACAAGTTGCCTGCAGATAAGAAAACGGAAATCGAAACCGTTCTCGCGGACGGCAAAAAGGCGTTGGAGTCGAATAACTCTGAAGAGATGAAAGCAGCGATGGATAAGATCCAGAGCGTATTCTCAACCATGGCTCAGGATCTGTATGGCCAACCGGGGGCTGAGGGAGCTCCACCTCCAGAAGGTGCACCAAAACCGGAAGCGTCTTCCAAGCCAGCTGACGACGATGTAGTCGACGCCGACTTTGAAGTAGTGGACGAGGAAAAAAAGTAGCCTTCCACCTATTTTACTTAGAAGGCGCCTCCAATAAGGAGGCGCTTTTTTTGTGCCATGCATCGACTAAAATTTGATAAAAAACAATAAAATCTCTCATCCAAGGGGCCAATCCCAGACCCAGAAAGAGATATTTTGCTTTCTTTAAAGGACCATTTCCTATCAAATCTTTAACTACGTAAATCGAATGTATCCCAACCCGAGTGGTTTAACCTAGAGATCCGCTTATCGATTTAGTGACAATTTTTCATGGAGATCCCGAATACCAACCTAGAAAATTCGACTATTACGCGCGAAGAGATCAACCTGCTGCCACTGATCAAATTCGAAGGCCCCATCCATGTAATCGATACCAAAGCACAGATCAAAAAAACAATCGATCGACTGCTTGATGAACCAGTATTGGGCTTCGACACCGAGACCAAACCATCATTTAAAAAGGGCATTAGCTACCCGCCAGCGCTCATACAATTTGCAACTGAAAATGAGGCATGGCTTTTCAGGCTTAATGGCAAAGGATTACACGATGACCTCATCAAACTGCTGCAGGATAAAGATACGCTCAAGGTGGGTGTCGCACTACATGATGATGTCAAACACCTGCAGGCAGTTCGAAAATTTAAAGCCTCAGGATTCAAGGATATGGCTGCAGTCGCTAATGACGCTGGGATTTTGAAACGAGGCTTGAGGAACATGACAGGCTTACTCTTGGGCGGTCGTCTTTCCAAGTCAGCTCAGCTTACGAATTGGGCACAGTCCACATTGACAGAAAATCAACTCACCTACGCAGCAACCGATGCGTGGGTAAGCCTGAAACTATATACCAAATTCAAGGAACTGGGTTTTTTAAACTCCGCCGAAGCCTGAGGCACTCTCGAAAAGAGTTTACCTCATTAGGCGACAAACCTTAACACACCTTTTATTATGCTGACATCACAAGTCCTCCTTCTGGGCCCCGGCCCCTGCAACCCAAGTCGAAGAGTTATGGAATCCCTCGGTGCACCCACCCTAGGGCATATGGACGGCGAATTCATCGGACTCGTAGAAGAAACCAAACAAAACTTGAGATTCGTTTTTCGAACTCAAAACAAAGTCACCTTTCCGATTTCCGGAACCGGAAGCGCAGGTATGGAGTTTCTACTGGTTAACTTTTTAGAACCTGGAGATAAAATCGTAGTCGCGGTCAACGGCGTATTCGGTGGCCGGATTGCCAACCTCGCCAAACGAATGGGCGCCCATGTGGTTGAAGTGACTCAAGACTGGGGTCGAGCGATAAACAACGATGCTTTCATCGATGTGATTAAACGCGAAGAGCCAAAAATCACAGCCATCGTAAACGCTGAAACTTCAACAGGAGTTTACCAACCTATGGACGGAATCGGAGAGGCGGTCCACGCCGTTGGCGGTCTTCTTATGCTTGACTGCGTCACGTCACTGGCAGGCATGCCGGTTGAAATTGATAAATGGGGTGTAGATATGGCTTTCTCGGGAACTCAAAAGTGCCTGTCTGTTCCTCCAGGACTCTCGCCGGTAACCCTTTCTGATCGCGCAGTTGAAGTTTTCCAAGAAAGGAAGACTCCTGTTCCCAGCTTCTACTTGGATCTGGAACAACTGTTGATGTATGTTGATGGAACCGGAGGTCGAAGTTACCACCACACTCCGCCAGTCAATATGATATACGGGCTACATACCTCTCTCATCGAAATTCTTGAGGAAGGACTAGAAGCTCGGTGGAAGCGTCATGCGGAAGCCGCCTCATATCTAATTGAGGAGATGTTGCCGTTCGGTTTCACCCCATTTGTGCCAGAAGGAGAACGACTCAACCCGCTCACAACCCTGTCATTTCCTGAGGGATTCAAGGATGCGGAAATACGCCAAAAGATAAGAGCCGATCACAATATCGAAGTGGGAGCCGGTTTGGGACCTATGGCTGGAAAGATTTGGAGAATTGGACTTATGGGCAACAATGCTGCGCCATCCAGCGTAGACCAGCTCGTGCAAGCTCTTAGAAACATTCTGAGTTAGGCTATTCAAGAATATCACGTGAAACTTAATCCAATACCGTTGGTTTTAACGTATTACCATAGACACGTAATTCGCTCAGCATGAAAAATTTTCCGCCGGTCTTAGTCTTTTTAATTTCCCTCCTGATAGTGGGTTGCAACTCTACAGACTACCGCATAAAGAAACATCCTGAGAGATTCGCTTCACTTTCCCCTGAGGAAAAAGCCGCTGTTCAAAATAAAACCCTGGACATAGGCCATTCAGCGGAAGTCGTCTACTTTATCATGGGCGATCCTGACCGCAAAAAACGTCAGGTCAAAGATGGTAGGACCCTGGAAACCTGGGTCTACACGAGGATATACACCCAGATGGAGGGAAGTCATTTAGCGGGTTACGAACGAAGAGTCTATTACGACGCTCAATATAAAGTCTATCGCGTTTATTATGTGCCGCGTTACGTTCACACCTACTCGGAGCATCAAGAAGTAGTATCCGAGATCGAGTTCGAAGACGGACGTGTATCAGCGATTACGGAATTCGAATCCTAAGCCTTTCAACTCGTACAAGAACCCAAGTGACGATTGAAAACAAGAGCTCAAAAGGCATTTGACTTTGCCAATACCGTTCTTGATCTTCCCCTACTCTTTTAGCGCTCCTGTAGTTCAATGGATAGAATTCGGGCCTCCGAAGCCTGCGATCTGGGTTCAACTCCCGGCGGGAGCACCATTGAAGAGCTCGTTGAATTGTAATGAAGAGGCTAGATGTGGATGGCTTCGTTTTCTGTGGCTGCGGCAGCTTCCATCAGTGCTTCACTCAAGGTCGGATGCGCATGAATCGTTTCATGTATCTCCGTTGGGGTAGCTTCCATTTCCATCGCCAACGCGTATTCGGCAATCAGCTCTGTCGCATCGGCACCGATAATATGCACTCCAAGAATCTCGCCATCTTCCTCGGCTGAGATTACCTTAACAAATCCTTCCGATGCGTTCGAAGCTACGGCCTTTCCGGAGGCAGCAAACGGAAATTTACCGATTTTGTATTTGATTCCCTCGGCTTTAATCGCCTGCTCGGTCTTCCCAATGCTTGCAACCTGCGGCAAACAATAGGTACAGCCCGGAAACAACCCAACACGCTTTGGCTTTCCAGCACCGAACATCCCGTTTACAGCCTGGATGGCTTCATAAGTAGCTACGTGGGCTAACCAGGGCGGACCGATGATATCACCTGCCGCATAGATACCTGCTACATTCGTTGCATAATTTTCGTCAACGGTCAGATATCCCCGATCCTGGTTTAACTTGATCTTCGAGGACAATGCACCCTCAAGATTTGGTACAACACCTATAGCTGACAGCACGGCATCTACTTTGAGTGACGTAACTTTGTCTCCCTTCACAAGATCTACAGAAACACCCGTCTTCGAAACCTTGACATTATCGACCTTTGTTCCCGTATGCACGTTGATACCTTGTTTCTTAAACGACCGTCCTAAAAGTTTCGCAACCTCTTCGTCCTCTACCGGTAATATTTGATCCAAAACTTCCACTAAGGTTACTTCAGTTCCCAAGGCATTGTAGAAATACGCAAACTCGACACCGATTGCACCCGCACCGATAATCACAATGCTCTTAGGCTGCTTTTTCTGCGCCAACGCCTCACGAGAGGTCATGACCCGCTCCCCATCCAGTTCGAGACCAGGAAACGGGCGCATCTTACATCCGGTCGCAAGAAGAATATTCTTTGCCTTAAGAAATTTGCCCTTATCGGGACCTTCTTTGACTTCAACCATCCCGGGAACACTCACTTGGCCCCGCCCTTTTATGTGGTCGATTTTATTTTTTTTGAACAAGAACTCAATACCGCCTGCCATCGTTTCAGCAACCGTCCGCGAGCGGCCTATGATCTTCTCAAAGTCAAAACCGACAGACTCCGCACTGAGACCAAAATCGCTCGCGTGTAACATCTTCTGATAAAGCTCGGCACTTTTCAAAAGAGCTTTTGACGGGATACAACCCCAGTTCAAACAGGTACCACCGGGTCGCTCCATTTCTACACAAGCGACCTTCTTACCCAGTTGGCCTGCGCGGATAGCTCCTGCGTAACCCGCGGGTCCGCCTCCGATAACTACCAAGTCATATTCGTTTGTTTCTGCCATAGCTAAAAATAGTGAAGCCAGAGAGAATCTATCCCATTACAGAAGAATACAAGTGAGAAACTAGCTCAAATCGTCGTGCACCATGCACAACGTGCTCACGAAATACCTTTGTCGCATGGTTAAACGTCGATCACGTCATCCAACTTCCCGCGGTACTCTTTGACACCTCCCATGGGTTTCAACCCTTTCTTCGATCTGTGCGTTACCACGATCTTCGGGCGGACCAGAAAGATGTTCACCATCAACGTCGTCAAACTCACAATCAAAGCTCCCCAAAATGCTGATCCGAACCCCACTACGTGAAAGCCAGGAACCAAAAACCCCGCAAACGAAAAAATCACAGCATTAATCAATAATATTCCCAGTCCAAGAGTCATTACGATAAATGGAAGCCCCGCAAGCATCAGCAGAGGCTTGATGAATACATTCAAAAGTGAAATGAAAAATACTGCCAACAGCAGACTCGCAAATGAATCGAACCGGATACCTTCGCTTAATCCAGATGCCAGTCCCACACCGAGCGCAACAATTACCCACTGCTTAAGTAGCGTCTTGAAATCTACAGTCCGATGAGCTCTCTGCATGCTCCTACTTCTCGGGTAACGGCTTTACCGTCACCTCTTCTAGGGTATGTTGATTATACTGCAAATTTAGAGCCTGGCCCTCTGAATCGTCGTCTCCTTTGAAAAGACGCCCATTAATTTTAAACAGGTGAGGCTTTCGAATCGTCTTGGAGCCTCTCAAAATCATCCCGTCGCCCATTGGACGAACCACCATGCGTTCCGCCGATTTTCCTTTTTGATTCACGGTCAACACGCCTCTCGTGAATACATTTTCAATCGAATGATAATTCTCATCCAACATAGCTAGCTCTATCCACACTCCATTCGTGTAGATATGGAGGAACGTATTTTCCGCCTGCTCAATAAAGTAACCGGTCAGTTTTTCTCCCACTTCAGCCCTCATCGACAAAGGGAAAACAATCAAACTTACCACCAACAGTCTCTTTAGTATTCGGATTTTCATGATATTTCGGGCTTAAAATTTACTTTGACTGTTTAGCTGGTCCTTCAGTTCCCTCCAATAGCGAAGTCGTTCTAATATAAATTTTTCACGACCTGAGTCTTTCGGCGAGTAAAACTGCTTCGGTGTCTCCATATAATCCTGTCCAGAAATTGCTTCCGGAAAATCGTGACTATAACGATATCCTTCGCCTTGCCCCTGCTCTCTGGAGACCTTGCTATGACTGTCTTGGAGCCAAATAGGCACAGATTGAATCGCATGCGTATTTATCTCTTTTTTAACCCTTGAAAGCGCTTCCGTCACCGTGTTGCTCTTCGGAGCCGTCGCCATGTAAACGACCGCATGGGCCAAATTAAGCTCACACTCTGGTTGCCCAACGAATTCGCAAGCCTCTTTCGCTGCGATCGCAAGCGGTAAGGCCATCGGATCAGCCAGCCCGATATCCTCACTTGCAAGAATCACGATCCTCCTGGCTATAAACCGGGGATCTTCCCCACCAGCCAACATTTTTGCCATCCAATACAAAGCGGCGTCTGGATCTCCACCTCGCATGCTCTTGATGAAGGCAGACGCTGTATTGTAGTGCTCGTCTTCATCGGCATCGTAACGAATCTGTCGCTCGTTGGCAAAAGCTTCCAAGTCTGCCTCAGAGAGTTCATTCCCCACTCCTAGGCTTTCAACCAGAACCTCCAATGCATTCAGCGCGCGCCTTAGATCACCGTCACACAATGCGGCCAAAGACTCCAACAATCCCGGTTTCACCTTAATCTCCCTGAGTCCCAATCCTTTTTCATTATCCGCCAAGGCCCTCTCCAATGCGACAGCCACCTGCTTCTCAGTCAAAGGCTGTAACTTGAAAAGGTGACTCCGGCTCACCAAAGGTGGAATGATATAAAACCCAGGATTATGAGTGGTGGCTCCGATCAATCTGATATTTCCTTCTTCTACATCGGGGAGCAACAGGTCCTGTTGTGCTTTGTTGAAACGATGAAGCTCATCAATAAACAAGACCGTACGGGCAGACGGATTGCTGCGTGCTGACAAGAGTATCTGCTTCAACTCAGCGGCATTGGACAGAACCGCATTGATCTGTAAAAAGTGGCTGTTCGTTTCTTGGGCAATTACCCTGGCAAACGTCGTTTTTCCGCTCCCCGGCGGCCCCCAGAAGAGAAGACTGCCAAACCGATCTGACTGAATAAGTTTCGGAAGCAACGTGCCTTCACGAAGTAGGTGCTCCTGTCCGATTATCTCCTTCAAAGAATTCGGACGCATCCGAGCCGCCAAAGGCTTTTGGGAATTATCGGTCGATCCCCCAGAAACGGATTCGAAAAAGGATGCCTGAAACGTATCACTCATTTTTAAGTAACTTCCTACCGGTTCCAACTCACGGCTGCAAACCAAAGATCAAATCAACACTTCTAGAATGAGATTTACATAATGAGCCGAATAACCAACCATAAAGGGAATGGCCGCTCCATCTTATAGAGCCCCTTTGTTGTGGCTACTGATCCCCCTCATCGGGGGCTACACACTCGGCTATCACCTCCCGACTATTCGCATCGAGGTTCTAGTCTCTGTCGCAGCACTCTCGCTGGTTGCAGCATACCGTTTGAGCGCCACCTCTTCGCTACCTTTTCAAAAACCGTTATGGTCTCTATCATTGGCGATCGGCGTATCCACAAGCGCATTACTTTACTTTCAACAAAGCCGTCTATTTCCTAACATCTGGGAAGAGTTGCCTCCCAGAGAGGCGTTCATTGATATAAAAGTAAAACGGCTCTATGCCTCGGCAGATAGCGAACTCATTAAGGGTATCGGGAGAATAACCCAAACCGATGACCACCTGAAAACGATTCTGGATTACCCAGTCTACTTTTCAGTTAAAACAGAAGACGAACTGATACAAAGAGGCGACAGTTTTTCCGCTCGTGGAGTGCTGAGTTATTTACCATTCAAAGAATCCACGTCTCTATTTGAAGAGTACCTCAAAGGTCAATCCATACCCCTGACTTTTACGCGAAGCTACTTAACTGCTCCACCCACAAAGGGAAATCGACTGGAACAATTTGTCGGAATACTTCGGAGGAGTGCGATCCGCACGCTCGGAATTGGTCTGAAGGATTACCCCGCTGAGCGATCGATATACCTGGGAATGATGCTAGGTATTAAGGGAGAACTGAGCAATGACGACAAGGAACTATTTTTAAGAACGGGGACCCTGCACCTCTTCGCCATCAGCGGACTCCACGTCGGCATCATTGCCGTTACGCTCGCGAGTCTCTTCACCGTATTAAGGGTTCCCAGACGAGCCTCGGTTATACTTGGACTCGTTCTACTCTTCACTTATGTTGAGGTCACAGGCGCAAGCCCTTCGGCCGTGCGCGCCTTTTGCATGACAGCTTTTTTTTGGGCTGGGAAATCTCTCTTTCGACAGATGCCACCCTTCCAGGCACTTGTAGCCTCAGCTCTTACAGTCCTAATAACATCTCCAACCCAATTATTCTCAGCAGGGTTTCAACTATCCTATACCGTCGTGACTGGCATTCTCCTGTGGGGCATCCCGCTTTTCCAGTTCCTTCGTGAAGGTTACTATCAAAGAATTCCTCAAAAAGTAAGCAATCAATCGACAGCACAGAAGTTCTTAAATAAATCGTGGGAGTTAGTCATAGGGACTTTCTGTATTAGTTTTTCAGCTACATTGTCGAGTGCGCCACTAAGCATCTTGTATTTTGGCATACTCGCACCCTTTGCGGTATTCCTGAATATGATACTCGTACCCATGGCTTCGCTCGTTATTGTTTCCGGACTCTTCTCAATCATAAGCAGTCTACTGTTGCTGCCTTCCATCTCAACGTTCTTCAATCACGGACCCCTATTTCTTATAAAGCTGACCAATTGGGGACTAGAACTTCTCGTTAGTCTACCAAATAGCTACCTTGAAATCAGTTGGTGGAACCCTGCCGCTGGAATTTTCACGGTGCTGCTTTTTCTGGGATCGCTACTGGCCTGCCATGCACTTAAATCCCGCAAGCGGTGGCTTTTTTGCTTTCCCTTTTTCGCAACCGCAGGAATGATTTTCGTCAACAGTATCATCCGCACCTAACATGAAATCTGCCTACGAACTAGCAATGGAGCGGCTAAACGCTTCCAATCCGAATAAAGATGCCCCTCTGACCGAAGCTCAGAAAGAGGAGTTGGCCGATCTCGACAACAAATACAAAGCAAGAATCGCTGAACGTAAAATTTCGGCTGAAAAGCGGATCGCCGACGCATCAGCCAAAAGAGATTACCAAAGCATTGCCGCGGCAAAAAATGAGCTCCAAGCTGATATTCAGCGTATAGAAACGGATCGGGAATCTGCAAAGGAACGGGTAAGAAAAGGAACTCAACAAGGCGCCTAACACTTGATCTCAGCCACCAGCATATGATGGTCGGAAGCGGAAACTTCATCTACAGTTCCGCCCTCCAGCTCCAAGTGCTTATTTATAAAGATATGATCCAACACCAAAGGCATCCGTTTCCAAGTAACCATATCTTTCTGCATCGTTCGCAGTCCAGCTCTCTCATAGTCCTCTAAAAGACTCTCAGCATCAACCGAGTTAAAATCTCCAGCAAGCACCATGGGCCCGTCGATTTTTAGGGCTTCTTGGAGTACCAGATTCTTCTGTTCGGGATGATCATTACTAGAAGCATTGATCATGAAATAGGCCTGCAAGTGAGTATTCAAAAAGGTGACAACCGTACCATCGACATCGACTTCTACGATGAGCAATATTCGGTCTGTGGGAGTCGTTAGTTCCCCTTCGAAATTAAATTCAACAGGCGCACCCGGTAACACGACCGTCTTGCTGCTCAAAATAGGATACTTTGAAAACAACGCCAGTCCGATACCAAAAGGCAATTCCCGGGAATCTTCCGGCGGATATGCGAATACACTCTCATAGCCCGTGAGCTCGTGTTTCAATCTCGAAAAGTTCGGTGGTGGAACAACCTGAATTCCACCCGGTTGGACCTGCTCGACTTCCTGGAGCAATACAATATCTCCATCATATACCTTCAATTCCCGAATCGAATCTTCAATACAAATAGGCGCATTATCGGGATCGTCTTCGTCCCAAATTTGACCAAACTGCATATTAAACTGAAGAAGCCTAAATGAACCCATGAAGTAATACGAGGTGGAGCTGAAAGAATCTTAATTAATAGATATTAAGGAGATTTCGAATTACGCTGGTAGATAAACCGATTAAAGTCCTTTAGCGACAACGGGTTAAGTAAATGATCAAAATCTTTACTTTTTTCATACAGGTGAACGACCTTTCCAGGCTTCCATTCTTTCGATTTGAAAAAAGTTTGTTCGAGACCGAGTTTACGTACTGAGGGTGTTATGACGACCTGCTCCCGAGTTTGGTTTGATGGAGACTTAGCCGCCTTTACAGGATTGATCCAGTCCCGATATAACCCAAGAGCCGCTTTCGAAGGCATTGTCTTCGGAGTAGTTACCTCAATGTCGACAGTCTTCGCCTGATCACGAAATAACTTCGGATCGTCGGATTTGATTGAATCAACACCGCACAACGGCAGTGCCCCAAGTATCCATACTGAAAGTACCAATCTCATCGATCTTTATTCCGGCTCTGCAGTGCCTTCAGTGATATAAGGTTTGGATTCAGGTATTAACTCCCAGAACTTATGGAGCGCTTTACTTAAGTGTTCCGCGTAACGAAAATGGGCTCCCATTCCTGTCCGAAGTTCCGCTTCATACACGAACTTGTCGGCATGGGTGCTGTGTTCAAACGGTGTCTGCGATCCCAATAGAAGTCCGTAGACATAAGCAGGAGACTTGAGCTCCATTAATGTCTTCAAAAGCGCTTTTTGCCGGGTTAACAACTCCTGATGGGGAGCTGGGTCCACTTCCGGTGGCAAATAGAACCCATTTTGAATCATAGGAGTAAAACGATGCCCGGTCCGGTGACGATTGAGGTCTCTTAACTCAGCAATCGCCATATTGTTCCACGCAAATGACACTCGCATCCGGCGTATCGCAGTCCCACACCGTCCGTAACGATTCGCACGATGACCAAGAGCATCCTGCATCGATTGAGTCTCGGGAAGAAACCCTGGAGCTTCATTGTCCACCTTGACCCATACTTCATCCGCAAGATTGTCGGTAGAAAGCGTTTCCAAACCCAATCGCAGGCTGTATTCGAATTCCTGACGCGCCTGCGCTTCAAACGAATATTCAGCCTTACTATGTTTGACTAGACGAGGAGAAAACTTAGTGAGTTCCTCACGCAATAGGTTAGCGCAATTGTGGGCTTCAATCTGCGGAAGAGATTCCAGATGCTTGATCGCCTCCGTCCACATCCGAGAGCTCATCACCAAAGCCATACTTGTTTTACAAGCAACTGGCATAAAATAACGCGCCCGATCCAACGCATAGTTTTTACGAATCCGCTTTATGACCAAAGGCTTCGCTCCTTCGGGATACCGGATGAGCTCTGGGTGCTCTGTAGCCAAGGCATCTAAACGGTCATACTCGGACTGGTAGGCACGAAAGCTCTCCACCATAATGGCTTTCCACTCCTTGGCTAAGCCTGCAGGAACTCCCAGTTCGTCTGGTTCAAGCAAGCTCGATTCATCCATACTAATGTAACGGGTACTCGACTCCTGACCATCTCCCATTTGAGCGATCTCGAAAAGTTTGTAAGCCAACCACATGGAAACATCATCGAGTGCCATAGCGATTCCACCCGTAAGACCGGCGATAGAAGCGTGGCCATAGTCGACGAATTTAAGAATCCGATCAATGGAAGCATCTGTTTCGTTTAGATCTACCTTTTCAAGGATCTTTTTTAATCCTATATTCGATCTCGAATAGCGTGCTAAAACGGAAGCAAGTAGCTCGGGAGTTAAGGTGGGATTATCTTTGGCGGCGTCGGGCGATACCAGTGCGATTCCGGTTACATTCATAAGGCTTGTCTAAGCCTAGAACATTGGATTTCCAGTGCGAGGAAAATTCCTTAAGAGCTAAGGCTTTTCTTGAACTTAAAGAATCTTACTAGCCGCCGATCAGGGCACTCAACGGTCCCTGATAAAGCCCCAGCAACAACATGAGCAGTCCCAGTCCGCCCAAGGTTAATTTGGCGAGTGTAGAAACTTCAGGCCATTCTTTCGGTGCCTCGGGTTCTTCGCCCTCCAGAACTGGTAGTTTCCAGAATCGAAACGTCGCCTCCTTGATCCATCCAAAGTAATAGTAAATCGAAATAACAACACCCACAATCGCTACGCCCAAGAGGGTATAGAGACCCGCCTGAAATGCTGCATAAAAAAGAAGTAGCTTACCGATAAAACCCGCCAAAGGAGGAATCCCCGCCAACGACCCCAAACCCAGAACTAACACACCCGACAGAAAAGGACTCTCCTTTGCCATATCCTGATAGTCTCCAAGTTCTTGAATATCATCTCTCCCTTGAGAGGATAAATGAGCCATCACTCCAAATACCGCATACGAAGCCAACAGGTAGGCTATCAGATAAAATACAACCGCATTCTGCGCTCCTGGTATTGAAAACATCGCTACAACACCCATTAGCAAATAACCCGCGTGGGATACACCTGAAAGTCCGATAAGACGTTTCACGTTTCGCTGAGTCAAAGCCGCAATATTTCCAAACAGTATGGTCACAATGGCCATCACACTCAATACCGGAACCAACAGTTCCGCCATTGGTTTAAACGGACCCGTGACCAATATTATCAACACAGCAAAACCTCCCGCCTTAGAAGCAACCGCTAACGCTGCAGTCACCGGCGTAGGCGCGCCCTGATAAACATCCGGCACCCAGATTTGGAATGGGACGGAACCGATCTTAAAAGCGATTCCAGCAACCACCATCAATACCCCCATCTTAACAAGAATGTTATCGCTGTTAAGTCCCAGAAATAGTTGAAGATCGGTGAACTTCATAGCCTCAGCGGACATGCCCGCCAATCCAGGAGTACTCGCCGCACCATAGATGAGGACAATCCCCATAAGCAGTATCGCTGTGCTAAAACCTCCCATTATAAGATACTTCAACCCCGCCTCCAGACTATTGGATCGATCTCGATTGTAACTTACCAACACATAAAAGCCAATCGTAACCGTCTCAAGCGCCACAAACAACATTACGAAGTGATTGCTTTGCGCGAGCAACATCAACGATGCAGTCACCAACAGAAGAATGGCGTAAAACTCTGTTCCGGGAAGGCTTTGTTTTTTCAGAAATATAGACCCCAAAAAGGAAGTCAGAATAGAGCTCACCAAGAAAAACAGCCGCATAACCTGCCCAAACTCCGAGTGATATAACATCCCAGAGAATGTCTCCTGATCCAATACTCCAAGATTATCCCTTAGCACGGAAAAACCAAGCCCCAACAAAATAAGCTGACCAAAAACCGCCACGCGCCCGACTAAATCCTTGCCGCGCTTGCCGCCAAACATATCGACGAGCAGCAAAGATAAAGCAAGAACGACCAGAATGATCTCCGGGAGAATGGCGCTCCACTGATTTGTATCTGTATATTCCAAATTCATAGAGGTTCTATTTGGCAGAGGGTTCAGTCATTTGCGCTATTTCCAAAATTGGATCAAAAGCTTCACCGGTTGATGCCGATTCAATGCTTGAATCTATGGAGGTGAAATTGTCCTGAAGCGTTTTGTTCATATCATCGGTTATCAGCCGCGGCCATAAACCGATAATGAAGAGTGTCACTAACAGCAGAAGAACCGGAATTTTTTCCGCTGTCGTTATATCTTTGACCGCATGCTCTTTCAGGTGGGCTTCAAACGCTTCCGACGGAGAACCGAAAAAGATCCGCCCTATCGCTCGAAGTCCGTAAATCGCGGAGATTATTACACCTAAAACCGCAATCGCTGTGACGGTTTTACTAAACGCCCATAGCGCTGTAAAGATCGCGAATTCTCCAAAGAAGTTTAAAAGGCCTGGCCCGGGTAAACCAATACTGGCAAATACGGCTGCAGAAAAGAAGGCGGCCAAGGCAGGCGCCTGTTTTACAAGACCACCCATGTCATCCATATCGTAAGTTTCTGTACGCTTATAAACGACATGTCCCAATAGAAAAAGCAGGGCTACGGTTAGTCCATGAGCGACCATCGTTATGACTACTCCCGCCGCGCCTAGGACAGAAATACAGGCGACCCCGAGGAAACAATACCCCATATGCATCACCGAACTAAATCCGACCATTTCTTTCAGGTCGCGTTGAGCAATCGTTATGAGACCGATAATGATGACACTGCCCAGTCCCAACCAGGCCAAAACGGAACTCCAATGGAGAGCTCCTAACGGCACCAACGGTAGAGCCACTTGAACGAAGCCATACAAACCAAACTTCTTCAACACGCCAGCGTGCAGCATGGCAATCGAAGTTGGCGACGCCGCATACCCTCTCGGCGCCCATGAATGGAGTGGAAATAGCGATACCAGAATACCAAATCCGAAAAGCAATAATCCAAAGATAATATTTTGCACGCCACCATCAATCGGAGAAGCGGCTACCGCCTCTTTAAGCGAAATCATATCAAACGACTCCGCTCCACTCTGGAAATAGATCGCGAGTAATCCGAGGAGTGACAGCATCGCCCCAAGCGTCAGGTAAATCGTCATCTCCATGGCTGCCGAATGCCGATCGCGCCCGCCCCAAACACCGATACAGATGAACGTCGGAATAAGGGCCAATTCGTGAAAGAAATAGAAGAAGAAAATATCCACCGATGCGAATACTCCCATCAAACCAGCCTGCATAAACAGGATAAGCATCAAATACTGCTGCAACCGTTCAGCACCACTCTGCATAGCATAAATGCCAGCCGCCAACCCTACAACTCCCGCCAGAAAAAACAGCGGTGCTGAAATCCCATTTAACCCCAGTTTCAGGGTAATACCCAAGCCTTCAAGTCCAGTCGGAATCGAAAAAAGATAGTCATAGCCTGAGGCATCCAACGGATCAAAATTCACCCAAAGTATCAGGGCTCCAAGAGCAGGAAAGAAGAATCCCAGTGTAGCCAGAAATTGAGTGGCACCTTTGGGCATTTTGCCAAAGCCCAACAAAACGATCGCTATGATCAAAGGAACGAGAATCGTGCTGAGAAGAAGTAGGGAGTAATTGTTCATAGCGGGTTCCTAGATTTTAAGAGTTCCAAATGCGATGGCCCCCAGAACCACTACTCCGATAGCGAACCAATAGACATAGCCTGCCAGATTGCCAGTGTGCAACGAACGGGAGATGATACCAAACAAACCAACAATGCCGGCCGTTCCACGAACCATAAGTCCGGAAATGAAAAGTTGGTCCAAAAAGCTTAGTATCAAAGCCACACGGTCTTGAATCTTTTCAACATACCAGTCGTAAAGTGCATCTATATAGAGCCTGTTTCCAAGCGCCTTAAAAATGACAGGAGCAGCTGATTCCAAAGTGTCGGTTTCTTTTCCTGGATTCCAGATCAACCACGCCAGAACGATTCCACCGATCGAAAACAAGGTTCCTGTGATATACATCAGCATCTGAAATCCAGAATCCGTAGCGTGTGGAATTGCATGGATAATCTCGTGAAAGCTATGACCGTAAATCGCGGTATAACCCCCCAACACGGATAAAACCGCCAGTATCAAAAGAGGTATCAGCATAGCCGGGCCACTCTCCTTTGCGTGCACTGCATGCTCCGAACGCGCTTTTCCAAAAAACGTCACCACATACAGGCGCCCCATATAGAGCCCGGTCAATCCCGCAGTAGCCAGGAGAATGTAATAAACGGGAGTGTTGTTCTCATGAGCCAAATGAAGGATGGTGTCCTTACTAAAAAATCCTGCAAGAAACGGAAATCCACCGATCGCCAGAACACCGACTGTGAACGTTAGAAACGTCAGTTTCATATTCCCCGCCAATCCACCCATCTTATAAATGTCCTGCTCATGATGGCAGGCGTGAATAATGGATCCGGAATTCAGGAACAACAAGGCTTTGAAAAATGCGTGAGTAGTCAGGTGAAACATCGCGACGGCAGCGCCCACCGCAATACCTGCTTCGGCACCATGCCCATGCGCAACCGCCTGGCCACCTAAACCCAACGCCGCCACCATGTACCCCAACTGAGAGAGGGTGGAAAAAGCCAGTACCTTTTTAATGTCATTCTGACCGAATGCAACAATCGCAGCAAACACAGCGGTGATCGTTCCGATCCACATCACAACATTCAAAGCCTCGGGGGTCATTATGAAATAAACACGAGCGGTAAAATAAATACCCGCCGCGACCATTGTCGCCGCATGGATCAGTGCAGAAATCGGAGTGGGTCCTTCCATCGCATCCGGCAACCAGACGTGCAGAGGCATCTGCGCAGACTTTCCAAGTACGCCGCAGAACAGAAGCAACCCCATTCCCGTAGACAAAAGACCGGGATTCAGTGCGGCCTTTTCCTCGAGCTCGATCAGGTTGAACGTGCCGAACTGCCAATAAACGAATACGATACCCAACAAAAAGCCAAAGTCCCCCACTCGATTAACGATAAAGGCTTTCTTGGACGCCGCGACCGCAGTCGGTTTATCAAAGTAGTGGTTAATCAACACATAGGAGCTAAATCCGACCAGTTCCCAGAAGATAAAAATCATCACCAGGTTATCAGCCAAGACGATTCCCAGCATGGAAAACATGAAGATCGACAGACCGCCGAAAAAACGCGCCTTACCGGGATCGTCCTTCATGTATCCAAGACTGAATACCTGGACCAACAGCCCTACGATAATCAGCACCAACAACATCAGAGCAGACAGATCGTTAAAAAGAACTCCAAAGCTCAAGTCAAACGACCGCCCTCCCGGCATACCCAACGAGAGCCAGGAAACTGACCACGCGGTGCGTTCTGCCGCATAAATAAGATACAATCCAAGTCCCGAGAAAACTGCGGCTGATAATACAGAAAATCGAGCAGCCAGACTGTGTTTTTTCCTTAGAAAGCAGGCTATGATAGCCGCCGTCACCAGAGGTAACAGGAACAAAAGTTGATATATGAGCGCTGTGTCCATACTAGTTTTTAAGCCCATCAAGGTCCTGAACATAGACGGTTTGTCGCTTTCTAAACAAAGCAACAATGATCGCCAGCCCTACTGCCACTTCTGCAGCAGCCACCGTTATAATAAAGAACACAAGGAGATTGCCATCCATCGAACCGTTATACCGAGAAAAAGAAACCAGAGCCAGGTTTACACCATTGAGCATCATCTCCAAACACATGAAAACGATCAGGGTATTCCTCCTTACGAGTATCCCAACAAAGCCGATTGTAAATAACAGCCCACTCACCACCAGAAATTCGTTCAAGCCGATAGTCATACAGCCTCCTTTGGTTTCGATGTGCGGTTGCTGATAAAGATGACGCCCAGCATTGCGATAAGCAATAATACTCCCGCCACCTGGAATGGCAGCATGTAAGTGGTGAATAGCTCGATTCCAAAGGACTTCGTAGTCGATCCAACCGGCTCGACTTCATTCAGGGTAGCCATCGTTAAACCATCGCCTCGTTTGAACAATGCAAGAACTCCGAGAACCATCAGTATTCCTGCAATCATACCCGCTGAAACCGTAAACCATTTCGGCTTCACCTTTTCGGCGACTTCCACGTTTAGCAACATCACAATAAAGAGAAATAAAACGATGACGGCACCGGCATACACCGCGAGCTGAACGGCTGCGAGAAAGTAAGCGCCCAGCACGACAAACAGCGACGCTGTTCCCACAAAGGAAACGATCAAAAACATCGCTGCGTTGACCGGATTGTTACTTAGCACAACTGCGCCAGCGCCGAGAAGCGTGATCAAAGCAAATAAGTAAAATAGGAATTCAACCATGTTTGGCGGTCAGAGTGGATCGAGGATTGGTTAATGGGGGTTTCCTGATTCTTCGGCTGCCTTCTTCTTATCCCACTTATGGTGGTTGTCGGGCAAAGTGCCGCCGATTTCATAGAGTTTATCTTTTTTATATACGAGTTCTTCGCGGGTGTAGCCCGAAACGGAAAAGGTGTCTTGAAGCCAGATTGCTTCCTCGGGACATACTTCCTGGCAGAAGCCGCAATAAATACAGCGAAGCATATTGATCTCGAACTCCTGAGGCCCTTTCTCCACGTGCGCGTTGTCGGAGTCTTCATCGAGTTCGCCAGGGGTTATCCGGATTGCTTTCGGTGGACATACGAACTCACAGAGTTGACACGAGACACACTTTTCACGGCCATTCGGATCCTTAACCAGAGTCGGAACACCGCGATAGCCCTCTGGAATCTCTGGACGTTCCTCCGGATACTGCAAAGTGACGGTAGGACGGAAAATGTTCTTTAATGTGATCTTCAACCCGGACGCGATTTGCGGGAGGTATGATTTCTCCGCAAGGGTCAGTGGTTTTCTTTCAATTTTCTTAACAGCCATGGCTCTCTCCTCAATTCATGTCGATAAACGCGAATATGATCGCGTATACGATTAGGTTAACAACCGCAAGCGGCAGCATCATGGTCCAACCCAACTTCATCACCTGATCGTAACGGAAGCGTGGAAGGGTCCAACGAATCCAGATGAAAAAGAAAACAACGAAAAAGGTTTTCGCTAAAAATATGCCGATCGAGAAAATCGCACCGATCAATCCACTCGGCTGAAGTTCCCATCCCATTGGGTTGAAAGGCAGCGGATGCCACCCTCCAAGAAACAAGGCTGCAAATACACCAGAACCCACGATGATGTGCGCATACTCAGCCGCGAAAAAGAGGCCGAATTTGAAACTGCCATACTCCGTGTTAAAGCCGGCAACCAGTTCCGACTCTGACTCTGGCATATCGAAGGGCAGACGGTTCGTTTCCGCAAAGATAGACACCAAAAACAACAACGCAGAAATCGGCATAAATAGGATGCCCCAAACAAACTGCTGGTTCTGCACCACAGAAAATAAGCTAAGACCACTCTCAACGCCGGGTGCGTTTGCCCACATAAAGACAGGTAATATCGAAAGTCCCATCGAAAGTTCGTAGGAGATCATCTGGGCCGACGAGCGAATACCTCCCAAGAAAGGATACTTACTGTTCGACGCCCATCCTGCTAAGATCATCCCGTAAACCCCCAAAGACGACACGGCGAAAATGAACAGCATTCCGATGTCCAAATCCGCCAAGACGATTGGGACTGCAACACCGTCCTCGATCATTTGGCCAAAAGGGACCACGGCGACTGTTGTCACTGCAGGAATCATGGCCGCCACTGGTGCCAGAAAAAAGTAGAATTTGTTTACATGCGCAGGAACCGGATCCTCCTTCAGCAGAAGCTTTAATCCATCTGCAACCGGCTGAAATAAACCCATCCTGGTCAGCCCGGTTCCGAGAATTGGGATTGCCCCTAGAATCGGTATCGATGTGCGGTTTGGGCCAACACGCCCCTGAATCCAACTCGATACCTTACGCTCTGCAAGCACCGCCAGGTTGCTGAATGACAGAAGAGAGACCGCGACTATAACGGCTTTGACGATTACCCAAATGATATCGATCAGCTCCATGAATTTCTAAGCTTCTGCCTCCACAGTTTCGGCCACCGGTTCATAGTGAAGCGTTTTCCCCTCACAGAACGGCAAATGTTTAAATGCAGAACCATCCAGCTCAATTCCTTCCGGAGACAACCCTCCAAAGGTAATACCTTCGAACATGCTCACTTCCTTGGACAATTCCGCCCAAATAGCTTCCACAGACTCGAGCTTACCGGTATCGGGCTCAAAGTGATTCAATAGTTGGGAGAATGAAACGACATCCTCTGCAACCCCTCTGGGTCCCGGTGTTGCCTCGAGAAACTTTTGTAACCGGAACTGCTGATTGATAAATGTGCCTTCTTTCTCGAATACGCTCTGAGTCGGAATCGCGACCGCCGCCGCTTCAGAGGTCGCATGGGAATGCGTCCCAAAATAAACGATCTTCACCTTAGACAATTGATCACTGCTTATTCCGGCGGCCGTCAGGTCCTCATTATAGACTACCACGGTATCCACCTCCCCGGAGTCGATCTTGGAACCCAATTCGCTTAGTTCAGCAACAGGCAAGCCCTCGATAAACCCAACGCTCAGAGCACCTCGCGTATTCGGATTTGCGTCGTTCGAGATCAAGAGCTCATCTCCCTCTTGCGTTCGCCCCACGATAAAGTTGCCCACACTCTTGGTCGCCCGGCTAAGGCGGTTGAACAAGTAGAGCTCTTCGACACTCGCCTTTCCAGAGCCTACAAACGCGAGTTTCTCGCTTTCGAGTAAAGCCGGTACCTGCTGAATATTACCGCCTTCTGTCAAACGGTTTTCGGCTTCAATCTCTTTATAAAGCATCCGGCCGCTATCAGACATCCAGGTATCGTTCACTTCGTCGTTTCGACGGGGAGTTACACGATAGATTTTTCCTTCGCGGCTGGCGACCAGAGTATTTACGCCAACGCTACTTTCAGTACAAATGCTCGGAGTTTCTTTAAGAAACCAAACCCGCATCTTAAACCGGAAATCACGACTCGTCAGTGCGCCTACCGGACAAATGTCTACGGTGTTAAGTGAATAATTGTTCTCCAGTTGCTTTCCAGGATAACACGTGAGCGTTGAATAGCTTCCACGATCGACAAAGCCCAAGACATCGTCATTCGCCACTTCTTTGGAAAACCGAATACAACGGGAACAAAGCACACAACGCTCGTCATCAAGCATCACGCGAGGTCCAAGGACTGTGCGCTTGGGTTTAACAACCTTTTGTTCAACGAATCGGCTATACCCTTTTCCGTAGTCGGTTGCAAATTCCTGAAGCTTACATTCCCCTGCCTGATCACAAATCGGACAATCGAGAGGATGGTTGATCAAAAGAAATTCCATCACACCTTCGCGGCATTTTTTCACCATCTCTGACTTTGTGCGGATGTGCATACCTGGTCCTGCCTTGGTACCGCAAGCGATCGCCGGATTTGGAAAGAACATGATCTTCGGCGTGCCGTCCTCGTTGAGCATCGGCTCTCCCGTCGCACGATCGCGCCCGGGCATTCCCAGTTCAATCAAACACATCCGACAATTCCCCGAAACACTCAGTTTCGGGTGGTAGCAATAGTGTGGTATCTCTTGGCCAACGCTCGCTACCAGATCCACTAAATTCGTACCGGGTTTACAGCGAACCTCCTCACCATCCACGTAGACGCTTATCAAGCCATCATCTTTTTGCTCTTCGCTCATTTTTCAATCAGCCTTTCGTCGTAAGATTTCATTCCACAGGTATTGGCCTTGGCATTTGCGACGATTTCATCGCGAAACTTATCGATATAACTCTGAACGGGCCAGGTCGTTGAATACCCCATCGGACACACCGTGCGACCACCAATATTTCCAGCCATATCGTAAAGAAGATCTACGTCTTCCTCTCGCGCACCACCTGTACACATACGCGCAGTAATCTTCTTACTCCAAAGTGAACCTTCACGACACGGTGTGCACTGCCCACAGCTTTCGTGAGCGTAAAAAGCCGTGATGTTCGCCAGGGCTTCTGTGATATCCGTACTATCGTCGAGTATCATCATTCCAGAAGATCCGGACATCGAGCCCGCGGCCATAATGCCATCGTAATCGACTATGATATCGTCGAAGGAAAACTCCTTCCCATCACGGTCTTTAAAAGTTTCATCGGTTCCGAGGATCTTCATGGAACCTCCACCGGGGATACAGGCCTTCAACTTACGACCAGGAAGCGGACCTCCGCATAGGTCGTACAGTAGCTCTCGCATCGTCATCGGTTCTATTTCGTAGTAGCCGGGTTTTTGAACCATCCCGCTCACGCACCAGATTCGCGTACCCGTATTTCCGGGACGGCCGATTTTTGAAAACTCATCGGCCCCCATATTTACGATGTGAACGACGTTACACAGGGTCTCCACATTGTTTACGATCGTCGGGCACTGATAAAGGCCAAGAACCGCTGGAAAAAAGGGCGGCTTAATTCTTGGATACGGGCGCTTGCCTTCCAGAGACTCGATCAATCCCGTTTCCTCGCCACAGATGTATGCACCTGCACCACGGTGCACCACGATATCACATGAATACCCCGAACCTAACACATTCTCACCGACGAAGTTCTTGGCACGTGCTTCCTCCACCGCCTTCTCAAGAATTTTTGCTCCGAGAGGCATTTCCTCCCGAATATAAATAAAGGCCAACTTCACATCATTCGCGAAGGCAGAAATCATCATGCCTTCAATCAATTGATGGGGATCTTTGTGAACGAGCTGACGATCTTTGAAGGTTCCGGGCTCGGACTCGTCGCAATTACAAATCAGGTAAATGGGTTTCCCACTTTTGCGGTCTACAAGGCCCCATTTGACTCCACAGGAGAAGCCAGCTCCACCACGTCCCCGCAGTCCCGAATCCTTAACTGCTTCGCGCAGATCTTCAGGTTTTTCCTTGAGGGACTTCTTCAATGCCTCATAACCCCCATGCTCCAAGTAACTGTCTATGCTCGGCGAGTAGTAATCCTCGTCGGCATGTTTTAGTAAGATTCTTCTTTCAACGGCTGCCATAATATACTCCTACTCCGCTGCAGACGCCCCAACTGCCGCCCGTTTTTTAATTTCACTCACCATAGGCTCCACCATATCGGTTTTGCTTAAGTTTTCGTATAAATCTTCATCCACCAACACAACCGGACCGGTTCCGCAGGCGGCAAGACATTCGCCATATTCGAGAGTGACCGATCCGTCTTCTTTAGTATGCCCCATCTTACAATCAAGCGCCTTTTCCAAATCATCTCCCAGTTTGTAAGCCCCCATCAACGCACAGGACAATGTCCGGCAGACACGGACATGCACCTTACCCAATTTCTTCTGACGGTAATAGGGGAAGAAAGTTACAACCTCCAACACGTTTATCGGCTGAAGCTCCAACTTCTCAGCCACCCATTCAACCGCTTCATTAGATATGTAACCCTGCTCTGATTGGATAAAATGAAGAAGCATCATAACCGCACTCCGTTTCACCGGATACTTGGGTATTGTCTTATCGATCTTCTCTAAAGTCTCTTGGGATAAATTCATCGGTCACACTCCCCCATTACAAAGTCCAAACTGCCCAGAATTGCCACAACGTCTGACAGCATGGCTCCAATACACACTTTCGGGAGGATACTTAGATTACAGAAAGAAGGACCCCGGATTTTCATCCGATAAGGAACCCCGCCCCCTTTCGAATGAATAAAAAAACCCAAAGCACCTTTCGGATTCTCCGCTTCAAAATAAACTTCACCCGCTGGCATTTGGGGGCCTTGAGTAGTGATCATAAAATTCTGAATCAGCTCTTCCATGCTGCTCATCACTTTGTCCTTGGTCGGCGGGAATATTTTCTTCGCGTCTTCCGCAAAGTAGGGACCTTCCGGTAGCGTTTCAACGACTTGTTTTACGATCAAAGCACTCTGCCTCATTTCTTCCATTCTCACGAGGTAGCGGTCATATGCGTCTCCCACCGTCCCCACAGGAATATCAAATTCATACTGTTCATAACCCGAGTAAGGCGCGTCTTTGCGAAGATCGAGGGGGACACCGGATCCGCGCAGGTTTGGACCGGTGAGACCATAACTGATGGCATCTTCTTTGGAAATCACGCCCACATCTTTCGTGCGATCCACGAAAATTCTATTCCGGGTCAATAATCCATCTACTTCGTCTACCACGGGTATCAATTGGTCCACAAAAGCGGACACTTCTCTCAACCAGTCTTCCGGAAGATCACGGGCCACACCACCAATACGGGTAAAGCTCGTTGTCAGTCTGGCACCCGTCAATTTTTCGAACAGTGTGTAGAGTTTTTCGCGTTCAGTAAATGTAAGCATGAACACCGTCAGGGCTCCGGTATCCATCGCAAAAGCACCTAAACCCAACAAGTGAGCGGAAATGCGAGCCAACTCGGAAACCAAAACACGGATCGCCTGACAGCGTGGCGGCACTTCCAAGTGTGCCAACTTCTCAACCGCGATCGCATAAGCAACATTGTTAGCCAAAGGCGCCAGGTAATCCAACCGATCTGTATAAGGTACAAACTGGTTATAGGTCATATTCTCGGCTATTTTTTCATCGCCACGGTGCAAATAACCAAGCTCTGGGTCGCAAGAGGTCACCACTTCTCCGTCAAGCTCCAGTTTGAGGCGCAACACTCCATGGGTGCTCGGATGTGATGGTCCCATACTGATGGTCATTCTCTCAGTATCCAACTCCTGCTCATAATCCGAAGAGCGGGACAGAACATCTCCTATAGAAATATCTTTAGTTGCCATGGCTTAGTTCGGTTTCTCCTCTTCTTCATTCCAGGACTGGTCTGCCCCGCGCGGCTCATTCCTACTCATAACTCCAGCTTGCTTACTGGAAACAAACGGACCGCCAGCCATGGGCGCCGGGATGACTGGTGTTCCCGTTTCTTCACGAATTGCTTCATCCGGTAGCTCAGTATCATGCCCCGCCAAAGGAAACTCTTTTCTAAGCGGGTGCCAACGATAGCTATCCCACATGAGGATGCGTCGTAGATCAGGATGTCCTTCAAAAGTTACTCCAAACATGTCATACGCTTCACGTTCATGCCAATCGGCAGCAGCCCAAAGGCCAGTCACGGAAGGAACAGACGGATTTTCGTCATCCACCGTATCGACGACCACGCGGAGATAGGTATGCGCAGTTGTCGAAAACAAATGATACACCGCACTAAACCGCGGACTTTCTCTATACCAATCGATGCAGGTGGCATCGATCAACATGTCATACCCATACGTTTCTTTAAGACTCGTTGCACACTCAACCCAGCGCTCGACAGGGCAGTTCACCGCAGGGTGGTCTGCGCTTGTCCGTTCGGTTAAATAGTGATGAGATTCTAAAAGCTTGGACAAAAAATCGTCGTCCATCAGGCGGATACCATGTGTTTTGCGGAACGTTCAGTACCGATTTTCTTTTGTAGTTTAATGAGGGCATCCAATAAAGCCTCCGGGCGCGGAGGACAACCACTGACATAAACATCAACCGGAAGGATCCTGTCCACTCCCTGCATCGTGGCATAGGAGCGATACATGCCGCCGGACGATGCACAGGCACCCATGGCGATCACCCACTTGGGCTCTGCCATTTGGTCATAAATACGGCGGACGGCAGACGCCATCTTGTAAGTCACCGTTCCTGCCACTATCATACAATCGGATTGTCGGGGCGAAAAACGCATCACTTCTGCACCAAATCGGCTAATGTCATAACGGGAAGCACCCACTGCCATAAGCTCAATCCCACAACAGGCGAGTCCCATGGGCATCGGCCAAATAGAGTTGGATCGAACCCAGTTGATGACGGAATCGAGGCGGCTGGTAATCACGCCACCTTCAACCTTGGAATCGTAGGCTATTTCCTTGTCGGACTGACTCATAATAATAAGCGGGCTAAGTTAGTGGGCTGGTCGTTGCGCGTTCAAGGAAAATAGCCAGTAAGTACTGAAATTAAAGAACTCTAGAGAAATTACCCATGCTATTAATAGGGCAACTCCTATTCAATCTGTTCAGTTACCGGTAACATGAGGTTATTCTTGGCTATCCGAATTCCTTTCGCGATTCTCAGCAGGAAGCTAACCACCGCAGCCACATGTATAATTTTTTCGGTATTATTTTCACCCCCCTTCTGCTTATTGCCAGCGGAGCCCAGGCCACATCCCACAAAAATGAGCAACCCACGAACATCTTGTTCATTGCAATCGACGATATGAAAACCATCGGTTCCGTCTTCGCAGAAGATCCGGGAAACTTTTTGCAAAGAGTCTACCCCGACAAAGAGCTTAGAACCGCGCCTATCGGATGACACCCAATATTCAACGACTGGCCAATCAAGGCGTCACTTTCACGAACGCCTATTGCGCGGCCCCAGCCTGCAACCCCAGTCGCGCAGCGCTCATGACCGGCATACGTCCTCACAAAACAGGCCTCACGACGAATGCGAACGCGACTTTTTTCCGAGAATTCGAATACGAAGGCAAAAGGCCATTGGCCGACGCCATCACCATACCCCAACACCTCAGGGCCCATGGTTGGTATACCGCTTCAACAGGTAAAATCTTTCACTCGGGCGGAAACCACAAACTCTCCGACGGTCCCTTGTCCTGGACCGACTGGACCGATGTAACGGGCGGCGCGGGACCCAAAACAGATTCTGTCTGGCGAACCCAAGCCATCGGATGGGGTATCGAAGGCAATGACGCCTCAACCTTTGAAGAACTCAACGATTACCGCAAAGCCGATTTCATAGCCCAGGTTCTGGAAAACGGCCAGGCCACCCATGAAGATACTACATTCAAACTTACCGGTGACGAACCGTTCTTTCTGGCGTTGGGAATCTTCCGGCCCCACCTGCCTTTTTACGCAACAGAAGACCTGGTAAAGCTCTTTCCAACCGACGAGATGTCGATTACTCGCGAACTCCTCGAGGAGTTTACCGCTGATGGCTCCGATGTTCCCGAATACGCGTTCAAACTTTCAGGAATGCAACGCGATAACAACGGAGATCCGGTTATCGGACAAGACCGCTTCACCGATATCCTCAACCATGGTCTCTCCATCGACCCTGAAGATGGTGACCTACAAGGGTGGAAAGACATGCTCTCTTACTATTTCGCGAGCTGTGCAATCGCAGACCGCGCAGTCGGCCGCGTCTTGGATGGATTGGAGAATAGCCCTTATAAAGACAATACGATGGTCATCCTCTGGAGCGACCACGGCTACCACCTCGGTGAAAAGCTACACATCACCAAATTCGCACTCTGGGACGATGCCGCCCAGGTAAACTTCTTCATCAAAGATCCGAGGAATCCTCAAAGCGCTGGCAAACGCTGTTACCGACCAGTCAGTCTCGTAGACATCTACCCAACCGTCATGAATCTCGCAGGTCTCGACCTGCCATCAGAAAGGATTACCGGTCACGATCTTACGCACCTGCTGGAAGATCCTTTTTCGCAACGGGTTGCTCCGGCCCAGTCGACTCACGGCCGAATCGACAACAACATGATTCGCACCGAACAGTTCAAACTGATCCAATATGAAGACCAGAGTCGTGAACTCTATGATCTAGTAAAAGATCCGGACGAATACGAAAACTTGGCAGGTAAACCAGAACATGCCAAAACTGAATCCGCTATGTCTGAACTACAGGCTATTGCGATCGCAGAGGGCGAATACCCAATCCCTTAACCGGCTCGGGCCTTTAAACCCTATCGAAGCCAGACTAACGTCCCTTCCAATTCACCCGTCACCACTGACCAAACCCATACTCGCTCGGTCCGTAGCCCGGCACACTGTAGTAGCCGTCGCGGTTTCGATCCCCGCGCTGTCCTCGCCCAAAACGCGCTGTCCAATAGCTGGTCTCTGCGCTCGAAGGAAGTCCGAAGGCATTCTTTTCTGCCAGATCAAACAGGTTCCATTGTTCGCCCCGCCTGCCTTCAATTCCAAAATAGCCGCGATCGTCAAACACGTAGTTTCCGGGTCGTAATTCGCGCCCCATCAACTGCTGCCACACCAAGGCTTCCCGCTTCGATAGACAACGCCCATTAACGTAGAAACGGGAATCACCCCGTGAGGCACTCGCGATCAAGGGTCCAAAATTGTGTCCTTTTCGCAGGTAACCAAAAGCATCATGCCCCATTACCCCATACAACCCGCTGATCGGATCATACCAATAATTTCCAGGTCGCGGATACCGGTCGTACTGTTTGAAGAATGCTTCCAGCTGTTCCCGACCTAAGATCTGCCCGTTAAAGATTACCGTTTCCTCACCACCTTCCGCAGATTGTACGTAATTGGCGGCCGCTGACGACGTATCACCTTGAAGTGTCAGTACGTAGGTGCGCGCAGTCGATTCGTCCACCAGTGCGCCCCATTTCATTTCAACCAACCCCAACTCCAAGTGCCTACCTGATTGACTGATCGTAACTTGAATTGGTTTCCCCAATACGTGACCAACCAGGCTGTCTCCCTCCATCTTGCATTCAACCTGGTAAACCTCTCCTTCTCCCCGAAACGTGCCGGAATATACCCCATTCTCTTCTTTGAGACTGATGAGCATTCCGTCCCGACTGTCTGGTGCGTAAAAGGTTCCGATAAAGGGTTGCCCCGAAACGAACTGGAGCGCCGCGATGAAGGTAACAAGGAGTAAGTATACAATTTTCATGAATCTAAGCTGAAAAACACGATCCTTGGCTTATACCTTAAATTATCGTTTTCGAAAAGCTGTTTCCCAGCCAATTCGAAGGATTACCAAGACTCCACACAGGCTAGCTGGAAGCGATCGAACTGGTCGTCACACTTGCGATGATGATCACCATCATCGCTTCAAATTCCTGAATCGCAGCCGAAATCGCTGTTCCAATCGCATCGTTCCGCTTCAGGTCTTTTATCAAACGGCCGGCTTCTTTGACCTGATCCTTCTGGAACACCTCAGACTCAATCCTCGCGGCACCGATCAAAAGCAGCAGCACATAATCACGGGTTCCCATCGGCTCATTTCCAAATAGACTTTCCACGACCCTACGCCGAATCTTGTCCTCGATCCGGGAATCGTCGGTTGGATAGCGGTTATATTTAAATACCCACAAGAAAGTACGATTCTCTTCGGATAAAGCACCCAGATCCACGAGCTTCTCCAAGAGAATCTTCTGGATCTTGTCCGCGTCCTTGGCCACCTGCCCCACCCAGTGTTTCAGCGCCTTCGTCTTTTTCTGCTTCGCGAATCGTGTGATCGCCAAATCGAAAACCGGATGCCCCATCGGCTCCGTCGGAAGCGTAGTCAGCTTCCCATCTTCAATTTCTATCTTCCCAAGCAACATCAGTTCAAATAAGACCGCTCCGGCCAACGTAAATGAAATAAGCTCGGAGGAGCTCGTAACCAACTTCCCTTCTTCGTCATCCAACGACAACAGAAGTAGCTCTTCACAAATGGAAAGTGACTGGTCCATGCCGTTTATATAACTGGCAAGCGCCCTTCCTATTCAATCAGAAACCCATATTTTAAGAAAACAGTTCTCTTGCCAGTTTTACTTGGCAACTCCAGATCTTCCAATAATCATAACGCGATCGATCTTTTACCCATGGAAGAATTAGACCAAATTCAGAAAATTCTCGATACTGTCATCGAGTTCTTCGTCAACTACAGTTTCCAGATAGTTGGGGGCGTGATCGTTCTCATAATCGGTTTCTTCTTCGGAAACGTGTTTGCGAAGCTGGTCACCAAAATCTGTAAAAAACGCAAGGTCGACCTTACCCTGGAACGGTTCTTTGCTTCCTCCACCAAGCTACTGATCATTAGTATTTTCGTGATCATAGCCCTGAACAAGCTGGGCATCGAGATCGCTCCGTTTGTCGCTCTTTTAGGAGCCAGTGCCTTAGGTTTAAGTTTAGCGGTCCAAGGTCCCATATCGAATTATGGCGCCGGAATAGTATTGATCATCACCCGTCCCTTTAAGGTCGAAGACACACTCACGATTCTCGATGAACGGGGTCCGGTCTCGGGTCTTGTCCGCTGTATCCATCTCGGCTACACAGAACTCGAGGCTGAAGACGGGGAAATGATCACCATCCCGAACCGACGTGTCCTGGGCGAGATCTTAACCAACTCCTACCACTTTCGCGTTGCCGAAGGTGTGATCGGCATCGAATACAGCGGTGATCCCGAAAAAGCCATTGAGGTTATTCAAACCGCTCTCTCTGGAGTCAGTAAAATCGACCATAACCACAAACCCGAAGTCGGAATCTTGGAGTTTGCGGATTCTTCCATCAACATCGCCTACCGCTACTGGGTAACCACCGCCGACTTTCATAAGTCCCAGTTTGAAGCCAACTTGGCTGTTTATAAAGCGTTCAAAGCGGCTAATATCGGCATCCCGTTCCCACAGCGCGATATCCGACTTTACAAGACCGACTAGTCTTTCCGATTCTTCAATTCCCCTTCGGTTGACTTCTCTTGTACGATGAGGGCTTCCGCCTCGGCCTCGTCTGCTTTGTCGAAAATTATTTCTTCAGCCGCCTTCTTTTAGTCGGTTACGATATTCGGATGAACAATCCTCGAACCCTGCAGAATAAACACAAATCCTTCTTTCTGAGGTCTCTGATTCACAAAAGTGGGCGAAACAATTTCAACCAGATTGGCGTGCAATGTATCCAGAATCGATTTCTTGAAATTGGAGCGGGCCGTAATGAGAGTCTTAACATCCTCCAAAAACCGACAGGCTTTGTAGGAGATAGAAAAATCACCCAACTCCATGACGTGCACGTAGGGATCTTTCAATCCCACTTTTTCCGCCGCCTCCAGGAGCAGCTTTTCGATTCTCGAGTGCGACACATCGTACCCCAAAGATATTGTCGTGGAAATAATCGTCCCAGAAGAGCGTACCACCGTTACCGCGTTCGTAATTAGATAAAGGTTCGGAAAGGTCGTCAGGTCACGATCTGCCGTTTGTATTTCTGTGTGAAAAATCCCGCGGTCAGATACCCGACCGTCCTGCCCTCCCACCCGAATATAATCTCCTATCCGGAAACTTCGAGTCAATCTCAGCATCGAACCCGCGAATACGTTTGAAACGAAGGTCGCTGACGACAAAGCCATTACACCCGTTACGACCAAGCCAATCAAACTGATCATATTTCCGCGTAGACTGTCGCTCACAGGTAAAGCCAAAATAATCAAAATAGCGCCAACCGTACTAAAGATTATCATCAGCACTTGAGGCACGATCTTGTGATCTGAAAACGCACCCACCTTCTTAGCCAACCACAACCACTTGATCAACTTGAGTGCAACGAAAACTAAAATTGATATAATTACGATCGGTATAAACCGGGTAACTCGGAATAAATTTCCTCAAGTGCTGGCATCCAATTTGGCTATCAGAAAATCAAAGCCGTGCAAAGGGAAACCCTTTGAACTAGTTTTGGTCAGGGAATAGGAGATTGCATTTACCTCTCTTGCGTAATGAGACGTTATTCACTTGCGATCATCCATCTTCCTTTAAATCTTACACCTGTGTTTCTCCTACCTCATTTTAACATCCGCCTCGCAATCGCCGGATGTTTTTTATGTCTCTGTTTCCAGAGTGTAAATACCTCGGGTCAAGAAGCGGTTGAGGAAGAGCCGAGAATAACCTGGGAGGACGCACAGGCGCTTTTCAAACAGGGAAACTATGAAGCGTTGCTTCCGAAACTCTACGCCCAAACCGAAGCCAATCCCTGGAACGATTCCTGGTGGTACCTCCAGGCCAAAACGCTCATGACGCTGGGGCGTTACGAACATGCTTACGAGACGATTACGGAGGGTCTAACCCGCCGCACTTACAGTTTGTCACTGCGACTACTGGCCATCGAGGCCGCCCGTTTCAACAATCAACCCGAGGAGGCAGCCAACCACCTCGCCACGCTAAACTCCTACTTCTCCATGTGGGCCCGTCGTGTCCGTAGTCCCGATGCATTGGTCGAGCTCGGAGAAGTCGCACTGGCCTTGGGAGTCGAAGCCCGTATCGTGCTCGAGAACTTTTTTAAACGGGCCAAAGAAAGTGAAGACGCCCCCGTTGAAGCATTCCTCGCTTCCGGAAATCTGGCTCTTGAAAAAAATGACTTCAAACTGGCCTCACAGAATTTTCAGGCCGGACTCGAAAAGTTTCCCGAGGACCCCGATCTCTGGTATGGCCTCGCCGCCTCCTTCCTCAATGGAGATCGCTCGCAGCTCATGGAGTTCGCCAGAACCGCGCTTAAAATCAATGAGAACCATATCCCCAGCATACTGTTGATGGCGGAACATTTCATCGACGCGGAAGCTCATGACGATGCGCTGGTAGCTCTCGAACAGGCGCTATCAATAAACCCGATCCACCCGGACGCACTCGCACTCAGCGCTGTCATCGCTTACCTCAAGAACGATACTTTGACCGCTGAATTTTACCGCAAAATCGCGCTGTCCAGTTGGGAAACCAACCCGAACGTCGATTACCAAATTGGCCGCAAACTCTCACAGAAATACTGGTTCGCCGAAGGCGCAGATGCCCAACGCAGAGCCCTCGCCTTCGATCCGGATTTTGCGCCCGCTCAATTGCAACTCGCCCAGGACCTCCTTCGCCTCGGTAAAAAAACGGAAGAAGAGGGCTGGCGCCTCGCGCATCAGGCTCACGACCACGACCCCTACAATGTCGAAGCCTACAATCTGGTCACCCTGAGCGATAAACTCGACGGCTTCGTCGTTCTCGAATCGGACAACTTCTATCTAAAAATGGGGGAAGAGGAAGCTCCCATCTATGGCAACCGCGCACTCGAACTCTTGGAACGGGCCTACGAAACCCTAACCGCCCGCTACGGAATTACGCTTGAGGAAAAAACGATCGTGGAAATTTACCCGAACCCGGGGGATTTTGGCGTACGCACTTTCGGCATGCCGGGCAACCCCGGCTACCTCGGCGTCTGCTTCGGTCCCGTCGTGACCGTTAACAGCCCGGCCACCCGACAAGCCAATTGGGAGTCAGTGCTTTGGCACGAGTTTTGTCATACCATCACGCTGAAGATGACGCGCAATCGCATGCCCCGTTGGCTCAGTGAAGGTATTTCCGTTTACGAGGAAATGCAGGAAAATCCCGCTTGGGGACGACGTATGTCAGCCGACTACCGGGAGCGTATTCTCGACCGCGAATCCAAGCCTATCAGCGAAATGAGTGCCGCGTTTCTTCAGGCACAAGATGGGGAGGATGTACAGTTTGCTTACTTTCAGTCTTACCTCGTCGTTAAGTTTCTCTTCGAACGCTTTGGACAGGAAGCTATGCAGAAACTCCTACGAGCACTCGGCGAAGGCATCAATACCAACGAAGCACTCAGCGAGCACGTGGCACCCATCGAATTCCTTGACCGATCTTTTTCAGTCTGGTCCCGCGAAGAGGCTCGCAAGCTCGGTGGCGAGTATGAGTTATCCATCCCGGAAACCATTCTCGAGAAAGCTATTTCTGCAGTCACACCCGACAACAGTTACCAAGCGGCTCTGGAAGAAGCGAGTGAGCTGGTTGAAGCGGAGGATTGGGAAAGTGCACGCGAGGCATTGGTCACCCTCATCGAAGGCGCCGGCTACCTTCCCGGTGATGAAAACGCCCATGGTTTGCTTGCTTATGTTTACCAAATGCTTGAGGACGTTGAGAACGAACGGGCCACCTGGGAAACCATCGCAGGAGAGGACGCTCACAACCTCGATGCAGTGACCCGACTCTTCACTCTCGCCTTTGAAGCCGAAGACTGGCAGGGCCTGAAGGACTGGAGCGACGCCTGGCTGGCAATCAACCCGCTGGCGGAAACACCCTGGAGAGGACTCCTAAGAGCCGACGAAGAACTTAGCAATCCAAGCGAAGCGATTGCTGCCGGCAAGGTCCTTATCAAGCTAGACCCGCAGGACATCGCGTCCATTCATTACCGCGTAGCGAAGCAGTTGACCCCCTTGGATAACGAAGATGCCCACCGGCATGCCATCATGGCTCTGGAAGAGGCCCCCCGTTACCGCGCGGCCTACAAACTGCTTCATACACTCAATCATCCTGCATCCGAAGAACTACCTCTTTCTGAAGTAAAAGGTGCCACGCCCAATGAGTAAACAGGTTTCCAATACCGCAAAAAAAACATCCGGCAAGGCGCGGGTCGTTATGTTCATAAGCATCTTGGGCATTATTGCTACCCTGCCTTTATTGCAGGCACAATACCGCCCCTCTCAGGTCGGTATCCCCGACTGGGAAGTAGACCCTGAATTCAAGCACGACGTATTTACCTTCGCCCGCGTACAATACTCATCCTATGGCGGCCGCGGTGGTGGATGGGGCCGGCGCGGTGGTGGCGGCTGGGCAACCGACTATCCCGACGCCGAACTCAATTTAGCCTTCCGCCTGCAGCAAATGACCAGCTTGAAGGTCAGTCCGGAACCGGTCGTCGTCACCCTCGATCAGGACAATCTACAAGACTACCCGTTTCTTTATATCGTCGAAGCTGGCAGACTGAGTTTTGGAGAATCCGAAGTGACCTCCCTCCGGGAGTATTTACTCAACGGCGGCTTCGTCATGTTCGACGATTTCTGGGGAGAGAGCGAATGGGAAAATGTATTCTATGAAATCAAGCGGGTTTTCCCGAACCGCGAGATCGTGGACCTGCCTATTGAGCATCCGATCTTTCATTGTGTCTTCGATCTCAAAGAAAAACCCCAGGTCCCCAGCATCAATTCCGCCGTCGCCAACCGTGGCTCGGGAATCACCTGGGAAAGAGACGACGCCCGCTTTGTGCACTACCGTGGCATTTTCGACGACGCAGGCCGCCTGATGGTTCTTATCTGCCAGAACACCGACCTGGGCGATGGCTGGGAACGGGAAGGCGAGTCCGAATGGTACTTCCGCGAGTTTGCCGAAAAGAAAGCCTACCCGATGGGTATCAACATAATCTTCTACGTCATGACCCACTAACTTTATGAGCGAAACCGACCCAGAAAACAAATCCGAGGCAGAAGTACCCGTCCTCCCTGCAACGGCTCCCGAAGAGACTCCAGTAGTAGCCCCCGAACCCCTCGTCATTGAGGAGCCGACTGAACACCAAAAAGATGAAGCCGCTTTTGAGCGGCTTCAGAAAGGCCGTGAGCGGGTCAAGGCTGAGCTGGGAAAAGCCATCATCGGGCAGGAGGACGTCATTGATCAAATTTTGCTCACCCTCCTCTGCGGGGGTCACTGCCTGCTTAGCGGGGCACCCGGTCTCGCCAAGACCCTACTCGTAAAATCAGTGGCCAAGATCTTCCGGCTTGATTTTAATCGCATCCAATTTACGCCCGACCTCATGCCAGCCGACATCACAGGCACTGAGATACTCAACGACACTATTGACGGACGGGAACTGCAGTTCGTCAAGGGTCCTGTATTCGCAAACATAATACTGGCTGACGAAATCAACCGCACGCCACCCAAGACCCAGGCAGCCTTACTCGAAGCTATGCAAGAGCACCAGGTAACCGCTGCGGGCGTACGCCACCGACTGAAAGAACCCTTCTTCGTGCTCGCGACACAAAACCCGGTTGAAATGGAGGGCACCTATCCCCTCCCAGAAGCCCAGCTAGACCGTTTTCTTTTCAACGTCCTGATCGACTATCTTCCGGAAGACGATGAAGTCGCTGTCGTACAACAAACCACCGCCCGCCTCGGCAAACCGATTGAGCCGGTCTTCACGGCGGAGGATGCACTCGCCTTCCAAAAGCTGGTTAGCCAGGTCCCGGTTTCAGAAGAGGTCGTGCGCTACGCCGTACGGCTGACTGCTTCCTCACGCCCCGGCGATAAGAACGCTCCCGACTTCGTCGAAGGTTGGATCAACTGGGGAGCCGGCACCCGCGCCGCCCAGGCCCTCGTTCTTGGGGGTAAGGCCCTCGCTCTTTGGCATGGGCGAGCATACGTGACCGCCGACGACATTCGCAAGCTCGCCCCCCCCGTTTTCCGCCACCGTATCCTTCTTAACTACCGCGCCGAAGCCGAGGGAGTCACCATCGAAGACGTCATTCAAAAGCTCATCGAAGCAGTCCCCGAAACCGTCCGATAAACTTTGGGAGCGGTTTTACGCCGCGATAAACCACTCATGATTTACAGTAACCAACATTTCATCTCAGACCTGCTCACTACTCGCTTCTAGTCCATGTCCCAGACCGCCATCAACCCGCAAGCACTCCTCGCTATTCGCGACCTGGAGATGCGTGCCCGCGTGGTGGTCGACGGACTCTGGTCAGGTCTACACCGAAGTCCTCTGGAAGGGTTTTCTGTAGAATTTACTGAGTACCGGCAATACAGTCCCGGAGATGACCTGCGGTATCTCGATTGGCGAGCCTTGGCCCGGACCGACCGCGAGTATATCAAGAAGTTCGAGGACGAAACGAACCTACGCTGTCACATAGTTCTGGATACAAGCCGATCCATGTTATTCGGTTCACTCGACTATAAAAAATCGGACTACGCACGCACCCTCGCAGCCACCCTCGCTTACTTTCTGATTCAGCAACGCGACGTCGTTGGCCTCTCCATTTTCGATAGCGAAGTACGGGACTACCTGCCCGCCCGCTGGCGCCCGGGACAACTAAGGCATCTCCTCGCCAAACTCGAGCGAGAGCCCGAAGGACGGGCGACCAACCTGGGACACGCCTTGGAGGAAGTCGCGAACCTCAATCAGAAGCGCAGTCTGATTCTCGTCATTTCCGATTTCCTCACCGATCCCTCCACATGGGAAATTGAGTTGGGCCACCTCGTAGCCATGCGGCACGATGTCCGTGCGATTCAGATTCTCGATCCAGCCGAGTTGTCATTGAACTTCGGATCCGCAGCCCAATGGGAAGACCTGGAGACCGGAAAACGACTGTACATCGACCCCGACGTCGCTCGAAAGGACTACCTCGAAAAATTTGCTGGTCATCAGGCGAAGGTAAAGAAGACTTTGGATGAACGAGGCGTTTCCTTCCAAACCGTTTCGACCGATACGCCCCTCGATTATGTCCTGCTCGACATGATTAAAAGCGGTGGGTTCTCCAAGCAAACCACCCGCGCTAACCAAAGGAGGGCCCGATGAGTTTTCTATCCCCTTGGTTTCTTCTCGGCGCAGTGGCCATAGCCGGCCCCATCATTTTCCACCTTATCCGGAAAGCGACCCGTAATCGGGTTCAATTTAGCACCACCCAATTTCTTAGTGCCTCACCCCCACAGCTTCAAAAAAAGAGCAACCTACAACACCCTTGGCTGCTACTACTTCGTTGCCTGATCATTGCCCTGCTCACTTTCGGATTTTCGCGGCCCTTTTTAAAAAGTGACGTACCCATCTTGACCGAAAATACTCGGGAGCAACATACCGTCTTGATACTGGACGAAAGCGCCAGTATGCGAAGAGATGGGCAGTGGGACGCAGCAAAAAGCCAGCTCATTAACTGGATCGAAACAACCGGCACGAACCACCGTCTCAGTATTTTAGGCGTCTCAGATCAGGTAAGTCACATTGTGTCGAATGAACTTTGGGATAAAACGCCCACCGCCGAACGATTGCCACTGATCCGCGGCCTACTGGACAATCGGGCACCCGGCTGGGGAGGAACCTTCCTCGACGCCGGTATCGATGCCGCGCTGGATGAACTGGAACAACTTGCCGAAAACACTGGCACCGATGCCAAACGAACCATCCGCGTATTTTCGGATCTCACCCTTGGCAGCCGTTTGTCAGGACTGGCCGGCCGTGACTGGCCCGAAAATTGTGCTGTCGAATTCGATCCCACCGTCGGAGGCGAAACGAAGAATGCCGGTCTGCAATGGCTTGGTTGGTCCAAGATCGGAGAAGGTCCTCGCAATGCCCGCCTGAGCCTTATCACAACCGGTGAAAACCAAACTATAACACTTACCGCGAGAGACGCCATCACAGGCAATACCATCGGTGAGCCACAAACCGTGTATTCACAAGTCGGTGACAAGCGTCTCTTCTTGATGGCGATTCCCAACGAGCAAACGAATCCATTCACCATAGAGTTGTCCGGTGATGCGGAGCCGTTTGACAACCGGCTATACGTTGCGCCGAAACAGATCCGAGAAGCGACATTGCCCTTCATCGGTTTACAAGCAGCAGACGATCCGAAAGCATCGCGGTTTTACATGGAGCGGGCCGTCGTCGGCTGGACCGATCCTAAGGTCTCTATCGCCTCCGCAACTTCAAACTGGGCCAGAGATCCAAAGAACTTACTTCTGATAGGCGCAACGCCCAGCGACGACGAGGCAACTCAAGTCAAGGCTTTCCTTGACGAGGGAGGCACTGCGTTACTGTTACTAACAGACCGCTCCCAACTGCCGTTGATCGAGTCCTTGAGCGGAGAATCCGGCTGGCAACACACCGCGCTCAGCCGGAACTACGGATTGCTGGGTACCATCGACTTCGAACACCCGGTATTTAAAATTTTTGCGGACCCTCGCTACAACAACTTTACCAATATTCGTTTCTGGCAGGCCCAACCGCTAACCGCTCCTGCCAACACCAACGCCCGCATTCTCGCAAAATTTGACGAAGGTCCCGCGGCTATCGTTGAGTGGAAAGTGGGCAAAGGGACCTTGATCGCCTGGGCCGGAGACTGGACACCCCAGGCCAGCCAGTGGGTCCTTTCTTCCAAATTCGTACCCTGGTTCCAGGAACTCATCGAAAGTTCCTTGGGCGGCCCAGCACTCCCTACCATGGCCTTCGTCCAGGAAGCTAACCGCCTCACCAACAATCGCGAAGTGACTTGGCAAACCCTCGATGGTGAGAACCTTCAGGAAGACACACTAAAATCACCCGGCATTTATCAAATCAAGGCAGACACTTCTTCCCACTGGGTGGCCTTAAACATCCCGCACGAAGAAAGCAGGATTGATCCGCTTCCTTTCGACACCTGGGAGAAACTCGGAGTGCCTCTGGAAGCCAGCCCTCTCATTGTCTCCCAGGAGATTTCTGAACAACAGGCAGCCGTTAAGAATGCCATCGAGCTTGAGGGCGAGCAAAAGCTCTGGCGCTGGTTGCTCGTGGGCGTGGCCCTCTTTCTGGCGATCGAAAGCCTGCTCTCTATTAAAATCAGTCGACGAGGATTGGCGACCGCTGAAGCATGAGTACCAAGATTCCCATTGATCCCAGAAGTATTGATCCACGGATCCGCAAGGAGCTATTGATCGCTGCCCACCGTCTCAAAGAAATTAGAGCACATCGCAAGGGCACTCGACGCTGGTTGATCGCATCAGCCTTGGCACTGGTCGTGTTGGGCCTTCGTTTCACCGTACCGGTTTTCACGGATTTTGCATTTCCCATCATCTGCGGCCTCATTGCCGTTACCCTCTTTCAAAACTATTTCGGACGCCTCAAAACACCACTCGACTTTCTCGAAGCCGCTCAAGCTGTGGAAAAGAAATTCCCAGAGGTGGAAGGCCTTTTATCGACTGCGCTTCAGCAGCGCCGTGAAGGTGAATCCTACAACTTCCTTCAAGAAAAGCTCATCAACGACACCCTACACTTCTCCCACTTTCAATACTGGGAAGATGTGGGAAAAGAATCGGTTGCAAAGGCAAAAGGCACCTTCCTCGCAGCCATGACTCTCCTTATCGGTCTCGCTGCATTCACTTACTACGTTAAGGACCAGAAAATTCTCGCAATCGGCACTCCGAACATGCCAGTGCTGATTTCCTCGGTCGAAGTCACTCCCGGAGACACCGAGGTTGAGCGCGGTTCCGCGGTCGTGATCGCCATTCGTTTCAAAGGCGATGTTCCCCGCTCTGCAACCCTGATCGTTCAACAGGACGACGGCATCCGACAACGCCAAGCTATGGCACAAAGCCTTTCTGATCCTGTGTTCGCCTATACCCTTCCTTCCCTCGAAGACTCTGCACGCTATGTTATCGAATACGGCAGTAAGGAAACCGACACCTTCCGGCTGGACGTCTATGACCTCCCAGCCCTCATTCAGGCAAACGCCTTTTTGGACTTCCCGGAATATACCGGTCTCAAGGATCGATTGATCGAAGATACCCGGCGGGTAAGTGCCGTGGAAGGTACACGCCTCGACTACCAGTTCCTGGTTAACAAACCGCTGGCAAAGGCCGAATTGGTAGACAAAGAAGGCAATCGTATTCAGCTATCTCCTACGAACCCGGAAAAAACTCGTTTCGGCACTGAAATCACGCTGACCAAGGATCTCCGCTACCACCTGCACCTTACCGACGATCAAGGCCGGGCGAATGCCTACCCACCCGATGTGCGTATCGCGGTTCGCGAGAATAAGAAACCGGAGATAACCCTCCATTTTCCCAGAGGCGATCAGGCAGTCTCTCCCATTGAGGAACTGGCACTTGAAGCAAAAGCGGCCGACGACTTCGGACTGGTTGACTACGGACTCGCCGTCACGGTCGGTGCCGACAATCCCGAATACGTTTCCTTAAAGAGCAATGATCCGAATCAACTCGAGGCTGAGTTTGAAAAACTTTACGCACTCGAGGAAGCCGGCGTCGAGGTTGACCAGCTTGTCACCTGGTTTGCCTGGGCCGACGATATCGGCGTCGAGGGGGAAACACGCAGAAGTACCAGTGATCTATTTTACGCAGAAGTGCGCCCCCTCGAAGAGATCTATCGCGCAGGCGAAGGCGGTGGTGGAGAAGGCCAGGGGCAAGGAGGCGGGCAGGAAGCAGAGGCCCTCGAACAACAGCGCAACATCGCGATCGCCACGTTTAAACTTAAAGAACGCGGCCAGGGAAATTCCAGTTTCCTAGAAGACACCCAGGTTCTTTTGGAGTCACAGCAACAGGTCAGCCTTCAGGTTCAGGAGATGATGATGGAATTGCAAGATGACAAGAAGCTCCTCAACGCGGCATCCGATGCCCTCGGATTCATGGAGAAAGCAATTGAGGCTTTTACCCAGACACTCGAAGACGAATCCGACAAACCGATTGAAGCAGCTTGGCTGGCAACCCAAGGAGCCTATCAAGCACTCCTCCGACTCCGCCCAAGGGAAATGAACGTCAATCAAAGTCGCCAACAAGGCGGCGGTGGAGGCGGAAGTAACCGCAACCAACGGCAACTCAATCAGTTGGATTTTGGCGAAGACGAAACCCGGTACGAAACCGAGAGTCAGGCCCAGGCTATGACAACGCCGCAAGAACGGGAAGAACTCGAAGTACTCAGCAGACTTAGCGAGCTCGCCCGCAGACAGGGTCAGATGAATGATCGACTGAAGGAGCTTCAGACCGCCCTCGCAGCAGCAGAAGACGAGGAAGAACGGGAAAAGATCCAGCGCGAACTAAAGCGCCTCGAAGAGGAACAACGCCAGATGCTCACCCAAATGGACGAGGTCCGTCAACGCATGGACAATATGCCGGCCGATCAGGAGACTCGCGACGCACGCGAACAGCTCGACGAGACTCGCGAAGACATGCGCAACATCAGCGAAGCGTTGGAAGACGGAGCAGTTTCTCAGGCACTCGCATCCGGAAGCCGGGCGCAGGAAAACCTCGAGCAACTCAAAGAGGATTTTCGGCAGTCCACTTCCAGTCAGTTTTCTGAAGCCATGCGCCAGGTGCGCGACGCCGCTCAAGAGCTGGCCGAGGCCCAGCGCCAGCTCTCCGAAGACCTGGAGTC
>CAYGQM010000054.1:46648-49133 GCA_964352065.1 uncultured Opitutaceae bacterium
ATCAGGCTCCTCGCTTGGACGGATCAGGCGTACGCGAAGCAGTAGCAGAACGTTATAGCCAGCAGCAGGAAAACCTCGAGCGTTTGATGGAGGATTTGAGACAGATCACCGAAGACTCTGAGTCCGGGGAACCTACCTTGCATAGAAAACTTTACGATGTGGTCCGTCGACACAACCAGAGCGACGCCAACGAAAATCTCGAAATTGCCGAAGAACTCGTACGCCGCGGATTCCTCGAACAGGCGCAAGACATGCAGCCAGGCCTACAGGCCTCACTCAATGAGCTGGAACGCGCGGTCACTGAAGCTGCAGAATCAGTCATGGGTGACGAGACAACCGCTCTGCAATTTGCCCAGGAAGAACTGAACGAGCTCCTCAACGACCTCGAACAGGAGCGTCCCGAAGGAAGCGAACTCGCAGAGGGCTCCTCTGCTGGTCCCGGCTCGTCAACTGCTTCTGGTCAGCGAGCCAGTCAGCCGACTGGAGAGTCGGGAGAACAACCCGCAACAGCAGCCGAAGCAGGAGAAAATGCTGAAACTCAATTGGCTCAGGCAAACGGACAACAACCCGGACAAGGCCAAAGCTCCGGTCAGGAAGGTCAGCAGCCAGGTCAAGCCGGAGGACAACAACCGGGAGGAGGCCAACAGCCTGGCCAAGGTCAAGGAGGACAAGCTGGCGGTACCCAACCAGGAGAACAGCTCGCCCAAGGAGGACAATCACCCGGACCAGGGGGAGCTCAAGGCCAGCAGCCTGGTCAGGGACAGCAATCCGGTGGACAGCCAGGACCAGGGGGACGCCAAGGGGGCGGCCAACAAGTAAGCGGCGGTACCGGCGGGGGTGGAAACAACCAGTTACAGGACCTCACCGACATCATCCGCTCGTTTGCCGAAGGCGGCGGAAGCTGGGAAGGTCCGATTACCGGTGACGGATTTGTCGAGTGGAACGAACGTATGCGCACGATCGAAGAGTTGATGGAGCTACCTGAAGCCCGGGAACAGATGCAGCAAGCACGGGAGCAGGCGGAACAGATGCGGGCTGACTTTAAACGCCATGGAAATCCACCCAAGTGGGGCGACATCGACACTTCGATTCTTCAACCTATCCGCGAAGTGGAATCCTGGGTACAGCAAGAGCTTTTACGCAAGACCAGTCCTGATACCCTGCAACCCATCGATCGCGACCCCGTACCACCCAAATACGCCACCTCGGTCAAAAATTACTACGAAGCTTTGGGAGGCGATTCATGACCCTGGCTGCCTTGATATTTGTGAATACTGGCTGGTGGTGGATTCTGGTACCCCTGGCAGCCCTGCTCTTCTTCCTCAGTTGGACCGCTTGGAAACCGGTTAGCAAACACAGCCTGCTTGAATGGTTGCCACTGGCATTTCGATCGCTCGCCATACTTCTCATACTCGTATTTCTACTGGAGCCACACTGGACTCGCGAACGCGCTGCCAAGGGAGCCAATATCGTAGCCGTCATCGCCGACAACAGTCAGGGACTGCAACTCAGGGAAAGCGTCTCTGAGCTCACACGCGGAGAGGGCTTGCTGGATCAGCTAACCGGATTGAACAGCGGCTGGTTGGCCCAGTTAACAGAAGACTTCCAAGTGCGTCCTTACCAATTCGATCGCGATCTCCGCCGCATCCCTGCATTTACCCAACTCGATTTTCAGGGTGATCGGAGTAACCTGGGTCTTGCGTTGAAAAACCTGAACGATCGCTACGAGGGTCTGCCATTGGCAGGGGTCGTCATCCTGACGGATGGCAATGCCGCCGACCTCGACGAGGCCTTACAGGACCTACCGGAACTTCCTCCCGTTTATCCCGTTGTCGTTGGCAATCCAGGTACCATGACGGATGTCAGCATCGATCGTATCGAGCTTAGGCAAACTGCCTTCGACGATTCACCAGTGACATTGACTGCTGATGTGGCAACCCGGGGTGGTTTTAGAAAACCCATGGATGTAGCGATCAAGTCCTTGAACACAGATTCGCTGTTCGATAGCCCCGAGGGAGAGGACTTACTTCCGAAACCGGTGCGGGTGTCTGCCCGTTCCTCCGGTGAACCGCAGGGTATCAACTTTCGCTGGAGGCCGCTGGCATCTGGCATCCAATTTTATGAAGTGACTGCCGAGCAGGCAGAAGAAACGTCGCTGACCGATGAACTCCCTTCTCTTGAAGAGGCGACGCTCTTGAACAACCGTCGTTTGTTTATGATCGATCAGGGGCAGGACGAATACCGGATCCTCTACGTGAGCGGGCGCCCCAACTGGGAATTTAAGTTTCTCAACCGCGCTCTGGCCGAAGACCCCCAATTGAACCTTGTCGGTTTAATTCGCGTGGCCAAACGGGAACCCAAATTCGAATTTAAGGGCCGCTCCGGAGAATCGAGCAACCCCCTTTACCGTGGCTTCGGTCGGGAAGAAGAAACCGAGCGTTATGACCAACCGGTTCTGGTGCGAGTGAACACCCGGGATCAGGAT
>CAYGQM010000055.1:0-14144 GCA_964352065.1 uncultured Opitutaceae bacterium
TACACTGGTAAGACCTAGAACAAAATACCCGGCCGCATCATGAACGAAACCACTGATCGCATCGGGACCATGCGTGTAAGCCCAAGCCGTGAGGAAGATACTGCGCATAAGGTTGGTGATGACCGCAAAGCCCATAGCAAAGACCACTAACAACACCTTCTTGATTACACTCTTAAAAAACATCGCTCCCAAAAACGTACCCGCAAACAAGCATCCCATGAGAGATCGGATTCCCGAACAGGCATCTTCCACTCCCACTCGCCCCGTGGGCAAAATAAGCGTATTGCCCTCCTGTTCGAGTGCATAGCCACCCATCTCGAATACAAAGAAAACAACCGTAATAACTTTGTTTAACAAAAACAGGCTCAATGCGTTTTCGATAAACGATACAAGAGGAGCAGATATTATCCAAATAAAACAGGGAAACCAAAACAATGCCGTAATGGTCAACCGCCGGTTCATAACCGCCTGAGGAGATAACGATTGTCCGGTCTGCTCCTTCCAAGCGCCTTCCGAATCCGGAAGATTTATATAGAGCAACGCAAAAACCACCATTCCAGCCCCAACCGCTATAAATAAAGACCCGGGATGAGAAGGGCCAGCACCCGCCCTGTAGAAAGCGCCCAACCCAAAAATAGCCAACCCAAGAATCAATCCGCTGTAGAATCCGGTAGGAATAAACCACCGCATAAGCGCGTAGAGTTTAGAAACAGCCCAATCGAATGAAAGAGAAAGCTCCTTCGCGTCTTTTCGCGCCCCTCCGGTTTCGTCTAACTTCGCAGGATTCGTCCCACTCCCCAGTAAGGCCAAGATTCTGGGCCATCGATCCCAAACCACTACCGCAACAAATATCGGAACCAGATAACCAAACGAATAATCTTCACGACGCCCCCACCAATACCACTGATCCCAAGTGACGAATGCCCCAAATCCAACACTCAACAACAAAGTGTAAGTAAACAATGAAGGTAGTCCTTTAAACCCAGGAATATATCGGTCAATGAGGCTCATTCGCAAGAATACAGGAGAGAAAACCGCTTATCCATTGAACGCAAGCCCTACAGAACACGTCTCACTACCAACCAATTCGTCCAATCTGGTCAAATGGATATAAAATGAACATTGGTACTACATTTAGACCGATAAATCCAGCCGTTCAGAGAAGGTTCACTCCGAATTATGAGTTTGCCTGTCTCAACATTTATTACAGTTTGATCGCGTGTCTCCTCGATTCGAAGGAATTCTTATTTCCCACACACCATGCCAAATCCTTACAAGCATCTGCACGCCTACTGGCGAATGGAGTACATTGAAACTCCGGAAGCGCTAAAAGGGAAAAATCCATTTACCGAACTACCGAAGCTTGAAAACGAGCGGGAATCCCTGCTGCTTTACAGAGGAGCCACCGGATATCTTGTTATGAATCGATATCCTTACAATGCAGGGCACTTGTTGGCACTTCCCTACCGGGAGGTCGCTGAGTTAGAGAACCTTGATAACGCGGAAAGAGCCGAATTCATGGACCTTATAATACGAGCAAAAAAAATTCTCACTCGCGCGCTTAACCCGGATGGCTTCAATGTAGGGATGAATTTAGGAAGCGCTGCTGGCGCCGGCATTCCGACACACCTCCATGCCCACATCGTGCCCCGATGGAGTGGAGACACCAATTTCATGCCAGTAATCGGCCTAACCCGTGTATTACCGACCTCCCTCGAAGGGATGTGGGACCGTCTAAAAGAGGCATCAACCGCCCTCGATTCCGAATAATGTCGATTTCAGAAAAGACACTCCAATTTCAAAATGCGCGAATTGCCAGCCAGTTATACTGCGGACAGATCGGCCATTTGAAGGAGGCAGAGGCTCAATTGGAAGTTAACCTCGTTGCGCGTGATAATTGGATCCAGATACAGGGCACTGAAGAGGCTGTGGGTAAAGCCGAGAGCTTTTTTTCCTACCTGGACGCCACTCGTTCTCAGGGTATGAAAATACGAAAATCTGACTTTCTGGCCGTCCTGCAACAAGTTGTGAATGGGCAAACCGAGGCCCTCCATGACCTCATCCATGAACCCCTCATCCTCAACTTCCCTAAGAAGAAGATCATACCAAAAACGCTCAACCAAAAGCGCTATTTGGAAGCCATTTTTGCAAAAGAGGTCGTGTTTGGGATTGGCCCCGCAGGCACTGGAAAGACCTATCTCGCTATGGCGGCTGCGATCAGCGGTCTGCTCAACGGCGACATTGAGAAAATTATCCTTACCCGCCCCGCTGTTGAAGCTGGCGAGGCCCTTGGATTTCTGCCAGGTGATCTCGAAGAAAAGATCACTCCCTACCTGAGGCCCCTCTATGACGCAATCCACGACATGCTCGGTAAAGAAAATGCCGATAAACTTATGGAAAAGGGCATTATTGAGATCGCTCCCCTCGCCTACATGCGAGGACGCACCCTGTCTAACGCCTACGTCATTCTCGACGAAGCACAAAACACCTCTCCAGAACAGATGATGATGTTTTTAACCCGGTTAGGCGATAATAGCCGCATGATCATAACCGGCGACATCACACAGGTTGACCTACCCCGCAATAAAGAGTCCGGATTGCGCCAAATCACCCAGATTCTAGCACACATTCAGCAAATCGAGCTCTTTTATTTCGATAGTTTTGATGTTGTGCGTCACCCGCTTGTACAGAAGATTATAGAGGCTTATGAACAGTATCGGTCCGGGGGTCATCCCAGCTGATCCGCGAATAAGCCCGATTGAACAGTGAAACTTTTCAGTAAGAGAAAGCAGCTCAACGATACACCTTCGCCCTCTCGGCGGAAGCGTAGAGCCCTCCGACAAACCTGGACTAAGACGTTCCTGGCATCCAGTCCTGTGGTCACGGGACTCATCCTAGTCGGCTGGGTTTTCTTAACAATCCTACTCGCATTCACAGGCGTCACCCCCGCAGGGATCCAGGTTCTGCCGGATCAAGTTTCCAGAATCCGAGTCGTTGCAGAAAAAGATTTTGGCTACAAAAGCGACCTGCAAACTGAACGTCGAAAGCAGTTGGAGAGGCAACGCATTCCGCCGGTTTACCGGATGGATATGAGGCCCTACGAGATCTTTAGAGACCATATTCAGGAACTGGTGGAAGAGATCAACCAACTCGAGATCGAAATTTCAGACCTGACCCCGGAGCAAAAACTGGAACGCGCAGAGGAATTTTCTCTGAAATTCGAAGAACGGACGAAGATACGTCTGAATGTGGAAGAGGTCTTGGTGATCCTCGCCAGAACCGAGGCTCCACAACGCAAACCACTCATCGATGATGCCTTGGTATCCGTTAGGCGTATTCTAGGGGGTGGTATTTTCGATCCGACGGATGCGGTTCTTTCTAAGGATCCCGAGAATCTGAATTTCATCTACGTGCAACGGGACTCAGGTCAATTAAGGCGACTGGATATACAAAGCCAGGATATGGCTTACAGTGCCCTTAAACGGGACTTCACTTACTTCGACATCTCACAGGACTTGAATATTGCACTCTCGCGTATCATGACCCAGGCGATAAAGCCGAACTTGCGCTACGATCAGCAGCTTCATGAACAGGCGCGGGAAGAAGCAGAGAATAGTGCGGAACCTGTATGGGTCGACGTATCGTCCGGGGAAATAATCATTGAACCCGGAGAGACGGTGTTAGCCCACAAATACGAGATGCTATTAGCCTACCAGGATTTCCTCCTAGCCGAAGATTCTGTCTATGCCTTTTCACTGGGAAGAAGCTTTTGGGAAAAAGCACTTATCACCTTGCTTCTGGGGATTGGTGTTGTCGTCTATCTCGCTCTGGCGGGATGGTCCAGTCTGACAGATAATCGAAGAGTCAGTCTCCTCTTCCTCGTCGTATTACTGAATATCGGTATCACGCGGCTCATACTCGCAGTCGCTTCGAATAATCCAGAAGCGTTTGCGCTGCTAAGGTATATGATACCTGTTTATCTCGGACCAATTCTCATCGCGCTATTAATCAACCAGCGAGCTGCAATCTTTGTATCCGGAGTGGTATGCTTCATAACCAGCCTGATGTTTGGCGAATCGTTCGTTCTCATGGCGGCGATGTTCCTATCTTGTCTAGTTGCGGTTTTATTCTGTAAAGACGTTCGTAAGCGCGGGCAGATTGTCCGCTCAAGCATCTTTGGAGGAGCGACTCTGGCTTTCGCAACCTTTTTGCTTGGGATCCTCAACGAGGTGGCATTCGTAACGATTGGTTGGGAAATGCTCATTTCGATCGGTGTTGGCGCAGGAACCGGTATGCTCGTAATTGGCTTACTGCCATTCTTTGAAAGTATTTTCCAGTTAACCACGAATATCACACTCCTCGAGCTCACCGACTACAATCACAGGCTTCTACGACGTTTACAGCTGGAAGCGCCCGGCAGCTACCACCACTCACTTATGGTCGCCAACCTCGCTGAAAACGGTGCTTCAGCTATCGGAGCCAACCCACTGGTCTGCCGCGTATGTTCCCTTTTTCACGACATTGGTAAACTCATTAAACCCGAGTATTTTGCAGAGAATCAGCGCGATGGGGACAATCCGCTGATACAACAGAATCCGTCGATGGCTGCCCTCGTGATAAAAGCTCACGTGAAGGAAGGCGTAAACCTCGCGATTCGAGACAAACTACCACGGATCATAATCGACGTCATCAAACAACACCATGGAACTTCGCTCATTACCTATTTTTACGTTCAGGCCCTCAAAGGAAAAGGAGCAACCAATGAAATGCGCGTCGAGGAATCTACCTACCGTTACGATGGCCCGAAGCCTCAGTTTCGGGAAAGCGCCGTCATATTCTTCGCTGACTCGGTAGAAGCAGCCAGTCGTTCACTCAGAAAAATCACGCCTCAGAGTATTGATGAGCTCATAGATAAGATCCTTGAGGACAAAATTGCAGATGACCAGCTCAGCGAATGTCCACTGACGTTTGAGGAAATAAAGAAGCTCAGAAACAGTTTTTCATTCACGCTGTTAAATACCTTGCACAGCCGCATCGAATATCCCGACAAAGACAAGGCCAAAGCCGAAGCGCAAAATGCGGACCGGAAAAAAGAGAAACATTCAAATATTCAGCCCCTGCGAAGCGCTTAATCTAGATAGCAAAGCCGTAGAGTCTCTTTTTCATTTTTTGGACGAAACAGCTCCCTATCGAATCCCATCTGGAGAACTTTCTCTGGCGTTCCTTCAAGAGAAGGCTCATTGCAAACTCCATGAGGACTTTCTCGATGATCCCACTCCGACCGATGTCATCACGTTCCCAGGAGATCCCGAAGAAAACCTGGCTGGAGAGATTTGTGTATCCATCGATATGGCCAGACGTTACGCTGAAACTGAAGCAGTTGATTTTTCACAAGAACTGACATTATATCTGGTCCACGGTTGGCTTCATCTGGTCGGATTTGACGACCTGAACGAAAAAGATCGCCAAGCTATGAAAAAAGAAGAGCAAGTATGTATGTCCCATTTGGAAGCGCACGGCCGCGTCCCCTTGTTTAAATACGAATTAAATGACTGAAAAATACACTTTTCTAAGATCCCTTAGAAACGCCTTCCTAACAGGCCTTATACTCCTGACTCCCTTGGGTGTTTCGCTGTTCGTGTTTAATTGGCTGGTCAACAATATCGGTGGCCGAGTCAGCAATAACCTGCTGTACTTTATTCCTGCCCAATGGAAACAAATCGAGAACCTGCAGCTCATCTGGAATATTCTGGCCACCATCATTGTGTTTCTTGCGATTACAATGCTTGGCTACATGTCCCGCTACTTTGTTGGTAAATGGTTCCTATCAATTACGGAGAACATTTTAGATAAAGTTCCATTCATCAATACCGTCTACAAGACGGTAAAACAGATTGTTGAGACCTTCAGCACCCAACAAAGAGCCGTGTTCAAGAAAACAGTTCTTATCGAATATCCACGTCGCGGCGTATGGGCCCTCGGGTTTTTAACCAGTGAAACCAAAGGTGAAACGCAGGCCAAAACGAATAAGGATTTACGCAACGTCTTTGTCCCGACAACTCCTAATCCAACCAGCGGGTTTCTTCTTATGCTCCCGGTGGAAGACGTTCATGAAATGGAAATGTCTATTGGCGATGGCATGAAGATGATCATCTCCGGAGGCGCGGTAGCTCCTCCGTATCCAATCAAAAGTGCTGAAGAAACTACCGTGAAAATCGAAAACCCGGTTGTGGAAAAGGTAGCGGAACCCTGAGATTATGGCCGGCCAATCGGTTCAGATCTCTGGGATCATCCTCAAAAAGGAAGCTTCCGGAGAACAGTTTTTCAAACTCACGCTCCTCAGTCCTGAACAAGGTAGCGTATTGGCCATGTTTAGGCGACCAAAACGCAACTCGAGAACTCCATCTCCAGACCTCTTCGACGAGGTGGAACTGATCCTGGAAAAAAAAGGAGACACCGGATTCGGATTCGTAAAGGAACTCAGCATTCATCACCAACGACGGGCCCTCGCGAAATCATTTATCGCTCTGGAGCTGGCCTGCGAATGGTCATCGATTCTTTCAAAGAACCTTCCAAGGGAAACAGAAACCGAATCCATCTACGCGCTTTTCAAAAGAGCCCTGGATGCATGGGAAACCCGCAAACACCCCGAGGCGATCTTCTTCAAGTGCCTCTTCGTATATGCTAAAAACGAAGGCTACCCGGTCAAACACGACTGGTTTGAGAAGCTAACCCATAGCGAAAGAGTCCAAGTCGCGGAAATCTTGAATACACCGGTTTCAGAACTGGAGATAAAACCTGAAATCTGCAGAAAATGGATCGATGCGTTGAAACATTATGTTCAGCACTACACAGATATACTAATCTAAAACGTTGTGAATTCTCATGCAGGTTGATCTGCTAAAAAAGTCCGTAACTCTGAGCGTCGGCGAACTCTCCGACTTCAGTATTGGACCTGCTCATAGGATGAACCGTCGTTCCGGCCAATGGAGGACTCTAGTGGGTATCCAATGGCATCAGGAACAAGAAAAGGTTTCCAAAGAGGCTGGAGAAAATGGACAGTTTGAAGTCACACTGCGCGGTGTTTGGCCTTACAAAGGTTGGAAGTTCAATATTCAGGGCCGTATCGATCAATGGATTGAAGAGAAAGACCGGGTGCTCATTCGCGAAATAAAGACGACCAGCTTTGAACTACCAGCTGATACCGATGAATTGATCGATAATTTCCGGCCCTACTTCGCCCAACTCGGGATCTACCTTGTCCTACTACAGCATAAGAAGACTCAGGCGCTTCCTTTCACTGGAGAGCTGCTTTTCATTAACATCGATGATGGCATTCGCCAGCACGTAAGCGACGATCAGCACTGTATCGATCTTTTTCATACACAGATAGACGCTCTCTGGCAGTACGTTGACACTCAGAAAATACGGAGCCACAAGTTCCAGACAACCAAGCCGGTATCTGCCTATACAAAACTCAGGGACGGTCAGGAAACCATTCAGGATGATTTGTTGAAGGCGGCAACTCAAAGTCCGGTCGTATATTTCCAGGCACCGACCGGCTATGGAAAAACAGGAGTAGCACTCGAATATGCACTCAATCAAGTGTTGGAAGGGAACAGCCACCAGATCGTCTACCTAACCAGTAAAAGCAGCGGACAGCACCAGGTAATGAAACAACTCGAGTCGATGCTGCCTCAGGGCTCCATCCTCTCAGCCCTGCAGATCAGAAACAAAGATGAGCTCTGTAACTCACCCCTTTGCCGGTGCGACCCAGACGATAATCGTTTCAACAGTGGCGATCGTTGGAAACGTTGTGGTCTATCTCCCAAATTGTTTCTCGAAAGCGCCACCGACCAACCCAAACTATTTCGTCAAGTGGGCGAGAAGGAAACCTTGTGCCCCTATGAGCTTATGCGCGCTACCCTACCTTACGCGGACCTTTGGGTGGGAGATATAAATTACCTGTTTTCTCCGCGAAATCGCTCACTCTTCTTTGAGCAGCCAGGTTTCGATCTATCCAAAACACTCTTGATTCTGGATGAAGCGCACAACCTGGCGAGTCGAGTAGCCGACGTATTCTCGTATCAAGTATCGCACGACGACCTGGAACAATGGCACGCAGAACTGCAATTTACCAACGGACACCCGAGAATTAGAAAAGCTCTCGAAGCCTGGCTGGACATGCTAGAGAAGCTCAGTCCGTCGGATACTCTTACAGACTTAATCGCCTACGAAGCACGCGATTGCGCTGAACAACTCGCAGCTGCGCTTCAGGCATATCCTCTGCAGGGTAAACTACTCTCGGAGGATGCCTTGCATGCCATCTGGGAGTTAGCTGATACGGAGTCCTTTTTCAAAAATGTTCACTTGGAGAAACTCATCTGGTGTTCACGTCCTGGCCGCCTAAATCTTAGCTGCCTGGACGCATCCAATGAAATAGGCTCCATTCTCTCGCTTTGCCAACACACCATACTCATGTCAGCGACGCTTGAGCCTCGTCCCTACTTCCTAAAACAACATGGGTTGATCGATAGAAAGACAAGGCCCATCTGGGTCGAGGCCAATACGCCTTGGAGAATGAACGCCTACGATTGTGCAATAGACCTGCGGGTGGATACCCGTTACAAGGCCCGCAAGAAACATCACCTGACCACGGTGGAGACACTGGCCAGCTGTGTTCAATCGACCAACGCCCCTGTCGTCGTATTTTTTCCTTCATACAAATACGCAGATACTATCCGCCAGTTAGCTGACAACGAGTTTCCTCACCTTTCAGTCGCCATGCAGCAACGCGGCGGAAACCCTGAAGCACAAACCCGCTTCATCGATGAATCGATTTCGGAGGCGGATCTCATATTCCTCATATTAGGAAGCGGATTCGCAGAAGGCATCGATCACCTGGGTGGGCACATCGAACTGGCAATTATCGTCGGGCCCGCTCTCCCCGAGGTGAATGCGATGCAGAATAAACGTATGACCGACAGAAACAAGCTGGGGAGAGAGGCTGCATTCGAAGAAGTCTACCAAATCCCCGGGATGCAAAAAATTAATCAGGCACTCGGAAGACTCGTTCGTGCTCCCGGGCAATCGGCTAGGATTTTGTTTCACTGCAAACGATTTGCAGAATCATCCTATCAGGAACTCCTGATGGAAGACTTTCGATCTGATAAGAAATTGTTTAATACAGACAACTTGGTCGATTGGCTGGCAGATCGTTGAAAAATGTGAATTTTTCTGGACCTTTCAGGTTGCGAAACCTCTCCTTTCCTGTTCCCAATACCATCACCTTAATTATCTCATTATTGTACGCTAAGGAACTTCCTCGCTTTAATCGCTTATCTCAGAGCCACCCCTCTTCACTCAAAAGCTTACACCTTACTTAGAACCGAGGAACCATTTTTACCAAATAAAATGAATAACAAATTATATGTAGGTAACCTGAACTTTGCGGTTACCCAACAAGATCTTTCCGACCACTTTCTTGGCGCCGGAACGGTACTCGAAGCAATCGTCGTAACTGACCGCGGCACCGGTGATTCAAGGGGGTTTGGTTTTGTGACCATGGCCAGCGAGAATGAAGCCTTAAACGCCATTGAATTGTTAAACGGAAAAGAACTCTTGGGCCGTGAAGCGACAATCAAGCTCGCCATGGAGCGCGAACGACGTCCAGAGCGGAGTTTTGACGATCGTCGGAGCCGTGATAGCGGCGGGTTCCGTGGAAACCGCGAAGGCGGTGGAGGCGGAGGCGGATTTCGCGGTCACTCTGGAGGCGGCGGCAGCAGTTCACGAAGAGGCGAAGGAAACGGACGCCGTGGTGGGAATCGCGGTGGTGGTGGCTACAGAAGCAGCTAACACATCTCGTATGTGCGATTACCTGATCCTATTCAGAGGTCGCAAGCAAAGAGGCTTGATTTGATGGGAAGCCACGAGAAGGATAACGGTTCCTAATGGAATTACTATCCGAACTCGCCAAGCTCTTTCCTTCAAACCGGCTTTTTACCAAGAAATCCCAGCTGGTAGCCTACGAAACGGACGGCCTGACTTCTTTCCGATCCGAACCACTCGCCGTTGTGGTTCCAGAAACCAATGAAGAAGTCATAGAAACCGTACGTCTTTGCTACAAAGCAGGCATACCTTTTGTGGCTCGTGGAAGCGGAACCAGTTTATCTGGAGGATCCATGCCGGTTGAGGGGGGTATTGTCATCACGCTGAATCGACTCAACAAGATACTGAAAATTGATCCAGAGAATCGATATATCGTAGTCCAGGCAGGAACAGTAAATTTGAAAGTCAGCCAAGCCGTGGCCCATCACGGACTTTACTACGCACCCGACCCGAGTAGTCAGCAGATCTGTACGATCGGTGGAAACCTAGCCTTTAATTCGGGGGGTGCCCACTGCTTGAAATACGGTATGACTGCAAACCACGTGCTCTCGATCAAAGCGGTACTCGCAGACGGAGAGGTGGTTGAGCTTGGTAGCGAATCAGGAGACACCGTCGGACCTGACACATCGGGATTTTTCTGTGGAAACGAAGGGCTATTTGGGGTGGCCCTGGAAGCCACGCTCCGGCTTACGCCCAAACCACAGAGATACTGCACCCTCCTGGCCGCTTACGATTCATTGGGAAAAGCAGGCAACGCCGTATCGGTAGTCGTTGATTCAGGACTCCTCCCCGGAGCCATGGAGATTATGGATAAATTGGCTATCAAGGCCGCTGAAACAGCGGTCAAGGCAGGTTATCCGCAAGACGCAGAAGCCCTGCTGATTGTTGAGCTTGAAGGCGAAACAGAAGCCGTAGAAGAGGACTTCAAACACTTACTAGTCCTCATTAAAGATACCGGAGCCTACGAGACGCGAGTGGCAGCCAACGAAACAGAGCGCTTGACGATTTGGAAAGGCCGCAAAAGCGCGTTCTCGGCAGTAGGTCGATTGTCTCCCGACTACCTCGTTCAGGACGGCGTGGTACCCCGTTCACGTCTGGGGGAGGCTTTGGTTAAGATTCAGACCTATAGCAAAGAATACGGAATCGACGTCGCCAACGTTTTCCACGCCGGTGACGGAAACCTTCACCCGTTGATAATGTTCAATGGAAAAGAGGAAGGCGCTCTTGAACGGGCGGAAGAGTTAGCTGGAAAGATACTTTCCATGTGCGTAAACATGGGAGGTTCCATCACTGGGGAACACGGTGTCGGTGTCGAAAAAAAGAAATACATGCCCGAAATGTTCACAGAAACCGATCTGGAATGTATGAAACGAGTTCGAGCAGCCATGGATCCCAAAGGAATTGCCAATCGCGGAAAAATGTTTCCCGACGGCGAAGCACCCGCACTCACGACCATCGGTGCGCATCCTCTGGAAAAGGCAGGTATTATCTCGAGAGAATAGTCCAGCTATGGAAAACAAGACCTCACGCCCTGACTCCATTGAAGACCTGATTGATCTTTTAAAAACAGAGACCTCTATCCTGCCTACCGGAGGAGGAACCAAACCTGCGCTTACTGAATGCCTTCACCATACTACACTTGTCGATATGCGCGGCATCTCTGGCATTGTCGAGTATCAGTCCTCCGAATACACTATTACCGTCAAAGGCGGAACGCCGCTTAGCGAAATCAAAACAGTGCTGAAAGAGAATGGGCAATATTTGCCATTTGACCCTCCACTCGCGAATAAAGGTGCAACCGTTGCCGGTTCCGTAGCCGCGGGCTTATCCGGTCCGGGCGCCTACCGATATGGGCCACTCAAAGATTTCATTATCGGTGTTCGTTTTGTCGATGGCATGGGAAATCACGTCAAAGGAGGAGGAAAAGTTGTTAAGAATGCCGCCGGTTTCGATTTCCCCAAACTCTTCAATGGTAGCATCGGAAGACTCGGAATCATTACAGAGCTGTCTTTCAAAGTATTCCCCGAACCGCAGGCGTACGTTACGCTCAAAGCTAGCTTTGACTCCCCCAGCGAAGCGCTTGCCATTATGCCCAAGCTGTTGGGCTTCGATCTCGAAGGCGTAGAGCTAAATGCTTTCAACGAGCTACTACTAAGATTGGGTTATCAGGAGCCCACTATGGCAGCCCGTAAGGCTGGGCTGGAAAAGATCGTGGGCCGGCCTCTGCAAATAGTTATTGGAGACCATGAATCCGAAACCTGGACAGCCATAAGTGATTTTGACTGGAAACAAGCTGATTGTAACTTGTTCAAAACCGCCACGACGACGACCTCAGCCAACCAACTACTGGAAGCGTTGAAGCATCAAAACCCGGATTGGCATCTCAGCAACGGAGGTAAATCACTCTACCTGGCATCGTCGAACCCCGATTTTTATAACACTCTGGATCAGGAACTGAGCCAACTCCACCTGAGTGGCCTACAATTAGCTGGATCTTCAGGTCGTTTTCCTATCCTGGGAAAAGCGAACGGACTGAGCTTCGTAAATCGAATCCAGAAAGCGCTCGACCCCAATAAACTGTTCCTGCCATTTACCGCGGTCGCAGCAGAGACTGCGAAATAATCATGCAGCACCTTATCGATAAAAGCTCACTCGGCCCGAAATCCAAAGCTCTCACCCAGGGAGTGGAAGCCTGTGTTCACTGTGGGTTTTGCCTGCCCACCTGCCCCACCTACGATGAACTGGGGGAGGAAATCAACTCACCGCGTGGAAGAATTTTCTTAATAAAGGAAGTACTGGAAGGCAATGTACCGATGACGGAAGCGCTGGATCCAATAGACAATTGCCTGGGCTGCGATGCCTGCATCACAGCGTGTCCGTCCGGGGTCGAATACGACCATCTGATCACAGCATTTAGAGCCAAAGCAGAAAACGAACGTCCACAACCTCTTGGTCGGAAGTTGATGAGAAGCATGATTTTAAACACGCTTCCCTACGCGAATCGGGCCAAATGGGCATTCCGTGCCGGAGGACTAGCAAGGCCTCTCAGAGGGCTGATGCCAAAATCTATTCAACCTGCCCTCGAACTGTTACCCGCTTCTCTACCGAAACAAGATCGTTTACCAGAAATATATCCTGCAAAAGGATCTCTGAGAGGGCGAGTTGCTCTTTTGACAGGTTGCGTCCAACAAATTCTGGCACCAGAAATAAACCGCGCGACTCTGGAAGTATTGAGCGCGAATGGTATCGAAACCGTTATCCCCAGAGAACAAGCCTGTTGCGGAGCCCTCGCTTTGCACACAGGTGTTGAGAAACAGGCACTCAAAACAGCGCGCCAACTCATACGATCTATCCCGGAAGACGTAGATGCTCTCATTACCAACGCGGCTGGTTGTGGATCCGGGATCAGCGAATACGCCATACTCTTCGCCGGAGAACGGGACGAAGCGGCGGCCGTTGCTTTGGCAGAAAAGACAAGAGATATCAGCACTTACCTGAACGGGATCGGTCTGATTGAGCCGCCTGCACTGGCAGAACCGTTGAATGTGGTTTATCACGACGCCTGCCACCTTGCCCATGCTCAACGAGAACGTATTGCACCTAGAAATATTCTGAATGCGATTCCCAACTTGAATCTCCTCGAACCACCCGATTGGGAAATCTGCTGTGGATCGGCGGGCATTTACAATATCGAAAAGCCGACGGTAGCAAAATCCCTCGGAATGAAAAAGGCGAAGAATCTTATGTCCACGCAACCGGACGCAATCGCGCTAGGTAACATCGGCTGCATGACACAGATCCAAAAACACCTGGAGGCCTATGACTCGCCACCTCCCGTGTTACACACGGTCCAGATACTGGCAAAGGCCTACGGTTCTTAGAATATAAATACCATTGATGTCGTAGAATAGACAGAAGGGCATTTATACGGGATTTCACTAGAGGCATAGGGGAGTTCTCAGAAGCCGGACTACCGTCCAAACAGACAGCCATTCTTCCCAAAAATTAGAGGTTGCACTCTCGATAAATAAACACAGTTTTCGCTCCTCCCAATTCGATTCTAGGATCGGTTACCCCGAAAAAACGAATCGTTATGAAAAAGATACATCTAAGTTTACTGGTCGTTTTAGCCAGTTTGGGACTTCAATCCCAATCTACCGCTACAACTTACACACCCGATCCCTGGGAACGACAAATCTTAGCCGCCTGCCTGATTCTGGAAGCGTCCAATCAAGGTGAAAAAGGTATGATCGCCG
>CAYGQM010000055.1:14154-47878 GCA_964352065.1 uncultured Opitutaceae bacterium
CGCCAATGTTATATCCAATCGAGCTGACGGAAATCCCAGAAAGATCTACCAAGAGGTCAAAAAGCCATATGCTTTCACCTCCCTGAACTCTGCAACCACTGGAAAAACTGGCCGAACCGGCTACGCAGGCCACGTGACTCGCGCCTCTCGGGACAGCAATTGGAAAACGGCACTACAGGTAACTGATCGCATGTATGCTGGTACCTTGCCAGACCTTACTCGAGGTGCGACTCACTACACTTTGGCGAGCGAGTACGTCAGTTGGATGCGCAACATGAAACTCACCGCAGTGATAGGAAAGCATAAATTTCTCCGGTAAGGCGAAGCATTCGCACTCTAAACAAGCGTAAATACAGCGCAACTGATTAGGCTGCCCACCGCCAATACAACCACGCCTGCACCGATCGCTCCAACCACCAGAATGGGGAACAAGAAGGCCAAGGCCACGAGAGCTAGACAGACTAAAAACGCCGTGAAGAGGCCACCTATCAATGAAGATGCGGCAGATGCGAACAAGGAAACAATCGCACCGACTCCATAGATGAAGAGTCCTCCAAGTGCCAAGACGAGGATACAACCGGCAACGATAGCGAGTACTCCCGGGAGCACCATAAATGCGATCCAGGAACCCATGGTTAAGAATAAGAGTTTAAGTATCATAACGACTTCTTACAATACCCTCAAAGATCTGGAAAAGTTGCAGAAATGATTACTCTACCTTTGCTTCATTTTTCACTGCCCAGTCCCTAAAGATCTTGAGGGTCTCCGGATCACTATCAACCCGCCAGTTCGGTTCCCTTTTTCGGGGATTGAAGTGGTTGAAATAGATAAACCCTTTAAGACGGTCGTCTTTCGAGATTTTATCGAGAAAATCTCTAATCCACGCAGGTTTTCGTTTATCGTCTGCACAACCGATTTCAGAAAGGTAGATCGGCTTATTGAACTTGAGGCTGGCTCGAATCGTTCGTTCAAAGACTTCCTCGTACGTTTGCCATCGGTGCCATTTATCATGGTGGTCCCCAAAGTTGTACCCATCCAGGCCGATCAGGTCGACGTAGGCTGCACCCGGGTAGTAATTATAGAAATCTTTCTTTTCCGTTCGTTTATCCCAGAGAACATTGGGCGAAAACATCCACTGAACATTATCAGCCCCCACTTCCTTAAAGAGATTGTAAGTCCGACGCCACGCGATGACAAACGTCTCTGGCTGGGAACCCCACGCAAACCAGTCACCATTCATCTCAAATCCGAACCGTAAAATTAGAGGCAACCCATTCGCTTTCGCGTCCTTGGCCCATTGCCGGAAAAAAACATCAAATTTACCCTCCGCGACACCTTCCAAGTAGCTAGAATCATCATTCCCCCGCCCCCACTCGCTGATCTCCAAACTTACAATGGGAGTCATATTTCGCGCATGCGCGCTCTTCACCTGATCAGCTGGAAAGGAACGTCGAGGATTTAAATCCCTGAAAAATAGAACGAACTGGGGGCTTGCTCCAAAATCTCTCGTCGCCTGATCCAGGCGCTCCTCCCAGGAGTATCGCCGCGTGAGCATCTCATAAATCCCCCATTCAACTTTGGAGTTTTGCTCAGGCCCCGAATCAGGACCACTTCCCTGTAGAAAGAAGGTCAAAACCAAGGAAATTAGACCGTATAGGAGAAAACATTTCATGAAATGCCGTGTATAAAGCGGTAAACTGATGGGATGCCACAGAGGTTACGAATAAAAAAAATGGCCCTGGAAACCTAAGATCCCAGGGCCAAAAGACGTCGCTAAACGTCAAATCCTATTTGGGCTACCACGCCCAAAAGGTAACTCTCTAACCATTCAACTTCTGAATACAGGATTAGATGCAAAGAGTTCCGAATTATTTCCGAAAATCCACTGATATGAGAACTAAGTTTCTTTCAAAAACGACTCGAGCTCAGATCTACCCAAGTCGGTTAACTGGTATTTTCCACGTTCCAGTCGCTCAAACCAACCATAATGGTTATTCTGCAATATGCTGGCAGCCTTCTCAAAACCAGTCAGCTTGCGCAACTCAGCAGGCGAACATACTGAACGCTCTTCCACACATGCAGCAATCTGAATCGCCTGTTGCCGGTAAGCTGTCATGATCTTTTTTCGGGTTACCCCTCCAGTATTCGGATCCCCGGCACGACTCTCAAATTCCTGGTGTAACGCCTTCGTCTTCCGTGCACTCGTACGCGGTTTGTAGGGTCCCGGATCGACCAGAACATCGACCCGCGTTTTGCGAGGACCGAAATAGACTTGAAATAAACCTAGCCCTAAACGCCGACAAAGTTTTTTGACAGACTTATGGGATTGATTGAGCACGTTGCTTTGAGCAGTAGAGGCCGGTACTGCGAGGTACACACGATCAACCATGGCAAGGCGTTCGATCCCTTGAAAGATAAGCTTCAAGCTAAATGATTTTTTAAGCTCAACCAGGATGGGTTCCTGTTCCGGGTGGACAGCCATCAAATCAACTCCCTTGACCTCTGCCTTCACTGTGTAGCCACGCTGCTCAAGATAGCGCTTTATCGGCTCATAGAGATCTGACTCATATTGGATCGGCATAATATAACTAAAGATCAACTAAACGTTGAAAAAGCTTTCACGAAGCGTCCGATTTTTTCTATTAAGATGACGATGATAAAAGTCTATACCTACAAAAATTGCGGCACCTGTAAGAAGGCCACCCAATGGCTCAATCAACAGGGAATCGCGTTTAAGGAACATCCGATAAGAGAAACTCCACCCTCGAAGAAAGAACTCGAGACCATGTTGGACGCCTACGACGGTGACCTGAGAAGGCTGTTTAACACATCTGGTATGGACTACCGGGCTCTTGGTTTAAAAGACCAGTTGCCGAGTATGACCAAGAAAGCAGCGATACAGCTTCTCACCCAAAACGGAAACCTCGTGAAAAGGCCATTCTTGCTATCTTCCTCGCTCAATGCGGTTGGGTTTAAAGAAGCCGATTGGGCCGAATCTCTCGCCGAAAGATAACCTTCCGGCAGGTAAAATCGCTTGAGCCAAAAGGGTGAAGCTCCGAGGAGGAAACAACCAACGATGGCGCAATTCTTGAGCTGTTGCCCTAAGATACCGCAGGCAATAAAGCGACGGGCGGAAGTCGTAAGCTTAGACCGCGTTTTCTTCCAACCGCCCAGTTTTCTGAGTCGGCATTGAATTTCCACATCCTCCAAAATGGGATAGTTTTGAAATCCACCCACCTCTAAGAATACAGAACGTTTCAGAAAATATCCCTGGTCGCCGTAGGTGAACAACGGGTGATTCAACCGACTAAATTCCCCGAAGATTCGAAGAAGCCAATGATCCTCGGAAAAACGGATTGGAAAACTCCCCGCAACCATACCCGGCATACCCAATACGTCCTTTATCGCTGTTTGCCAATCCGATGGGATCTTACTGTCGGCGTGTAAAAACCACAAGATTTCGCCGGTAGCGACTGCGGCCCCTTCATTGAGCTGTACCCCTCGATTCGCAACTGAATCGATCTTCCTTACGTCTGCAAATCCCTCAATGACCGCATGAGTTGAGTCCTGACTTCCACCATCGACCACAATGATTTCCAAGTCAGTACTGGCCTCCAGCTCTTGAATGAGTCTCCCTATATTCGAAGCCTCGTTCAACACGGGAATCACGACCGAGATTGATGGTCTCACGGGTTCGGATCCTCGTTTCCAAAGTCCGAATATACTTCTTCCCGGAAAAGTGTTAGAAGCTCTGGCACATCTTTGCTGATTCCTTTCTTTATCCAGGAAGCAGGGATAAACCAACCCACATCTACAAACGTCGAATAAACAAGTCTTACCGATTTGTCCGCATCAGTGGCATCAATCCTCCACCAGCCATGAAGCTCCTTGAAACTACCATCGACTCGCTCGAACCGAATCAGGTAATCCGGCCCATATTCTTCCCGAAACACATAGCGAAACTGTGGCAATAGAGAATGAATCTTGAGTTTTTGCTCGATGATTTTCCAATTTTCTCCCTCTTCCAAGATCGTCGATTTGCGCAAGCTCTTTACGTAATTGGGGATGCGTTCCGGATCCCGCATCACGCTCCATACGTGATCTGCGGGAGCGTTTATCTCAATCGCCGCTTTAAACAAATAGGGTTCTTCCGGTTCCAAAAATACGATCTCCCCGGCAGCCAGCTGCTCCTGTTGTTCCAGAGAATAAAGTTCTTCACTTTGGACCAAAAGAGGTAGCCCAAGCAGGATCGCCACAAGACCTGTTACAAATCTAAAATTTTTCATCGGTAGTCGTTTAGAGTCCAATCATAACTCAGGTAATCGAAATCAAGATTCTCAGACCTAAGCAGAGCCTGAGAATGAGTGTCTGGAAAATAAGGACTCAGATATCCCAAGACAATCCTCGCCTTACCCGAATGTTGGGAAAATTCACTGTTCGCCGCACCATAGACAGCAAAGTCTTCGGTAAACCATTTGAAAATCCGGGATACAGAGATACGACGTTCCTCAAAATCGAATCGTACGCCCTTATCCGGATCTCCAAGATAAGCCAGAGTCTGTTCATGCAGTTGCTGCTCCAAATCCAACGCTACGAACGCCTCACGACGCAGATCGGGACATCCGATCGACGCGCACACAATACTGAAGTGGATACGGGGTTCCTGATAACGAGGCCGGATAATCGTATGCTCGATCTGATCCAAGGTTAACGATTCCCCAGCCACTTCCCAGGACAACTTTTTCCATGCCCCGGGAATTTGGATAATACTATTACGCGGAACTACGAGTCCTTTCACCGTCCAAGTGGATATGGGATAGTGGTCCAAAATAACCCGCACTGTAAACGCATTGTAGGCGTTGATCCAAAATGCGAGTTGCTCGTCGCGGGACCAGGTTTCCATGTCCTTTGACGAAACAGAATCCAATGATTCGAGGTAGCTGTTCAACAACTCTTGCTCCTCTTGAAGTGACTGATAGTCCACCAATCCGTCAGACACATGGGTGCGCAGCAAAGAACTCCACAGGCTGTGACTATGATCGAAGGCGAAAGACTCAGCACTCCCCAAGATTATTGATAGAAGTAACAAGAAACAGGTATGTGCGATCTTTACCATAGTGAGGTTCCGTACCTAGACGCACATCCCCACCAAGTATTCCTGGATTAATCAGCGACTAGGAAAGCAACGAGGCGGATTCAATTACAACAGCATCGACAGGAACATCCTGATGAAAGCCTTTGTTCCCTGTCGCCACGTTACCGATCGCATCGACAACTTCAGTTCCCTCCACGACTTTGCCGAATACAGCATAACCAAAGTCCCGACCCCCATGATTTAGAAAATCGTTATCAGCCGTGTTGATGAAAAACTGGGAAGTTGCGCTATCGACAACCTGCGTTCGGGCCATCGCCACGGTGTAACGATCGTTTTTCAAGCCATTGTCGGCCTCGTTTTTGATAGGAGCGTCGACCTCCTTTTGCTGCATATTCTCAGTAAACCCACCACATTGGACCATGAAATTGGGTATCACCCGGTGGAAAATCGTACCGGAAAAAAAGCCTTTTTCCACATAGGAAAGAAAATTTTCCACTGAAATGGGAGCATCTTCCTTAAAAAGCTCGAGTGTGATGGTACCTTTACTGGTCTCTAAAGCGACCTTTGGATTCGTTGTTTCTGACATAAGCCGTAAAACAAAAGAGAAATTTCCAGCCCATTCAAGCAAAGTGAACAAAATGTTTTGCAGTTATGCCCCCCCTCGCCTTCGATTTAAGATTCTAATTAGAGAAAAACGTTTAAATTCTAAGCCGATTTTGCACTATCTCGGCTCACATCCCATCATTCTTATCCGTGTCGCAGCCTAAAAAACAGACCCACGCAATTACTCCGTGGAAAAACGTAGCGTTCTACCTATGCATCGTTCTGTTTACCCTGACGCTTGTAGACTATTTTGCCCGCGGTAATTACGGAGATGCGCAATGGTTGTGGCCCCTGTTATTCTTACCGCTGATGCTCTATTTCCTGGGAATCATGTACGGAGATGTTCCATCACGCTTTTACCAACTGAGTGGTCTCCAGCCTTTTCCTATACCATTTTCCATGCAGTTTGACCGGGCCGTATTGGCAATCGTACTCCTGTTTTCAGGAATTACGCTGAACGGAATCCTCCTTGCTTTTAGTGTTATCTTTGGAGGCACGGCCTTCATGATCACTTTATACGTGGTCTACATGGTGATCGTTCTCGTGGAACTACCACATAGCATCCGAATATTCCGATATCTCCAACACATTCAAATAATGCGTATGAATGTGCCGGATGCCGCTTCACTTTTCGAAAATACCCCTCAATTCCTGTCAGAAGATTCGAAAACCTACGGCGAGAACCAAAACCCCGCGTTTTTGGAATACATTTTTAAGGAACTCAAGAAAGAGGGTGAGAATCTGGTCCAGCGCTACTCACCGCTAGGAAAAGAACAGCAATATGCGCTCAATTTGGCTGTTAGAGCTGGAGAGGCCGTTTGGGCAGCACGAGCAGGGGCAGAGGCTGACGATGCCAAAGAACTGGAAACCAATTTGAATATCATATTCGCACTCTGTAAGCACACCGACATGGAACCCCCGTCAGATATTAATATTCTGACAAGGAAGCTGGAGACATTGAGGAGTCAAAGCGCTCCTGAAGGTACTGTTGAAACTGAAGCAGCCCCCGTCAGCTGATCTTGACGATATGGACGGTTTGAAGATTTCCGTTCCAAGTGTTGGGCATTTAAAGAATCTACTGCTCACGCTGTTGCTACCGATCTTTCTCGGGAACTTTAACAATCTGGAAGGCGGAATTGTTGAAAGAAAAGCGTTCAATCTCTCCCCTTCTAAGGTCGCGAGCGGTTCATTCACTTCGATTCCAGCGGAAGAAAGCGGACTGGAATTCATCAACCACTACCAAGATCCGAGAATGTGGAGTAGCCGGTACCTTCCAGCTACAGCCGGAGCCACAGGAACCGGACTCGCAGTAGGCGATTTTGACGACGATGGTTGGGCCGATATCTTTGCCGTTTCTCGCGAAGGACAAAACCGTCTCTACAAAAACCTGAGTGGCTTACGATTTGAAGACGTTACTGATAAAGCTGGGATCGACCCCAGTCTCGACTGGAACAGCGGAGTTACTTCAGTCGATATCGATACCGATGGTGACCTCGACCTCTATGTTTGCGCTTACAATTCTCCCAATCAATTTTATATCAACCACGGTAATGGAACTTTCGAAGACCAAGCCTTCCAACTAGGACTCGATATCTGGGATGCCTCGAATGCGGCCTACTTTGCAGATTACGATCGAGACGGGGATCTTGATCTGTATCTGCAGACGAATCAACTGGAGGAGGAAAACAATGGCGATGGTCGTGTAGACTACCTCTTCAGAAATGATGGAGCCGACGGTTTTAAAGACGTAACGGACAGCTCAGGAATTTCCGGTTCAACCTTGGGGCACTCTGTGTTATGGATCGATTATGATGAAGACGGTTGGGAGGACATCTACGTGGCCAATGACTTTGAAGCCCCGGACTTCCTCTACCGCAATCGCGGTGATGGCACGTTTTCCAACCAGGCCCACACCTTACCGCAAATCCCCTACTCTTCGATGGGTTCTGATCTCGGAGATGTAAATAATGACGGACATCTGGATATGCTGATAGCCGATATGGCCACCAATTCCTACGAGAAACACACTGTGTCCATGTTACCAACCAGCAGGAAAACCCTGGCGCTTCCAGCCGCACAACGCCCTCCCCAGATTATGAAAAACGCGCTTCTGTTGAACCGGAAGAACGGGGAATTTATCGACGCTGCCTACGCTTGGAAGATCGCGGCTACCGAATGGACTTGGGCGGTACGTCTACAGGATTTCGACAACGATGGTTGGCAGGACGCGTTCTTTACCAACGGGATGATGCGCCAATTCCACAATGCCGACCTAACCTATCAGCAGGATCAGTTGCAATCCAAGGATGCTAAGCGGGCTGTTTTCCCAAGGAGTCCCATCCTGAATGAGGAAAACCTGATCTACAGGAATGAATCCGGGACTGGGTTTGCGAATGCCAATAAAGATTGGGGCATTGAACACGTGGGCGTTTCATTCGGCGCTGTGACTTGCGACTTCGATCAAGACGGAGACCTGGACATACTGTATACTAATTATAATAACACTCTTTCTCTTTGGAGGAATGACCTGGAAACACAGAATGCCATACAAGTAAAACTAGAACGAGATAATGGCCCTGTTATTGGGACAACTATCATCGCTACCTACGGCACGTATACTCAGGCACAAAAGCTACTTTCCAATCGGGGGTACCAGTCCAGCGAGGAAGCAGTCATTCATTTCGGATTGGGGACGGCGATCACCATTGATCGTTTGACGATTTTGTGGCCCGACGAACACATTCAAATCGAAACGAATCTGAGTGAAGGATATCGATACACCATAAACTACGAACCGAAAACCGACGAGCCCCATAAGCCATCTAGACGTTCGCGATTCGACCTTATCTCGACAGTCCCTTCACAAACGAAAATCGAGTATGCAGGCAAAGACGATAAGCCTCTTTACCCATTCAAGCCTCTCCCCAAAACTCACTCCTCCAGAAACGTCCAAGCTGACATTAACAACGACGGCCTGAAAGACCGTATTGTAGGAGGTATCGGAAGAAACAATGAAATTGTATTCCGAGGAGGATCATCTCCAAAGCTGATCATACAATCCGGTACTTTTCGTGGCCGCGGAAATCCTATTTTTTTAAGCAGTTACGATTGGGACGGCACCATACGCATCCTTCCCGGAATGATCGACCTTGCCGACTACGCTCCCTCCATACCCTCAATGCTTGGATCGTTCAAGAACACTGGATCTCTAGATGCAAACCAGTTCGTCCAGCGCACGGGTTTCACGAGCGTCGACGAACAGATAATCGACCAATTTGAGACTCAACTGTTGCTTCAAAATATGGACGGCTCTTTCGCAGAAGGCCAACTGCCACAGGAAATCCAATATGGCCGGGTTTGGGATATTGAAGTAGCGGATATTAACGCTGACGGGTTGCCTGACCTAGTGGCTATACTGGGTTATGTGTCACCACATCCGTCTTCATCCCAAGCAGAGTCGTCCTTCATCTCAGTCTTTTTGGGAAATACCTCAGGAAATCTAATCCCTGATACTCTGCCGCCATTTTCCAGCCCCATTTACGATGCGTTGGACCTATCATTAGAAGCCAATCGCTTGCGAGTAACACGGAATTCCAGAGACGACTTACTATTTAGTATTTTGGAAGATCACTAGCCCCACAAAAGAATCATAACTGGTTCTGGGAAGCTACTATGAGTCGTGGAAATTGCTCTGGAGCATAGGAAAGCTCTTCGGGAAGACTTGTTGTAATATTCTGACTGACCCCGAGTCTTTTAAGGTTCGAAAGCGCAACTGCATTAAGAGATCCAAGCTCATCCTCGATGAACCCAAAGAGATTGGTGGGAAGGCTATGCAAAGGAGTCGGAGCGATCAGGTAGGGACCGTGCTCACTTGAAAATCGTTCATCGAAAACCGTCTGCACGATCTTTGCCAGTTCGCGATAAGATTGGTCACCCATGGCATCGGCTACATCCAGAAGTGCTTGGATAAACAGGGCGTAACCCTTCGCTGATGCTTTTGTTGAGCTCACCTCATCGCCGTTGATCGAGGCATGGAGTACAAAAGACCCTTTATCCCAAAGTTTTGACACTACGAGATCCATCAACGCCAGAGCTTCGGATTGATAATCATCTCCTGACTTCAGTAGTGCAGATACAACGGCGGAGTTCGTAACGACCGACGACACTTTTTCCTGACCAACCAGGCCTCGTGCTCGGTTGAAGTCCCGAAGTCGGATTAAAGCTGACCTGACAGTTTTTGTCAGCTCCTTCCCAGATACCCCCATCAGAATATTCCTTCCTTTGAATGCCCCGGTAACATCCAATTCCTCTACAATATTACCCTCAGTCTTCAGTTCGAAGAAGTCTACCAATGCATCAAGTTCATCATCCTCTAAAATTTGAGATAACTCCTCCATTGACCACGTGTAAGCAGCACCGGTTGCGGCGTCCCCCACGTTCATATCTATAACCTCAGAATAAAACCCATTCGGCAACCGAAAGTCTTCCACCAACAGCTTGCCCGCATCCCGAACTATGTCTCCGTATTCCGAATACGCTGCTAGATAAGCGATAGCATCCGCTTGAATAAGCGCTGATTTTCGGAAATCCGGAATCGTCCAAGTCTCTTCTGTTGCTGCGGAAAAGAAACCTCCATTTACATAATCCCGAACGGATGTCGTGAGCAGCGCTTGAAGTGACTTATCCCGCATAGTCTTTCCACTGTCTGCCTCCGTCCCCCCTTGACTGATCGCGATATCCAACAAGCGCAAGGGTGCAAAAGTCACCGCTTTGGGAGCCAAACTAAATCCTCCGTGTTGCGTATCATATTGAAACCCCAGGTTCTCGACCGCCACAGCTATCAGTCCCGACTCGAAGCCCAAAGAAGGCTCAGAAGCCCTTCCATAATAGGAATCTAATTCCTCAAGCCCTTCCTCCGCCTTTATCAGCAAGACCTCCCGGTTGTTTTTCCACTGTTCAGATACCGTTTTCAATACGCTGGATAATCCCTGACTCCCCCACCCGTCTGTAGGAGGGTAATAACCGCCGCCGTCAATCGGCTTCAGTTCTGGTGTCACCAACACAGTTAGAGGCCATCCGGAAATCTGCTTGGCGTTCCACACGTAAATGGAGAAAAACTCTGCCAGTTGAGGATGCTCGTTCTTATCTATCGCTATCGCAAAGAATTCATCATTTATCTGTCGGGCAATCTCCTCGTTGGCAAAAGATTCCTTTCCCATTGCTTTCGATAAAGCATTCAATTCATGGGAAATACTGAGGAGTGCCGGCCTTCCACTTTCTGCGAGTTTTTCCAGGCTACCTTCTGTCCAAGCATGCCAATGAACAGGGTCCTTTTGTCGTTCCAACACATAAGGGGACATGGAACTAACGGGGACAGAGACTATCAAAAACAGACAAAGGACGGCTCCGTAAAAGTTGAAGCTCCTTTTATTGGAACACTCTCTACGCTTGCTAAGTTTAAGATTATGCATGGGAGGATCAGTTAAACTCTATAGGTATATGAGTGAGGACTTTGTAATCAACCACGCCTTCCACAATCTCGATACATTTTCCTGTTGGAACACTCCCGTATGAAACCGCATTGGTGGTGCCGGGCCATGTCACACGCAGCTCCGTTATAGAATCCGCATTGCCCAAACCAATCGTCCTTCGATACGGTGCAGAGCCGTAGCTCTCCCCTGACAATACTTGAGCGAAGATACGTCGTTCCTGATGTCCAACGAGAACGCGCACTTCGATATGGGCGCCAATTGCGTCACGCGCAGAACGGGTTCCCACGAGCTTTACGGCGATCCATTTATGATCATTTCCGGGGTTTTCAAACAGCTGGTTTTTGTAGGACTCACTCTCCGAAAATCCGCCAATGACTGAGTAAATATCGTGGTCACCGTCGTTGTCCAAATCTCCGAAAGCCACACTACTTCCATCGTGTATTTGCCCAAAACCTCCATCCGTTGTGACTTCCTGAAACTGAATTCCTTCGTGATTCCTGAACATGCGATTCGGGGCCAAAGACAGTCCAACACCACCCGTGCCAAGGTAGAAATCCAACCAGCCATCATTATCCAAGTCACCCAATCCAGCACCCACCGTATAAGCAACTCGGTTGAGGTTCTTGTCAATCGACACATCCGAAAACGTGCCGTCCTGATTATTTTCATACAGCCAGAGGCGCTCAGCCTCTTTCGGGAATTTCAAAAGATCGATTGCAACATCCCGCATCACAAGGTCTCCGATGATCCGATGTTCACTGTAGCCAGAAACGAAAAGGTCGAGCCATCCATCGTTGTTATAATCCCAAAACCAAGACGATGAACTATCTACGGGTCGAGACACTCCTACTACATCGGCCGTTTCATCAAAACGCCACTTTCCATTAACATCGGGGCCCAAGTTTCTGAACAATAAATTCTCACCCCGAAGTTGAGAAATGAACAGGTCCAGATACCCGTCCCGATCGTAATCTGCCCACGCAACGCTCTTGATGTATCCGCGCACATCCAGTCCATACTCTTCAGCTACATCCCGGAATTTTCCATTTCCAAGATTCAAATACAAGTTGCAGGGATTGGCTTCATACTCCATCTCGGTGGTATCCGGGTTCTTACTGAACATCGACTCATTACCGACAAACAGATCCAGGTGACCATCTCGATTAAAATCTCCCCATGTCGCAGCCCCGGTTGGAGACCGACTAAATAACCCTGCCTCCAATGTAACATCCTGAAAGCGGCCATCCCCTGCATTACGCAGTAGCGAATTCGGAATTTTCCCCCAACGCTCCATACCACCGCCTCGCAATACAAGAATATCTTGATCCCCGTCATTGTCGTAATCCGCATGCAGCAGATTATTGCCGCCACCGATCCCCATGAGCCCAAAGTCACCCTTTTCTTTGATACGTCCTTCGCCATCATGCAGGAACAACCGAAGCGGTTGTTCGAGACTGATTGAAGACACCATCAAATCAAGTAGTCCATCGCCGTTCAGGTCCTCCATTATTACTCCACCGGCACGACCACCGGCATCGACTCCGAGGCGGCGCGCCACATTTTGAAAACGCGGCAGGTCAAACTCGGAACGAAGTGAGGGTTCCGGTAGGCGGTAAAGCAGTGGAACCTTTTCAGGATACTCTCCCACATTCATATGAGCCAGATTAAGTAAAAAGACCGCACCCAACTCATCCGGATACTCCTTCAACAGGGCTTCGTAAACGCGAACGGCAGCCCGCGAACCTTGGTCATCCATGTGGATCGCCGCTCCAGCTATCGGAAAATCACCGGAAACGGTTGAGGCGTTATTTCGAGCATTGATAAGTTCGCCATGCCAAAGATAACCCATTCCGACCGCTTTCCAGGCCTCCAGCAAACTTTCCTCCTCCACATTCTCCCGGTTTTTGTAAATGACCGAAAATACGGCAATGAGATTGGCAACCCCCTCTTCAGTCCGACCAGCTTTCAACTGCTCCTGCCCCAGGACAAAGCGTAACCTTAGCTGCTCAGCTGCATCCTCAGACTCACCGATCTGATTCTCCAAAGACTCCACTCGGGCCGCGTTGGCAAAGGGGTTAGTCCCCACACTCAATTGCTTTTCGAGCTTCGCCAGCAGATTAGCCATCGCCCGCGTCCCAGGATGAGGTCGCTCCGACTCTTGACTTAACACCCCCAAGTGCAGAGACAAGCCGACCAAAGCAACGAGCATGGTTTTCCATGAGATCATTGCCCTTCAACCAAAGCAGCCCTATCGGCTGCCAGCAGTTCCTCCTGCAATGCCATGAATCGCTTAAACGAATCCTTATCTTTACCCCTCCGTGCAATCTCAATTACACTCTCCAACGTTTTATAGGCCGCCTTTTTCTGACCGGTCGCATGCAAGGCTTTCGAGAGATCTAGATAAAAGCCAGCATCACTCGGCTTCGTATCCAATACTTGGGTAAGGAGTTCAACCGCTCTTTTGTAGTCTTCTGACTTACCATAAGCGGAACCGAGCTTTTTGATAACCTCTGGATTCTCCGGAGCAAATTCCAACGAGCGCTCCCAAAATAGAATCGCACGAGAGAGTTGCCCTGCCTCCAGTGACTGATCCCCCGACAATTCATAGAAACGCCCGAAAACATTCTGCAAAGCAGGATGTTCGGGATCTAAGCGCCGGGCAGTCTGCATGGTCCTGCGAACTCCATTCAGATCTTTCACGTTCAACTGTATTTCGCATATCTGAATTAGCTTATCAATCTCCTGAATGGCCCCAGCATTAACCAGAAAATCGTAAAGTTCTGATGCCTTGGAAACGTCCCCACTTTCCTGATACTGGGTTAGCAAAAGCTTGAAGACCCTTTCATCTGTTTGATCTTTATGCCAAATACCTTCGAGAAGAGCAGTCGCATCGGAGCCCCGGCCATTTTCCACATACAATTCTGACAGCTTTACCACGTATGATTTCTCGTCGGTGAATCGATCAGCGTATCGAATCATCTCCTCCAAAGCCTTTTCCACATTTCCCTGGCGTTTATAGGCATTTGCTAGGGCTAGTTGAGCATCCAGAAATCCCGGATTTGCCTGAACACTCCTCTGAAGATAATGTAGCGCAAGAGCAGGCTCATTCATTTCACCCGTTGCAACGCCTAGGATAAAGTAATTGACCGCTGAAGTATCCCCTTCATCCAAATGCGCTTTGGCCGTTTCAAAGATCATGCTCACTATCTTCTGAGCTTCTTCGACTTCACCTGACCTCATCAGTTGCTGACATTTTTGCAGTGCCGATAGAGGGAACCGATAGGGTTCCAAATCAATCGGTTCCAGCGCCACTAACGGAATCCCTAAACACATCCAGCCAAGCCAGAGGCAATTTCTTAAGTTTTCGGATACACGTTGAAGAAACATACTATTCAAACTCTGGATTATTGATCTGCATCAGACAATGAAAACACTTGTGGCATGCCTTCACTGAGCATGACGATTAATTCTGCTGATTTACTGCCCCCCAGGTCGCCCCAAGCCAAGCCCCGCGGACTACCGTCAACAATTAACCCAGAATCCCATGGAAGCACCGTATCAAAGATCTTGTTTCCTCGATTCAAAAACAGTCCCAGATGACCTTTTTCGAATCGACCGGACCAGGGCTCTGGAGAAGGCAACTCAAGTGAGGTTAGAATATCCGGTCGCCCGTCGTTATTCACATCCCGAACCAACAATCCCGTTACCCGCCCCGATTGGGCGAAATAGGGCAATGCTTCAAAAGTGAAACTTCCGTCACTGGATTGCCAGAGGATACCCGTTCTCAACTCAGTCACCTCCTTGTAACGATAGCCTGCATCTTCAATTCCCGGAAACATCTCTGAGAACGGCATGGTCGCAAATTGATCGTAGGTACGGATTCGTTTTATCTGGCGTGGGAACGATTTCTCTAAACGCCATTTTGCTTCCCGCGTCCACTCTACATCACCCTGAATATAGGTTTCGATTAGGTCTACGTTCCCCTTGGCCTTATCCGAAAACCACAGACGCAAGGGTTCGCGTTCCGATGCCCGGTACTCGCTATTTGATCCCCAGTTTCCAACCAGAATGTCTATTTGACCGTCATCATTGAAGTCGCCAAAAGACGAACCGCTCCACAAACCCTTGATTTCCCCGTCGGTCAACGGCAAGGATTCCAGTTTAAGTTGGCCGGCGGCATTTCTATATAATTTGGGCGACTCCCATACGCTCAGGACCAGTAAATCCAGATCATGGTCATCATCGATATCCACCCATTCGGCTGACGAAACGATACCGACCGTATCCAATTCCGAAATGATCGAAGAATCTGCGCGCTCATAACGGCCATCTTGATTAATCCACAGAATTGAGGGGTAAGCATAAGGGTATGCTCCAGGCACTGACTGACCTCCGGCAAAAATATCTTCGTCACCATCATTGTCAAAGTCAGCCACGGAGATCGAACTGGATGATTGATGGATATCGGAAAGCGCAAATCCCCAGTCACGATAGAAGGTTCCGTCTCCTTCGTTCAGATAGAGACGATCGCCGTAGAATGCATCTCCGACCTCAAGCTCGACTCCACCTGATGCAACCAGTAAGTCCAAATCACCATCCGCGTCCCAATCGATCAGCCTAAGCTCCATATCTTCCGATCCGAAATCCTCTTCAAAATCAAAGACCGGGACCGCTTCCAATAACTCATTACCACTATTCACAAGCACCTGTAATTCCTGACCTGATGCACCGCTTAAAATCACATCCAACTCCCCATCACTATTTAGATCACCCACTACCGCACGCCCACCCAAACGGGATAACGCAAATGGAAGCAGTTCCTGTTTTCTAAAGTCCGAAAAATAGGCCTCTTTCCGATTGGCCGTATCCGGAAGCTGAATGCGTGATTTGATAAAGAGCGGTCTTTTCTCCTTATTTTCACTGACAAGACTTGAACCATCTTCCTCGATTTCGAAGTGCCTATTTACCGGCAATCCCGTAAATACCTGAGTCAAGCCACTTGGCCAATCGACCGTCAATTGATCAATAGTGGCATACGTTGAGAACCCAAAGTGAAGTATCGGTTGATCAGAGGACATATACCCTCGCATGAGCGCCAGTTCCTTTACCTGCACGAGCCCGCCGCTCACGACCGTGACCTTGGCTCCGATTCCAAAAGCGTTACTTTGATTCCCTTTCAACCCAATCGTTATGCGATTGCCATCCGTGTCATTGTTTCTGAATACAGACGGTTCTTCCTGAAAGTTATTCGTCAAAAGATCCATATCCCCATCGAGATCCAGGTCTGCGAAACTTACCCCAAAACTCACGCCCAGCTTATCCAAGCCCCAGAGCTGCGAACGATCCTGAAAGTTTAAACCGCCCATATTTTCATATACGAGATTCCGCTCCTTCATAACCCGTTCGTTTCGAAATACAACCGTCATCCAATCGGCACTGGAAAACGCACCTTGCTTTGCACACAGATCTCCATCGTGAAACGAACGCAGCATACCATTCGTCGCATAGGCGTCGAGCCAACCGTCATTATTTAAGTCCACTAATCGTGCCGCCCAAGTCCAATCCGTTGCCGATAAGCCTGAGAGAAACGCCGTATCAGCAAAGTGTTCAGAACCTATCTTGAGGAGCAAAGCATTTTTGAGCGATTGGTGTGTCTCGCTCTCAGGCGTATTTTTATAAACGTGATCGTGGTTACCCACCGTTCTCAGATGATGCGCCCGCGTGGTCGCTGCCATATCAGCCACCCAATAGTCGGAGTGCCCGTCGTTATTGACGTCTCCAAAGTCAGCGCCCATTGAATAATACGGAACCTGAGGGAATACTTGCGATAAGATATCAGTAAACGTGCCGTCGCGATTATTCCGATACAATTTATCCAGGTCTTCAAAATCATTGGCTACGTAGATATCCGGCCAACCATCTTCATTGTAATCCCACCACAGAGCGGAATGACCATGCCCCGCACCCGAGATACCTGCCGATGAAGTGACCTCCCTGAACCGATTACCGAGATTTTCAAACAACCTATCTTCCAGTTTACGGTAGTCAGGGCCGTCGCTAAGCAAGTTATTTTGCAGGTAAAAATCCAGATCTCCATCCCGGTCGTAATCTGCAAACGAAGCCATAGTACATCCGTCATGAATATCGATTCCCCACGCCGCCGCTTCTTCAGAAAAACGCCCACGACCGTCATTGATCCATAGCTCGTTCTTCCCCCCCACATAACACAGGTATAAATCAAGATCGTGATCGTTATCAACATCCACGAAGGTGCACCCACTGGCCGGACTGGCCGCATCTACAAATCCGGACTCATCACTGATTTCTTCAAACTTCAGGTCTCCAAGATTGCGGTATAGCCTACTCTTTTCATCCTTACTGGCCAAAAAAAGATCCGGCAACCGGTCACCATCGATATCGCCAATCGCTATCCCTACACCGATAGTTCCAAGTAAATACTCTCTCCAGCGGTTAGTCCAGACAGAGGGACTGCTGTAATTGTTCTCAAAGTCACCTAACCCGATATCTTTAGCATTCAGTTCACTGAAAAGGCTGTCAGGAGTTCCATTCGACTGCGCCTGATGCAAGTCCAAGATCTCGATCTTAGCCTCCACCCCAACCCCGGCCAACACCACTCCACAAACGAGCAGTGAATACTTCGATAATCTGACTAAGGGTTGTCTAAGCAAAATCATAATATTAAGGGGATATCTCCTTGGATAATGAGAAGATGAGCGGCTTACCCTCGGATAAAAAGACACAAAGCTCGGGAGTTTGATCCCCCGTCAAATCTCCCCAAGCAAGTCCTTTCGGCATCCCATTTACTTCCAAGCCAGATCTCCAGGGAAGAATCGTTTCAAACCTTTTTTCTCCATGATTCAACAACAATGCAAAATGCCCCTTTTCATAACGTTCGGACCAGACCTCAGGTGTCGCAACATCGAGTGACAAAAGGATGTCTTTCATTCCGTCATGATTCACATCTTCAAGTAGGATCGCTTCGACCCTTCCCGATTGGGCAAAGTCAGACAATGGCTCAAACACGAATGCTCCATCCGATTGCTGCCATAAAACTCCACTTCTGAGTTCATTCGCTTCCAGGTATTCGAACCCGTCTTCGCGTAAGGATGGAAAAACCTCTTGAAGTGTCATCTCAGCATACTGCTGATAGCTACGCATTCGCCTCATCTCACGTGGGAAGACTTTTTCCATCCTCCATTTCTCTTCTCGAATCCATTCAGAGTCATCCTTTATATAGGTCTCAATAAGCTTCACTCTTCCTAACGGATCAGAAGCATACCAAAGCCGTATAGGTTCATCAACGGAGGCGATGTAGTCTGAATTCAAACCCCAGTTGCCTACTACAATATCCAGTCGACCATCGTTGTTTAGATCTTCCACACTGAGGCGACTCCACAAGCCAGTCAGCTCCTCAGAGATTGCGGACTTATTCAGAGAAAGCGAATCCCCTTCATTTTCCCAAAGCTGAGGAACGCCCCACTCACAAACCACCAGCAGATCCAGATCACCATCTTGATCAATGTCTGCCCACGCAGAATCGGCAACTCTATGGAGGTTCTTAATACTCGGCGCCAATTCATCTTCAGCCTGAAATACTTCTCCACCTTCATTGATCCACAAGCTAGAATCGGCGGTGAACGGATACCGATCTGGCAGGTAACCTCCACCTGAAAATACATCGGTGTCACCATCTGCATCGAAGTCTGCGGCAGCCAGAGAGCTACTCGGGGATGGCAGGTTCGATAGTTTAATTTCAAAATCCCGCACCAAGTCATCGCCTCTTTCGTTGAGGTAAAGGCGATCGTTGTAGAAGGAATCACCCAGCTCAGACTCGACACCGCCCGATGAGACCCACAAATCCAAGTCCCCATCGCCATCCCAGTCCAGCAAATCGATGTCTCTGTCCTCACTCCCAAAATCGCCTTCGAGATCAAAGGACAATACCTTTTCAAAAGCTAGACCACCCTGGTTGACCAGCACCGTTGTTTCCTGCCCAGACGCGCCGGATAATACCAAATCGTTTAACCCATCTCCGTTCAGATCGGCGATCTCAACGGCACCTCCCAATCGGGACTGTCTAAACGGTAGCAGTTCCTGCCGTTTAAAATCAGAAAAATAGGCTTCTTTCCGGACCGTCGTATCTGGCAGCTCGATCGAAGAAGGTGCAAACAGAGTAACTCGTTTAGCAACGACAGGAGTCAAAGCTCTATTCGAAGCTTCCTTGATTTCGTAGTGCCGATTCGCTTCAAGCCCCTCAAAGAGCTGGAAGACACCACTGGGCCAAGTCACCTCTAACCGGTCAATGGTGGAAAATGTTCCAAGCCCGAAATGCAGTATGGGCTCATCACTCGACATGTAACCACGCATCGCGGCTAGCTCTTTGATTTGCTCAAGATCACCGCTGATAAGCTTCACTTTCGCACCGATTCCATACGCATTACTTTCAGTCCCCTTAAGCCGAATCGTCACGCGATTGGAGCGTGCCTCGTTATTTTGATACACCGAAACCGGATCTTTAAAATTATTTAGAACGATATCCAGATCGCCATCCAAATCCAAATCAGCAAAGGCTGCCCCAAAACTGACGCCATACTTATCCAGTCCCCATTTTTGACCTTTTTCCTCAAACACCAAGTCACCCATGTTTTGGTAAACGAAATTCGTCTCTCTCAGAATCGGTTCGTTTAAAAATGCCGTAGACATCAGTTGCTCAGCCGTGGTGAATCCTCCTCGGGTAATTACATCGGTATCATGAAATGACCTTAGCATCCCATTCGTGGCAAAGGCATCCAATCGACCATCATTATTCAGATCCGCCAAACGTGCCGCCCAGGTCCAATCTGACTTAGCGAGTCCTGACAGAAAAGCGATATCCACAAACTGCGATTCAGACAGCTTGAGGAGCAACGAGTTCTTAACGGACTGATGAGTTTTATCTCCGCTTTCATGCAAATACACATGCCAATTATTTCCCATAGTGCGCATATGCTTTTCGCGCGTCGACGCAGCCATATCGGCGACCCAGTAATCAGAATGACCATCGTTATTAACATCACCGAAATCCCCGCCCATAGAATAAAACGGGACCTGAGGAAATACCAACGAACACACATCCGTAAAGGTTCCGTCTCCATTATTCCGATACAATCTATCCAAGTCTTCAAAATCGTTAGACACATAGATATCCGGCCAACCATCTTCATTGTAGTCCCACCATAACGCAGAGTGTCCATTCCCAGCGCCAAAGATTCCGGATGAGGAAGTGATGTCTTCAAATCGATCCCCCTTGTTTTCAAACAGATAGTCGGCCAGCTTTTCCGTATTATTCTCCCAATGAACCAGATTTGTCAGCAGGTAAAGATCCAGATCACCGTCTCGGTCAAAATCTGCAAAAGACGCCATCGTGGATCCCGTATTGATAGCTAACCCCCATTCAGCTGCATTCTCAATAAAGTGCCCCTCCCCATCGTTGATCCATAACTGATTGCTCCCTGCCACAAAACAAAGATACAGGTCCAGGTCTCCATCGTTGTCGACGTCTACGAAAGCGGCTCCACTGCCAGGGTCCTCAGAATCCAAGATTCCCGATTGCCCGGTGATATCCACAAACTGCATACCTCCCAGATTACGGTACAATCTGCTCTGCTCGTCCTTACTCACCAGAAACACATCCGGCAACCTGTCCCCATCGATGTCCCCTAAAGCGAGCCCGGTTCCGATCGTTCCAATCAGGTATTCACGCCATCGCATTTCGAATACATAGGGACTGCTGTAAATATTTTCAAAGCTGCCAAGGCCCACTGCCCCAGCATCCAGTTCCGTAAATAGTTTTTCGGTTCCATTTTCCTCGTCCCAAGGCTGCAAACTCAAAACTGAGATACTGTCTGGTCTTTGCGCCGCCACCCAGTGTCCTATTAACAAACTTCCAATCAGAAAGGCGAGGATCTTCCTTTTCGCTAGCACTGTGTTTATAAGGGACATTCTCAAATACCATCACGATTGTCGTTCCATTATGCAGGTGCAAGGATACACTATGGGAACCAACTGAAAGCCGCCTTCATCATTACAATTTGGGCACTCTGTTTGAACTAGATGATCCTGGCGGTGATTTCCACTAAAAGCTCAACCTCGCTATCGTTTCACCGTAAACTTCCAGGATTAACCATAGACTTTGAAACTGCATTTGTCACACTTGGTATCTTTACCACACACAGGTTCCGTTAATCAGTTTATTGGGCATCTATTATGCTTCAAAGATTGTGCAATTGGCGGATATTACTGCTTGGCCCGTCCTAGGTTACCGATCACCTCACTTTTGCTAACATTTATTCTCTATCATGCATACGCTTCGCACCTTCCAATCGTTCATTCTCCCAATCACAGCACTGGTTCTTTTTGGAGGTGACGTTCACTCACAATCGCCCGGGACAAGAGACGCCAAAGTAAGTCATGGTGCGGTGATACTGCCCGATCCGGCTGAAATCATCGACTCGCCTTGGATGGAGGAGCGAAAGCAACAACAGCTGACTACCCGAGACAGCTTCAACGCCTTCATCGATTTCCAATTCCAAGACCGATATTCGGACTCCGGAATCGATTGGATCAATCGGGTGGTTGATGACGCCGGCCATTCCTACAAAGCCGTGCACTACGACCACGGAAACGGAGTAGCCGTCACGGATGTGGATGGAGACGGTAATCTCGATATATACTTCGTGAATCAAATCGGTAGCAACGCGCTCTATCAGAACCTCGGGAACGGGTCCTTTATTGATATGACTGAAGCCGCAGGTGTAGCCCTGAAGGATCGAGTATGTGTCTCGGCATCTTTCGCGGATATCGACAACGATGGACTGCCTGATTTGTTCGTAACCTCTGTTCGCGATGGAAATAAGCTTTTTAAGAATCAAGGAAATTGGGAGTTCAAAGATATCACACAGGAAAGTTGGTTAGGTCATCATGGACACTCATCGGGCGCAGTCTTTTTTGACTTCGATCGGGATGGTCACCTGGATCTTTTCCTAACCAATGTCGGTGAGTACACCTCCAACGAATACCGGAGCAATCGAAACGATAAGGCGGTAGAAGGTCGTGAAAACGGAGACTTTAACTTTTACAATGGACACTCCGATGGCTTCTACGGGCACCTGAAACCCTGGCGGGCCGAACGCAGCATTCTCTACCGCAACAATCAAGATGGTACTTTCTCGGACGTATCCGAGAAAATGGGTCTCATCGAAACCGGTTGGAACGGCGATGCGCTGCCAATCGACGTGAATGCTGATGGTTGGATCGACTTATATATAACCGACATGCAAGGGCACGACGACTACTGGGAAAACCAACAAGGAGAAAAGTTTATCAAAAAAACGTCTTCCGTGTTTGGCAATACTCCCTGGGGTGCGATGGGGGTGCACGGGTTCGACTGGAACCAGGATGGGAACTTTGATATCTTCATCACCGACATGCATTCAGACATGTCCAAAGACGTGGACCCCGTCCTTGAGGAGGAAAAGAAAAAGTCCGATATCCAATTTCCGGAATCTTATCTGCGTTCAGGCGGACGCAGTATCTTTGGCAATGCGTTCTATCAAAATAACGGCGATGGGACTTTTACTGAGATCTCAGACCAGAATGGAGCCGAAAATTATTGGCCTTGGGGACTCAGCGTGGGGGATCTCAACGCTGACGGTTTTGAAGATGCATTCATTGTATCCAGTATGAACTTCGGGTTTCGTTACCACCCCAATTCGTTACTTATCAATGATGCAGGAAGCATGCTCCGGGACGCGGAATTCTTACTTGGCGTAGAACCCCGAGAAAGTGGTCGCACCGCGATCCCATGGTTCGAACTGGATGCCAAAGGTTCTGACAAAAATCATCCTATGGCGCAAGAGTACCTTAAGGAAAATCCCGATGCAGGAAAGATCTCAGTCTGGGGTGCATTGGGAGGACGATCGTCAGCTATTTTTGATTTAGATAATGACGGCGACCTGGATATCGTGACCAATGATTTTCATTCCGAACCCACCCTCCTCATAAGCGATCTTTCCGAAAAACAAACGAATCTGAACTACATAAAGATCGATCTCGAAGGAACCGCATCCAACCGTGAGGGATTTGGCGCGATTGTTCGTGTTAAGACTGGAGACAGAACCTGGTCTCAACTTAACAACGGCAAGAGTGGCTACCTGTCCCAATCCAGCTATCCATTATACTTTGGACTGGGCTCAAATAGCACCATCGACTCGGTAACTGTCGAATGGCCATCGGGAAAAATACAAACGCTTAACGGACCTATAGCGTCGAATCAGAAATTGTTAATTATAGAAGAGCCCGGTGCTCCGAAAATTGAGAGACCCACTCCCACGGCAGAACCTGCAAACACCGGCCACAAACACGGACATTAGATAACACGGTATTACAACCCGATGAATCGGGCCTGTTCCAACAAAATCGCTCACTTTGGCTACGTATGTTGCTGGCTTCGCTAGTAAATGGAATGCCGGTCTCATCGGATAACAGTGAACGGGAAATACCTACCGACTAGTATTATCGTTTATATGGTTCACCGAAGCAGCCTAATCAATCCCCAAGGGCTGTCCGATCTGAGAAGCCCTGGTATTCAATGGCAGTCTCAACGTGGAATCCGGGAACGAACTGTAAAATAGATACCGACCTTTCGTATAAACAGAAAGGCGCCCCGATGTTTAATCAGGGCGCCCAACTACGAACTAAAACTACTATAAACTAAAGTCTGTTAGAACTTGAAGGTATTGGAAATACTCCAACTACTTCCTTCCCGGATCCCCATCTGGCCAAAAGAGCCGTCCGGGTTGCGGTGGAGAGGAACCAGTTCGTTTTTACCAAACACATTTTGCAGGTTTAACTGAAGCTTCCAATCGATCTTATCATTGATCTTCGTTTCATAACTTAACCAGAAATCAAACGTCTCACGGGAGTCATCCATCCAGAAGGTGTTGATATCTACACCCAACAAACCATCTGCATCCTGCGTAGGCTGATAGCTGTAAACTTGACCGTCTTCGTATCGCACAGCACCCCCCAATCCAAAACCTTTTAAGGTCCCTTCTGAGAAACGGTAGTTCGTAATGAGGTTTGCTCTCCACTCACGAATTTCCGGTTGAGATGCGCCGTTCAAAGCACGGGCTAGAACAACGTCTCCAATAAATGGATTTAACCACCCTTCCATTCCCGGACCAGTATTCCAGAAGATCGGTAGGTCTCCCGCAGGACCTGAAAGCTCTTCGATAACGAGATCAATAGCTTGACCAAAATCTGGACCCGGTAATCCATCACGAATCGCATTCGACTTCGATGCATTAAAAGCGATCGTCCAGTTTTTCGTTGGATTGGCAGTCAATTCAAACTCATAACCTTCAGAGATTTGATTCTCTACCAAAGTCGCATTGTCTGGAAACAATACGTTTGGAGCTGTCCGATCACCCGGTTGAAACTCCGACAAATACCAGGTTTCCGTCAGGGGAATTTCCTCACGTAAACGCCGTTCCATACGACGCCAACCTGGTGCAACTTCGTTTCTGCGATACTCTGCTTCACCTGTCACAGGGTCAGTATATCCAGCCGCAGCAGCACCTGGACTCAAAGGCAGATCATCGTTAGTGTACCCTTGGGCATCCGTTTCAATAAAACCCGCACGCAAAGCGCCTTGTTGAAGCACCTGCTGCAGCCTCCACTTCTCACGGTTCACATTGGAACCAGAAGGAGCATTGGTGACCGTAGTGGTGTACTCGGTAAGTCTGAGAGACCACTTATTATCCTTGGTTCTAAAGACCAATGAAAGGTCCTCGGTGTTGCCTTGGGCGTTATCCAACGTCCGGCCGAATACGTCGATACGGGAAGGATCTGGTGTTTGAACTTCACCCTCACTGTAAAGCACACTGACGTCGAAGGGAAGATCGCTACCCAAACCGGTAAGCTCATTCAAATTAGCCTTCACAGACCAATTCCTTGACTGGGTGGTCGTGGATCGGATGTAAACTTCGCCGTTAGGACCTCCATTGGCAACCAGGTCGTCGGGATCAAATACCGGACCATCGTTCGTATAATTATGATTCGGCCATGTTTCGGTCGAATCATCTTCGCGCCAGCCATACATACCAACAATCGCTCCGTCCCAGAATTTTCCGGTCCATACAGCCGCTTTGGATTCGACCTTGGATGTTTGACGGGAACGGCCTGTCGTCAGGTATTCCAGAGCTTGGTCGCTATCGCTAGCATTCACTAAACCATACGCTCCGACATTGCCCTTCCAACCAACATAATTGTCAGGGTTTCTAGCCTGGGGACTTACTGCGTCGTCACCTGCATAAATGTCTGCCCAATCCGCGCCCGCAGCTGCCGCGTCGAATCCTGGCAATGGAGTGGCGTCAAATCCCTGGATCGCGTAAGTGCCTGAGGAAGGATAGACAATATCTCCGATGCCCTTGAGATTGGTCAGTCCATTTCCTTCACTTTCAAGGTAAATATGAAAATCCGGATTAAAGCCATCATTCGAATTAGAATACTCAACCAATCTGGCCCCTGGAGGAGGCGTATTTGGATTCTCCAGGTCGTAGCCTCGGCCCAGAATAAACTCACGATCATAACCCAGCATGAGGTAATTACGATTCCACTGGGTGCTTTCGCGCTCTTGCAAAATACCCACAAGATCATGGCGGCCTAGGATGCGGGACAACACGCTGTCACTGTCTTCCGCAAAATCGTGATTGAAGAATACTTGAAGGCGTTTCGATTCGCGATCGATATTCGAGAAGCTTCCGCTTGGATTGTCGGATGACACATAGGGTCTTCCAGCGTAAGGATTTGCTACCCGGTTCTCAGGGGTCGCAGTTCTATCCAAAGATGCAATGTTCACTACGATAGACGGTGCAAATACCTGCCCCAGGTTCGCTTCGAACTGACTGTCGTAATCCTGGTAGAAATAGCCCAGGTTATACCCTACTTTGTTATTCAAAAAGGTATGCGTTAGGTCTACTTCGTAGGTAGTAAACTCCTTCAACTCCCTCTTGGTGTTTCCATCCAGAAGGTTGTTGTAGAAATCGAAGTACTGCGTGTCCGTAAAGGAGGAATCTTTCCAAAAACCTTGGAATGGTAGCCCCGCATTCGCGGCCGCACGGTTGGTCGCCCACATCAGCATCGTCTGGGTACCCCGTACAGATCCCTGAACTTCCCCGTTGGTCAGGTTGCCGTCATTGACAATCACGTTGCCATCCTGAACGAAATAACTGCCTCTGGTGTTAGCGGCGTTTTCCGTATGTATCTTATAGTTTGGAGAGGTTTCATCATAGACAAGTTTGGGATTAATCCCACCAAATGTGGTCCCCACCCAAGGAGAGTAGAAACGGCCAGACGAATTATTGGCTGTTTGGATTTCGTTCTCATTGATCGGATCCACCAAGCGGCCACCCAGGCCCCAGTCACCGGCATTTGCAAAGTCACCTCCGAATCCACTGGTCCCCGGAGCAGCGAACCACGGCGAAATCCCATCGATCGGCGCTATGTAACGCGGACGGTTACCTTCAATTTTACCATGCTCAACGTTGCCCTTGATCTTAAAAATGTTTCCATTCTGATTGAGCGCATCCGGCTGCCACGTAATCGTTCCAAAGAGTCGGGAATCGTCTTCGTAAGCAGGATTTTGGCGGAAGTTTTGCTTGTCTTCCAAAATCGCGATACGAACGGCTAACTGTCCCTCTATAATTTCCCGATTGTAGTCGATATTCAGTCGCCTGGAAGCGAACTTATCGAGCGTGAACTTCACTTCACCACTCGTATACATACCGGCCTCAATCGTACTGGCATTGATGATACCTGCAGGACTTCCAACACCGAATAGAATCGAGTTCGCACCCCGCTGGATGTCGACGCGATTAATCGTATACGAATCCCAAGGCACATCCGTCAGGTAGTAGTTACGGGTGTTGTCAGCACTGGTAAGGCCCCGGACACGGGTGTTGTTGTTAGGGCGCGAGATATTGGAATTCTCGATACCGAAGGAATCGGCATTGATAAAATTCCCTCGGGCTCCCCCGACTTCAGTGCTCACACCGAATGCAAGTAACGACTCATTATCCACTGCACCCACGTCCTCTAGAAATTCTTCCGTAAATACGGATACAGAAGAGCCGATATCGGCCAGATCCGTTCTTAAACGGGTTCCAGCCAAGGATGAAGTCGCCACATATCCGATACTGTCGGCGGGGATTTCAAACGGAGTTAATTCATACACTTCCTCAGACACTTCCTGTGCGGTGACAGGCGCGGATCCCACTACAGCCAAGGCCAGGACGCCTTTGAGGAAACTCTGTAGCAGGTTTTTATTCTGATCAACGTTTTGATTCATATTGGTTTGGTCATTTGCCTTCGATGTTGGAGTCGATAGATGGTTAGTCTGTGATTCGTCGTCACTCGCCGCCTGGCGAATAATAGCGAACGCTCCAGTCTCGTCGTCCTGAACCGCTTTGAAGGAAGTCCCTTCCAGCATTTGTTCCAGAACCTGACTTGCGAGAAACTTTCCCGTCACAGCTTTTGTCTTCGCTCCAGCCAGAGAGCCGGAGGAATAAATCAGCTGAAGCTCGGTCTGAGCAGCGAGTTGCTTGAGCGTATCCACAGCATTGCCGGATGGCAGCACTACCTCCACGGTCTGATCTATTGCTGACAGTGTTGAACTGCTGCACAAGTGAATCAGAGTAGACATCACCAAGACCAAGTGAACCGATGGTTTCATATGAATCGGAAATTAGGCCGGTTTGAGGTAATTCTTTGTAGTTTGCTTGGGGCATTGCGATGGGTATCACAACACGGGATGCACCGACCTAGGTTTTCCACTAAAAGAAAATCTATTTCAACTAACTTTTAGTCAACTTTTTTGCTCAGGAGAACTTCGGAGTCTCCATTCCATTCCGCCGTTGCCCCAAAGGCAGCCTCGAGCAGCCGCACAAAACCTTCCATATTATCGGAACGGAATGAGCCGCTAAAACGGGTATTCGCCAGCTCTTCGTCGAGAACTGTCATCTGAGTCTCATTGAAGTGATTGAGCTCATAAGCGATTTCCGACAAAGGCTTCGAGGTAAAGGACACCAACCCATGTTGCCAGGCAAGCACCCGGTGAATTTCACCCTTGGTGAGCGTAGCTATCGCGGGAGTTTCCGCCTTTTCAGAAAGTGATATGATGGCTCGCTGGTTGGCTTCCAATAGCGGATTTTCAGGAAATTCTTGAGCCAATCCCTCATCATAATCCTGTTTTTTACCCTCAACCGAGACAACCCCTTCGGATACCAGAACTTCGAACGATTCGGAGTCAAGACGCACGTTGAAAGCCGTTCCCAAAGCACTGACGTCAATCCCTTGAACTTCCACCACAAAAGGTCTCTTCGGATTTTTTGTGACTATAAAAAAGGCTTCCCCTTTATCCAAACGAATCCGCCGTTCTGAAGCGGAGTAGAGTACGGTAATTTCCGCATCGTCTTTCAACTTCACAACCGAACCATCTTCGAGTGCATTTCTGTTTTCTATCTGCTCGACAATCGCGACGTCGCCTGATCCTGAGAGGCTCGGGTCATTGTTCCTCCATACGAAGACCGAAAGCGCGAGCACCGCTGCGGTCAAAAGCGAAAAAGCCAGGTACTTTACAGACTGCGACCGACGATTAGGTGCCAACAGATCCGGATTCGGAACATCACTGTGTTCAGGCAACCAAGAGGACAAATTGTCCAGCCGCTTCCAATTCTTACGGTAACGGACCAGCGCATTCGAATGCTTGGGGTCTTCGGCAAGCCAGTCAAAAAAAGCGTCCTGCTCGTCACCGGAAAGACCACGATCAAGCTTCCACATCCACGTGGCAGCTTGTTGCTCCAGCTCTTCATTCAAATGTTCTTCGTTACTCATTAAAATAATCTAGTTTCCTGACGGCCCCTGACGCTCGACTCTCTGAAAAAATTCCCCCAGCTTACGCATGCCGATAGTTCCCTGAGTCTCGACGGTGTTTACCGAGATACCCAGTTCACGTGCTATTTCCTTTTGCGGCATTCCATAGATTTTACGCAAAGTTATGATCTGTCGGCAACGGGTCGGCAATGACTGGATGGCTTTGGTTAATAATTCAAGCTCCTCGGAGCGGACAACAGCAGCAGTGATGTTCTCCTGCGCATCCAAGACGTCCATCTCATTAAAATCCGCCAAATTTTGTTCGCCACGATAAGCCCTTTTTCGAATTCCCCCCAATGCCAGATTGCGAGCCGTCGCAAAAAGAAACGCCTTCGGAGATGCGATTTTCGTTTTCCTTTTCGCCTTCAATACCCGCATAAACGCCTCCTGAATAATGTCATCAATTTCACTCTCATCACCAAATCTACTTCGCAACCAAGCACGAAGCATGCCTTCGTGAGGCTCAAGGTGTTCAGAAAACCATTCATGCGTATCTGAGTCTAATGGCGGCATCGTAGTTCTGCGTTTTCGGGTAATTGGGCTAAGTCTGGAGATCTCTCTTTCTGCTCCATATTCAGAAAAAAACAAGCAAGAACTGGGTAGAACGAAAGCCCCCTACAATTCCGATACCCCAACCCTAGAGGAATCAGGGCTGCTTAACGCTTCAGTAAGACCCAATAGGCAGGTTGTTAAATTAGTATCAACGTCGAGTCAGTCTGGCGGGGTCCGTTGACGGATTAGGCAGCCATTTTGAAGCTGGAAATAATCAAAACTCATCTCTTTCGAAAGTCTCAACCAACTCATGCCTGTTTCGAATAGCAGTCAACCCAATGCAGGTTTGGTCAGCCTCGTATCGTCAATTGCCCTGTAGCAGATCTCAGAAATGAAACTCAAAAGGCCTATCATCTATTTAATCGTATCAGGGCTCATGCCCTGCATCGGAATGGCTGATGACGAAAATAAAAGCCTGAGGGAAACAATCGCCGCTCTGGAGGAGCAGAACCAATCCCTTATGGCGATGCTCGAAGGCCAACAATCTCAGATTGAAAACCTTCGCCAACGAATCGAAACCGCCGACCGCGAGTCCGAACGCCAATCTAAGAAAATAGAAGCCTTGGCGATATCAGAGCCTTCAATTTCGGACTCGTCCGGAAGCCTACTGCAACATAGCACCATCCATATTTCCGGCGAAGCGGGTGTAGTTTTCAGAGCTGGCGAGGCAAATACCAATTTCCCGAACGAAGAATTTGGGATAGATGAAGCCCGTCTCTTCATCGAAGCTCAAATCACCCCAGGAACCTACCTCTTCTCGGAGTTGGAATTTTTCACTCGGGAATCCAACAACACTGATCTTCGAATAGGAGAGTTGTATCTGGAATTCGAAGATCTGGTCAATTTGGGCAACTGGGAGAGCGGAATGACTATACGACTAGGCAGACTGGACATTCCCTTCGGAGAAGAATATCAAAACCGCGACGTAATGCGCAATCCACTCATAGCCCACTCCGTGAGTGACTTTTGGGGAATCGACGAAGGAATAGAAGCATTCGGTTCGATTGGTGATTTTTCATATATCGTAGCGTTACAAAACGGGAGCCACGATGCCCTTCGGGATTATACCCCGGAAAAAGCTTTAACAGCCAGGTTCGGCTACTCCCCTTCTTCGTCGTTAAATTTCAGTGCCAGTGCTATGACTACCGGTGGTATCGATACTGAAAATGAGACGCTCTCCGAACTCTGGTTCGGCAACGGATTCTTCCGGTCCATCGGCTCTCCCGACACATCAGAATTCAGTGTAGATCTTTATCAATTGGACGGACGGTACACTTGGCAAAGCGGTCAGCTAAACTTTGCGTATGGAAGAGCGTGGTATGAGGATAATGATCCCTTAACGGACAATCGCCGAAATTTCGAATTCTGGAAAATAGAAGGCCAGCAAGAATTGACGCAAACGCTCACAGCCGCGATTCGCTACTCCGGAATGGACGTACAACAGGGTTATCCGGTAGCTGGAATGGGATCCCGCGGCCGTTACTTTTTCGGACCTTTCATGACAGAGAAACTGCGGCGTCTATCCACCGGATTAAGCTATTGGCCACACAAAGACCTGGTTCTGAAAGTGGACTATACACTTGAAGATGGATACTTCTCAAACGGAACCAAACGCACAGATACCGACATCTTTACCGCAGAGGTCGGTGCTCGTTTTTAAGATCATGAAATCACTGTCCATCAGTCTAATCCTTTTTCTAATACTCTCACTTTCAACTCAACTGGAAGCCGGAAATATTCGAGGAAAGATAAGTGCACAGGTAACCCCCAATATCACCGAAGGGAGAAACAATGACAGCTATGGGAGTCGGAAATACAAATTCCTCGAGCAGGTTGATTACTCGAGTTTCAGAAATTTCGTCATAAGCATCGAGTCGATAGGCCTGCCGAAGCAGGACACCACCTCCCCTAGAACTGTTCAAGTAGAGCAGAAGGACGGTCAGTTCGTTCCGCACGTTTTGCCGATTGTCCAAGGAACTGCAGTTGAGTGGCCCAATCGTGATGAAATATTTCACAATGTCTTTTCAATTTCTGAAGCACGCCCGTTCGATTTGGGATACTATAAGAGTAAAGACGATGCAAAGACTGTGATTTTCGAAACCCCCGGACGCGTGGATGTGTTCTGCTCGATACATTCACAAATGAACTGTATCGTATTGGTAATGCCCAACTCGTTTTTTTCATTAAGCGATAAACGGGGAAACTACGAAATTAAAAACGTTCCAGCTGGAACCTACAAGCTGAAGGCCTGGCACGAACGCCTTCCACCCAAATACTTGGACGTCGTCGTACCTGAAGAAGGAACAGTCAATCTAGATATATTCATGGGATTATCTGACCTTCCCAAATACTAACTTTAATGAACAGGATCCGCATGCCAAAGGTAAGACTTTCGTTTCAGACGAAGGTCTTAATTCCTGTACTGGCAGTCCTGATTTTGCTTCCAGTATTCACCGTTTGGACCTTGGATCACCACATACAGACCAATGCTAAAAATGACGCCGTAGAGACCCTTACAACGGTTCGCGACGTTTTCACCAACTCATTGGAACTCCGTGAGAAAAACCTCGAAATGCGGTTTCGAAATATGGTCAATGAACCACGGTTCAAAGCGGTTGCACAACTAGATGACGCCGACACTATGCAGGCCTATCTAGGCGACGGTTTCGATGAATTCGGAGAAGAGGTACAGATTATCGTTTATACGCCTGTCGACGGAACGAACAAATCAAGCCTCGCCAAAAGAAACAACTCGGTAGACAGCCAGCAATTCGAAGCTCTAGCAAAGTCAAGCATTCAAAAAACTCTAGCTGGTGGACTAAACTCTGACCTGATTGCCATCGAAAGCAGTGCCTTCAACCTAGTTACAATACCGGTTGTTATTTCCGAAGGAAGACCTGCTTTGGGCACACTCACTCTCGGACTGGAACTTGGGCAATCTGGCCTCAATGATCTAAAGTCCCTCACGAGAACCGAAATACTTATCTACTCCGGCAACAACTACCTATCTGGAACGATCGAAAATAACAGCTTCGCAGGAGCACAAAGCGATTTACTTCTTTCACCATTCGATGAGGTTCACCCTTTGGAGTTAGGGGGTATTCATTACCACATGCTAAGAGGCCAAATCAGACAAGGCACAGGCTCGTCCAATGCTCTGAACTACGTGCTACTTTCATCTTATGAAGAACGCCTACAAGCTCTTAAAGCGACCCGTTCAACGCTCATAGCCGCGAGTACCGTCGGAATAACGGTTAGCGTAACAGTGATTTTGATTCTGATTCGAAGATTAACCCGTCCTCTCAGAGAACTCAGAGACGGTGCAGAGGCGGTAGGACGAGGAGACTTTTCAAAGCGAATCTCGACTAATACAACTGATGAGTGCGGAGATCTTGCAAAGTCGTTCAATCAAATGACATCCAATTTACAGTCATCTCGCTTACAGTTGGAAGCAAACTTGGCCGAACTCGAGAAAGCGCGATTTGCGGCAGAAGCATCCAATCGAGCGAAGAATGAATTCATGGGAAATATGAGTCATGAAATAAGGACTCCGATGAATGGAATTATTGGCATGAGCAGTCTACTGATGGAAGAGAACCTAACGGGCGATCAATTGGATCTTACTAACACCATAAAAACCAGCGCTGATTCACTCTTAGAGATTATAGACGATATTCTGGATATCTCAAAAATCGAGGCGGGAACCATGGAAGTCATTGCTACCCAGGTTAACATCAATGAGCTCCTCGAGATTACCGCAGAATCGTTCGCCCACATCTGCGCCGAAAAGAGTCTGGACCTAGCAATTGTAATCAGTCCAGATTCTCCATCCCTGATAAATTCAGACCCTACGCGGATAAGGCAAATCCTTAGCAACCTTATAGGAAACGCCGTGAAGTTTACTCGGGAAGGATCTATACGAATCGAAATGATTTATGACTCCGCAAATGAGGAACTTTCCATTGCGATTTGCGATACCGGGATCGGAATC
>CAYGQM010000056.1:0-46994 GCA_964352065.1 uncultured Opitutaceae bacterium
TGACCCTGCTATGGGAGTTTTTGTCAAGTTGGGTTTGATGCCCGATTCTTTTTTGTTTGTTAGTTCATGGGTTTCGATTCGCAGGTAGATGAGAAAGCGATATAGTAAACGTCTCCTCCGCCGAAGCAGTCAGCCTTAACAGCCGCTCTTAACCTGCTATCCGCACGTGTCGTTGACTGGCGACAGTGCAAGGTGATGTATCCAATCAGGCTGGAGGAGCAAAGACTGCCCAATCTATTGGTCGAGCCATCTCAAGGCTCATGGGTCAATTCGGGCGAGTCTTCCGCTCTAAAAGTGAAAGTGAATTCAATTAGCCATATTAGTTGTTTTGAGCGCTGTTCTTTAATTGGTGTTTGCGCCAGGTTGCCAGTGAACTGCATGTCGGCAGTTCCATTTGAAGGCCCAGTTTGTCGGGATCGGTTTGCCCAGTCTGTATGCGCCACCAATCCACGGCAAACTCACGGGCCACTGCCACGGCGATTTTCTTTCTGCGGGCTTTTGTCATCGGTTCCTGCACCATTCGCTCCTTCCATTTTTTCACTGGATGATAGTCCGGTTGGAACTGAAACAGCCGCCACGATGCCTCGATCAGGACATGGCGTATTCGCCGATTGCCGTGTTTGGTGATACTTCCCTGGATGCGACTCCCGCCACTTGAGTGTTCCGATGGGCATAAGCCGGTATAGCTGGCTACATGACCGCGATTGCTGAATCGATGATAGTCACAGATCTCACGATCCAACACCGAGGCGGTGAGTGCTCCGAGTCCTTTGGGTAGTTTCCTGGCATTGAGCCGTTCTTCACGCGCAGTTGCTTCCTTTAGCTGCTCGGCCACAACCAGCAGTATGCTCTGCAAGGGAGTTAGCAGTTCGATCAGATAATCTGGCAAACGAGCACGCAATAGGGCCATCTTCTTCGGTTTCCACCAGGTCGATTCTAACGTATAGTCGTAATAAAGGGCAGTGCTCTGACCACTGTTTGCCAGCCGCTTGAGTTCACGAGAGAGTTTCTCGCGCAAGCGTCCGAGGCTGCGCCCTTGCTCTTCGGGTTCGGTTGGCACGCGCACCACTGTCAAGGCACGCTTGTTGCCAGCCAGATAACGGTCCAGGTGCGAACAAAGTTCGGCGGCGTCGCGCTTATCGGTCTTCACTCGTTGCCCGTATGTCTTCGCTGTGCTCGAGTGTCGTCGCGATACTCCTCGACACATCCCAGCTGCGTGGCCGTACCACCAAATTGCATACACCTAAGGCTATCAGCTTACGGTGCAAACTGTAACCGAAACAGCCAGCCTCATAGCAACTATGTACCTCATCGGATTGCTCCAACTGCTGTCTTATCCAACTAAGGAACTTATCCGGACTCATAGATTTAGCCCGTTGCGGTGAGGAACCGTCAATCTGCACAACCACAACATACTTATTCTTGTGGATATCAAGTCCGAGCTTGATGACACCGGCCTTAACCTTAGTCTGTTTATTTGATATGGGAGTTTGTTTTTTAGTTTTCATCGACTATCAGGTCTGGACATCCAGTCCATCCTGACAACTCCCATGTCATCTATATGGCGCGAGATTCTATCTTGGGAACTTGATGTGGAGTGGCTTACGGTCGGACGCGAACATATTTTTTAGCTTTCGAGGTCCCGGTTCTCCGCCGTGTAGATTTCCATATTTGCCCACCGTTACAAATTCTGCCCCATTGGTTCTTTTATTGCGGGGATCGCCAGTCGGTAGCATTATAAAGTAATGCACCCAACCGAGATGGGCGTCTCCAATTCTTATACCCATTTCCCAGTCGGGATTCGCCACATTATCAGATTCAGAATCGGCTACATAGATATTGTCATGTTCGTCGAAGTATACGCCGCTTGGCTTTCCAAATTGAGTACATTGGGCAATAAAGCCTCCACCCTGATCAAATATCTGCAGACGATTGTTTCCACGATCAGCTACGAAAATACTACCGCGCTTATCGATGGCCAAACCGTGTAGCGACTTAAATTCGCCCGTTCCATAGCCGGTGTTACCCCAAGATTTTATAAACGTACCGTCACTGGAATATTTCATGACACGATTGTTTGTGTCCTGGCCATGGCCATCGGCGATAAAGATATCTCCACGGTCCGCAACGATCACGTCAGCGGGAGCATTGAACTCATACTCTCCAGTCCCGGCGATACCAGGAAGACCCAAGGTCATTAAGAACTCGCCCTCGGGACTAGATTTGAAGACCTGATGCCCCCGAGGATCTCCTTCAGGAATACGATTATCGGCAACAGCCTCTGTCACCCATACATTCCCATTCTGATCCACATCAATTCCGTGTGGCCAGATGAACATACCGGCGCCGAAGCTTTATACTACATTACCCTCCTGATCGAATTTTAGAATCGGATCCGAATCAGAACCAAGGCATTCATCTCCGAAGCGTTCTGGTTCGGTGGCACTACAGCGTATGACGGCCCAGATATGTTCTCCGTCCGGATCAAAGGTTACTTTACCAACGGCCCCCATGATTCTCCCATTTGGTAGTTTAGCCCATTCTCCCACTTCGTGATAGGGATTCGAGCAGGGTTGAGCACAGATAAGGTTAGCGGTTAATAGCGCCAGGATCGCAGCTAAACTTTGCTTGATAATTAGGGATACCAATTTGTGCATGCCGGATTAAGGCTGGGGACCAAGGTCTCTACCGACAAGCAGTTTTACCGGTTGTATAGGTACTGAAACCCGCGAAATTAATTTACTTTTCCAACAATCCAGGAGGTCGGATTTTTGGAGAATTTAACTGCTACTTTCGCTCCGGCATCGGGTGCATCTTCAAGATCTCATCCACCATGTAGAAACCTTCGCGGTCTTTTTCTTGTTCGCGGATACGAGTGACTTCAAGGGGATCGATCAGTGTGGCCGGGCGGCCTTTGACCCAGGCAAAATTTTCGCGAACGTAGAAAATAACGGCCGCGATTTCTTTATCAGTGAGCATATGCTCGAAGCCGGTCATGGGCGGGACACCGGTAGACGGATCGTAGGTTTTACCAGCTACTTCGATCGGCCCCCAAAGACCCTTTAGAATGATCTTTATAAGGCGTTCATCGTCACCCCACACCCACTCGTTGTTGTTCAGGGGAGGATAAATTCCGGCGATCGCACCTTTGCCATCTTCACCATGACAGGTAATGCAATGGGCGTCCCGTTGATAGACTTCGCGGCCAATTTCCCACACCGCTAAGGCAGCAGCTGGCATACTGGTTTCAGGAGGGCGTTCGTATTTCTTCTCGTAGGGGTAAGGAACGTAAGTGCCTTCGACAAACGCCATGCCGGCTGGATTGTCGGAGAGATCGATCTGCTTTGTTTGATAAAGGCGGGTAATATCGTCGCCGAGGGTTTCAAGAATGGCAGTGATGGTGTGTCCCATCCACTTAGTGACGGGGTTCTTGATCCCTTCGAGAAAGATGCGAGCGCCGGTATCGTTGTCCATCCAGGAGGCGGCTACGATAGATTCCAGGCGCACGCGGGGATGAGAATCATTGGCTGCCTGTTTGAATAGCGCTTCGTAGCCGTCGACTTGCTTGTAAGCATAACGCAAAACACGAACTGCGGCGGAACGGGTCTGGTGTTTACCTGCGCTTAAACACTGACGTAAGAGGTCTTGATCGACTTGATGATGGCCCCAGGTTACCCAAAGAGCTTCAAGCAGGTTGCGTTCGTAATTCGCATCACTTCGGTCTAGTGCAGATGCCCATTTCTTTACGGCTGGCAATACGTCTTTGGATGGTCGCGCTTGCAGTTCCCTTTGAGTCCGGTAGCGGGTACGATACTCATGTTCCTTCAAGTTCTCCAGAAGCTGCGATATTTTTGCCCCGGCAACGGGCACTGGCTTTACCAGTGGGCGAGAGGGGTAGGTTATGCGATAAATGCGGCCATGGTCATGATCGCGATTAGGATCCCTGGCAGAATGTTGCATGTGACCGATCAACGGATTGTGCCAGTCGACTATATAGAGTGAGCCATCTGGCGCGAACTCGAGGTCCACAGGGCGGAAATTCGGATCCTTCGAGTAGAGAAGATCATTCCTCAATTCACCGGTAAAGCCCCCTTCTTGGTCTTCCCATACTTTATGCTGTTTGGTTCCGAGGAAGCCGATCGTGTTGTTTATCAGAAAATCGCCTTGATGTTCTTCTGGGAAGTGGCGTGAGTAGATAAATTCCGCACCGGAGGTGGGTCTAACCCGGTGAGTAGTAAATTCATCGACTTTTTCGATTTCGTAACCGTGAGGAACCTTAGCGGACAGCGGCAATGACCACCAGTTTTGTCCGCCGGACGCATCGGCCAGGAAATTCTGTCCCCATTCATCGTAGGCAATACCCCAAGGATTGTTAACATCGGTTTGCATGAAGCGTTCGAGTTTCCAGGAATAGGGGTCGAAACGCCAGGCACCACCATCGGTCATGCGTTGCGGGCCATACGGAGTCTCAACCTGGGAGTGGAGGAATCGACCCTCACACATGTAAATCGCACCGGCTGGATCGGACGTGTAGGCCGAAATGGCATGGTGAGTGTCGGCCGAGTCGAATCCGGCTACCAAAATCTCTGTGCGGTCTGCACGGTCGTCACCGTCGTCGTCTACAAGCAACACGAGGTTGGGTTCTTGGGTCACGTAGACGCCTTCTGCAGCGATTTCAAACCCCATAGGGAGGTGTAGTCCATCGGCGAATACCTTTTGTTTATCGGCGACGCCGTCACCGTTGGTGTCTTCAAAGATCAGGATCTTATCATTGGGAAGCGGATCGCCCGGTTTCCAGTGAGGGTAGGATGGCATAACCGAAACCCAGAGGCGGCCTTTATTATCGAATGCCATTTGCACGGGATTTTTGAGATCCGGAAAATCGGATTCTGAGGCGAACTGGTTCACGGCATAGCCTTCAGCTACGGTCATTTTGTCAATCGCTGCCACGTCGTAGAGAAATTCTATTGGAAGGTCGTAATTGGTTTCGACGGGTGTCAGGTCACCGGTCTTGCGATCGTCTATCATCAGATCGGTTTCTCTCCCTTTAACCAGAGCGTGTATACGTTCATCGCGAAGGGTCGTCATTTTGCGAAGCTTTGCGATCTCCTCCGGATAGTTGACGTTGCCATAAGGCTTATGGCGACGCCCATGAACGTGCACATCATTCAGCATGCGGTAGTCGTTATACCAATACCAGTTCTTGGCTTCAACAGCCTGAAATATTATTTCCCGTTTGGTTTTGGTCAATGCCTTCGGGTCCCTTTGGCCTATTAGGGCGGAAAGGATTTCACTGGCCATTGCCTGATTACCTTTATCGTTGAGCAAAAAACCGTTGATAGTGAGTGGCTCTTCAGAGTACTGATACCATCTTTGAGAGGGGTTAAATAGGTCGATAAATCCGATGCCGCGATCAGAGGCCACTTGCTCCATGACTTCGGCATAGGCGGCCAAACGACGATTTTCTGCGTGACCATTCGGCAGGTCGTAATCCGCTGATCGATCTTCAAAAGCGATTGGGGAGACCAGAATCAATCGCGGTGCGGATTTTCCATTGTAGCGCTGATTCTCGGTGTGAGTGATGAAAGCGTCGAGCTCTCCATAGAAATTATCAAGGCCCTCGAAACCATCGAAAGATTCATTGTAACCAAAGAATGCAAGAATGGTATCTGCTTTAACGGTGGTGAGCCATTCGTCTGGTGTTGGGTAGAATCCGACTCCGTCGTGAAAGGTCTTGTCGGGATGAAATTTCTCTGCTCCGGGGAATGCCCACTGGGTTTCGCGAGAGGAGTGAGCTCGGAAGCCTGCGGTATCGCCTGGAAAGCACAGATTGCGGACAATCAATTCGTCTTTCGGGAAACTGCGTTGCAGGTCGGTTTCGAAGTGCGGGTAGTGAATCATGCGCTCGCCGAGGCCGTTGCCTATCAGAACCACGTTTTCACCCTTCTTGAAAGTGACGGGCAGCGTGTCGGCGTGAACAAGTGCGGCGAGAAGGCTAAGAACGAAAATCAGGGTAAGACGGGTAAACTTCATAACTAAAAAGTGTGTAGGTTTTTTGAGTAAATAAAAGAAGCTTTTACACCGATTGCGCAAATGCCTGTCGCAAAAGGGCCAGACTCTTCGGAATCGCAGTTCGGTAGTCTTCCATACCTTCGAACTCAAGAGACACCCATCCCCTATAATTGTGAGAGTGCAGTAGGGTGGCGATTTCATGGTAATTGATATCAAGTTCGTACCATTGTCCTCCTCCGAAGTAAGTTTTCGCCTGAACAAAATAGGCATGCGGCGCGAGCATATCGAGTTGTTCCTTGCGGTTTTCCAGAAAATTCCCGGTATCCAGAGTGACTCTCAGCCACGGTGAATCTATAGTATTCACGATGCGCAGGACGCCTTGCGCTGTGAGGCCAAGCCCCCAGTGATTTTCCAGCCCCATGACCACGCCGAGTTTTTCTGCCGTCGGCAGGCATTTCTCAAATGCATCAATAACCCAGGGAAACCCGTGTTCATCAGTGTAGCCTGGCAGGGGTGGTTCTTTCCCTTTGTTGGCCATCAGCTCATCGAAGCTTCCTGAAGTACCCCAACGTCCGGTATTGACGCGCATGGTGGGTATGCCGAGACGACCACAGATTTCGAGTTGGGCGATCGTGCGGTCAATATTCTGCTGCCGTAGTACCCGGTCGGGTGAAACGAACCCCTGGTGCGTGGACATGGCGCAAAGTGGAAGTCCAAGGCGGAAAGCATGGGATTTCAGCGATTGAAGATAGCTATTTGAGAGGAGATCGTTTTGTTCGATTTGGTAAAGGAGGAGTTCCACGCCGTCGAATCCGAAATCGCTCGCTAGATCAATGCAGGTATGAATATCGCGCAAATCTTCATTGCGGAACCTCCAAAGCGAGTAGGTGGACAAGGCGATGGGATTGGTTCGTGTCTGAGGAGCCTGTGAAATGGCTTGAGAAATAGATCCGACGCCAGCTATCGGCAGCGCAGCTAGGGATGACTGGAGAAAAGTTCTTCGATTCATGAACGAAAGAGTGGAGCCCTTACCGGGAATCGTCGAGAGAACTGTGTTTACGAAAACGAAAAGATAAACCCGGATCTTTAAACTAGATAGGCAAGGGCTATAAATAATGATGAGTTCCTGAAGGCATTCAAAAGCGGAATGAATATATTTCAGAGTTACTAAATGTTTCTCAATTTTTAATCGTAAACGTGGTTTCTTCGATGAGGCCTTTATCCACAAAAGTGGCAAAGAGTTCGTCGGCCATGGTCGTATCGAGACCTCTAAAGGATGCTATGACCTGAATCAGGTTTTCATACTTTCGGCGCGGTGCGTTTTTGCGAAGTTCTTCGATAAATGATGCGTCTCCAGTCATGCGGAAGAGGGAAACGTAGCAGGCGGCACCGATATCTTTTTTACGAAGGTGTTTCTTTAGCTCCTTTTCGATTCTAGGATCTTTGAAATGCCCAAGTGCCAAGGCGGCTCTGAGGCGGGCGTCTTCATAACCGAAGCGGCTCAAGTCGATATTTCGAAACTGGTTAATCTTAGGTGCTTCGACCGTGAGCTTTTTGATGAGCGGCTCTATGGCCTGAGGGTCTCCCCATCTGGCGAGCGCTCCGGCGGTATTCATGTGCCATATGAAGTCCGTATCGAATGGGAGAAGCTGAATTGCCTTTGCCAAACCCTCCATATCTCCCAATTCGGACAATACTCGGAAACATCCTCTGGCGGTACAATTGTTCGTGGCGCTGTCCAGAAGCTGGTTTACTTCGATCACGGCTTCTTCGTGGATCAGGGCGTCGTACAAATCGTCTTCGACTTTTCCGTGATGTCGATGCTGCCATAGAGTTGCAATTATCCAATCAAGTCGGTCGTCCCCCTCGTAGTCCAGAAGCGCCAGAGCTCCGGCGTTGGCCGCTTCCTGTAGCGCTTTGTTTTCTTCATCCGTGCTTTCCTCGGTTCCGTTTCCGATCTGAGTGATCGATTGGAAACGATCAAAGTTTTCGGGTGAGTAATCGAGGTAAGTGAATGCTGGCACCATTTGGTAAAAAATCATCTTTCTCCACGCTGCGTCTAAAGCGGCCTTGTCTCCCATAAGCTTTCGTATTTCCCAACGTTGAGTATGAATCAGGGCTCCGTTGGGCTGCACCACCTCTGCGCGGTCGAGGTATTTAAGAGCTTGAGCGTAATCGTTTCGTGCAGAGCTGATCTTGGACTGAATGACTAAAGCCTCCGGGTAGTTCGGGTTCAACTTGATGAGATGCTGTAATTGCTCTTCTGATTCATCGATGCGCCCTTCATCAAACAACAGATTAGAACACAGTGCGATGCCTTCTCTCCAATCGGGGTGACTGATCAATGCAAGCTGAATGGCGGCGATCGCTTTTTGCTTGTGTTCCTTTTTCAGCTTCTCCGTTTCTTCCGGGTGCCTATCGTTGTAAGTGACGGTAATAAAACTATTATTTTGGGGTGGATTCAAGCCGTGCTCAGCAATCTGTAAGTGAAGCTGTATGATTGCCTGGTGAAAATTGAGATCGCCTTCGGTATCCATTAGCCCTGCGCTCCAGGCCTCAATGGCTTCATCGATTTCACCTTCAGCGGTATGGATCTGACCTTTCAGGTAGTAGGCTTCCTGCCAATCGGGGAATTTTTTTTGAAGTTTGGAGAGGTCCTTTTGGGCCTTTCTGACCTCACCCCGATTGTAGGTTTCTTGAATCGCTTCAAGCCATCGTGGCTCCGCTTCAGCATTTATCCACGTTGCCATGCACGCTAAAAAACAGAGGACCGCAAAAGTTATCCGCAAGAGGGTAGGCATGGTATAAACCTGGATGATTCTAGAGCTTGGAACGATACAAAAGTCGAAGATCTTATGTTTTTTACGGTATTTCCCGTTCTTTGGCGGTACGGGTAAAGAGTGATTCCCCTAACTTGACGTTTTCTCGGTTTAAACAAAGTCTGCTCCACCTTGAACCCGATTTTTAAACAACTTTCTCATAAAACCCGCAGCCGCTCGTTCCTTTGGAAAGTGAGTGCAGGAATCATTACTACAGGACTTCTGCTTGGGGGGTTGGTCAGCTTTGTTGATTTCGAAAGCGACCTGAGTCTTCGTAATAGAATCGATTCCTTATTCTCCACAAATGTGGAGGAGTTTGCAGATGTTGGCGATATTCGCTCTGGCATGGCCAGTGACGTTCTGAGTTTTGTTCATGAAGCGTTTGAGGCGGGCAGGCTCGATACAGAAACGCTGTTGCAGGAGATTCCGTATCTGCAATTTTGGATCAAAGGTGCATTCAAACCTCAGTTTGAGATACTATTTACCCAATACCTTTCCCCGCAGGATCTGGAGATCACATTGCTCTTTCTTAAGTTTTTAGGCAGTTCATCCGACGAGGCCGAAGCGGAACTTCAAAAACTTGCCGACTCCGATCCGCCGAGGCGCTATGCAAATCAGGTGCTGGGTATGGTGGCGAGCAAAGCTGAACGGTATGACAAAGCATTCGCGTACCTGATAAAGGAAAGTGAGTTTCCTGAAGCGCAGTATGCAAGAGAACAGGCGGTCATTAACCGGGGGTATGTGAAGGACTACGCGACCCTCGGGGGATTGGCTGGCGATCCCAGATTCAAAACTGCATTCAGTCCTTGGATACATGCCGAAATTGCGGTTACAGATCAAAATTGGTTGGGTGCCGTGAAATGGATTTTCTTATCCCAGCTGGATAGAATTGAGCCCGGTAGCTTTATTCTGGCGACAATCGCAATGGTTATATGGGCGGTCATCCTCATGCAGCTTTGTCAATTCTGGCGTTTCGATAATTGGACGCCCATACTTTGTATAACAGGTATCGCATTGGGGGCCTTGAGCACTACGCCAACCCTTCTCTGGATATTGCTGGAGGATCATTTTCTTCCGATTTCCGAGGGCGCTGAACTGTTCCACAGTATTGTTTATTATATCGCGACGGTGGGCTTACGAGAGGAAGTGTGTAAACTTCTCCTGTTTCTTCCCCTGGTCCCGGTCCTGGTAAAGCGCGGTAATGAATTGGAGTTCTTGCTGGTCGCGAGCTGCGTGGGACTTGGGTTTGCATATGAGGAGAATTTCGGCTACCTCTCGAGTTCGATGGGCACCGGTTCCATCGCAAGGTTTTTAACAGCCAACTTTTTGCATATTTCTCTAACCGGCATGTGCGGTCTATTCTTTTGTCGGATGTGGAAGACGCAGGGTTACAGTTACAATGACTTCCTGTTTATCTTTGGAATAGCGATCATTGCCCATGGATTGTATGACGCGTTACTGACGCACCCTCCGATGAACGATCAAGGATTTACCGCAATGATCCTCTACATTGTTTTCTCGAAGTATTACTTCAAGGAATCCCATGGACTACGGGTGACTGCATCCACGATTGTCAGCATATCGGCAACCATGGCATTTGGGATTTCATTGCTGATTGCCAGCCTGATCGTTTACCTGAGTGCTTTGCTCAGCCTGCCACAGGCGATTCAACTAGCCTTCGGTGGTTTTCTGGGAACCGCGATCATTCTCTTTATGTTCTTTAGAGAGTTTAACGAAACACTCATCGACTAAAAAGGAACCACAAACAAAAAGAACTTCGACGTGGAGGCACAAAAAACCGTTGGTGCGAATAGGTCACAACAACGGTTCTATGATTACCTAACTATCAGTTAACTACGAATGATTATATGATGAATCGGATAGTACTGTATGGCCGCGTTACCTCTGTCAAAAAGCACGCTCAAGTCTCTGTAGCGAATAAGCGGATTTAGGTCACGTCGATCAACCCTTAGTTGTTATTGGAGCTCTGATTTAACGGATCTGTCACTTTTGAAGCGTAGCTGTAACAAAGCGCTAGATATCGATAGCTTGCTTTTTGCGAAGGACGTCGGCGAGTAGTTTTGCATTTAGTACATTGCTCTTGAAAGCCACGTCAAAAATATCTCCCAGAAGGGGAATTGATCCAGCGACCCAATCAATAACTATATTCAAAACCATTTTCGAAATGGTCGCGGAATCAGCCTTCAAACGAAATGCCTCAATCAAAAAATACGCCTGTGGAATGAGCGTAAGAGTATCGCCGATTCCAGGAATCAATCCAATAATGGCATCCCACCCGAAGCGAATGTTTGTCCCTGGAATGCCAAATTGAGAATCGAATAGTTTCGCCAGTTTTTCAAACCGAGCTATCTGAGAAGAATACTGATCTTCATAGGGCTCCAGTATCGGACTTTTTTCTGCGTTCAATGACATGCCAACTGCGTTAGAGTAGAAGCTTACTTTCCACCTTATTCGGCTGTGGTCAAATTTAGATCGGTAGTTTTTGCGGACTTGTAGGATTCAAGTAATCGTGGTTTGTTCCTGTCACTCCGAATCCTTCTGTTTAACAAATCTCTATGACCGATGAAACATCCAAACCAGTTTCCTTCTTTCAAGCACTCATCCCGGTCGCTGGGCTCATAGTCTTACTGGTTTATGGATTAATCATCCGGCCCATGGTACAGGGACTTCCCGCATTCCCATTGGAAATTGTATTTTTGTCGGCTGCCGTGTTAGCCATCGCGCATCTGGCGTTCCTAGGGTTCAGTTGGATCGAGATCCAGGACTCAATCATTCGAAAGCTGGCCAAGGCGTTTCCGACCATATTAATTTTATTTGCGATTGGAATGATCATCGGAAGTTGGATAGCAGCCGGGACGATACCGATGTTGGTCTATTACGGAATAAAACTGATTCATCCGGATTACATCTACCTGATCGCGTTCGTGGTGGCTGCCATATTCTCAACACTCACCGGGACTTCCTGGGGTTCAGCTGGAACGGTGGGACTGGTTTTGATGGGAGTTGCCATTACGGTGGATGCGAATCTACCTATAGCTGCTGGCGCTGTGATTGCGGGTGCATTTTTTGGAGATAAAATGTCTCCTTTGTCGGACACAACGAATGTCGCTTCTTTGGCCGCAGAAGTGCCTTTGTTCGAGCATATCGGGTCTATGATGTATACGACGATGCCCTCCGCCTTTTTGTCTGCGATACTATATTTTATTTTAGGATTCGTCTTTCCAGTTGAGACTACAACGGAGTCGGTCGTGCAAACCGCAGTGATTCTTGAAGGTATCAAATCGATGTTTAACTTCAATATTCTGCTACTGGTTCCCGTCGCAATTGTTCTTTACGGTTCAATCAAACGACACGCCACGTTACCGGTATTGGTAACCTCTTCTTTCTCGGCGTGCCTGATAGCTGTTTTCTTCCAACAGACCACGGTCGGTGATGCCGTTCAGTCCCTCTATAAAGGGTTTGATACCTCGATGGCGATATGGGTAACAGATGTGCCAGATGATTTGAATAAATTGTTCAACCGCGGAGGGCTTTACGAACTCAGCGAGCCGGTGATTATCTCGATGATTGTCTTCATCTATGTGGGTGCTATTGATAAGATCGATGCCATGCCCTTGATCGTCGGGCGTGTATTTCGTTTCGCAAAGTCCCGGTCCTCGATTATACTTTCGTCTCTGGCTTCCACGACCTTTATTAATTCAATTACCTCGAACCAAATGGCGGCGAGCTTCGTCGTAGGAGAAGCGTTTCATTCTCCTTACGACAAAAAAGGAATTCCCCGCAAAGTGCTTTCCCGGTCGCTCGAAGATGCGGGGACCATGATTGAATGCCTGGTACCCTGGCACACTACGGCAATATTCTTGGGAGCGACTCTGGGAGTGCCGGTTGCTCAGTACTGGCACTGGCAGTTCCTGTCGCTTATAAATATAGTCGTTGCGATCGTCTTGGCGATTACGGGAATCGGGTGTTTTTATAAGAAACCCGAAACCATACCGATAGTTTAGACGACTTCCAGTCCCCGCATAGTACCAGTTGCGGATGCAAATTTATCGGTTTCTATCTCCATGCGCTGGAGCATAGAAACAAACAAGTTGGGAAGTGGGTAGTTGCGGTCTGTGTCGAAAGCGAGGTGCTGACCATGATTGAATCCTCCGCCTGCAAAAATGGTCGGCAGGTTGGTCGTAGTATGGGCGTGGGCATTACCCAAGTTCGAACCATAGACTATCATGGTTCGATCCAATAAGTTTTCTCCGTCTTCTTCGAAGGTCTTTAAGCCTGAAAAAAGCTCATCGAGCAATTTCATATGGCCTTCGTCGATCCGTCTCAACTGGCTAAGTTTTTCTTCTGATTTTCCGTGGTGAGACAGGTTGTGGTAGCCATCGCTTACTGCTTCGCCGTCCACGGTAATCGCAGGAGAACTGACACTATCTAAAAGAATACTGATGATTCGGGTGGAGTCGGTTTGGAATGCCAGACGAGAGATCTCATACATGAGTCTCGTTTTTTCCATATAATCGACCGGACTCGCGGGATCTTGGGGAACCGGCTGATCGATCTTAGGCCGTGGAAGGTATTCCCATTCCTTGGAGGCTTCCATGCGTTTCTCTAAGTCGCGGACGCTCGTAAAGTATTGATCCAATCGATCCTTGTCATCGGTGCCCAGTTCACGCTGCAAGAACTTTGCCTGTCCCGCAACCGTATCCAAAATGCTCTGACCGAGTTCGAGCTTCCGGACCTGTTCTTCCCGCTCCTCGGGGGTCCCTTGGACGAACATACGTGTAAAAACTTCCGAGGGCGATTCTTCGCTGGGAATCATGACTCCTGATTCAGTCCAGGATAGACTCCGGCTTGCCTGGTTCACATTGACGCCGAGGGTAAAGGATGGGAACCGAGTCTGATGACCGATATATTCAGCCATGAACTGATCGAGCGATATGGTATTTCTAAAACCTCCGCTCCCTGGGTGGGGGGCAGCGGTCAGGAAACAATTGTCCGCTGGATGACCGCCATCCACGTCCGGATGAGAAACCCCGCTGAATACCGTAAAATCATTACGATGTTGTTCCAGGAGCTTGAGATATGGTGATGCGGCGTAGCCCCTGCCAATATCTTTCGGGAAAAAGTAATCAGGCAGCAATCCCAGGTTGTTGCATATGGCAAGCATGCGACGCGGCGTACCTTCGATTGTTTTGGCAGCCTTGATTGCAGAGCTGGCAAACGCAGGTCGCATAGCATCCAATAACGGAAGAGATAATACCACGCCTGCGTTGCGCAGGAATTGACGTCTTGAGAGGAAGCGTCCGGTTGAAAGGTAGGGTGCGGTGGGGGCAGGCATAGTTGCAGAGTGAAAAAGTTCGGTTTACTTATAAAGAAAAATATCACTGTTTACAAGTTCTTGAATGAGGGTTCTCAGACCATAGTCGCTTCTGCGACTGCGATCCAAAATATTTTCTATGTCTGCGCGATCAGAAAACCGAATCGGAGCACCCGTGGCATAGGTTGCCAGTTGCTCAACGAAGTTTTTCGCCAATTGACGTTCATCTTGCAGTAAAAGTTGTTTGAGTTCGCGAATGTCACTAAACGTTCGTCCATCGGGTAGTGTCCCGGTCGCGTCCACCGGTAGGCCCATGAGAAAACGAAATTCCTGACCATCATGACCCACGCCAGCAATGGGTTCTCCGATTCCTTTTCCGGTAGTGCGGTAAACGTCACGCCATCCGCCCATCACGTCAAAATTTTCCAGGGCAAATCCTGCCGGATCGATCTTGATGTGGCAGGTATTACAGCTTTCAACAGATCGGTGCAGGGCCAACTGTTCGCGGATCGTTTGAGCCCCCCGAATATCAGACTCGATAGCTTCAACCGTGGGAGGTGGGGGGGGAATGTGATAACCGAGAATCCGTTCCATGATCCAAGCTCCTCGAACGACCGGAGATGAGGTGGTGCCGTTCGCTGTGACCTTAAGAATGCTTCCCTGAGTCATAAACCCGCCGCGTGGACTGTCCTTTCCCAGAGACACTGGACGGAACTGGGCGCCCACGACATTTGGGATATCGTAAAGGGTGGCCAAGCGCTCGTTGATAATTACAAAGTCCGAATCGACCACGTGTTTGATGCTGAGATTTTCTTCAATCAGTTTTGAAAAATAGAGTCGAGTTTCTTCCGGGAGAGCTTCTGCCAGTGAGTCGTCCAATTGATACTCGGGATAGAGTTCTGCATCGGGACCGCTTGCTCCCATGTTCCTAAGGTCGAGCCAGAAATCAAGAAATGCTTCGACAAAGCGCGAGGCTTTGGGGTCTGATAACATACGCTCAACTTGTTTGCGTTTCGTGCGGTGATTCAGGATCTTTCCGTTGGCCGCCAACGCCAATAGTTCCTCGTCCGGTGGAGAATTCCAAAGGAAGTAGGAGAGTCTTTCTACCAGAGCGTAGGCATTCAACTCGCCCACGTTCGATTCCAGGTAGAGATAGCCTGGTGACGCCAAAACTGCGGTATACCCTGCGATCATGGCATCCATGAAGCTGAAGCCTTTGTTGAGTGTATCTTCTATAAGTGCCAAAAAGCGGACGTATTCAGATTTGGCGACGGGCTTGCGATAGGCGCGTTGAATGAAGGATTTTAAAAGTCTTTCGGCATCGCCCATGGGATCTTTGGTAATCACCTGAACATAACTCCGAGGCATTTTCGAGCGCAAGGCCGCTATCTGATCCGGAGTTTCAGGAGGTTCCTCAAGCGCGGCAATCTGGCGCTCCAGTGCCGCTGCGGGAGTCAGACCGTCAGTTTGTATTGCCAGATCTCCAAATAGGCTGCGGTGGCTTTTCTCCGGCCACTCGTCGAAATAGGGACCGTCTACATCCATCCATTGAAACGCAACTCCGGGCATACCATCTTCTTCTTCGAATGGATTCTCAAAGTCGGGTGGACGTGACCTGACGAGTCGGGTAGCATCTGGTTGTATGGTTTCACCGCGCTTCAACCATACCGTCATCTCATGCACACTCGGTTCAGGACCAAAATCAAATGCTCCGTGCCGGCGAAGTATACGGGGTGAAGTTTCTGAATAAATGGTGATGGGCTCTGTGCGACGGCCTTGGGTTACTGTCTTGAAATCCAGTGACATCCAGACCGTGTAGCCTGAAAACTTCAGATGATAGTAACCACTGACCGGTGCACGGAAACTGTTGAAGCGAATTTCTGCAGGTTCGTATGTACTCATGAGCATGATCATCGCTTCCTGTTCGCGATTTTCGTATTCGGAGGCTTCTCCGATGTCAGGCCGAATCCATTCCCGGGTTTCTGCATCGCGGCGGGTCAAGAGGTCATTGCGTAACTCGTATCCGATAACTGGATAGGTTTTTCGCAAATTGGGTCCGGCGCCTTTTCGAAAACCCCTCTCTTGCCATGTATAATATCGGTGCATCGTTGCTTTCGGCATCTCGACCTGAGGTGCGATGGCTTCTCTGAGAGCGGTTTCCGCCGTTTTGAGATAACGGGCCATCTGGACGTGAGAAACATCGAGAGCTTCACCCACCTTGTTGTAGCCATGAGCCAGTGGATCTTCAGGTAGAGTATCTTTGATATCGATGAATGGTAGATAAAGCAGGTCCCTGAGTGAGTTTTCATATTCGTATCGATTAAGTCGGCGCTTAACAGATCGTCCCCGCTCAGCGAGCAACGCAGACTCAGCTTTGATGATGGCCGTCGAAAGCTCAGCCTGAAAAGCATTTAAGGCTACAGGACCAGGTTGCTCTTTTTCGGGAGGGGGCATCTCGCCATTTGAGACGCGGTCAAATGCTTTCACCCAGATGTTCAAGTTCTCTGAACTGAGTGGGTTTTCGGCTAAAGACCAAAGGTCGAGATCCGCCTCCATTTCGGTGTCATCGTGACAACTGGCGCAATGTTGATCTATAAACTGGGGGATGACCGGATGCAACGCGTGCTCGGCGCCAGAAAGACAGGCCCCGGCGAAAATTGAGACGAATAAGGGTAGGGATATACGGAATTTCAAACGCAACTTAGGGTATCGGTTTATTTTGAGACGAGTTTGTTCAGAGTATCCACTAACGCCAATTAAAAACGATACAGAAAGAGGGTGTGAGGAGTGCCAGCTCTACACTTGCAACTCAGCGCGAATTCATTCTCTGTAACCGGGTGATCTACCCTATGTTTACCTTGAATACTCGAAGAATCTTGAACCTTCTAAGAAGCTTACTCCTTGCGCTGTCGCCGTTCATTCTGATCGAACAATCGATTGCTAAGAACCCACCGAATATAATTTTGATCATGGCAGATGATTCGGCCGTCGATAATTACGGACCTTACGGGAGTGAATTTTTCAAGACTCCGAATCTAGATCAACTGGCGGAAACAGGTGTCAAATTTACCAATGCCTATTCTACGCCCGTATGTACATCCAGTCGTGTGAAGATTATGACCGGTCGGGATAACATCCGAAACTATGTCATTTTTGGGTGCCTGGATAAGAACGAGAAAACGTTTGGCTCAATGCTGAAGGACGCGGGATACGCGACAGCGGTGGCTGGCAAGTGGCAATTGCACGGAGAACCGAATGGATCGGTGCCTTCAGACCATGGATTTGATACTTTTTGTTTGTGGAATTTTCCAGGCGGTGGCCTGGAACGATTCTGGCATCCTAGTTTAGTCCAGGACGGACGTTTGTTGGATACGAAAGAAACGGATTATGGGCCAGATATCGTGTCTGATTTTCTGGTAGACTTCATCGAAGACAACAAAGACGGACCGTTCTTCGCTTATTATCCCATGATTCTGGTGCACAATCCGTTTGTACCAACGCCAGATAGCAAACCGATGACTGCTGCAGACGGGAAAGGGAGACATGCCGAACTTCTGAAAAACTACCGCGACATGGTCGCCTACGCTGACAAGATGGTGCAGAAACTTGTAGATGCCGTTGTGAGAAATGGCATCCGGGATAATACCGTTATAATCTTTACGGCGGACAACGGGACTAATCGTACATTGACCTATCCTTATCAGGGCAAGCAGATGCCCGGTGAAAAAGGCTTAGCGACCGAGGGTGGAACCCACGTTCCTTTTATTGTGAACGCTCCAGGATTGGTCAAAGCAGGAACGGTGGTGGATGACCTGATCGATTTCTCGGACGTTTTGCCAACGCTGGCTGAAATCTCGGGCGCTACGTTACCAGATGTCGAGCTGGATGGCCGAAGCTTCTGGGCTCAATGTCTAGGTGAAGCAGGTAATCCGAGAGAGTGGATCTATCAGTATCATTACCCTAAATACAAATCAGCGGCTGAGCCACATGGGCAAGGAATAAGGAATCTGGAAATCGCCTGGGCCCAAAACAAGGAATTCAAACTGTATGCTGATGGAACGATGTATGCACTTGAGGACCGTTATGAAAAAATGCCGATCTCGACCAAGGGAGCAAGTAGTCTCGAAAAGCGAAACCGAAAACAACTGCAAGCGGTGATCGATTCCATGCCGACGACTTCTCCGAAACTCGCTCCAAGCTTTGGTGCTTCCGCGCTCGAAAAATAGTTTATCCCTATGAAATTTTATAGAATCCTTCTCTTACTTATCGCCTTATGGTTCGCATCGACAGCTTCTTTTTACGGGCAAAGTTCCAAGATAAAAAACGTTCTTTTACTCATATCGGATGACTTGAAGGCAAGTACGCTGGGTGCCTATGGCGATGCGATGGTGCAAACACCCCACATCGATGCGTTGGCATCTCAAGGTATGGTGTTTAAGCGTGCCTATTGCCAGGGGACGACCTGTGGACCGTCCCGTCAGTCATTTATGTATAGTCGCTACCGGGACGATAAAGGCAAGACCATGGGCGAGAACTTTATCGACAATGGGTACTACAGTGCGCGTGTGGGGAAGATATTCCATATGAAAGTCCCGGGGGACATTATTGCCGGCACTAATGGGGAGGATGTTGAAGCTTGTTGGACAGAACGGTTTAACTCACCAGGACTCGAAGCTCATACGCCTGGATTATACTCGCTCTACAACAGCGATATTGTAACAACCTCGCTGCGGGATCGGGTGACTACCGCCATGCATTCCCGATGGTTCGTTTCGGTTCAGTATGAGGGCGATGGCTCCGATCAGCCGGATTATAAAACCGCATCCAAGACAATCGAGCTACTACAGGAACATGGGCAGAGCGACCAACCATTCTTTATTGCTGCAGGTTTTGTAAGGCCACATTATCCCAACGTGGCTCCTCAACAGTACTTCGACCTGTATCCTTACGAAGATATTGAACTGCCTGAGGTGATCGACGGGGATCTGGACGATATTCCAGAGGATGGACGTACATCAGTAACCAGTCTCAATGACCCGATTGGTAAATACCCCGACAATCAAAAACGTTTTTGGGGATCCTACTATGCGACGATAACCTATATGGATGATCAGGTAGGAAGGATTATGGAGGAGTTGGATCGTCAAGGGTTGCGTGATTCCACGGCAGTCGTATTTATCGGTGATCACGGTTACCACCTGGGTGAACACTATTTCTGGCAAAAAAACAATCTGCACGAGGATGTAACCCGCGTTCCGTTCATCCTTTCCGCACCGGGATTTAAGCCTGGTGAATCCGATTCAATTGTGGAGCTCGCAGATATCTACCCCACCGTATCTGAACTTGTAGGTATCGATGTGCCGGATACCGTCCAGGGGAAGAGCTTGGTAAAGGTTTTAAAACGACCTAAGACCGAAGTGCGCGAAGCGGCTTTTACCGTAGGCAACAGTCGCGAATTTGGACTCCGCGGCGATCAATGGGTCTACATGCTTTACAAGGATGGGAGCGACGAACTCTATAATATGAGGAACGATCCTGAACAGTTCACGAATCTGGCTAAAGATCCGAAATATTCGAAGGTAAGAGATACCTGGCGTAAGAAGCTCGAAGAACGTATCGCTGAGGCAGGACTCATAAGAAAGGGATGAATAAGACGATCAAAAAGCTTCTGCACGTTCCGTTTTTTCTAGGACTGGCTCTTTCATTTTCAACCAGTTGCTTGTTCGCGGCCCACACGAATGTGATCATGATCCTTGCTGACGATGTAGGGTTCGAATGTTTCAGTAGTTACGGTAGCAAAGAGTATCATACCCCACGACTGGATGCTTTGGCCAAAGAGGGGATTCGCTTTACGAACTGCCACTCGACACCGCTCTGCACGCCGAGTCGGGTGAATTTGATGACTGGCAAATCGAATGTGTTCAATTATGTAGATTTCGGTGTGTTCCCGAAGCACGAAACCACATTCGGGAATCATTTCAAAGCCCACGGCTATGCGACTGCAGTGGCTGGAAAATGGCAGTTATTAACGGAGGATGGCGGAATTTCACCGACAGAAGCCGGATTCGAGACCTACTGCCTTTGGAATCTCCCGTCGACTGAACGCTCCCGTTATTGGGATCCTTCTTTGGAGCAGGATGGTGAGCTATTAGAACTTCCTGATGGAAGCTATGGGCCCACGATAGTAAATGACTTCCTGTTGGATTTTATCCGCAAACACAAAGACGAACCTTTCTTCGTCTACAACCCGTTGATCCTACCTCACAATCCTTTTCCCGTCACGCCGCATAGCAAGGATCCTGAAGAGACAGATAATAAAAAGAACTTCATTGATATGGTACAATACATCGACTTTCTGGTGGGTCGTATAGTCGATACACTGGAAGAGTTAGGGTTACGTGAAAATACTTTGATCCTGTTTACTGGAGATAATGGAACGAATCATGTGTTAAGTTCCGAGTTAAACGGAAAAGACATACCCGGAGGCAAAGGTTTTACCCATGATTACGGAACGCATGTGCCATTGATCGTTAATTTGCCAGGACGTATTCCAGAGGGACAAGTAAACGATGACCTGATCGCCTTTTCTGATTTTTTCCCGACGATGATTGAGGCGTCAGGGATTGCACCGAAACAAATCTCCAATACCGACGGAATCAGTTTCTGGCCACAATGTTTAGGGCATGACGGGACGAAACGGGAGTCAATTTTCGGTTACTACTTTCCCCGCCCATACAGTAAAAAATTCGATGATATGTATAACCACTGGGAAGTGCGCTATGCCCGTGACGAACGCTTCAAACTCTACGGGGACGGCAGGTTTTATGATACTAAGGAGGATGTGATGGAGCAAAATCCGATACCCTCTCATAATGAGAGTGAATCTGTGAGTCGTGCCAGGACAAGACTTCAGGGCACTCTGGATTCATTTCCCACTCAGGGAGCCATGATTGACTATCAACGAGTGACTGGTGAGTTGCCGAAGACACTTAATTAGACCATTAATGATAATGAAGTATATATCCTTCCTTCTCCTGTGCTTGTTCTTTTTCGGATGTGCTGAAAAGCAGCTAAAACCCACCTTGAAAAATTTTCAACCGGATCAGTTGGTCGCCTGGTGCATCGTTCCATTCGACAAACTTGAACGGACTCCATCGGAGAGGGCCGAGATGTTGCAACGTCTGGGAATTCAGCGGGTTGCCTATGATTGGAGGGAAAAACACGTGTCGGAATTTGAAGACGAGATACTCGCTTATCGCGAGCATGACATCGAGTACTTCGCCTTCTGGCGGCAACACCCTGCAGCCTATGCGTTGTTCGAGAAATATGACCTACATCCTCAAATCTGGGAGATGTTAATTTCTCCTAATGCAGCAACGCAACAGGAGAATGTGGAACTGGCGGGTACCCAATTACTTCCTTTGGTCGAACAGACTAAATCTATGGGCTCAAAACTCGGGCTTTACAACCATGGAGGTTGGGGTGGTGAACCAGAAAACATGATCGCTGTGATCCGATGGTTAAAATCTAAAACCGATGCAGATCATGTGGGGATCGTCTACAATTTTCATCATGCGCACGAGCATCTAGAAAATTTCAGTGAGCTGTTTTCATCCATGTTGCCATACCTGCTCTGTCTGAATCTGAATGGCATGAATTCATCCGGGGATCCAAAGATTCTGGATATCGGTAAAGGTGAACACGATAAAGCCTTGCTCGAAATCGTTGTTGCAAGCGGCTACGACGGCCCCATTGGCATTCTGGGGCACCGGGCAGAAGAAGATGTTGAATCAATATTGCAGTCAAATTTATCTGGTCTGCAGACGCTCTTGCTTGAAAACCCTCATTAATAGCCAACCGTGTCAGCTCTAGTTTTTTACGCATGAAATATCTTCTCCTCTTTTCAGTATTCAGCGCAGTTTTCGCAGGTTGCGGTAAAATCGAAAATGTTCAGACGATCAGTCAACATAACAACTACCGGGATTGGGGTATCTATAGGGGAGACCAAGGAGCCAATCAATATTCTGAACTCGATCAAATAAACAAGGAGAACGTTCACCTGCTCGAACCGGTCTGGCAGTTCAATACAGGAGATCATACGGAACGATCTGTGTTTCAGAATAATCCACTCATAATAGACGGGTTTCTCTACATCGTTTCTCCAGGGGGGCGCGTTATTGCCTTGGATGCGGAGACCGGTCGACAGCTTTGGGTATTCGATGCCAGGACGCAGGATCAAATAAACAGCGGTTATTCGATCGTAAATCGAGGCCTGACTTATTATGAAGAGGATGGGAAAGGGCGTCTGTTTTTCGTGCTGGAAATGAGCTTGTACGCGATCAACGCCAAGACAGGATTGCTCATAAGAGAGTTCGCTGACGGGGGTTCACTGGATCTTTCAGAAAACCTGGACGACGATGTAGAGGTTATATCCGTCGGGGCAACCACGCCAGGCGTTATATTCGAAGATTTCTACATCCTTGGCATGAGAACAGGAGAAGGTTTTGGTTCATCACCGGGCCATATCCGTGCTTGGGACGCGCGCACTGGAGAATTTCGCTGGATCTTTCACACCATACCGAAAGAGGGGGAATACGGTTATGATACCTGGGAATTTGAGGAAGGAGAAGTTTATGGTGGGGCCAATCCTTGGGGTGGTTTGACTGTCGATGAAAGGCGCGGTTGGGTATTTGCCGGAACCGGTTCGCCGACTTACGATTTTTACGGCGCCAACCGCAAGGGGCAGAATCTTTTTGGAAACTGTGTATTGGCTCTGGACGCACGGACCGGGGAGCGCATTTGGCATTACCAAACGGTGCATCACGATATCTGGGATATGGATAATCCACCGTCTCCGATTCTGGTGACATTGAATGACCAAGGTTATGAGCGGGATGCGGTGGTGCAGATGACCAAGATGGGGTGGATGTTTATTCTCGATCGCAATACCGGTGAACCTATTTTTGAAGTGGAAGAACGACCGGTCCCTGCATCAACGCTTCCCGGTGAGGAGGCATGGCCTACCCAGCCCTTTCCGTCAAAACCTCCGGCGCTGGTTCGTCAGGGATTTTCTGAAGAAGATCTCTCTGATGTGACGCCCGAGATTCACGCCTATGTCAGTGAGGTTTTCAAGAATTACAAAGGTGCGGAAATGTATACGCCCTTCGGTATCGAACCGCAGGTTTTGTTGCCGGGAATGAGTGGTGGCATGGAGTGGCATGGAGCTTCTTTTGATCCAACAAATCAGATGCTCTACGTAAATGTGAACGAGATGCCCAACCTGATCGATATGCTGCCGTTAACGACCTTAGTGGACGACACCGGACTAACTCCGCAGCAGAAGGGTCGGTTGTTATATCAGGCAAACTGTCTCGCGTGTCATGGCATAGATCGTCAAGGTGCACCCCCGGTTATTCCGTCCCTGCAGGATCTCTCCGCCAAGTCGGATACTGATTTGATTACCTCCATACGCTTGGGGAAGGGAACCATGCCACCATTTAGAAATCTTCCTAAAGACGATATTGATGCCCTGGTCTCGTTCTTGCGGGAACCTGATGCTCAGGCCGTAGATATGATGGAGCGTCCTACTAAGACCGTTTACCTCATGGACGGTTACAAACGTTTCTTCGACCAATTTGACCATCCCGCCGTCAAGCCTCCATGGGGAAGCCTCGCTGCCGTGGATCTCAATCGTGGTGAAATTAAGTGGAAAGTCCCATTGGGGGAATATCCTAACCTAGTTGAGAAAGGTATTCGCAATACCGGTACGCTCAATTGGGGCGGTGCGGTCGCAACGGCTGGTGGTGTTATTTTTATCGGAGCCACCGCAGACGAAAAAATGCGGGCCTTCGATAAGGAAACCGGTGAGGTGCTTTGGGAGTATAAAATGCCTTTTGCCGGGAATGCCACTCCAGCTATATTCGAAGCGAATGGACGCCAGTTTGTAGTCATTTGTGCAGGCGGCGGTCCAAAGACTCCGGTCAAATCGGGAGATGCCGTGATTGCATTTGCACTACCTGAGAAGCCATAGGATCACTTTCTATAATCGAACCTAAAAGAAATCAAATCTCTGAGATGAACGGCCACCATATACAAAGAGAGTTCGAGAAACCGTTTTCTTCTTGGAAACAAGGAGAAGCGCCAGATGGGTATTATGAACGACCCCTTGGAACCCATGGCAGAGAATTCTTTCAAGAGAACGGTTTCGTGGTCGTCCGCGATGTGCTGAATACATCTGAAGTGTTTGAATTGCGGGAAGAAACAAGCCGACTATGCCGGGAAGATGGCAACCGTCTGGCTCACGCAGTCGAAGACCTTACGTCTCTCAAGGAAGAGGATCTTCTGACTCGTTTTCTGTGTATCCATTTTCCTCACAAAATATCTGAGAGAATGAGACGAGTAGTATCTCAGGATGTCTTGGTAGAAACATTGACTCAGCTCATCGGCCCAAACGTAAAGTGCATGCAGTCCATGTTATTTATCAAAGCCGCCGGTAAACCCGGGCAGGCTTGGCATCAAGATGAACTGTTTATTCCGACCAGAGATCGTTCTCTGGTGGGCGCGTGGATAGCCCTGGATGATGCCACGGTTGAGAATGGATGCCTCTGGGTAATTCCGGGATCCCACAAACCAGGTATTCTGTGGCCCAACAAGGATCATGGTGATTACGAGCAATTTGATTGTGCGAAGGAGTCGTTCGCATTCCCGTATTCAGAGGCCGATGAAGTTCCAGTCGAAGTTAAAGCTGGGAGCGCAGTTTTCTTTAATGGCTACCTTTTGCACCGTTCGTTGCCTAATTGGGCTCCCCATGGTTTCCGACGTTCATTGGTTAATCACTATATGAGTGCGGAATCGACGTTACCGTGGCTCAAGAACGAGGGTTATGAAGGTGACTGGTTAGGCCAACAAGATTTTCGGGACATCATACTCGTTGCCGGTGAAGATCCATACGCCTGGAAGGGCGTCGAAGATCGTTCACGAGCCCACTGCCGTAAAAGCGGTGAAGGAGGATGCGGTGACGCGAGCCAAAACCTGAAACCTACACGAGAACCCTAAGTATCTTTTCTAGTCTTCACTTCCAAATTCCAAAACAGCGTCAATGACGTGGATGACACCGTTCGTGAATGTGAGGTCTCCTTCCAACACGTTCGCATTGTTTACGGTGATCCCGCCATCGTTTAACTGAATGTCGATTTCGGTATCCATCAGAATCGTGACAGTGGTCGTTTCGTTTTCCACTAGCGCTGCTGAGAGTATGCTACCACCTACCACATGTTTTAGGAGTATTCCTGTTAGCGTTGTTAAGTCATCCTCTTTGTCGCCGTCGTCGGCCAGTAATTCCGCTAAATCGGTTTCCGTATAGGTTGCTAGAAACGCTTCATCCGTAGGAGCAAATAAAGTGAAAGGACCGGGACCGTTTAAGACCGCGGTGAGTCCGGTTGCCTTTAATGCAGCATTGAGTATTGTAAATTCTTGTACGATATTGCCTTCATCAGAACCGGCTGCGATTGATTCTCCAATACCTTTCGCTTCGGTTCCGCAGACTTCAATCAGCGCAATGCCAGCACCTTGTTCTGAATTCGCATTCAAGGTGTAAGTCCCCGGTTGTAAATCTATGAATAGCGCCGATTCATTATCAAATTCAGGAGCAATACCCGTCATGGCTATTCGATAGCGCTGACCATTTTCCTTCCAGTTGTCGTTCCCCCCAATCAGGGTCTCGGTGAGTGACCCACCTGGTGTTGTTTCATACACTTCGAATGACGTGTCTTTGAAGGAAGTTTGTACGCCAAAGCGGGTGAGACTGTCTGCAACCATACGAAAAAATATGGTCTTCGGTTTTTGAATTACCAGACCACCGATGAGTAAGCCAGCCTTGCCGTTTCCTGGATTAACCATCCCGCGGGTTGAAAGGTTTATGAGAGCGTCTTCTCCGGCGTTAATCGGCGTCAAATGACCGCGGACTTCTCCATTCGGAAACCCAACTTCTACTTCATCAACAATGCTGCTTGTGAGGAAGTTTAAATAAGTGTTACCCGCTAAGAGATCGACTAGGCTCATGGTGGGAAACTCGACGTCCTCAATCGAAATCGAGTAGAAACCACCGATTACCGTGTAAGCCGATTGATCATCGATATCATAAATCACATCTCCAGTTTCCTCCCGTGCGCCGACGTGAATGTGGGACATCGAAAGAGGAGAACTCAGATCAAAGAGATTAACCGTGAGGTCGAACGTATTGGTTTCCGTATCAAGGCTGAGAACGGCCGATCCTTTGGCATTCGAGCCTGTCATAGCTTGCACACCATCGATTGGGCCACCGAATTTTAAAATAGCTGCTTGGCTGAGGGAGAACGCGCAAAAGGCCGTCAACAAAACGGTGTAGTAGTAGTTTTCAATTTCATAGAAGGGAAATTAAGAGAATCCCTTACTTATTCAAGTGAAAACACTTAATTTAGGGCGGGGATTTACGAAAGTGATCTATGAGAAAAACATTTTCGGCCAGTCATTCTGAAGATTTATTTTAGATATCAATCGGTATGGGTTGATTCTTCGTTTAATTGGTCTGGCTCCGATCCAAAGTAACTATAATCTTCGTAAAATTATGAGTTTCTTAAGACTTCTGGTTCTTTTCGGTTTTTACATAGTGAATGGGGTTTATGCAGCAATGGCAAGTGGACCGAATGTCCTCTTTATCGTCAGTGATGATCTGACAGCCTGTCTCGGATCCTACGGCAATGAGGTATGTGAAACACCGAATCTGGATAGGCTCGCCAGTGAAGGGGTGCAATTCAATCGAGCCTACTGCCAGTATCCGGTTTGTGGGCCTTCGCGTGCGTCTTTTATGAGCGGGCTGTATCCGAAGCGAACGCTGATGCTGGGCAACGACTACAAGCTGGGAAGTTATAAGATTACTAATCCTTCGCTAGCAGATCACCCAAGTATCGGAGAACTATTGAAAACCAATGGTTATGTGTCATTGCGTGTATCCAAAATCTATCACATGGGGGTGCCGGGTGGCATCGAAGCGGGTGAGGCTGGTGGTGATGAACCGGAATCCTGGGACCGGGCTTTCAATGTGATGGCCCCAGAAACGGCTAGCCCCGGTGTTTTGGAATTACTCTCTCCCAAGCGTAAACATTACGGTTCCAACTTTGCCCGCGTTATTGTGCCGGATGATCGAATAGAGACACAGGCTGACATACTGGCAGCCAACCAGGCAATTGCCATTCTTGAAAATCGAGCCAAGGGCGGCGACTATTCACGCTTTATGCGACCAGAAGAACCGTTCTTTTTGGCCGTTGGTTTTGTGCGACCTCACGTTCCTTTAGTTGCGCCTAAGTCGTGGTTTGATCGATACCCTGAAGAGGAATCGGTTCTACCGTTTTTTCCAGAGGGCGATCTCGAAGACGTGCCAACGCTCGCGAAAACCAACGCAAACGAGCTAAAGTATGGCATGAGTGAACTGCAGCAAAAACAGTCTCTGGCTGCCTACTATGCGAGTGTATCGTTTATGGATGAACAAGTAGGCCGATTGCTGAATACACTAGACCGATTGGACCAACGCAAAAACACGATCGTTATTTTTACGTCAGATCATGGGTATAATTTGGGGCATCATGACCTATGGCAAAAAGGCAGCTTGTTTGAGAATAGTGCACGGGTGCCTCTGTTGATATCGGCTCCTGGGTTTGAGAAGTCAGCAGGCAAGGCAAGTGATGCTCTCGTTGAGTTGGTTGATCTTTATCCTACGATCGCTGAATTGACCGGCTTGTCCGGGAAGGCGCCGTCCAATCTTGACGGATCAAGTCTTGTGGGCCTGTTAAGAAACCCCGCTGACAAAAAAGAAAAAGGTCATGCGGTGGCTTACACGGTCGTTGGAAATAAGCAAAAAATGGGGGAGTCTATAAGAACAGATAAGTATCGTTATAATTTCTGGGCTGATGGCAAAGAAGAGCTTTATGATCAAGTGAAGGATCCGGAAGAGTTCACGAATCTGGCAGCTTCCTCAGCTCACGTGAATGTACTCAAGGATATGCGAGCTATACTGGCAGAAAAGAACCGGAGCTTTCATAACTAATTATGACTGAAAGTAACAGTGGTAGATTCGATGACTGAAAAGCATTTTGGGTATTTAAAAAACACGGGACTCAATACTTCTTTCAGCACGCTTTTTTTCTTTATTATTATGGTAGCAGTAGCCTTAAGAGGTAGCTTATGGTTCGTGTCATGTTAAGAAACCATTTCTTTTTGTTCGGCGTCTTTGTCTTAACGATAACCGCATCTTTGCTTACCGGTCAGTCTCAACCTAACATTATCGTATTCATTGCGGATGACGTTAGCTGGAACGACTATGGATGTTACGGTAACGAGGGCGTTCGAACTCCGAATATCGATCGTTTAGCTGCAAACGGAATTCGATTTGATAATGCATTTCTCACCGCGAGCAGTTGCAGTCCGAGTCGAGCGAGCATTATCACAGGTCGTTATCCGCACAACACCGGGAAGGCTGCTGAGTTGCACTTACCTATCGCCGATCATTTGCCGTGGATACCCGAGCTGCTCCAGGATGAGGGATACTACACGGCGCTTTCGGGCAAGGACCACATGAAACGTGAAGACGGTTCCCATTCAGACTTCTGGGATCACTTGGACAGTGGAAAAAGAGAGGGTAACAGCGGAGGAGAGGCGAATTGGTTGGAGATCACTCAAACCCGGCCTATGGAAACTCCATTCTTCTTCTGGTTTGCTGCTTTTGATGCACACCGCAAATGGGATGCTGATAGCGAATGGGTTGAATCGAAGTATGGACCCATGACGAATCCTGCCGATGTGATAGTGCCTCCCTTTCTGTTGGATACTCCGGAGACGCGACAGGATCTAGCGAGCTACTACAACGAGATCACCCGGTTCGACTATTTTATCGGCCTAGTAGTCAATGAATTGGAAGATCAGAAGATTTTGGACGATACGCTCATTTTCGTGTGCGCAGACAACGGAAGGCCATTTCCTAGAGCGAAAACACGGCTACACGACTCCGGAATGAAAACCGCTCTGGTAGCCCATTGGCCAGCAGGTATTCAATCAACGGGATCCACAGACAGCTTGGTCAGTATTATAGACCTTGCACCCACAATTCTCGAAGTCGCTGACGGCTATATGAGCGAAACTTTTCAAGGTGTAAGTCTCTTACCGATCTTTGCAGACAAGGATGTTGATGTGCGCCAGTATGCTTTTTCAGAGCATAACTGGCACGATTATGAAGCACTGGGCCGAAGCGTTAGGACTCAAGAGTGGCTTTATATAGAAAATGATCGCCCCGAGCAAGCCTGGCAGGGACCGGCAGACTCCGTTCGTTCTGATTCCCATCAGCAACTGCTTGCTGCCCATAAAGCCGGTGAACTGAATGCAGCTCAGCAAGACAACTTTTTGGCACCAAGGCCATTGACGGAACTTTATCGAGTAAAGGAAGACCCCTATCAATTAAGCAATCGATCGTCTGACTTGGCCTATCAGGGAATACAGAAAGCATTGAGTGGTGTGTTAAAAGTGTGGCGACTCGAAACGGGCGATTCTAACCCTGCTCTCATTTCTCGGGATCAATTCGATCGAGAAACCGGCGAGAAAATCGCAGACGGCCAGAGTTTTCGTCACGAAACACCCGGTGAATCGAACAATGCCAGTGAGATCAATCGCCACGGTCCGCGTTAGCCTCGGGCATTATAAAGTCTCTCTTTATTTTAGCTTTATAAGTTCTCCATTCGCTGTGAGACTCGGCAATTGAACCTTACCTGTTATGAATCTCATTAAGACCTTAATAATTACCTTTTTTATCAGCACGCTCGCACACGTTGGTTTTGCGGCTCATCACGCTTCGAAGCCGGAGCAAAAAGCACCGATCAAGGCACTGATCGTAACCGGTGGTTGTTGCCATAATTACCACTTTCAAACCTCTGCCATGACAGAGGGGATCAGTAAAGTTGCAAACGTAGATTGGACCATTGTGCATCAGGGAGGCACCGGCAAAGACTACGAATTAGCATTTTATGCGGATCCGAATTGGGCTAAACCTTATGACATTGTGATTCACAATGAGTGCTTCGCCCAAACGACAAACGTGGACTACATCAAGCAGATTACCGAAGGGCATAAGACAGGCGTTCCTGCGATGGTTATCCACTGTGCGATGCATACCTACCGCGATATTGAAGAAAATGATTGGCGCAAGTTCCTCGGAGTGACCAGCAAGAGGCATGAGCATCAGAGCCATTATGAGGTTACCAAGCGCAAGGGGAATCATCCTGCGTTAAAGGGGATGCCGGACGAGTGGAAAACCCCCATGGATGAGCTCTACATTATCGAAAAACTTTGGCCGAGCGCTACAGCGTTAGCGACCTCTGCGAGTGAGACCGATGGGAAAGAATATCCGGTGATCTGGGTAAACGATTTCGAAGGTACCCGTGTTTTTGGCACCACCTATGGACACTCAGACGATACCTTCCGTGACCCGGTTTATATCAATCTTTTGGCACAGGGATTTTTGTGGGCATCGGGTAAATAGTGGAGCCGGATTTAGGAAGATTTCTTCATTGCCAGTTTTTCTGGGTTTCCTGATTGCGAACGTTGTTGCGGCAGAGAAACCTAGTATCACCATTATATTCACGGGTGAGCACAACTTCAGAATCTTAGGTCACTGTCGTGATCAGATGGCAGACGAGCCGGCATTCGTTTGAAGGAAAGGCGTAAAAGCTGGTCCCTTATATTGATTCTTTGACAAGCAATGGGGCTCTTCTAACGAGTAAAAAGAAGACCTGCACTCTATATTGAAGGTTTAGGCAAATGACTCTCGTCTCATTACTAGTGCTAAAACCAGTATCAATAGAGTTGATACAATCTAAGAATAGTGATTATTTTTAGCTGCATTACAGGACTAATACCTCAGTCATAATCCTTACAAGAACTTCAGCTTTTGGCCCTGATAATCTGAGTTTCTAAGTATAAACCTAAAAGAATATAAATTATGCAGACTCATTGTATAAAATTGCTACTAAAAATGTTAGGATTGTCATCTCTGCTTGTCGGATGGGGAACCGTATCCGATATGGAAAGTTCAACTGGCGCGATGACCATTGATGTTGCGATATACGAGAAGCTTACGGTATTGGATTTTCAGAATAGTGCGCCCACAAAGCAAGCTGACTTAGAGAAGATTGCAGGGCATAATGGTAAGGTCGATATCGCAGGGCGTTAGTTCGCAGACAAAATTGCAGCAGAAATCCGCACTCGATCCATCTTCAAGGAGGTTACTCGTGGCCCTGTTGACGGTGAATCGCTGGTGATTTTCGGAGACGTTACCCGCTATGCCGAGGAAAGCGCAGTTGCTAGACTATTTCATTGGCCTAGGTGCGGGGAGCTCCTATTTCGATGCTGACGTTCGCTTCAAAGACAATCTAATGGACGATGATCTGGCTGTTATAACGGTAGGCAAAATCAGTTGCGTGCTCGGTGGAGGTTTGGTGGCTGGCCAGACGGTTGAGGGCTATATGGATAGCGCAGTTGCTAAAATCGCTGATGAGTTGGAGAAAAGATTTGAAACACAACGAGTGAGCGCCTTAGGCGAAGGGTGAATTCGGATCCTTGTAAGCCTGTGGCTCTCTTTAGAACCGTGGGACTTGGATTTATCTGATCCTATCCTACATCAAAGGCCGATTTATGCCTCGGTTTAAGTATGCGGTGGAACAGATAGGATATTCCAAGTGCGATAAGGCCTAATATCGAAAGAAATGCGGCACCATCGGAAACAGCCAGGTGAGATATGAGGGCGAGAATCAGATTATAGAATACACCTGCATAGGCTAGATTCTTCATAAATTGGTATTTGGATGAAACAATCGCTGCTACGGCGAGTAGTTTTGCTAATGCCATGGGGTAAATCAGGTAGCCAGGGTATCCAAGTGTCTCGTAGGCTACTACTACATCGGCATGATTAAAGAGGTGCATCGAAGCGCTAAACAGGAGTATGAGCGAGAGCAGTGAAGTCGCGATCCAGTAAATCAAGTTTGGGAGTCTCATTATCTACATCGAAATTAGGGTCGTGTTGAACGAATTCAACTCCCATTACTTGAGAAATGAAATATTTGAGTTTTTGCTTAGGATTGAAATATCCTCATTATTCGAGCATCTCATAGAAAATGATCATGAATAAGCATTTGAAGAAACTACCCCTCTTGTTCCTCGGATTAGCCCTAATTGTTGGAGTTTTGGGCATTGTCGCAGCTCCAGCAGAAAAAAAAGCGGTTGATCCGAAGTTTGCGGAACGCTTGAAAGAGCTTACCCCCATGCAATACCGGGTCACGCAGGAAGAGGGAACGGAGCCACCGTTTCGAAATGAATATTGGGACAATAAAGAACACGGCATCTATGTGGATATCGTCTCGGGTGAACCGCTTTTCAGTTCTCTGGACAAGTATAAGAGCGGTACAGGCTGGCCCAGCTTCACTAAACCTCTCGCGCCTGAGAATATTGTGGAGAAAACCGATTATCGTATTGGCTACCCGCGCACTGAAATTCGTTCAAAGAATGCCGATTCTCACTTGGGCCATGTATTTCCAGACGGCCCACGTCCCACGGGATTGCGCTACTGCATGAATTCCGCCGCGATGGAGTTTATACCGGTGCAAAAATTGGAGGAAAGAGGGTTAGGGAATTACCTGTTTCTCTTTGAAGACTTGGATAAGAGGGATAAGAAAAAATAGAGTGGGGTGTGAGGGGATTAATTGTTAGCTTTTATATCTGACAAAGGCTAGTAACCTCGGTCCTAATTATCCCTGATTAGTTTGCCCTATGTTTAGCTACCGTTTTTCTCTTGTCCTACTTTTTTGCTTATGCGCTCAGCTTTCCGCTGAGAGTCGACCGAATATTCTCTATATTTACACCGACGATCAGTCGGACAGGACAATCAGCTCTTACGAAAGAGCGCTCCCTTGGGTAAACACCCCGAACATAGACAAGTTGGCTGCCTCGGGTGTGCGGTTTAAGTATGCCTACACGGGTACCTGGTGCATGCCCTCCAGGGCTACCTTCCTGACAGGGCACCTGCAATACGGAGTCCAGTCCATGCGCATGGAAGGTCCGTATCCGATGAGCAAGTACGAAGCTGACCAATGTCCTTTTTGGCTAAAATCGTTTCGTGAAGCCGGTTATACGACTGCTCAGATTGGCAAGTGGCATACCGGTACCGATACCGGCTTTGGGCGAGACTGGGATTACCAGATAGTCTGGAACCGGCCAAAGTTTCCCGAAAACTCAGGGGCCTACTATTATGATCAGATGACGTCTTTTAATGGCGCTCCGGATGTCATGGTGCCGGGCTATACGACAGACAATTACACAAAGTGGGCAGTTGAGTATATAAATGGTAAGGGGCGGGATGAATCCAAGCCGTGGCTGCTGTGGCTTTGCTATGCTGCTACTCATGGTCCGTTTACCCCAGCGGACAGGCATAAAGACACCATTCCAGAGGATGTGGAAGTACCGCTGCCCGTGGATATATTTCCTCCGCGACCCGGCAAGCCTGAGTATGTTCAAAAGCGGGCAGGGTATGTAAAAGGTGCCGATGGCAAAGCGTATGTTCACAAACGCCCTGGCGATGGATGGGAACACTCAGAAGGCGTCATCACTTACCAGGAAACAGCGATGGGGTTGGACGATGGTGTCGGAAGCGTAATAAAAGCACTTGAAGAAACCGGCCAATTAGAGAACACGCTCGTCATTTACACCGCCGATCAGGGATTCGCCTGGGGCCAACATGGATTCCAGCACAAGATCGCCCCTTACGATGCCAATATTGCCAGTCCCTTTATTGTGAGTTATCCGGGAGTTGTTCCAGCAGGAAAAGTCTCATCCACGCCGGTTGGTGGTCAGGATGTCGTACCTACACTTTTTCACTATGCTGGGATCGATTTGCCTTGGGAGATGCATGGGAGGGATATATCCCCACTTATCCAATATCCAGAACGCAGGAGTGATCATTCCGTTTTACTCGCTTATACCGGACGAGAATACGGCCTTGATACCGTTAAAAACATGCCCCTTGAGGGTATAGATCCCAATGGCGGGATTGCCTGGTGGGTATCCTACCGGGTGCACCAGTATAAATACATCGTAACGCTGGTTCCGGGCGAGATCGAGGAGCTCTACGATTTGGAACGGGATCCGGAAGAACTTACCAACCTGGCTCTGGATCCGCGATTCTTCAATCAGCTCGATACTCTTAGAAATGCTGCGATCGCAGAACTTAAACGCACTGATTGTCCATTTATCGACAAACTACCGATAACGTCATCGCTCTAGTTGTTAAGGAGAGCAGGGTAACGTCCGGTGGTTTTGACTGCGTGATTGTCGCAACAAAACCGTGTTGAGTCACCCTCGTTAGACCTGGATCAGCTGTTCAGCGGTCGGTTATTCGATAATCTTGCAACCTTCAAGCAGGTTTACAGCGTTAGCAGAAGGAACCGTTCCATCCAGAAATCACACTATGAAAACCACTCGTTCACTATTCTTACTCTCCTCAGTTTTTCTGGGTAACTCTTTAGTAGGGCTTTCAGCCGAAACGTCCGGCAATTGGCCAACCTGGCGTCCGGCTTCAGGAAACGGGGTGGCCGAGCACGCAACGCCACCGGTGGAGTGGGGAGACTCCAAAAACGTTAAGTGGAAAACAGCCATTCCCGGCGCAGGATTTTCCACACCCATCATTTGGGAAGACAAGATTTTCCTTTTGTCCGCATTGCCTGTGGAAGGCAGCGCGACCGAGGTAATTACTGAGCCTAGTGGTCCTACTCAAGGTGGAAATGCCAGGGCAGGGCAGGGGCAAGGCCGCCGTCAGGGCAGTGGAGAAAGAGGACCTGGGGGCGGACGTGCTACTGGTGGACCGACTCCCGAACTCATAGCGGAATTTGACAAGGACGGTGACGGTGAACTGAACGAAGAAGAGCGCAATGCGCTGAGGACAGAGCTGAGGGCCCGTCGCGGCAATCAAGGCCCCGGACAAGCGCAAGGTCCCGGGAGACCCGACCAAGGAACTGGAGGACAAGCTCAGAGGCCTGGCGCAAGGGGAGAGGTTGGAGGCGGAGGTCAACGGCGTCGTGGTGGCAATCCTAGTACGCCAACTGTCAATCTGCAAACTTACCAATTTAAAGTCATTGCTGTGGATCGGAACTCCGGAGACATTCTCTGGGAGAAACTCGCTCGAGAAGAAAAGCCTCACGAAGGCCATCATCCCAGTCACGGATACGCAGATGCATCGCCGGTAACCGATGGCCAATACCTATATGCATCCTTTGGATCGCGTGGTATTTACTGCTACGATTTTGATGGGAACCTGGTCTGGGAAAAAGACCTGGGTGACATGAGAACTCGGGTCGGATTCGGTGAAGGCGCTTCGCCTGCCTTGGCGGGCAATCATCTCATCATATTGTGGGACAATGAAGATCAGTCCTATATCGTAGCCCTCGATAAAAATACCGGCGAGCAGGTCTGGAGACAGGACCGCGATGAAAGAACGTCCTGGACAACGCCCTTGATACAAGAGGTCGATGGAAAGCTACAGGTTATTGTTGCCGGCACAAATGCCACACGCAGTTACGATTCCGAGAGCGGAGACTTAATTTGGGAAGCCAGTGGTTTAACCTCTAATGTCATTCCCATGCCTGTCGTTGGCCACGGAAACGTGTATGTCGCCAGTGGATACCAAGGTAATTCGGTTCAAGCCATTAAACTTTCATCGAGAGGTGATGTGACTGATACGGACGGAGTCATCTGGCGCGTTCGCCAGAGCGCCCCCTATGTCGCATCTCCGGTTCTTTCCGGGAATCGACTTTACGTTACCAAGAGTACGGATGCGTTTATCTCGTCCCTCGATGCTCTAACAGGAGAATATTTTTATAGGGATGAAAAACTAGATGACTTGAGAGGCATTTACGGATCCCCATTGGCGGCCAATGGACACCTGTACGTGGTTGGGCGAGAAGGTACTACCGTCGTTTTGAAGGATTCTGAAAAATTCGAAATCGTAGCGACCAACAAGCTAGACGACAGGATCGACTCTTCGCCTGTCGCAATTGGTGACGACTTATTTATCCGGGGCCACAAATATCTTTACTGTTTTTCTGACAGCTAAAAGCAAAACGCATTCGACATAGTCTACTTCTGGAGGGTGATTCTGACATCGTCGAACTGAGTGTTGCGCTAATATTTCATATCGATACCGAAGTATCCGCCGGGGTTTAGATCCTCTGTATAAGCAGTCAGCATCACGAGTCCGTTGACCGTTCACGTAAAAACCTTGGTCTCCACATAAAGATCGGTGAGGGAATTGATTCTGTATACCTTGCTCGTGGCATTGGGCGCCAACGCTTCGTGATAGGACTCAGCGGTATTGAAATCGTCAAAGAAAATCATTTCAGATTTTGTGGACAAGTAGTGGGGCGCTATCAGTAGCGACAGGAAAATACAGGTCTTTCGAGTATCTTCATCATAAGGATCTTTGTGCGATTAGAAAGAAAGCATCCTGTTGCTTGCGCAGGCTCTAGAGGGTGAAATCTTTGGGTGTTTCGATAATGTCAGTCGTTAAGATCGTTCTTTTGGACGTGTCGCTTAAGAACTTGTTGCTGCGAGCCAGGTGGAGAGGGAGTGGGCGTTGTCCTGTTTCGGGCAACGCTTCACGAACGAGAGCCCTTAGGTCTGGACTTTTATCGCTGCAACCACTTCGCCAGCTTTGAAGTTCCGCGTTGTTTCTGCAACCACGTCATAACCCGTACGGTTCGCAACTACATTACTCGGCATCTCCAGCAGGACGGCGGTCATCAAGGAAATGGCCGTTTCTACACCGCATAAATGGTAAGGGCGGCAAATCAAACCCGCATTTCCAAAGGAATTGGGCAGCATTCCTTTGGCTTACATGATTGTCCTTGAATATTCATTTTTGCTACCAATAGCGGCAAATACGCCACCTCCCATCGCGGTTCCGTGAGGTTCTCTCAGGCAAGATACGCAGTTAATAGTCCCGGGTTCCTTCGAGAGGCCTCCTCGGTATTTATCACAGAGCAGATCGGCAATCTCGCTCGTTCTCAATACCGGCCAATGGAGGGACTCTATGTCTGGATGGGAATGGACCGCATTCATTGCGAGTGCCATTTCGACGACATCATATCCTTTGTGGATACCCAGTCCTTCTAAAGCTTTCCGTCTCTCAGTGTAAGCCTCCGCCAGAGCGTTTCCCTTGAGTGGTTTGAATAAATTATACTCTGAGTCTGACAGATGAACGAGATCGTCACCCCAAGACACAGTTCGTGCTACAGGTGTCAAAACGTGGTCATGTTCCAAAAACTTACCGCCACAGAGTAGCTCCAGTCCCAGCTCATTTATCCATTCCAGGAGTTGAATAAGCAACCCATGTTGATCCCCGTCTACATGGGTGTAAACCACACCGGCCCTATCAGCCAGATGCTTCAAAACTGGGCCCACTACGATATCAACATCCTTACTGATTATGGCTAAATGTTTGCCATGATTGATGGTTTCCAATCCGAATCGTGATCCCCCTTCCGGTATGCCGGTCGACTCAACCGCGATGTCGAATGGTAGATTCATCAGTAGTGATTCATCAGGTATTACGACCCGCTTAATTCCCCACGGCGCCATTGCCTGAGCTTCGCTGTCGCAGATAAGGATTTCATTGAGATGATATCCGGCCCGCTGAAATGCCTTAACACCGGCGGCCACATCCACATCTGCCACTACCGGTATATTCAAATGCCTTACTGAGGCCGACTGGGTAACGATCGCAGTTGAAAAATGTCCCGTTCCGATAATTCCAGCTTGAACAATCCTTCCAAGCGCGGCCCGTTCAAATAACGCCGATTAGTTCATGCTAGAGGCATGGCGATTACTCGAGCAGGGCATCCATCCGACTCCGGGAGCTTTATGGGAAGTGCTAAGAACATCACGCGGTCGTACGTCACAGATTTGAGGTTACAAATATATTCGATCAGAGGAATTCCATTGGCTAATAGAACCTCGTGCGAAACGAATTCATTCATGGGGCGAACTTCACCATCCAACAGGTAGCGAATTGGTTCGTCCTGCGGGAAGTCGGCCGCCAGAGCGTTGATGCCTTTTTCCATGAGCCATTCGCAGGCTTCCGTTGTTAAGTAAGGTGACGTTTTCCAGAAGCTGTCTGTGGTCATCGGATAACGATCTCCCCAACACGTCTTTAAGACGGCGATGTCGCCACCTTTAACGAATACGCCGGCCTTGGCGATAATGTCCCTCGTGATCGGTTGGTTGGACTCCAAGTGAGTAAGGTCTATTATACAAGCCTCTCTCACGACGGATTTTAGATCAAATTCCGATGAGGTCTTCCCGTTCGGATCCATATGCCTGGGCGAATCGATATGCGTGAAACTATGGACGCTCCAACCTATCCATGTGACCTGAAACTGACACTCGGCACTAAAAGACTGAATTTCTTTTCGGTCGACCTTCCAGCGGAAGTGATTCTCGATGGGAAGCGTCAGGTCGAAGATACTGTGGTGATTTACGGTGGCCTGCAAAAGGGTATGGGGCGGTTGGAGTAGAATTACTTTAGGAGGTTTCGGTGAGTATCAACTTAGAAAATTTGAGTCTGAATACGACAGGAAAATCATATTTATTGAGGATTGAATCTGCGGGTGTAGCTGCTATCGCTTGATACTAAACCAAACTCATTTTTTCCTTCGTTTCTATGTCTGATTATCCCGAAATATTCCGTATTCGCCAAACCTTTGACCGTCCATTGGTCAAAGATATTCCTGCTGAGGTTGAAGCGCAGCTTTCATCCCTGAACCTGGGTGATAAGGTGCAGCCAGGCCAAACGGTTGCAATTTCTGCCGGTAGCCGCGGGATCGCGAATATACATATCATCATTAAGGGTATCGTCGATCATTTCAAAGGTCTGGGAGCCAAGCCATTTATCGTTCCGGCGATGGGCAGTCATGGCGGCGGCACAGCAGAGGCACAGCGCGGGATCATTGAAGGCTATGGAATCACGGAAGAGTTCTGCGGTTGTCCGATCAAAGCCAGCATGGAGACCATCATTGTCTGTGACGCGGACGAAGGGTTTCCCGTTCATTTTGACAAACATGCATCGGAGGCTGACCATGTGGTGGTTTGTGGTCGGGTAAAACCGCACACCAATTTTTTTGGAGATATCCAGAGCGGACTCATGAAGATGATGCTTATTGGATTTGGGAAACACAATGGAGCTAAAATCTACCACCGTGCGATCAAGGACTTTCCTTTTGGACAGATTGTCAGGAGTGTCGGCAAAGAGGTCCTTGCCAAGTGCAATGTGATCGCCGGCGTTGGCATCGTTGAAAATGCCTACGACGAGACTGCTAAAATCAAGGCCGTCGCTCCCCATGAATTTGAAGAACGCGAGAAGGAGCTACTGGTATTGGCTAAACAGTGGTTGCCCCGCCTTCCGTTTGATCGCTGCGATGTTTTATTGGTGGATCGAATTGGAAAGAATATCAGTGGAACCGGTTTGGATACGAATGTCGTAGGCCGTAAGGACGGATGGCACCTTCCCGGGGCAAAAGAAACCCCTAAAGTGCGTCTGATAAGCGTTAGAGGGCTCACTGAAGAAACCCACGGAAATGGCTGTGGTATCGGCAACGTCGAGTTCGCTTTGACCCGTGCGGTAAACGAAATCAATCTGGATATTACCCGCATCAACTGCCTGACCGGCGGCGAAGCTGCCGGTGCAGCCATTCCTATCAACTATGAAACGGATCGTGAGATCCTGAACTCGGCGTTACCTTTGATAGGACTCACAGCGCCGTCTGACGCCAAACTGATGTGGATTCAGGATACCTTGCATGTATCCGAAATGGAATGCTCCGTCGCCTACCTCGAAGAAGCCCGTCAAAGGGAGGATCTTGAAATTATCATAGAGCCTAGACCCTTGCCGCTGGATGCGAATGGCATGCTACCTGAAGTAAACACCCTGGGTTAGTTTACTTTATCGACGAATTAACTTAAACGGCTCGCTAGGGTCATTTGTGACTTCCACTTTAAGGGGTGCTTCCAGTCCACCTTGTGTCACTTGCACGCGGGTTATCCGCTCGCCCGCCTTGGCGAATGGTCGGTCTTCGATCCATTTATGGCCGTCTCCGTGGATAATTAAGATCGGTTTTTGGAAATCAGGCGATGTATCAACATTCAGGAACTCAATAAAGGGTTTATACTCCTCCTTAGCGTAAATAAAGTTTCCCAGGACATTTTGACCCGGGTTGGCATGCATGAAAATTACGGCTGAGGAGGCGCTCGCTCCTTGTGTAGCAAATTGTGTTTTCACCCAAGCCACATCGTCTTCAATCATCGACTTCCAGACATCGGCGTTGTGAACTTTTCCGCCGACCAGATTGAGCCCGATAAACAGGACGCCCTTCCTTAGGAAGGCAAAGTTTTCTTCCCGCTTTGCTTGCCGCTCCATCCCCAGATTGTGGGTCCAATGCTCGTCGAAACGCATGAAATGGGATTCCCAAAAACGCCAGGCTTCCTCAGGTTTCAGGCAATCGTTCCATTCATTGTCTCCGGGAATAATCAAAAGCGGCGTTTTATTCGCCTTAAGGATTTCCGAAACGGTTTGATAGACACCCACGTCACAGGGAGTAGCTCCTTTTTTGATATCACCGACATGAACGGTGAATTCGATACTGTCGTCCTCGTTGAGCTCCATGATTTGGGCTTTCAGAATAGCTTCCTCTGCATCCACTTCTTCCTCGGTTAGCCCATAGGGCACATCACCCATCACGGCAAATGTTACCATGGGCTTGCCTTCCGCCTCTTCTTCTACGCGGAGAACTTTTTCACCGCAACCACTCACCAGAAGAGCTAAAACGAGGAGAAGACTTAACTTGTTCACGTAGATCATGCCGTGAACACTAGTACGAAACCGGGATCACACAAGCTGACTGTGTAACAAACTTGCAATTTCTTCAGTCACTATTGAACTAACGTATTGCCTGATCAGAGGGGCTTCGATTGGTTTATGGTTATAATATTCAATCAAACCAATCACTATGAAAACAATCGTTATCACCGGATGTAGTACTGGCTTCGGATTTCAGGCCGCTAAAGAATTTGCAAACCGTGGGGACAAAGTTTTCGCGACCATGCGCAACGTAGGGGGTAAAAATAGTGAAGCTGCTACGCAATTACGGGCTGCAAGTTCTAATATCACGGTGGTTGAACTCGATGTGCTGTCGGACACTTCCGTAGCCGACGCTTGTGCCACGATCCTGGAAGCCTGTGATTCGCCCGATGTTGTTATTAATAATGCTGGACAGATGTATGTAGGCCTGGCTGAAGCATTTACGGCGGACGAGTTCAGTCGTCAGCTCGATATCAATGTCGTCGGTATCCATCGCGTAAACCGCGGCTTGCTACCTTCAATGCGCAAGGCGGGCAGGGGACTCATCATCAATGTGAGTTCCATAGCCGGTCGGTTCGGGGCTCCTTTTTTCTCGATTTATCATGCCAGTAAATGGGCGGTGGAAGGCTATTCACTTGGTATGCGACGGGAATTAGCATCTTCAGGAGTGGATGTGGTCGTCGTTGAACCCGGGCCGTTTACCACAGAGCTGTTTGGGCAGAGCCCGTCACCTGCAGATGCGGATGGACGTGCTGCGACCTATCCGGATGTAGTGGCTCAAACCTTCGAGGGAATGGGAAAAGCCTTTGAGGGCATGTTTATGGACCCCGGTGTACCAACGGACCCGATTGATGTTGTAAGGACCTTCGTTTCTTTGGTCGATACGGAAGCCGGCTCACGGCCGTTTCGTTCGGTTGTGGGCGTGGATCTCGGAGTCAAGGCACGCAATGAAGCAGACGAGGCTTTCGAACCGCCGTTTCTCGAAGCGATGGGACTGACCGAGTTTGCCCAGTTGAAATCCGAATAATCAACGGAACACAGTTGATCTAGCACCTGCTCTCCATGCGATTCGTATTCTGTGTTTTCATTCTTTTACTTCTCAAGGACGGGCATGCAGATCCGTTAGACTACACGCTTTCAAGGTCGGAGCTGGCGTTTAAAGTGTTCCAATTCCCTCATGATGGAATTCCCAGAATTGATGGAGATTTGAGTGATTGGGACGCCGTGCCAGAAAGTTATGTCTACGGTACATCGTTGCTAAATGATACCGAAGACGGGCATGGAACGAATATCGATCGCAAGGACCTCGATGTGAAAGTCACGGTGGGTTGGGTCAAGGGATTGAACCGTCTTTACTTCCGCTACGAAGCTTATGACGACTATTGGGATTTTGGGCGCTTTAATCCAAAGGGATACCTGAACGATATTTTTGAAATCGTTGTGGATGGCGATATGTCGGGCGGACCCTTTATCTTCAATCCGCTGTTACAGACTGGGTGGTCCAACGATCCCGCTGATGAAAAGACAGTCGAGAATTATACCCGATTTTCAGGAAACCACGCGCAAAACTATCATATCTACACACCTCCGGTAAACAATGCCTGGGTACTTGTATGGGGTGGGCAACCTTGGATATCTGAGTTTCCGTATTCGAATGTGGCCTACAGCTACGATTTCGCACCCGGCGAAAGCGGGAAGCTCGTCATGGAATGTTATGTAACCGCTTTTGATCATGCGCCCTTTGAAGGCCCTGAGCGAGCCGTAGAGTCTCTGCTGGTGGAAAACTCCTTTATTGGTCTGGCCTGGTCAATTTTGGATTTTGATGGCGGAAAACGAGACGGTCACTACAACCTGGCGCACAACGTCAACATGGTTAAAGACGCCTCTTACCTCTGCGCATTTAAGCTTATGCCGATTGAAGAAACCCTGCTCCCGAAACTCAAAGCTGAATGGAACTTTACGATCATCGACATGGAGAATAACCGCGTAGCATTCAAAGACCAATCGATCGGTAAGGTCGAATCCTGGCTATGGGACTTTGGAGACGGAAATACCTCAATCGAACAAAATCCTATCCATCAGTTTTCAAATAAAAATACCCGGTCTGTTATCACACTCACGGTAGAGGGAAACGACTTCGAATCGTCCCGAACCCGATACTGGGAAGTGTTACTAAAGTAAACGCAGTTAGGCACTGAAAGCGTTTCAATAATCGTATTTTCGACTTTCGCTACTCTTTTCTCACAAGAATCCGAAGGAACACAAACTTTTGGCCAGCCCCTGCAGGTGGACCGTTTAGTAAGTTAGTACGATTTGATTTAGGATAACATTGGCAGGCAATGAATTCCAGTAGTCTTATGGAAAGGAGAACTGACGCGGTTGCTCGATGGCATGCCAGCTAGATTTCGGCTGCCAGCTCGTTTGCAGTAAGGCGGTGGGTTACGGGTCTCTGAATTGGTGAGGCTGAGGATACTGAATCTCGACTTTGACCGTGGGCAGATTCAGGAAAAAGACGGTAAGGGTGGAACGGACCGCAACGGTCCTGCCAGAGGCGTTGCTGTCCGTTTTGAGGGAGCAGGTCGAGCGCGTGCGTATGGTTCATGCGCAAACTCACTGGTCGTAGTTGGGGTGTGTCGATGAAGTGGCGCCTGTTAAAACTCGCTCAATACATGCGGGGCTGGATGGGCTACTTCGGTATAAGCAGGACCTACAAGGTGATCCTGGAAATGGATCATTGGATACGGCGACGCTTACGCTGCTGTTACTGGAAAGAGTGGAAGACGATCCGTAACAGGATCAGAAACCTGCTCAAGCTGGGAGTGAACCGCCGCAACGCGATTCTTCACGGCTTCACCAGCCACGGATTCTGGCACATGTCCAAAACGCCCACGGTAAACGAGGCCCTGTCCAACGACTGGCTATCCGCCCAGGGACTGTTATCTCTCAAAGAGCTGTGGATTAAAATCCATTATCCAACTACGGTTCGATAACGTTTCGGAACCGCCCGGTGCGGACCCGCATGCCGGGTGGTGTGGGAGCTGGGGGTTAGATACCCTCAGCTACCCGATTCGACGGTCTTCTCGTATTGGACAGATTCGCGAAAGATCCAAATGTCCTTCTCGGTGTCGTAGATGGCCTCGACGGCAGCCACGTTCCCAATACCGAGCCGGAGGAAAAGCAGTTTGTCGGTAATCCAAGAAACCTCCACGGTCCGGAAATGCGCGGCGGAGAGCACACGGGGTGTCTCGAGTCCGTCGCCTTCAACAGTAATCTCGCACTTCTGATCCTCGTACGGGTACTTGTCTCCTCTGGTTCGACGAACGGTAGCTACTCGTTGACCATTGTTGTTGTGTGCAACGGTTGGAACCTCCAGCGCGTAGCCCATCAAATCGAATACACGGCCTCGAACAGGGTAATGACTGTAGAAGGCATCGGAGTAATGTGTTCCATCGCCTCCAACTGCAATGGACGCCAAAGCGAACAAGATGGCGTACGTCAATTTCATGTCGAACGTTAACGTTGTGAATGTCTGGGAGCGAAGCTTCCCGATATTTCATCGAGTGTCTTGTGTGTGCCCGGCATGGGCGCGTTGTAATTGGGTGTGAGTCCCATGTTCATGAACTGTAAATCAAATAAAGAACTAGATTATGGCAACTGCGGAATCGTGTGGTTTCGTGGGTTCCGAGTCTACGACAAGACCGGGCACGCAGTGAACCGGAACAGGAAGCCTAGTTCAAAGATATCAGCCTACGTATAGTACCGAGGCTTTAGCCGACAGCGAAGCGAACAACAACGGGATATAAGGCCGGTATGGCGGGTGAGCTGGCACAACACAGCGAAGCCCTCAGTTCAGCCATGAAGGTAAATCCCGTGGCTGTGTATCGAAACAACGCGTTCTTACCCGGGGAGGCCTCGTCCACATGCGATGTCGGTTTAAAACTACCGTCAAGGCATCGCGGTTCGCTCAGTTATGGGCGCATTGAGGGGCGAGGAGTCAGCCAAGGTCATAGTAGTCACTTGATACGAGCCGGGAGTAGCTGCCGACGGATCACCCGTCCAGTGTTCCGAGCTTGCGACAAGACCCGGCACGAAGTGAAGCGGAACAACGACAAATCCAGATCCTTTTGCTCATCCTGCGGATATTCGCCGACCGGTGAAGCGCAGGCGTGGCGCGAAGAGGGTTCTCTGGACGCGGGAAGGGGTTGGTTTGTTTCGGCCAATCGCTTTCATTATCCAACTACGGTCCGATAACGTTTCGGAACCACCTAGTGCGGATCCGCATGCTAGGCGGTGTGGGAGCGGGGGGAGTTAACGCCCCTCGCTACCCGATTTGGCCCTTGGGCCTCGATTGAGTTTCAAGCTGCGGACTCGTCTTTGGGGGCTTCTTCAAGAGAAAGGCAAACCCCAGAATGAGCAACAAAAAGGACGCTGTGGAGAAAGCGCTCTTCAACAAAGTGAAGCCGCTGGCTGCAGAAACCAATCCTTTGGTTACATCGGGAAAAGTCGTGATCATTCGAATGATTAGTATGTTTTCGACATAGTCGAAAAGGCCGCCGAGCACTGGAATCACAGCCAAATACAACCACTTCGAATTGGGCCGAATTCGTTTTGAATATAGCCAGATCAACATCAGCGAAAAGCAGGTCGCAAACAAGCCCGGGTAAACAAAGTCGAGTGCAAGCTGGGGGAAGAGATATGCATCCCTGCCTGCACGACCGAGGGATTCCAGTAGGGACAGCGCTTGTGCATGAGTGTATCCCGCAGGCGACAAATCAAACAGCGCCGTTTCCGGAGCGTAGCTCTGAACGCGAGGGATGGTGACCGAGAGCATCAGCAGGTAAACGGCCATCGTTACCACAAACAGCAGGAGAACATTCTTGCCGGAAGCTTTCTCTTGCATGAAGTCGATGAAACCTGCTCCTCGTTCGCTTTCGATCATTGTGAGTTTTTTGGCCAACGCCGAAGAGAGCTGCCCTGTGGAGCGCAGCGTAACTGGGTTAGCTCATCTGGTTTGTTGGGGTTCATGGATCTAAGGTTCAGGGGTTCCTCGTTTTGCATGCCAAACCCTAACGATTTCGATAACACGTTCAGCTTCCTTTACTCGGTAAATAATCCGATAGGGCTTAAAGATTACTTCTCGAATTTCTGGAGTCCTCAGCTCCGGAACTGATCTCCCTTTTTCCGGAAATAATGCGAGGGATTTCGTTGAGTCAATAAGGGACAATCCGAAACGCTGGGCGATCTCCGCGTTGTCTTCCGCGATATAACTGACGATCTCCTTGAGGTCTAATCTGGCGGAAGGCGACCAGATTACTTTGAAGTCCATTCTTTGATTTCTTTCTCTAGTTCCTCGACAGGGATTCCTCGGCCAGAATCCAATTCCTTCAGTCCTTTCTCGACAGCAGAGAGGAATTCAATTCTCTCCTTAACATCTTCCCATTCAACGTCATCAGGGAGCTCCTGAATCGTCTTAATCGCATGTTGTTTTACTGTCATGTAGGGGAATCTAGCGATTTTGCCCGAATTGTCGATCCTTTGAATAATTCTCTTCCCCAACGCTGAATCTACTCACGTAGGGAAGCCTCGCTTCCCGGAGTTGAGTAAGATGACTTGGTAAGCCCGTCATGGGCATCAACTGATGAGGTTTAAGTCCTCTATACATAAAACCTGTAAGTTAAGTTCAACAATGAAAGTAAGTTATGAAAAGTATTAGCCGATGGCAACTGCGAAGCCGCGAGGCTTGGTGGGTTCCGGAAGAGGGACAAAATGACGTCAGGAGGGATAAAATGACGTCAAGAGGGATAAAATGACGTCAGGTCTTGACTCTTGACTGGAGAACTTAGACACACAATCG
>CAYGQM010000057.1:0-46323 GCA_964352065.1 uncultured Opitutaceae bacterium
AATTATGATGCAAACCTGAAATTTTACTTGCAGCGTTACCTCAGAGCTAAGCGGAGTAACCGCCGTCGACCAACCAATTGGCCCCGGTTACAAAGGAGGCTTCGTCTGAAGCAAGAAACGCGATGACTGCGGCAATCTCCTTGGCTTCGCCGAGACGCCCCATGGGATGTAGATTAGTCATTGTCTTGTGGATGGCGGCGTCTTGGGTGACGTTTTCTGTAAGACTCGTGTAAACGAAGCCCGGACACACCGCGTTGACTCGAATGCCTTCGGAGGCCAGGCGGATCCCCATGTCTTTGGTCAATTGGGCGATGGCTCCCTTGCTGCTTGGGTAGGGGTTGAAACCGTCGGAAAACGGAAGGTTACTGGGGTAGCCCACGACTCCCATGATGGAACCGAGGTTTATGATGGCCCCTCTTTCTGTTTTGCGCATGGCAGCTACGGCAGCATGCGACATAAGCATGGTACCTTTGAGATTCACTTCGATAACCGCATCCCAGCGTTCTTCCAGGCTTGCATGCGGACCGACGTTGCGGGGGGTTATACCCGCTGAGTTTACTAAAATGTCCAGTCGACCAAATCGATCGACTACTGCTTTGATGAGTTGTTGTGTATCTTCTGAATGTGCCACGTTGCCAACGCGGGTCTCAATGGTCGGGTGATCGTTTTTCAGATCTGCTAGCGATGTTTCGTTGATATCCGTGGCAAGTATTTTGGCTCCTTCTTCGATGAATTTGACAACACAGGCTCTTCCGATCCCTGACGCTGCTCCCGTGATCAATGCAACTTTATCCTTCAATCTCATACAGCGAATTGAACCGGGATCCGCCTCTACCGGCGAACCTAATTTCGCACAAGATCTTGGAAATCGTTATCTTGATCGAAAACCATCACCCGGAAGTGATCGCGATCACGACGACGATCATGAGTAAGATCAATGGTATGATCTCCCCACGGCTCTGTGTTCTCTCAAAACCTTTCCTGTGGATTTAATCAAATATCAGGCAATCCGGAGTCCAGGCTGGAGTGCAGGTCACTATCAGTCGCAGTTCTTCGTCGGTATCGTTGCGAATACTATGTCGCTCACCGGGTCTTACGACGATGGCGTCTCCTTTAACGACCCGTTTCTCCTGACCGTCGATAAACATGATTCCGGTTCCCTCGCTGATAAAATAGATTTCCTCAATCACTGCGTGGTAGTGAGGCCTTACAGCAACGCCAGCGGGGATTATAATATCGGCAATGCTCAGCTCCTGAGCCCGGGAATTGCGCGGGCTGGCAATCTCCCGTGCGACAGCTCTGTCCTCAGCCTCGTACCAGGTCTGCTCCTCCAGTTTAACGACCTCGATGCTACCATCAGGATCTGCTTGCGTTTTGTGGTGTTTGGCGAAGGCCCAGGTGGTTGCAACAACCACGAATACGGTAGGTAACAAAAATGCGTTCATAAAATAGTTCTAGCATGGTTTGTGCCTCGCTTTCAAGCAGCGGTCGCTTTCCTATAGTTTCCTTATCGCAGGTATTTTTTATTGATGACTCTAACATGGATTCTTCGAATGAGCTGTTTGATGCAGATCGCATCGATCGGTATCCTGTGGGTATTTGAAGCTGTCAGAATGAAGGACCTGGGGATCGGTGAGGCCACAATCGGGGGCATTCTGGCAATTAGCAGCGGTGTATTTATCGTAGGTTCATTGTTTTGGGGGCGTGTTGCGGATCGTTACCACCTGCACCGGCGTTTGGTAGTCTGGGGCTCCCTCTCATTCGGGGTTACCATGCTGTATTTCTCGTTCTGCGAACACGTCTGGGAGTTCGTTCTGTATTCCGCGATTAAATCATTCGTTTCTCCCATGATCATTGGGATGATGCCTACGTTAGCGGTCATGGCCTTTGGGGGCAGTCGGCAAGGGAGAAGCTTTGGCGTTTACCGGGCCTTCGGCTCACTGGGATTCGTCATTGGAACCATGGGACTGCCACTCTTGTTAAACGATATTGTTCTCATCGCGCAGGTGGGTTCGTTGCTTATATTCGCCTCCATTTTTCTGGTGCTCAGGATCCCGAAACCGGAAGTCAAATCCGGCGCGTCGGTGTCGCTTGGGTCTCAGGGGCTCAATCCAGCAATTAAACTGTTTCTGGTGTCTTTTTTCTTCATCGCGTTAGCGGAGCCTGCGGTGCATGGGTTCTTCTCCGCCTATGCCCGGGAGTTGGGTGGCAGTACGCGGTTGTTGGGACTCTTTTCAGGTATGATGGGGATCGTAGCACTCATTTCACTGCCTGTGATGGGACGGTGGATTGATCGTATAAATCCGACCCATATACTTTCGATCTCGTTTCTGGCCCAACCGCTTCGGGTGTTCATCACATCGTTTATCGGAGATGCGAATATGCTTTGGATCCCCATATTGTTGCATGGTCTTTGCTGGGGAGGCATTGAGGTGGCGGCGATTGTATATTTGTCGTCTCTCGTTCAAGACGGTCGTAAAGCAACCGTCCTGTCTTACTACCTTTCGGTGCGTATGCTGGGACAACTGATGGGGTTTGGAGTCAGTGGTTACCTCGCTGAAAACGTGGGTTATGTATCCATGTTTAGAACGATGGCTGCCGCCGCACTGTTCGGAGCTCTACTCTACATTGGAGGTACCTATATTCCGCGAAAATCTGCAGCGAAGAGTTCTTGAATCGCTCCTGATTGAAATAACAAACATAAATGCGAACGATGGGCCTGTGTACCGTCTCTCACTCCATAATACTTTTATGAAACGCAATGTAACCCTACACACGGTAGTGTCTATCATCCTTCTACAATGCTGTCTCTTTGCTCAAGCGGCGGCTCAGGTTCGTGAGTGGGATTTCAAGGTCTTGCTCAATGGTAAAGAGGTCGGTACTCACAGTTTCAAAGTCGCTGAGCAGGATGGCTTATGGACGGTGCAAAGCGACGCGGCCTTCGATGTTAAAATCCTTTTCTTCAATGCCTATAGCTACCGCCACTCCTGTGTCGAAACCTGGGACGATTTAGGCCTCAAAAGTATCGAGTCCACCACCGACGCCAATGGCGACGATTTCACCGTTAGTGGTCAGCGACTGGATGACCACTTTCTGATAACCAATCGCGACGGCGAAATGAAACTGCCCAGAGAGCTCTACTCATTCGCTTACTGGGACCCCGAGATCCTCGATAAAACCCGTCTGGTCAATGCCCAAACCGGCGAACACGAAGCGGTCGTCATAACCGAAGTTCCTAGCGCACCGATCCGTTATCAAGGGACCCCCCTCGACGCCAAGCGCTACGATATCCAAGTAAAAGATCAGACCATCTCCGTCTGGTACGGTGCCGATGATATGCGTTGGCTCGCCTTGGAATCCCCAGCCAAGGGCGGTCGGGTTATTCGCTACGAGCCGGTGGGGCTGCCGTGAGGCAAAGTCAGCTTTTCTGGATCGGAGTGCAAATATTGGGCCAATGGGTAGTCCATTGTATATTATGCTAAAACGATCTCCGCAGGAATATATCTCTCAGGGTCGATATGAAGGCTTTCTACAAACTGTATCGCCAATCGAAGAGCAAAGGTCAGAGCGGACCCGAAGGGCTGTTGGAGAAACACGATGGCGGCACATACCAAGCCCATCTGGGTTAGGTTAAACAACCAACCGCCAGCCAACCCGAAAGATACTGGGTATCATCTTTCCTGTCTCGATACGGTTCTACTATAGTCAGAAACGAAGCAATTTGGTCGGACCGGTCTTCAGGGAAAGAAGCGATTAAATCTTTTGAGAGAGCTAAGGGTTTCTTCTAGACGCTCCGAGACGCGCAAAAGGCTAGGATGCTGGCCAAATTCTGAGCCCATTGGAGTTCGCGATGTCACCTCGACCGAAAAATAGCATTCGATTGGATCCATTGAATTAATCCTTGTAGTTCGGGAGATTGAACTATTACTCTCTAGGTGGTTCTTCTGAGATTTATTACTCTATAATCCCCCTCATGGCAAAGAAACACTTAACTTTATTAGGATTAGTTTTTGTACTGACTTGTAGCGTCGGAATCTGGAAGTGGATTCCAGAGGCTCCAGTCTTACCTTCTATAGCTGACACTGATGACCAATCGGTGGGGATGCATACTTTAAATAGAAGCGCGACTCCTGTTGCTGAACGAAATAGTCCTCCTACCCATGAGAACGGCAACGATGAAAGTCTTACCCGTCCAAACCGAAAGTGGCTCAGTCCAATTATTTCCAATGTGCTCAATTCGAAAACGACCTGGAACGAAACGGGTTCCGAGAAAAAGGTGACTTACATTGTAGAAACCGATTTTCACCATCGATTTCTGAGAGTTGAAGAAACCTACAACGTAGATCCAGATACAGGGGAGGAGTATTTGAAAAGCTACGTCCCATCGACGGCGGACACTATTTTAGTGAAGCTGAATGAAGGCGCAGATGAAACTCGGGTTCAGGAACTGCAATCTCAATACGGTTTGAGGTGGAATTCCGATCTCTTGGGCACCGATATTCTAAAACTTGAATTCAGTGATTTTGCTCAGACGGATCGGTTAACTGAATTAGTGAGGTCTCTTAATTCAGAAACGGAGATCATCGCAATGGCTGAACCAGACTATCTGGTGCATGCTTTTCGTCGGATTCCAAACGATCCGGATTTCAATAATCAGGCAGGGTTTGATTTTACTCCCTTACAAAATACAAATCGGGACATTGACGCGCCTGAGGCATGGGCCATTAGAACTGATGCTTCATCAATTATCGTAGCTGTCATTGATTCAGGGATACACCTAGAACATGAGGATCTTGTTGCTAATATTTGGAGTAATACTAGGGAAATTAATAATGGTGTTGATGATGACAACAACGGGATCGTGGATGATTTGCATGGGGCGAATTTCATTTCTCACAATGGTGATCCGTCGGATGATAACGAACATGGTACCTTAGTCGCAGGAGTTATTGGTGCGATGGGTAACAACGGGGCCGGTGTGGCTGGAGTCGCGTGGGATGTTCAATTGATGGCCCTCAAGTTTATCGGTACCGAACGTGTTGGTCTTACCTCTAATGCTATAGAGGCGATTCAGTATGCTATAAACAGCAAGGTAGACATCATCAATAATAGTTGGGGTGGATCAGGCTATAGCGCAGCCCTTAAAGATGTCCTAGAGCAAGCTTCTCGGCAGGGAATTCTCATCGTAACAGCTGCTGGTAACGATGGGAATCGATTATCCGATGATCCGCTATATCCCGCGGCCTATAGGATCCCAAATCAGGTGGTAGTTGGAAGTAGCACGATTGACGATCGATTGTCCTCGTTCTCGAACTACGATGAAGAACTCGTTCACATACTTGCGCCAGAGGGTGCCTATACTACTTGGAATCGACCGGGGAATACCTATCGATATAGCACCGGTACGTCACTATCGACACCCTACGTATCGGGCGCTCTCGCTCTTTTGAAGGCAGAGTTTCCCGGTTTTAGCGCGAAAGCTCTGATTAGTCGTCTTCTAGATACTGCAGAAATCCGAGATGCCTTTTCTCAATCCTCATTGAGCAAAGGTCGATTGAATGTTTATCGAGCATTGACTGGGGAATCGAACATTCCTTCAAACGATCTTTTTGTTAACGCTCAGTTATTGGATTCGGAGGGAGGAAGTGTTACGGGATCCCTGACTCGTTCCTCATTGGAAGGTCAGGAGCCGCAACCGTTTCAGAATATGGATACCAATTCTGTGTGGTATCGGTGGACCAGTCCACGTAGTGACCTTGCTTATTTACGAATCGAACCACCGGGGTTTCAAGGAGCTCTCGCTGTATATACCGGCGAATCTGTAAATCAGCTACAGCCTGTAATTAGTGGACGATCTTTAGTATCTGGTGAAACGTTGGAAGTCCGTTTCGAGGCTATGGCTGGGACCACTTATTATGTTCAGTTAGGAAGAGTCTCAGGACCCGGTGGGCTATTTAAATTTCAGTTGGCTCTGGCCCCTCCAAACGACCAAATCTTAAACGCGTTGAGCCTTGGCGGCAGCGCATTTGTAGCGAATGGGTCTATGGCACTGGCGACCCAGGAATCGGAGGAGGCACAAATTCACCCATCTGGATCCGGTAACTCGGTGTGGTATCAGTGGACTGCTCCGAATAGTGGGTCTTTCTACCTGAGTGTGGACTCGAATGAAGGTCAGACTTTTGCATCGGTTTTCACAGGTTCTCCCGGAGGGTTATCCACTGTGGCTTTTCAGAATGACGGAGGACTGCCGAATCGACTCCTTTTTAGCGTAACTGCTAATATAAGTTACTACTTTGGTGTAGACTCTCAAGCAGAAGATGGGGGCCAGTTCAGTCTGAGAGGGGAGTATCTCGAATCACCAAGGATCACCGTTCAACCCAATGATGTATCTGGAAGTGTTGGCGGGGAAGCTTTTTTCAATGTGGGGGTGTTAGGAATCGGAGCTTCTAGTTACAGATGGTTTCACAACGATGAATTTATCGAGGGTGAAACAAAGGCTTTTTTGCAACTGACGAATCTTCAAACTGCAGATGGAGGAGACTACTATGTAAGTATTTCGATTAACGGCGTCCAGTTACGCTCGAGAACGGTTAGGTTATCTGTTCGATCCCCGAATCTGGAGATCCTTGAACAGCCGCAGGCAAAAGTGGTAACCGCCGGGTCGATCATTAGAATCTCTGTTTTCGCCCAGCCAGCCGCTTCCCTTACGTATTCATGGTTTAAAGACGGGAAAGTGTTAGCTGATAAAAATAGCGCAGATTTGATCATAGAAAATTCTGACATAAGTGATACGGGCTACTATTCGGCAGAGCTGCGCTTGGGCGAAGAAGTGCTTACCTCACGAGAGGCGTTTGTAAGGGTGGTAGCGGCAGACTCAGTCTTCACTGGAACTGCGTGGGCAAACATTCGATTTGGTTCTTCAAACTTTCAAACGGTGCGTCAAGCGGGTGATTATTTTTTTGCCTTAGCGCAAGAAGACAATTTTGCGTTTTCAAAGGACGGACGAGCATGGTTTCGTTCGGCTTTGCCGGAGGCAGGCTATCTAAATTGGGTAATTTACGGAAACGGGATTTATGTGATGGTTGCAGACCAAGGAATCTACTGGGCATCTGATCCATTTTCTTGGCAGAAGGCTTCCACTCCTGAACTAACGGCCCAATTTTCTCAAATCGCGTTTGGCAATGGAGTCTTTATCGCGATCGGCTCCGGCAGATATTTTCGATCAACAGACGGGAAGAACTGGACTGAGATCAGTTCCGGAGGCGTCACTTCATTGACTGCAGTCGTTTGGGCCGATGATAAATTTATCGCTCTAGGTAATGGTAATCAAGTTTTGACGTCTACCGATGGAAATCAATGGTCTCAAATTGGAACTACAAATCTATCTTTTCCTTTCGACCTTGTATACCATGATGGAGAGATTTGGGCTACCAGGAATAGTCTATCCAGATCGACGGATGGGATTCAATGGACGCCGATCGACCTACCAGATAGCTGGTTGGCTGGATTTTCGATCAACAAGGAAACGGGAAGGAAATTTCTGCTGACACCGGCCGCCTATTGGGAATGGGAGGGTGACCATTGGAGGCCCATACAATTAGTTCCGGAGGGACTTTTTGTCATCGGATTAGGGGTTGATGGTGATCAGGCGATCGTAACTATTGACGGTATTCCACAGAGACTTAGCGACTATAAGGAGGATGAGGTAGAATTCGAAAGTGAACGCCTGAGAGAAGCCTTCTTTGCAAATGGTAATTTTGGCGCCTGGAGTGGAGATAAGCTCTATGGATCACAGGATGGTAACAATTGGAATCTGGTAAATACGAACAAAGACCGAAGTCTTGTTGAGAATCCGATGACCTTTGGAAACGGGATCTATGTGTTCAGTGGTGCCTCCGGGGCCACGTTATCTTCATTGTCCGAGCACAATTACAATTTCAGGTTGCTTGCGTTCGGGAATGGAGTTTTTGCAGGCCTTTCCGGAAGAGACCTTCTGTATTCAACAGATGGAGCCAATTGGACAGTAGCAGAGACCGTGGATGCTTCCCTTAAAAAAAGTATGATCTTTGCGAATGATAAGTTTCTTTACATGGATGCAGAGACGATTCGGACGTCTACGAACGGGTCATCCTGGACTACGAGTACGAATGCCATACCTCCGCCCATCGATTTTCTTGCTTATGGAAATGAAATCTATGTGGGGCTATTTAGGAACGGCGGAACGAGAACATCAACAGACGGAATAACCTGGCAATCGGGGGAGAGTATCAGCCTCCCGTTGGTAAGCGGATTTGTTGATAGCTTGGTTTTTGTTAATGACCGGTTCCTAGCAACCTATGAGGAGGTTCTTTTTGAATCTACAAATGGAGTGAGTTGGAGTGCCGTGAATCAGGAACTTCGAGGTTCCGGTGCCGATCAACTGGTAGTCGGTGATAATCAGTTAATCCTGACGACTGACATCGGTGTAGCTGTTTGGAGTGTAGGGAACGACGAAAGTGAAGGGCCTCCAGTTTTGAGGATTTCAGGTGTAACCCCAGGTGCGACTGTCTCGCTAGGAGAAAAACTCACCTTTAATGTAGAGGCCTTTTCTCGTTCAGGATTGGTTTCGAAGATAGAAGTATTTGAAAACGACGCCTTATTGATCGAATTGGCTCCTTCCGCGAAGTCCTTTGAGTATACGGTACCGACTTTAGGTGATCACGCCTTAACGGTAAAGTTGACAGATAGTAATGGTCAAATTATCCAGAAAACCACCACTGTAAGGGGAGTTCGCAACCTTTTGGCCAGGCTGCCTGGAGGAGGTCCCAATACTATGGATATTACTTTCTTTAAGGGAGCATTTTACGGGGCCGGACCGGCGGGCATCGTTTTTCAGTCTCTCGACGGAACCAACTGGAACCAAATCCAAACCCCGTCGCAGGAAGACTTATTAGGTTTTTATCAAAACGACATTGGGATTTGTGCGGTAGGTGATTCAGGGGATTTACTTTTCAGTCAGGATGCGATTCACTGGCAGCTGATTCCATTGGTGCAGGCTTTTTGGATCCCACGACAGTATGAACCCTCGTTTCTTGCGATTCCAACAACGGTTGAGACATTGTGGTTGTCCCTGAACGGAAGCGACTGGTATTCGGGAAAGAGCGGTCAGTTGGAATTGGGGAACCCGAGTTCAACTCCTGCCGTAGCTCGTGAGTTTTTGGATAGAGGTGGGTTGCTAATGGCGAGTCCAGGAAGAAGTTTGATCGAATCCGTTCCAGCGGGGGGAGAAAAGACCAAAGATACAGTAAAACTAGGAAATAGTGTGTATGAAGCAGTGGCTAAACAGGGAGTATTTAGAACAGAGGACGGAATCTCGTGGGAAGGATTTCCACTCGAAGGAATCGAAGATATCGATCGAGTAACCATTCAATCCGCAGGAAATGCTCTTTTCTTTATCGAAGAAGGTTATCCTGATAAACGGGTTAAATACTTCTCGGGAGACGGAACTACCTGGGAACCAACTACCAGCCCAAAATTCTACGGAAATATAGTTTTCAGGGACGGTAGTTTCTATTGCGGAAACGACGGTGGTTTTTATCGATCTTCTGACGGAATTAATTGGGCGAACATCGGCGATGCGCCGTTCCCATCGATAAGAGGCAGTGGCTTTCACAAACTACTAGCTTCGCCTATTGGCTTTTTAACATCGTCCAAGACAGATGAGGATACTTCGTTGCTGGCTTTTTCTGAAACCGGTGAAACTTGGTTCGTTTATCAACAGCCTTATCATTCGTTGGGAATCGAACAGGTTGTCGGTGGCCCCAATTTCATTCTCACATCTGGAGCTCATTGGACGTATCCGCTTTGGGGTGACAACCCCGTAGCTCAAAGCGAAAACCTTATCAGCGATAAGGCTGTTTGGGGTAATGGAATCTTTCTGGATAGAAACTTATCCGGCGAAAGTACAATTCGGAAAAGCGACGACGGCATCAACTGGACGGATATTGAATTTCCGCAATGGTTTGAAGGCAACAATCCAGATGTATTGTTTTTCGATGGAGAGGAAGCATTTTGGTATTTTGCTAACAGTGCTCAGTTACTGGCTCGATCCGTGGACGGTATTATTTGGGAAAGAAAGACATTTCCTGCTGGACTGGAACGAAGGCATCAGTTCTTCAAGTTTAAAGGAAAGCTGTATGCCGAGCGCTATGTGAGCGATGACAATGGAGTTACATGGACGGATAGTTTTCCAGATGCCAGTCAGGTTGGTTTAGCGAAAACTGAAACTCATCTTCTAGCCACGATTCGTCTTTCGAATGAGCCAACGGAACTTCACGTTTTCGATGGGGTAAGTTGGCGGGTGGGAAGTTTGCCGGACTCGATTGAGGGAATACCAACGATGGTTGGCAATAAGGATCGGTTTTTCTATCTTGGAAATGAGTGGATGTACTCATCGTCCGATGGTTCCAGTTGGGAAATCGTTTCTAAAAGTTCGGATTTTCCTTATGCAACTGAGGTGGATGACCATATCTATTTTTATGGACTCGGTATGGCTGTTCGAGAACCGTCATTGAGCGACTTGTCTTTTGAAACGATCGAAGTAACAGGGGGAGAGATGGGTGTCGGAGACAAGGTTGGTATAGCCATACGACTCAGAAACACTGGAGAAGACCGGATACAAACAGAACTTCTGAATATCGAAGTGATTTTATCCCAACGAGCGAAATCCTGGGGCTCAGGGCCTGATGGCTACCACGCATCAGTTTCCTTTCCAGTTCAATCATTAGCGCTCTCGCCGGGAGAGTCTGTGTCTCTAAATAAAATCCTCACCATTCCTGATACAATACGCCCTGGTAAGTATTATGTATCTGGTCATATCAAAAATAATCTCCAGGTGCGGGATATAAACGCCGGTAACGATTTCTGGTTGGGCGATCATTCGATCATTGTCATTCCCGAGCGAAAATTGACGATCATGGTAACGGGCGAAGGAAATGTATTGTCCGAGAAGTCCTTGTTTACGATCCCGCATAAGCAATCGCTGCAATTGTTGCCAGATGCGTATTTTGGCCATGAGTTTTTCGGATGGTCAGGGGATGTATCACCCACTGTTGAGATTGCGGAATTGGTTATGGATTCGGATAAAGAGGTGGAAGCGACCTTTACGCCGAGGCTATATAATGTGGCCATATCTGTCGCCGGTAATGGTTCAGTTACAGGATCTCCGGAATCGGGCTTTGTTTCATTTGGAGGGGATATAAAGCTCGAAGCTGGAAGCGTTGCAGGGTGGCAATTTCTTGGTTGGTTTGGGGATAGAATTTCCCAGGAAAACGTGCTTAGAATTAGTGTTGGACGGGATCTGAAATTAACTGCGCGTTTTGGGCAGGATTTGAGTGGTTGGTTAAGCAGTCGCTATAACGAAGTAGATTTACAGAATATTGAGATCGGCGGTCTTCTTGGAGACCCAGATCGGAACGGCTACTCTAATTTGCAGGAGTTTTTATTCGGTATCGATTCTGTTACTGAGGAGCCTCCTCAGTTTGAGGTCTTTCGCGATGGCGATTACGTATCTCTAATCTATCCTCGGAGTTTAACGGCTATCGGAAACGAACGCTTGGAGGTCTGGCATTCGAGTGATCTTTCCAACTGGATGTCTAATGGTCTAAGTCAACGCGTGATTCGTGAAGAAGTGGACGTTGAATACGTTGAAGCTCGATTGGAAAGCCCAGGCTCTGAACCGGTTTTCTTTGAACTAAGAGCTGTTGCGGAGTGAGACTACAGAATATATACGAATCATAGGAGTGCTCCAATGGACTGATCGACGAAGAGTGTATAGCGAGTTTACTATGGATTCTAAAGTAGTCAGATTCAGCTTTGCTGGCAAAAACTTCCCAGAGAGCTCTACTCCTTCGCTTACTGGAACCCCGAGATCCTCGATAAAACCCGTCTGGTCAATGCCCAAACCGGCGAACACGAAGCGGTCGTCATAACCGAAGTTCCTAGCGCACCGATCCGTTATCAAGGGACCCCCCTCGACGCCAAGCGCTACGATATCCAAGTAAAAGATCAGACCATCTCCGTCTGGTACGGTGCCGATGATATGCGTTGGCTCGCCTTGGAATCCCCAGCCAAGGGCGGTCGGGTTATTCGCTACGAGCCGGTGGGGCTGCCGTCGTATCTAGCTCTGTATTGTGATTATACTGTCGATTTGACCCCATAATTCCGGTTGGGAAACAGGTGTAGTTGGTTAGGATTATATATATCTGAGGGGTTTACCCTAAGTATTATTCTCTTTCCGGTGTGTTTTCTAACGAAAAGAAATAAGAGGAAACCCTAAATGTTTGGCCGATATGCTAAATAGCTTCCCTCGCATGGAATCGTAGGCTAACAATAATATCACTCTCATTTCGTAACTCTCACCCTCCGCAGCTCCCTCCAGATCATACTTCCGCGAACAGACACATTTGATCATTCCTTGTTTACTACTGTGGTTATAGTAATGGTTGCATTTTTATATTATAACTCCGGGTCATGCCGAAACTAAAACGCATCAAAAAGGTAAGGGAAGCGGGAGTTGAACGTGCGTCCAGAAGCACCAGCCACTGCGGTTATGATAATGAAGCTCCGACAATGAACTCGCTATTAAAACGCATTCTAGCTAAGGCTCAGAGCAAACCGATTACGAATAAAGTGATGCAAGGGTTATCAATTGCAAATTTCATTCGCCCATTTTTTTCAACTGCGGTGATAGGATTCTTTTTCAATAGTATACGTGTTCTATCGTTTATGAGGTTGGGTCTGTTCATGATTTTTAGTTCATTTTTTACAGCTTGTGTCTCATCAAAAGGAAGAGTTGAGGTAGTCGGTACCGTTATCCCAGTGGAAAGTAGTGAACATTCTACTACCTATGCAGTATTTGGATTCGGTATATTCCGGATTTCGCATATGGAGGGGGTAACGCCAATCGTAATTACAGATCAATTCAATATAGGTGTATCTGGATCAAATGAGGAAATCTCTGCAGGCATTTCGATGAAAACTAAAACAACGGTCGAAAACCCCGAACTAGCTAACGCTATTGTCGAAGTTGAAAAACAACCCTTTAGGAAAACAAAGCTTAGAATAGAAACAATTAATAATGACAAATAATTATGATAATGAAAATAAAGTATAATGGCCTGTGTAAATTCACGCTTTTTGTTTGTGGTGTTTCACTATTGTATTGCAGTACTGGGTGTAGGCAAGACCGTCATATGTTGGTTGCATCAACGGTAACCGTTCTTGGAATTGAAACCAGTTCTCAGCCTACTTCTGGGAGTCCTCAAGGAACACTTGGGTATAAACGTGCCGAACTTGCATTGGTTCCTACGAATAGAACCGGAAGTGAGGCGACTACAGGCACGGCAGGAGGAGGTGCATCTGATACTGCCGAGGTCCTTTTGGAGCTCAAACAATCTTCCCCGTTCTCGTTAACGGGAGGTGGGATATATCAAAGGTTGGCAGTCGGCAAGATAGCTGTCGCCGAGCCTGGTGCGGCATTTATGTTTGCGAGGGATGTTAGCGGAAAAATTTCTGATGGAACAGCAGAGTCCGTTTCGAATGCGGTTGAGTCCTTGCCATCTGTAGAAATATCGGCTGAGAGAAAAAAAGCAATTTTGGCAAAGGCAAAACGAGATGCCATAAACGTATCTGCGGCTAATAAAGCTATTTTTGATAATGAATATGATAAAGCGGCTGTGTCGGCTGGGTTTACAAACTATGTGGATTTTGCAATCAATTCAACTGCCGATAAAGTTACAACAGTCTATTCCTTATTGGAAGCAAATGCCCAAATAAAACCATTCATAAAAAACGCAGAAGAATAAAGTCATGGAACCTACTATAGTTGTTAGAATTAGTATCCCGGAATCCGAGGATGGTCTCAAAAATGTGATAGTAGACACATGTAATGTGCGGCATGGTGTCGGCTACCTATTATCCAGTTCGTTTGTTGTAGGGGAAAATTTGGTTCTCATTTTTCAAAAACCACTATGATTGATTTGTCCGTTAGACAGCGAGATCATTGAAGGTAGAGAAAAGAGGGGGATGTTCATACTTCATATTATTCGAAGTAAGAATAAGCATTCCAGGATGGATAAAAAAGTTTTCAGTTGTGATTGGACAGATACGCCGCGCTTCAGATTCGGCAACCAACGGAAAACGGGATACAGAATTGTTTCCAGGCTTAACCGAATTTGGTAAGAGAAACGTATTGACGACACCTTTTAGTAGGTGACGAATGTAGTACCAATATGAATTTCAAGCTGTTTTGTGGTGACAATAGATCGGCGAGAAAGAGCAGTCACTCGAATCTCTATGACTCATTCCATTGACCCTTATATTCCTCATGCTGGTTTAATGGGAAAACTCTTTCTGTTCCCCTATCCAGCACAGGTTGGTTGCAATGAATTTAAGATTGTAATCGATAGAAAAAGCAGTGAACATAAAATCACATGAGTCAAAGATCGAAAATAGAATGGACAGATGCGACATGGAATCCAGTGCGGGGATGCACCAAGGTAAGTCCAGGCTGTAAACACTGTTACGCGGAGACTCTTGCTGAAAGGTTTAGAGGAACTCCTGGACATCCGTTTGAGTTTGGGTTCGATCTTAGACTCGTTCCTGAAAAATTGAGTGATCCTATTCGCTGGTCGCGCCCAAAGAAAATTTTTGTGAACTCAATGAGTGACCTATTTCACGAAGGCATATCCGATGAGTACATTGAAAAGGTGGTAGATGTAATGCTGGCGGCCAATTGGCATACATACCAAATTCTCACCAAGCGGGCCACACGTATGGCTAAACTGCTAGCCGATAAGCTGAAGAAAGGTGCGGAAGCTTCCCATATTTGGTGGGGAGTTAGTGTGGAGGATAAGCAGTATGGTATTCCGCGTGTCTCGGAATTAAGAAGATGTAACGCAATGCATACCTTTCTGTCTGTTGAACCTCTAATAGAAGACCTTGGAGCTTTCGACTTATCCGGTATTGATTGGGTGATTGTTGGCGGTGAAAGTGGTCGTGGTGCTCGCCCTTTAAAAAAGGAATGGGTAAGAAACATTCGCAAGCTTTGCCGTTCACACAAAGTACCTTTCTTTTTCAAACAATGGGGTGGGGTTCGTAAAAAAGAAACAGGTCGTAAACTTGATGGCAGAACCTACAGCGAGTTTCCCGAGTCCGCCGTCAACGAAGTTGCCTCGAAAGAAAGGCGACTCGATTTACTCTCACTCCTTAGTTTTGCTTGAATAGATGAAGGCTGACGACTTTCACGATAAACCGTATGATGGAGGAACGCTGACGAAGTTGGAGATATTCGAAGCCTACGTTAAAGCATGGATTCCAGTTTTTTTATCGCGACCGGATGCTCCTTTTGACGAATTGCACATTTTCGATTTCTTTGCTGGGCCTGGACAAGACTCACTTAACGTACCTGGTTCGCCAATTCGAATTCTTCAGCAGCTTCAAGGTGCGCTTGATCAGGGCCTAGCCAGTTGGGAGAATGTTAAAAAGGTTGTTCACTTCTTTGATCTCAATGGGGGGAAGATAGGTCACCTCAGATCCAAAATTGAAAATGAACACCTTACAGTGCCTGGAGTTGCAATGGATATTCAGTCTATTGATTTTGAATCAGCACTAAAAGAGTATGGTCACATCTTAAATAATCGAAGAATTGCTAAGTTACTCATAGTAGATCAATGTGGAGTTGATGCAGTTAGCGATAGTGTTTTTGGTAGCTTGATAAATTTCCCAACGGCAGACTTTATCTTTTTTCTTTCTACAAATACGCTCCATAGGTTTAGAGATCATCCTTCAATAAAGCAGAAAATCGGAAAGCCTGACGACTCTTTCCATATTCATAGAGAAGCCTTTCGATTCTACAAAAACCTGATGCCTACGTCGCCGAAAGTTTATTTGGGTCATTTTTCAATTAAAAAGGACTCTGGGAATATTTATGGATTAATATTTGGGAGTAAACATCCATTGGGTATTAGCAAGTTTTTGGAGGTCGCATGGAAGAATGACCAGATAGCTGGAGAAGCAAACTTCGATGTAGATCGAGAAAAGATTAAGGAAGGTGAACTCTTGTTGGATTTGGACGTTATGGTTCCAAAGAAAATTGCTGTTTTTGAAGAGGCTTTATCCGATGGTATTAGAGAAAAGCGATTTGCGAACGAAATGGATGTAGCTGAGCTTTGCTTTGAGTCTGGGGTTACTTGTAAGCTGGCAGAACAGGTAATCAGCCAACTCAAAAAGGAAGGTGTTATTAAATGTGAATTCAGAGCTCCTGTTGTTAAGAAATGGAAAGATCCTAGGTCAATTACCTATCTGTAGTTTTCGTTTATAACGAGAAAAGGATTATTCTTTCTTGAGCTTGTTATGCGACGCATTCAGGTGGTTGACCTAAAGACAGAAGCAGTATTTATCGATAATGGTGATTCGTATAATACTTTGCATCTCTTCAATCGTCGAAAAATCCCGATCACGTCAGGTAACTTTGAAAGAGTGCGTATCAAGGAAGTGGGATTTCGATCGGCGGGAGTTTTGGAGGCTTCTATCGAGGGAGGTCGATGGCGATAATTCGCAGGTCATCTTCATGCTTAGAACGCCCTGATTTCCCGTTCTTTAAATGTTATACAACCTGAGTGTTGTATCAGTGATGTGACGTAGCTTATTTCTTTAGGCAGTTTTCCAAAGTCTCGGTTGCCTGAATATAGACTTCTTCAGCCCGCTCTCTAAGCGCATCGCTAACTTGAATATGTTCGTAGCGGTTCTTGTCCAAAGTGAGAACCTTGCCGGCTTTGATGTTTTTGGAGGGGTCGCCGAGGCGGGGCTTGCCGGTGCCTTCAAACAACTTGTAGGTTTTCGAGAGCGGTTCCGTTAGCTCGAGAAATGTTTGTAGTTCTGCCAGGACTTGATCGGTGTCTGTTACGATTCTATTGGAGTCAAAAAATATCCACGTGGCTGGATCGAGGCGGGTTGCCAGTTCGGTTATTTCACGAATGCGATCGCAGTAATAAGTCGTTGCGTTTTCGATCAGGGTTTCCATCGGATCTTTACGTTTCTTCCACATGGAAACGATGCTCGGTATCGTCTGATCCGGTTTCCTTAGGAAAAAGATATTCCGGATAGGATGCTCATCGAAACAGTTTTGAGTGGGTGTCAGATGAGGGTGCAGGATTTTATCCAACAAGTATTTCGGCGAATCCCAGTGAAACTCCTTCCAGCTCTCCAAACGTAACCTTTGGAAGTGTTTTTTGGAGTTATAAATGCCGAAATGCTCTTTGTAACCTACGATTTCAGGATGATTACCCAAGAGGTGAGAAAGCAGGCTGGAACGGCTTCGCATATGACTGAACAGAAATAAGTATTTCAGCTCTTGGTTAAACACCCGTGGGTGAAAAGTGCGGGTCAGAAGATAGTCGAATGCAGAAGCGAGTTTCATGGTAGACCTGACACCACAACCACTTGTTGAGCAATCGTCAACCCGTCCGCGATTCTCGTTTTCTGAGGTTGTGGACTTGAAGTTGCCTGCCAAAGCCTTGGATTGACCTAGGTAAGTAAACGGTGTTTACCGACATTTGTGGATAGGATTCCCATTCAAATCAAAGTTGTTTTGTCGGTTCTATGGTCCGGAATCCTGGTGGCCTGTTCAGCGGGATCTGAGAAGATTGAAATACTGACCGATCAAGGACCCATCGTGGTTGAAGTTTACCAAGATCGCGCGCCAGTTACGGCTACGAATTTTTTCGATTATATAAACGAAGGGCGTTTTGAGGGAGCCGCATTCTATCGGGTTGTCACGATGACGAATCAGCCGAACAACGCGGTGACGATCGAAGTTATTCAGGGCGGTTTGGGTTTTGATGAAAATCACCCGAATCGGCTTCCTCCTATCCGGCATGAGACGACAGACGAGACGGGTATCCTCCATAAGGACGGGGTGATCTCTATGGCTCGGGTTGAACCGGGTTCAGCAGATGCGGAGTTCTTTATCTGTGTGGGCGATCAGCCGGAATTGGACTTTGGTGGAAAACGGAATCCCGATGGTCAGGGGTTTGCTGCATTCGGTCGGGTGATCGAAGGGATGGACGTGGTGCGAAGGATCCAGCAGGGAGCGGAGAAGGATCAGCTATTGGTGGAGCCGGTCAAGATTTTGTCGGTATTACGAAAATAGACCATCGAGCGTCAGAGCCTCGTAAAGTGGAAAAGGAACCCTGTTTTGTCCTATGTGGTCCTAAGGCTAAGCTTTAGGGTTTGATTGCTGGATCTGATTGACGATCGAGCCCGAGGTAGATCTTGATGGCACGATTCTTTAAGCTAACCGGACTATCCGGGCTTGGTATCCAACATGAATGAAATACAATCTATGCCTCATAGAGAGCTCGCACAATGGATCTACGGTGTCCGCGGGCGGGTAGTCATTTGTGCGGGGTTCCTTTGCTTCCTGCTGTGGGCCTTGTATCCCTTTGATTGGGATCCACCCAAGAGATTGCAAAACGGAGCTACGTTCGGTGTCGATAGGGCCCTTTCGTTCTCGGAGCCGGGTCTCTTGATTGGTAAAGATACCTCTTCCTTGCTGAAGTCCGTCAGAAAGTCAGGAGCGTTGAAATTGAAACTTAGGGTAAGGAGTTATGAGGTCGAGCAGGACGGGCCCGCCCGGATTGTTACCTGGTCTATTGACCACCATTTAAGGAATATGATGGTCGGTCAGGTAGCTGATGGCCTTGTTGTGATCGTTCACACATTGCCAGGTGCGATTTCGCCTGAACCTGAGTTTTTCGTTCCCGGTGTGTTCCGGCAGGGAGACTGGGCGGATATTGAAGTGATTCTGCAAAAGGATCGTATCGAGATCAAAATAGACGGGCGATCCATGCTCTTAGACGACATGCCTGTCGAAAACCTGTTTGATACCTGGAGGACCTGGTATGGATTGTTTTTCGGAAATGAGTTAACCGGGAAACGGCCGTGGTTGGGGGAGATCGCCACCGCGACCTTGCAGACGGACGGAAAGACTATTGATCTTTTGGATCCGAGTCGTGTGGAGCTGAATTCCACTTACTGGAACGCTCGTTATGCGCCAAGTTTTGTATCCATGGTAACGGTGGGTCTAAAATGGGGGCTTTGGCTGGACTATGTGTTAAACTTTCTCGGCTTTATCCCGCTAGGGTTTGTGTTGGCAGCGAGAAAGGGGACTCGGTTTGGCGTGCTTAGAGCAGCCTTGTACTGTGGATCAGCCAGTCTGGGAGTTGAGATGTTGCAGATATTCTTCGATAACAGCTTCCCTTCGATCTATGATTGGATCTTAAATACTGGAGGAGCTTCGCTAGGTGGATTTTTCGGCTACCGTTATTCCAGAATTACGGTTTCCTGAAATCTTGCACCCTTAGCGCTCGTAAGTTTTCGGAATGCCGTTTTTATTCAGATACCTATGAAGTCATTCATCTTTGTCCTTTGTCTATCAATCGTTACCTCCCTTGCAGCTGATCTTAAACGAGATGCCGAGCGCGCACTGGAGCGTGGGGTAAAATTTTTCAGTTCGATTAGCACCGAGGGTGGCTATGTCTGGTATGTGACCCCCGACCTCTCCGAGCGTTGGGGGGAAGGGATCGTCGATGAGCAAACGATCGAAGTGCAGTCACCCGGGACTCCTTTGGTAGGACAAACCTTCCTGCGAGCCTATAACGTAAGTCAGTACAATCCGGCGATGCGCGCCGCGAAGGAAGCTGCCGAAGCTTTGATTGCCGGTCAAAATGAGTTGGGGGGGTGGGGACATGTGATACGATTTGACCGTGCCAAGCCGAGAATGGTCAGTTTTGACGATGATCAAACGCAATCAGCGATTAGTTTTCTAATGGCGATGGAGAACAAATTTGCGGCGGATGAATATGGCGGCGCGGTCGAGAAAGCTCTGAACTTGATGACAGCTTCGCAACTGGGGCTAGGAGGATGGCCCCATCAATACCCAAAGCAGGGTAACTACCATGACTATGCGACCTTCAACGATGAGGGGATAAACGACTGTATACGAGTGATGCTGGAAGCGGATCGTTTCTACAGTAATTCACAGATCAGAAACAGCCTGTTGAAAGCGGCACGCTTTCTGATGATTTCTCAACTGGCACCCCCGCAGCCGGGGTGGGCGCAGCAGTATAACGAGTTTCTTCAACCTGCCTGGGCCCGTAGCTTTGAACCGCCTTCAGTATGTCCGCAGGTGACTGTAAACAATATCGAATCGCTAATCGACCTGGCCGTACACTTTGAGAATCCAGAGTTTCTTGAACCGATTCACGATGCCTTGGCCTGGTTAGATGAAACCCGCTTGCCGAACGGTCTCTGGCCACGCTTCATCGAATTGGGGACCGGCAAGGCGCTCTACTACGATCGTGGACGTATCCGTGTGGATAGTACGGAAGAACTCAGTGAAGAGCGAAGGACCGGTTACGGTTACGAAACCGACCTATCCGGGAAGTTGGAGAAGGTGCGTGCCCGCTTCAACCGTCTCTGGAATAACGGGTGGAAGGCCGACACACTGGAGATGGATCCAGTCGCACGTTTGGCCGAGCTGGAACCGTTTGTTCAATCCATAATCGAAGATCAGGATAAAAAGGGTCGCTGGATTACGAAGGAAGATCGTTTTAAGAAAAAACTTCCCGGGCAGCGCTGGGAAGGGGAATGGGAAGTGAAGGACCGCATCAGCAGCCGTGTGTTTGTCGACAACATCAATGTGCTTTGCGAATACCTGGAGTTGTTGAAGAAGTGAGTCAGATTTTCTGAGCCACGGATGGGTGCTGATTGAACCAGGGTGTTTTTCCCTTTTTGGTGCGGTACACAGGAACTTGCGATTTCAGAGGTTTTTGTGGTTAGGTTTGCTTCTATGATAGATTTTATGTGCATTTCCTGAGTCATGTGTAAGTTGCTACCCCTGTTATTGATACTTATAGTTCCGGCTATCGTTTCCCGCGCCAACGACCGCCCCAACATCGTGATTATTCTGGTGGATGATTTTGGCGTGGGAAATATTCAGGCGCATTATCCGGACAACAAAATTGCCACTCCACATCTGGATAAATTGTCTGCCGAATCGATGCGCTTTACCAATGCCCACAGCGGATCAGCTGTGTGCACACCGACGCGGTATGGATTATTGACGGGGCGTTATGCCTGGCGGAGCCGTTTGCAGGAGTGGGTGCTGGCGTGTTACGAACCGCCACTGATCACAGCGGATCGTTTAACGCTGCCCAAACTGCTGCAGAACGAAGGTTATACCACGGCTTGTATCGGTAAATGGCACCTGGGTTGGAATTGGGCGGGACCGCAACCGAGTACGATGGAGGAGGAGAGTAATATTCTACGTACAAAATCCTGGGACTATGAGCAACCTATTGCTGATGGTCCGACGACCCGCGGATTCGATTACTATTTTGGAACCCACGTACCAAACTTTCCGCCGTTTACGTTTATAGAAAATGATCGGGTGGTCGAGCAACCGACTGAACGTTTCAAGTATGATCGTGCCGATGGGACGTTTATGCCGGCTCAGTTTGATGGGAATCCTATGGCACCGGGGTGGAGGTTTGACCAGATTCTGCCAACGATCACTGAAAAGGCGGTTAGCTACATTCATGAGCAGGCATCCACGGATTCGCCGTTTTTCTTGTATTTCCCACTGACCTCTCCCCACACGCCGATCGTGCCTTCCAAAGCGTTTAAAGGGCAGAGTGGTGTCGCCGCTGTGGCGGATTTCATTATGGAAACCGATTGGTCAGTCGGGCAGGTGACTCAAGCATTGGAGGATGCGGGGGTGGCTGAAGATACCTTGGTCATTTTTACTTCCGACAACGGACACCTGCCTCAGGAGTGGAATGAGTTGATCAAGGCCGGGCATAAGCCGAGTGGTGAGTTGCGCGGTCGTAAGGCTGATATCTGGGAAGGTGGACATCGGGTTCCATTTTTGGTTCGGTGGCCGGGGCGGGTGGAAGCAGGAACTGTTTCAGGAGACCTGCTGAGCTTGAATGATATTTTTGCGACCTGTGCCGAATTATTGGATATAGAGATTGAGAGAGATGCGGCTGAAGATAGCTTCAGCTTTTTGGCGACCCTGTTTGGGCAAAACAACGAGCCACACCGCAGCGCTATCGTAGCTCATTCCGTCGGGGGTGAATTTGCCTTCATCGAGGATGGCTGGAAACTGGTCTACAGGAATCGAACGACGAATCGCAATGATTGTCGAGGTGAGCCTCGAATCGCTGAGTTATACCATCTCGCAGAGGATATCGGTGAGACTCGAAATCTTGTTGAACAAGAGCCGCAAGTAAGGGCCTTTATGGAAAAACGACTGCGAGAGGTAGTTGCAAACGGTTCCAGTCGGCCGGGAGCGTACAGTGAGAACGACGCTCAGGTTACCGTGGATGTCACACAGTCATTGAGGTGGGCACCTCCTCGGTGATAGAGCCATTATTCTGATCGTAGACCTTTTCGATCTAAAGCTTATCCCGTAGGTTAGCGTCGATCTGCCTTCCGATTCGAACTACCAACGGCGGGAGCATCTCTACCTGGGTAAGCGTTGTCCTGAAATTTACGATACAAGCCCGCAGTGCGTATTGTCCTCGTAGAACTGCGTTGGATACGAATACATCGCCTTCCTCCTGGAGTTTGTGTAAGAGTTCTTCATTCAGCTTGTTCAGGTATTCCTTACTTTCGGCCTTGGTGTCTTTCAAATATACCGGAACGTACCTGAAGGTAGTGATACTGAGGTGGCAGGTGAGAGCTTCCAGTTCGGGATGCTCTTGGATTGCGGCCCTCATGGCCTGTGCGAGCTGGATGTCCTGGCGGATCATGTCGACAAAGGCGTCGGCTCCAACTTGTTTGAATGCCAACCAGACTTTCAATGCGCGAAAGCCTCGTGAATTTTGAAGTCCGAGTTCGTAGTAGTTGGTCGGTGATTGATCTCCTTCCAGATCAAACTGGTAATAATCGGGATGAAAGGCAAAGGTATCTGGAAGGTCTTGGGGATTACGAATCAGGGTGCACCCAGCCTCAAGCGGTGCGTAGAGCCATTTGTGCGGATCGAGTGCTACGGAGTCGGCGCGGTTGATGGCTTTCAGATCCTCATGCGCTTCGGGTAGTGCGGCCGCCATGGCTCCGTAAGCGCCATCTACGTGGAGCCATAGACTGTATTGCTCACACACATCCGCAATAGCGTTGATCGGATCCACAGCCCCGGTGGCTACGGTTCCGGCAGAAGCTGCTACGAGAAGCGGTGTGAAGCCTACAGCGATGTCGGCTTTGATCTGTTCTTCCAGTTTAACAACATCCATGTGTTGTTCGAAATCACTGGGAATCCAGCGAATGGCATCGGTGCCAAGGCCAAAAAGATCGGCAGCCTTGTGGACCCAGGTATGAGTCGCGTCTGAGCAATACACGCGCAACGACCTGTCTCTGTTTTGGACGCCTTCTTTCCGAATGTCCCATGGGGTCTTCGATTTTCTGCCGGCGAGGAAGCCAACGAAATTTGCCATGTTACCACCACTCACCATCAAGCCACCACAATCCTGAGGATAGTCGATCAGTTCCGCGATCCAACGAATCGTTTGGGCCTCGATTTCAGTGGCTACCGGGGACAATTGCCAAGCCCCGACATTCTGGTTTACGGCGGATGCCAGGAAATCGCCCAGCATGCCGATCGGAGCGGCGGATGATGTCACATAACCCCAGAAACTGGGATGACCGTTGAAGAGTGAATGATCTACGAGAAGTGTTGTGGTTGCTTTCAGTAAACTGAGCGAATCCGTTCCGGTTCTCGGGAGAGAATCGTTGCCCACTAGCGACTGGATCTCGGTGACAGATTTGGTATTTACGACTTTCCGGTTGGGGAGCGCTTCAAGGAAATCTGCTATTTCGTCTACGAGTTGGTATCCTGCCTTGCGAAACTCTGTCGCAGACATGTCCAACGGAGCTTTCCTGTGCATGAGAGTGTCACGGGTGTTTTCGTTTTTCATACAAATCCGTTTCGTTAGAGATTCTTAAATGCCCAAAGCTCATTGAAGAATCCGGCGTCCGTGACACCTGCTGGATGGCGCAGGTGGCGAGGGATTCCCAGGTCGATAACAGACCAGTCTGGTAACTTGGGGATTTGAAGTGAGTTGGTGCCTCCAGAGAATTCGCTGAATGTGAAGCCTGAGTTCAGGACTATATATTTTTGGGGATTCAACGGGTTCGGGTAGATGAGTGCCGGAACGTGAGCGTCAGAAGTGTAGCGCTTGTCATTGATGGTAAAGAGGCTTCCTTCCCATTGAAAAGGCAGCGATTCCTGTATGCGTTTGATAATACGATTACTGGCGGGGTCTCCCCACAGTATCAGATGAGCGTTTTCGATATCCTCCTCGGTGACCTCGTTATCGTACTTCACGTTAGGTTTTCCGCGAAATTGTCTCCACCATTGAAGTTGTGCATCGGCCGATTCGTTATCCACCCAAGCGGATAATTTCGGTGACGCTTCTTTCTCCGATGGTAGGACGAATATGAACCGACTCATAAAGGCATCGTCGATGGGGCCTTGGAGTCCGTGAGACTTTACAAGGACCCGTTTTTCTTTAGGGGCCTTGATTTGCCAGACACCATTGGTGGAGACGAAAGAAGGGTTCCAACTGCCGTCATTCCTGCCACCTTCTATCTGGAATTTCGTTTGGTCTATAAGAACTTCAATTGCTTCAGTAGTGAGGATGGAATGATGTCCTTTGGGGAAGTTGAGCGTAAATTCCGAGACGTTTTTGGTGGTAATGCTTATTCGGTCAGTAGACTGGATATTTGCTCTTACCCGAGCCTCTTTCCAGTGTTCTTTGAGTCCATCAACAGTTAACCAGTGCATGGTATTGTAACGCAGTGTGTAGGTAACGAAATTGATCGTTGCCGGGAAACGATTCTTCGGATCCGCGGACCACTCATCTACGGTTTGGTTAATGCGCTCTAACGACGGATCATCGTATTTGTGTCCCATGCCTTTGCCGATGATGTGAAGCAGGTTAATGCCTTCTGGCCTTAGGTACTCGGCCATAATGTCGGCCGCCTGCTTTTGTTTATCTTCAGAGCCGCTATAGGCCACGGTAGGGCATTGATGCAAGTTGGCTGCGTATTTCGTGGCATCGTAAAGGCTGTGTAACTTGAGTTCGTACCAAGTGGGCTTCGGCTCCTTCGCCATGACAGCGGCGTAGATCGCGCTCTCAGCGAACCCGGCGCCGGGAGCTGCTGCAGACCACAGACCGGCATGGTGCGTGGCCATGTGCCAAGTGGCCGCGCCGCCCATGGAGAAGCCGCGAACGTTGATGCGATCGTCATCGATACGGTAGTGTTTCTTGAGTTGAGCCAGGGCTTCAAACGTGTCGACCTCTCCGGCGAACTTGTTGGCATTGCAATAGCGACCATAGGGGTGGAGGACGATGGCCTGATCTGTCACGAGTTTGCCATTGTCGGTCTCGCGTTGGTCGATGAACTTCAGTTCGGATAGGGTGTCACCGCGGCCATGATACCAGATGTCGAGCCTCGATGGGGTATCGGAGTCAAAGTCATAACTCGCTGGAATGACTAGACCATAAGGTTGGATGGACCCATCGATTTCGGAGCGGTAGCCGCGAACGACCAGTCCGTGTTGCTTGGTCCAGGGTGCGTTTCCCTCTTTAAGGGCGGTCGCTCGTTGGCGGCCGGTTGCCAAATGTCGAAATGCGATTTCGAATTCGTCTGTCTTTTTGTCCGAGTAAAATTGGTCCAGCTCTAACGCATAGTGGACGGCGTTGTAGTAGATGATTACATCGTAGATAAGCTCGAGTTTTACGGGGTCTTGTTGCCAGAGGGATTGGAGGGTTTCGATATCCTCCCAGAGCTCGGCCGCTTCAGTCTCCAGCGATTGTTTGATTTCGCTGGGAACGGGAATTCCCGGAGGTGGATTGAGCTTTGCTTGTGAAAAAAGAAGGGGTGCTGACAGGACAAAAAGAAATCCTATGGACGCGGTGGGGTACCAGGGGTGTTTCATAGGATTGACTGAAACGGTTTGATTGAGGGAGAGCAAGCATCGCTAATTGCAGAAATCGATTTCGCTAGCCATGGTTCGGAAGCCGTTCAGGATGGGGGACGTGTTTTCAGTTTCCTCCATTCTTATCTATGGATCAGTGACATTGATCATGATTGTCGGTGGTTACGGTCTTTTCCTGTGGCTTCGTAGAACGGGAAATATTAGCAACGCTGACGTGAAACGCTTTCTGTCGGAAGGTGCGTTGGTCGTTGATGTTCGTCCAGCCAATCGGTATGCAGAAAAACACCTGACGGGAGTCGTCAATTTGTCCGCGCTGTCCATTGTCGAATCGGTTGTTCCTTTGGTCCATGACGAGACGCAGGTGATTCTCTGTCATTGCGAAACAGGAGGGCTCTCAGGACTTGCGGTTCGCCAATTGAGAAAAGCGGGATATTGCAACGCGTTTAATCTTGGTTCCTACAAACGGGCTGCCACATTCTTGGAATCGGACATATGAAAAAGGTGATTGGGGTAGGGATCTCACTCTGGTGGGGGTTAATCAGCTTGGTTGCCTGCTCAGCGAAACCACCCGAAATGGTGAAGCCAGTTACGGTAGAACGGTTTGAAGCGAACCCCATCATTACGGCTGCCTCGTCTCCTACTATCGGTGATAAAATCAATGGCCCGTCCGTCATTCGAGTTCCGGATTGGATTGCCAATCCCTTGGGGAAATACTACCTTTATTTTGCTCATCACAAGGGTAAGTTTATCCGGTTAGCCTATGCAGATACGCTTGCAGGACCCTGGAGTATTTATGAACCGGGTACGGTAAAGCTGGAGGAAGCGACTGCGTTGGAAGACCACATTGCTTCACCCGATGTGCACATTGATGAGGAGCATCGTGTCCTACGCATGTATTTACACGGGTCTCACCCGGGAACCAATCAACGGACGGTTTCAGCGGTCTCCAGAGATGGTATTGCCTTCAAAGTTTCCGAGACGATTCATGGTTACAGTTACTTTCGGGTGTTTGAGTACGGTGGGGCTTACTATGCGATCGATGCCCTGGGGTTTATGAACCGGTCTGATCATTCGGATCATGGCTGGCAACGTGCGGAGCCGGAATTGATTGCTCCGGTAGGAACAGAGGACGAGCATGGGAAAAGGGATGATGTTAGGATTCGTCACTCAGCGGTCTACGTTCGGGACGATACGCTGTATTTGTTTTATACCAGGAAGAGTGATGCCCCGGAAAGAATCATGATGAGCAGGGTTTCGTTGCGGGGCGATTGGAAAACCTGGTCGGCGAGTCCTCCGTTAGAAGTGCTCCGTCCAGAAATGGATTATGAAGGCATCGCTTACCCCAAGGTTCCTTCAGGAAAGGGTGGAGCGATCGGCGTTCAGGAACTGCGAGATCCCTACGTCTTCGAAGATGAAGGGCAGCTCTATCTTTTTTACTCCGTCGCCGGTGAAGAAGGTATCGCTGTTGCCAAGTTGCAGATTCCTTGAGTTCGTGCTTCGATTACCGTGTGGGTTCTAACGTCAAAGATTCATCTCCTCGAATGTAAGTTTATCGAGGGTAGGGCACAGGGTCCCACTGGTCCAACTTCCTGGAATGAGTATGGAAATCGGTTTTTCAGGAATCCCGTATTCATTTTGGTACATGAGTTGAGCCATTAAACGTACGCAGGATGCCCCAACCTCCTTGGAGTTGGTGTTGATTCCACTAAAGCCTTTTTTCATATCGTTAATATTGATCTTTACCATTTCAATATCTTCTGGGATTCGAAGACCTGCTTTCTTATAAAAGTCGTCCTCATAGACCTCTTGGCTCGAAGCAATAAGTATGTCGGGTTTGTATTCTTTATACCAGGTCATGAATGCGCTCTTTTTATAAGCGAGCCTGTTATCGGGCATGTAGGGTGGTATTTTGCCCAAGTTTTCGGTCTGTTGGAATGCAAGGTAACGAGAGGTCCACAGGTGGTTGATACGGCTATCCAGGTCACGAGCAACCAGTAGTCCCGGCCTCCGGTAACCGTTCGCATAGAGTATCCGCATGAGCATGTCCATATTGCCATAGTAGTCGTGGTTTACTCTGTGAAATTTTTGCGGAAGAAACCCAGCATTTGTGCTTACATAAATCAGTCGTGAGAAGTCGATCTCGTAGTTACTAAAATCCATCAGCGTAGGTGCTTCTATCAGACCGTGGATATCTCGGGTTTTGAGTATTTTATCGAGACGCTTTGCCGTAAGACTTCTGTCCTTCAAATCGAAAGTATCACAGCCGAATCCTATTTCATTACAGGTTTCGATAACACCCTCAATAACACTTTCTGTTCCTTTCCAGATTCCTTCTGGAGGATCACTGATGAGGAGACCGAGAGTTGCCTTATACCTGACGATCTTTCGAGCACGAATGCTGGCCATCTGGGCCGCGACCAAGGGGTTAACCGTATAGCCTTTTTCAATAGCCAGGCGATTGATGCGTTCCTTTGTGTTGGTGCTGATCTTGGGGTGATTTCTCAATGCACGAGACACGGTCATGACAGAGACTCCAGCTAACTTTGCCAAGTCACGCATATTTATCCTGGGGGTGTTTTGCATAGGGGGATTACATGTAACTCTCCAACCGAATTGTGTTTGGATCAATTTGGCAAGAGTGTGATGCAAAAAAGCTCATCTCTTTTCTCATTCGTTCTTCAACCCATCAAATTAAAGCTCTTCGACTCTGCTTTCGGATGTTCCCTCTTACTTAATCGATTACGAAATCGGAACGGTTTTGTAACCGGGAATTCGTGTAGCTGAGTAATGACCCAAAATAGTTTTCCACCCACCCTAATCTATGAAACAACTATTACCAAATCGTATACTACTTACTGCGGGCGTCAGTTTAGCCTTGGCAACAATTCTCGGTGCACAGGAAGACTCTACTGAAAGCATCTATGAACTCGGCCAATTTACGGTGGCTGAAGAGGAGGCCGAAGGCTATCGGGCTGCTAACACGCTTGCGGGTTCGCGATTGAAAACACCCTTAAGGGACGTTGGACAATCCATATCCGTTCTTACTGAGGAATTCTTTGACGATACAGGAGCGACCGACGCTGAGACAGCTCTTTCTTACGTGATGAGTATGGAAGTCAGTGGGGAACAAGGGAATTTTTCAGCGGCGGCTATCAATGGTGGAGGCGCAAACAGTACTGATACGGCTGATAATCTGCGGTCTCCTCAAAACTCGCAGCGGGTTCGCGGTTTGGCGCGGGCCGAGTTGACGCGAAGTTATTTTTTGACCGATATACCGTTTGATACGTACAACACGGGAAGGGTTACGGTAAGCCGTGGACCGAATTCGCTCTTGTTCGGAATTGGTAGTCCAGGTGGTGTTATCGAGAATACACTAAATATTGCGTCTTTGGGTGAAGATTTCGGGGAACTGATGGGTCGAGTCGGAGAAAGAGGTAGCCGGCGCCTATCTTTCGACTACAACAAGGTCCTGGTCGCTGATCGATTGGCGGTTCGCGTGTCAATGCTGAGCGAGTCTACTCAGTATAAACAAGAGCCAGCGTTTGAGGATGATCGGCGGGTATATGCAGCATTTCAGGCGGTCTTGTTGGAGAACGAAAATTCAGATTTCTTGGGACGGACGATACTGAGAGCGAATTTTGAAGAAGGTGAAATGAGAGCAAATCCGGTCAATATCCTTCCGCCCGGAGACGCGATCAAGGACTGGTTTAATTTACCAAATCCTGCGATTCAGGACATTTCTGGGGTCGATTGGGCAACGGCTGACGGGCAGAGTGTATCGTGGGCGGTGGATGGCGATTTTACACCTAAGTGGATCGTAGACAATAATCGACCTGAGGGATTTCCACGAGCATGGCGAACCGTCGATGGATCGGCCCGCCCTCCTTATTTTCAGGATATAAACATCTACTTTCAGGAAGATGGAACTGCAGGAATCGGGTTCCCTGCAGCGCCTAATGTTCAAGGGGTACAGGGACGGATCCAATACAAGAATGGGGAACAGGGACATACCATTGGTAATAATCCACGCGGCGAACTCTTTTTGGTAAAACCTTTTGAAGGTGAAACCTACTCCACCGGATTCACGATACCGTCAGTAATGAATCGAGATATTTGGGACAATCCCAATAAGCTCTTCAGTGGTAATCTTAATTTCAGAGATCAGGACTTCCAAACCAAAAACTTCACCTTGGAGCAAAGTTTTCTGGATGGAAATGGTGGTATTGAACTTTCCTATGACCAACAAAGTTACGAAAGGCGAACAGCGACTCTATTAACGTCTGGTCGTTTCAATGCGCTGACGATCGATCCGAATGGATATCTAAACTACCCGGGTCCGAATCCGGATTCGAGCAACGGTCCGGCGGATTATGTTAATCCGAATGCGGGTCGACCCGTTGCTGCTCTTACGGGTCAATCTGGTGGTGATCGAGGTGATGAATTCCACTACTTGACTGATCGGGAAGCATTACGTGGGACGGCTTATTACAATATCGATTTTACCGAGAACGATGGTTTCTCGAAATGGTTTGGACGTCATATCTTGAGTGCCTTTTACAATGAGCAGGATATTGAGACTGTAACCCGCAATATCGAAGGGTATTATGTCGGTGACCCTGTCGACCAACTTAGGAATTGCGTGCAACCCTGTAACTCTGCCTTTGCGTGGCAATATTTAGGGTCTACCCTATTAAGTAGTGATTTTTCGAAACCGAGCGATGTACGGGTCGACCGTGGAGTTTTTCTTCCGCCGTTTGGAGGGAATTCCTACGAGGCGGCTTATTGGGACGATACGAATAATTTGTGGGAAACCGGATTGGTCACGGAAACTCAGGCCCTCGATAATGGAAGTCGTAGATTGGACTCATTTGAGTCTGAAGTGTACAGTATCCAAAGTTACTTGCTGGATGATCACATTGTGGGCCTCGTAGGTTGGCGCACCGATAGTGTAGAGAATTCGTCGGTATCAGCCGGTTCTTTTCCTCGCGACAGCGCGGGGAACCGACCAGAGCCAGCTGGTTTGGAGATGACTCGTCTCGATCCCTTGGATGATGTGGATAGTTTTACCTGGAGTTTAGTTGGTCACTTGCCCTGGGAGATCGGCGGCACCAAGGTAAGTGGGCACTACAGCGAATCTGAGAATTTTCAACCAACGGGTCTACGTCGTAATGCAGTCGGAAACGTGATCGGATCTCCACAAGGTACTACGAAGGAGTATGGGGTTTCGTTGGAGTTGTTGGAAGGTAAGTTATTTGTTCGAACGAACTGGTTTGAAACGGTCTCTTCACTCCAGCGAGCCGATGATGGAGGTGCGATTGGAGGGGCTATTGGAGTAATTACGACGTCGTTGAACGAGTGGCAGGCTATCGCGGATGGCGATGTGAAAAATGCCAACGATCAGCCTTACACAATTGACCAGGCTTTGTCTCCATTGTCTGCCGGAGGTTTGCAAGACAGCCAAAGAGATCTTTCTGGTCAATGGACCTCCTATGAGCAGCTACTCCAGACGATTTTGGGAACAATCCCAGCGTCGGTTCAGGAAAACGCTCAAGTTGGATTTGATTCGTCCAGTGGAGAATGGGTGGCTAAGGGCGACTTCGGGGGTCGTGTCGCTACACAGAATGTCGCTGCCGATGGTTTTGAAATGGAAGTGGTAGCAAATCCAAGTAAAAACTGGAGGATAGGATTTAATCTGAATCAGCAGGAAACGGTTACGAGCGATACGGCTGTGGTCTTAGGAGAAGTGATCGATCAGGTCAGTGCTAACATACAGGCCTCGAACTTGTCAGATCTTCGGGATCGTCCCGAGAGCACTACAGGCTTTGTCTTCGATAGTACCTACTTTAGGTCTGCAATACTTCCACTCGCAAATGCACGGGCTAAGGATAATACTGCCGTTCAAGAGTTGGTTGAATGGCGGTGGAACCTTTTTACCAATTATCAATTTTCCGACGATACTTTTCTAAAAGGTTTCGGGGTCGGAGGTGCCTTACGCTGGCAGGACAAGGTTGCTACGGGGTATGAACTGATATCGGTTAATGGTAGTTTGATTTCTGATACATCAAAACCGTTTTTTGGGAAAGACGATTTAGCAGGAGACATGTGGGTTACGTACCGCGGTAAGCTAACAGACAAGTTGGATTACCGTTTACAACTCAATGCCCGAAATCTGATCGGCGAGGACGATTATATTCTAATCGCAACGAATCCTGATGGTAGCGATGCGGTTGTTAGGAATCCGAATCCGACGGAGGTGTTTCTAACTGCTACTATAATGTTTTAGTTATTTGAGTTAAGTTTGTAGTGGGTAGCCCGCGGAATTCTCCGCGGGCTTTCTTTAAACTTATCCAAATCGTTTTATCAGATCTTACGTATGGTATGAGCTGAGTGTTTTACTCAGTCTCGGGCAGCAGCATCGATATAAAACGATTGGTGTCATCGAAGTACTTGATAGCAGCATCCTGAATCTTTTTGGCTGTTAAGGCCTTGGCTCGTGCGTCCCGCTGATTGACCGCATCGAAATCAATGGCGTTGCGGGTATAGGTGCTGAGTGCGCTCATCCAAAATCCATTTTCTCGGATCGAGGTTTCATTTCTGCGTAGGTGCATCTCGACTACGGAGGCCAGGTCTTCCGGGTCAGGTCCCTCGGTTTTGAGTTTCTCGATCACATCGTAGGTCGCTTGGATCAATTCATCGACATTTTCGGGGTTACAACCAAAACGCACACTGGTGGAAAATTCTCCGATTGGAAAGCGACTGAGCCCTCCGGAAACGCTGACTCCATACACGCCACCCTTATCTTCCCGCAACGCTTCCCGCATCGGGATTTTAAGAACGTCGATCATGGCTCCGATCAAATAATTGTTTTCGTAGCTCCACTCGGTTTCCCCAAAGAAGCGAATGCTGACCGATGCTTTGGGTTCTACTCCCTTGTGGACCACGACTTCGTTTTGCCCGGGAATCATCCGATCCTGGATGTCTCGCCAGGTCTCCTGACGTCCTTGACTGGGCAGGCTTGCCAGGTAGGTCTTCACGAACGGGCGTATGGCGTCCAGTTCAAAGGCCCCTACAAAAATGAAGGTGAAATCGCCCGCGTCAGCAAAGCGGTCTTTATAAATTTCGAAAGATCTCTGAAGGTTCATTGCCTGCAGGTAATCTTCATTGAAGGGCTGATGCCTGGGATGATTGTTGAAGAGCTTTTTTTCGACCTCGTCGCCATACACTTCGTTGGGATCATTCAGCCGGTTCTTCATGTAGCTTTCCATTTGGACGAGGGTTGCGGCGAAAGCATCTTCATCGATGCGGGGTTCCATGAACCGCATGTGAATGAGTTGAAAGAAGGTTTCCAGATCTTCCGGGGAGGAGGACCCTGATAGGTTTTCGTACAGGTCACCGATAGATGCCCGTGCTTGGGCTTGGACACCAGCGAGCTTCTTTCTAAGGTCTTGTGCATCCAGATGGCCGATACCGCTTCCGCCGATGACTTGGGACGCCGTAGAAGCCGCCACAAAATCTGAGTCTTCAACCAGACTATGGCCACCCGGACTGTAGGCGGACATCAGGATTTGATCTTTTTTGAAGTCTGTAGGTTTGAGCACCACCCGAATTCCATTCGAGAGGATCCATTCGGTGACCTCCACCGTATCATGAAAAATTTCTGATTCGATCTTACCGGCAACTGGACGGTTAACCATGAGCGGTGCCGAGAGGTCTTCTTCCTGATAGGCCTCGATTTCCGCGCCTTCTGCGTCTGCGATCACGGCCAGTATCTCGGCTTCGCTTGGTACGGCGATTCCTTCCTTTTCAGGTGCCGTGTACAGGATGACCCGGCTGGTTTCGGTAAACCAGTTGTCTGCCACGTGGTTAACCTCGTCGAGCGTTAGGGTGGGCAGCAGTTGCTGAGTCAGCTCAAACTCGAATTCGATACCGGGGATTGGCTCTTGTTCGAGAAAGTTCGAGGCCAGCTCTCCGGCGTGTCTGCTCGAGTCCCGCTGTTCCCGCTCCCGGTAAGCGCGTTGAATGTTGCGAAACAGGTTTGCCTTGGCGCGTTTGAGTTCTGCTTCAGAAAATCCCAATTCTCTCGCTCGTTTGTTTTCAACGAGCAGCGCTTTCAGTCCTTCGGCGAATGCGCCCTCCTCGACGGCGGCGACATGGGAGACGATGTCAACCGGGCGAATCATGTTTTGCTTGCGGGTAGCGGCAAACAAGTAGGGAGGGTCTTTCTCTTGAGTTCTTTCTCTGAGCCTCGCGTTGAGCATGCTCGAATAGAGCGATTCTGCAATGCTGCGGCGGTAGTCGTCTACGGTCACGATCGGCTTGCTATCACGCTTGTAGATGATGTTGATGGCGGTGTTGGAAAGCTCCGGATCGGTTGCTATGGAAAAAAGAGTCTCCTGGTGTGGTGGGACGGTAAATTGAGTCCTCGGTGGTGCTTTATCAGGGTTCTTGATGTGCGAAAAGTGCTTTCGAATGAGCGCCTCAATGTGGGCCGTTTCGAAGTCTCCAACGGCGATAAGTGCCATCAGGTCGGGACGGTAGTAATGGGTGTAGAATTCTATAAAGGCGTCCCGATCGATGGTTTCAATGACTTCAGGGTAACCAATCGGCAAACGTTCTGCGTATTGGGAATCGTGAAACAGGACGGGGATCTGTTCGTCCTGAATACGGTGCTGGGCTCCAAGACGGAGTCTCCACTCTTCCAGGACGACCCCACGTTCCTTATCGATCTCCTCTTGATCAAAAGAAATCTGGTGCGCCCAGTCTTCCAGGATTTGAAAGGTCTTTGCCAAGATCTCCTCATCGTCCATCGGAATTTCCAGCATGTATACCGTTTCGTCGAAGGACGTGTAGGCATTTAAATCCGCGCCGAATTGCATGCCTATACTTTCGATGAATTCCACTAATTCCTGTTTCTCAAAATTTTTGGTGCCGTTGAAGGCGAGGTGTTCCAGAAAATGCGCGAGCCCTTCGGTGCCATCCTTTTCCAACGTGGATCCAGCATTTACGACCAGCCGAAACACCGCCCGGTTTTCGGGCTCGCTATTTTCCCGTATGTAAAAGGTGAGTCCGTTTTCCAGCTTTCCGATCTTCACAGACGGATCCATGGGTAGCGGCTGTGCGCTCAGCACGGAGACCAGAGATTGGGCCGCTAATAACAAGCAGAAACTGAATGCGTATCGGGTAGGTAGATGCATGGGGTGGAATAGTAATACCGATTAAAGAAAGGTTACTAATGGAATAGCTGCCGGGATTAGCAAATCTGTTTGTTGTTTTTGGTTAGGGATCCTTGACCCATGGGGTTCTATCGGTGAAGAATTTCTCCAGCCGTAATGGTTGCACCCCATGAATACACGTTTTCTTCTTTTCGGACTCTTCTCGTTGCTTTCGGTTCCTGGCTTTGCCTCGGATGATTATATCCCCATCAATTCTCAAGAACCGGGCAGAGAGCCGCTTTCGCCAGAAGAAGCGGCGGCTGTCATGGCGGTGCCTGAGGGATTCTCTGTAACCCTTTTTGCAGGTGAACCGGATGTGCGGCAACCGGTAGCGACCCAAATGGACGACCGGGGCCGGGTCTGGGTCGCAGAAGCGTATTCCTACAAAGAATGGGAGATGAAGGGGGAAGACCGGGTATTGATCTTTGAAGATACCGACAACGATGGGCGCTTTGATTCACGGAAAATCTTTTACGACAAAGCCACCCACCTCTCAGGCATGGCGGTGGGATTTGGTGGGGTTTGGATATGCAACTCCCCGAATCTGGAGTTTATCCCGGACCGCAATGGCGATGATATTCCCGATGGACCCCCCGAGGTTATTCTCGATGGATTCTCGACTGAGGCACAGCACAATTTCTTCAATGGCCTCACCTGGGGGTTGGACGGTTGGCTCTATGGCCGGCATGGCATAACTGCTTCTTCTTTGGTGGGGGCTCCTGGTACTCCCCCGACCGAGCGTGTGGATCTGAGTTGTGGTATCTGGCGGTTTCATCCGGTGACACGGGAATTTGAGATTGTGGCGCGTGGCACGACCAATCCCTGGGGGCTCGATTGGAACGACATGGGTGAGATGTTCATGACCGGAAATGTAAACGGGCACCTTTGGCATGTGATTCCCGGGGCCTTCTATCCGCGTATGCATGGGCAGGGGTCGAGCAGTCACGTGTACGATCGTATAGCTCTCACAGCGGATCACCTGCACCATGAAGGCAAGTGGACGGATCGTAAGAAATTCCGTGATAACGCCGAAGGGATTACCGATCTAATCGGAGGGGGGCATTCCCACTGCGGAGCGATGATTTATCTTGGCGACAATTGGCCGGATAGATACCGGGATACGATCTTCATGAGCAACACCCATGGACGTCGTATTAACAACGATATCTTGGAGCGTAAGGGCTCCGGTTATGTGGGACTGCACGGTGAAGATTTCATGAAGTCCAACCACCCCTGGTATAAGGGAGTCACGCAGATCTATGGTCCAGACGGAGGTGTCTATCTATCGGATTGGACCGACATCGGAGAGTGCCATGACAACGATGGCGTACATCGGACGAGTGGTCGGATTTATAAGGTTACTTACGGGGACGTCAAAAATCCTGGGCCCTTAAATCTGGCTGCGGAGTCGAATCTGGATTTAGTCGCCTACCAATTACACAAGAACGAGTGGTATGTGCGGCATGCAAGGCGTCTGCTTCAGGAAAGGCATGTCGCAGGGCAGGATGTGAGCGAAGCAAGAAAAGAGCTGGTTCGATTATTGGAAGCTCCGGGGCAGCCGGTCGATCGTCAGCTTAGGATGATGTGGGTTTTACATAGTACTGGAGGGGTGGGGGAACGACGACTGACCGATCTTCTCGAACATGAGAATGAGCATGTGCGCAGTTGGGCGGTTCGCTTGATAGGAGAGGGCGGTCATCCCAATGCGCAACAGTTTGAAACAATCAAAGTGCTGGCCCGGGATGGCGAGTCCAGGTTGGTCCGACTCTATGTGGCTTCCACGTTCCCCAGGTTTTCAGATTCCCAACAATGGGACATCGCTCAAGATCTGTTATTGGATTTTGGGTACAAACAGGATCAGAACCTTCCCAATATGATCTGGTTTGCGTTGAGGCCGCTGGTCTCTGCGGATCCGGTGCGGGCGCTTGGTTTTCTGAAGAACTGCAGCGATCCCATGGTTTATAAAAATATCGTACGGCGAATCGCCTCCGACTTCGATCTCAATGCCGAGCTCATGCCAAACCTGGTCGATGCGATTGTAACGACGCTTGGTCGTAGTGAAGTCGGTCTTGCCAGGTCAGGTGTCAGGGGCATTGAGGAAGCGCTTCACGGTCTCAAGGGAATTGATGCACCCGCCAATTGGGAACTGCTGGCCCAATCGAATCATAAGGCGATCCGCGATGAGGCTGCAGCGTTGGAACCGGTGTTTAGCCAGGGCAGCCCCATGACAGCCAATGACTGGGTGGCGTTGTTGGACAATCAGTCGCGTCGTAATCAAGCGATTCGTGAGTTAGCCGCCTTCGATGATCCGAAAATTGCGGGCACGTTACTGAAACCGTATCGCCGTTATTTGACAGAGGACAGGCAGGCAACGATTGCCACGTTGAGCTCTCGTAGATCTCTGGCAGGGCCTCTGGTTCAAGCCATGAAGAATGAGCAGGTGAAGCCCTCTGATGTTTCAGCGTTCTATGCCCGTCAGATCTTTAATCTGGGGGATGAGCGCTTGAACGCCCAACTGGAAGCTGTGTGGGGGAAGTTGCGAACCAGTCCTCAGGAAAAGCAGGCGGCCATCCGTGGGTGGCAATCCAAGCTCACTCAGGCCGAAGTTTCCAAAGCCAATATCGGTAACGGGAAACGGGTGTTTCAACAAACCTGCGCTTCCTGTCATTCACTCTTTGGCGAAGGGGGAGACTTGGGCCCACACCTGGATGGGGCCAATCGTCAGGATTTGTATTATCTATTGGAGAACCTGATCGATCCGAGTGCCGTTTTACCTCAGGACTATCGCATGACGGTCGTGACGTTGAAAGACGGCCGCATCTTAAGCGGTAATATTTCAGCTCAATCCAGACACACTTTGACCATATCAGGATTGGATTCGGTGGAGGTGATTCCAGTATCCGAGGTCATGAAGCAGGAGCAGTTTGAACAATCGACGATGCCGGAGGGATTGTTAGAATCTTTGAGCGAAACCGAGGTGCGTGATCTTGTTGGTTATTTGATGCAATAAGTACCTTGTGTGCCTGGAGGTGACCTTTGGGGTTGCTGCTAATTTTCGCAGAAATGCAGGGATCACTAGTCTCCCTGGGTGACGGGTATGGCGGTCATGTTGAAAAATACTTGATTGTAGATGACTGGCATCTGCCCCTTCCAATCTGACCAGGTATTCTCGTTTACGATGAGATCCGCCATGAAGTCGGCCACGTTAATACGACTCGTTTTGCCCGCATCGAAAATTGCGCTTCTGGTCGGTGATGGATGTATCTCGTAATCGGTGACCTCATCTTCATCAATCAGACTGTCCGGGCGAACGGCCACCCATTCGATCGCTGAATCGTCTTGACCAATCTGGACTCTGAGAAAGTCTGCTGCCTCTTCGTTATCGACGTGGGGTGGCAGTAAGAGGCGTAGCAAGCCAATCACGCAGCTCTGTGCAAACGAAATAGGTTCATCGAGGTCACGATTGCGATTCCCTGTGGTATTCATCAGAACGAACTTGATGGGACTTTCCGAACTGCCTGTCTTGATCGCTTCACAGAGGCGCCGGGTCGCGTCCGTTACCAGCCTGCGAGGTTGGCCGAAGAGACCTTTAAGTGACAGGTTATGACCGAGGCAGGAAGCGACTGCATGGCAGCCTGAAACGATTTCCCTCAGTTCCTCGTCAGTAAGCTCCAAGAGGTTGGCTTGAATTACAGTCAGTCGATGGCTGTCACATTTTGCTACGGCTAGACTGTCTGCCGACCGCACAATGGCTTTCACCTTCTGACCTCGAACCAGCAACTGCTCTACGAGCAATCTTCCTGTGGCTCCGCTTGCTCCAACTACGAGTGTGGTCATTTATCGGATATTGGTTCGGTGTAGGTTACTAGCGAGATCTAAACAAGCAATTTTCGGATGAAGATTCTTGGAATACAGAACGTTTCGAATTCACGATTTTCCTAGTTCACCAACCCGAAATGTTTTTGCAACCATGCAAGCTGCTCCTCAACGGTGGTCTCTCGGATTCCCTTCAGTTTGCACTGCAGTCCCTGGCTCTCGTAGAGATCCTTGAAATACTTACCGAAGGCGATGTGGTGCGCATATTTGGATTGGGCGGTTCCGGAAGGTAGGGGTTGGCCATCCCATTCATCCAGACTTTCCGGGTGGATTAGGAAGACTGGAGGGTCATCTTTCGAAATGTGATTTAAGGCGGTAGCCTCATAGGCCATCTCCCTGAAGTGAGGCTTGAGAAGCTCTGTTTTCAGTTGGTCAATTGGCATCATGTCCACGCCGTAGAATTGGTAAGTGGAACTGTGAGCGTCATTGCCCTGATAAATATGTTTCCAGATAAAGAAAGGGTCATTGCTGGTTTGAGAATTGAATCCAATGATCGTCGTCAGGCGCGTTGATTCGCGGGCTATCGGGTCGTCACTATCTGGATCCGCCAAGTCGTTGTGGACCGCGAGCCACACGGACATATTCCCGCCCGCACTAGCACCTGACATGGCAACCCTCTCTGGATCGATTCCCCAGGTTTCAGCGTGGTGGCGAACGTATTGAATAGCGCGGGCAGCGTCATGGTGTGGCGCGGGAAAAGGTGCCTGGGTCACATAACGATAATTGGCCAACACGACGGATATGCCGTTTTCCAAGCAGGCCATGACCAAGGGATCGCCGTAGTACCTCGATTTGTCTCCACCAACGAATCCGCCCGGATGAAAAATAAGAAGAACCGGGGTGGGTTGATCGGACTCCGCTTTCCAGAAATCCAGAGTGTTTCTCCAATGAGGTCCGTATGCAAGATCTGCGAACCGGCGTTTGGGCATCGTTTCCAAGCGGGCGGCCTGTTTGGAAATATACTCCTGCATATTTCGGTATTTGCCAGCTTCCTGTTTGGTGAGGACACCATCCGCATTATAGTCGGCCTGCGGATTCGCTGACAGAAAGTTCTTTAGCAGGCGTTCCGTCTCAGTGGTGTTCTGTCCGTTCGCGTAGATGGCTATGAGGAGGGGTAGGGCTTTTAGGAGTAGTTTCACAGGTGCTATGATTTCGGTGCCGATCGAAGGAGTCAATTTTGATTGGTTAAATCAAGGATCGATGGATCTTACGATTCGAGTGTCTTGTCGGGGGCTTTCCCGGCAGGGTACCTAAGAGTGGCAGAGCTTTTACGGAGTGGTAGGTTAACGCTAGCTCGACGCAGTGAGTCAGTCGTTTCGTATCGAGTGTGCCTTGGATAGATAATCGAATAGCGCGGTTGTCCTCATAGTCCAGTTCGGGGTAGATCTCTCTAAAGGTTCTGATCAGTGATGTTTGGCAATGAAACAAAAGTTTACAGCAATCAGGCTCACTGGCCTTCCAACCGATGCGAATGGTTGATCCTTGGGGTGTTAGATAACTGGGCTCTCCCCATTTGAGGGTTTCCTCGATCAGGCAGATATCATTGATCTGCTTTGCAGTTTCGAAAATTAGCTCGCGCAGGGCCAGTAACTTGATGCGAGGTTGCTCTGCATAATTCTTAAAAACGGATTCAACCTGGGTATTGGTGAAGGGTGTCATGAGACTTCCTGGGTGATTGTTTCTTCAGGGTGAGTCTGTGCCTAGTCTCACATCCTCATGGTAAATATCTCCTCCAACGCCATGATGGCGGAAGGTGGCGGTCGGGATTCCCTGAATACGATCCACGGTAACGGATAAAAATCCCCCGACGTGCGGTCTGTAGTAGAGGTGCTTGGACGTGTCGGTATTGGCTAGCGGTGTGGCGTGGCGATCTGTCGAGGAACCCGTTCCGTATTCGATGATTCCGGTTTCCGGGTCCTGGGATACATACTGCCAGTGACGGTCGCCGCAGATGTAGTACATGTTTTTCTGTTGGCTGATGTAGCTACGTAGTCGATCGCCTTCGTACTTCCAGCCTGGGTCGACGTGATTGTCGTTCATGTCGCCTTTCCACAAATGGTCAGGACCTACGATAGGGGTGGGACTGATCAGGATCTTGAATGTCGCATCGGAGGCTTCGACGGTGCGTTTGAACCATTCCATCTGCTCCTTACCCCAAAGGGATTTTTCGGGTCCATCGGGATCAAAGTTCGGGCTGCGGAAATCGCGAACCTCAACCATCCAGATTTGCAGGTCTTTGCCCCAGCGGAAGGTTCTGAAGTGACGCTTGTCGCTCATCGGGACTTGCTCATCGAAGACTTGTTTCCCTTCCTCATAGGTGAATACGCCCATCTCATTTTGCATGGTGGGCCAGCAGTCGTTGTCCCAGGAATCGTGGTCGTCTTTCATCCAGTAAGCAGGGACTTCGGTCAGCAGATTGCGCAGATGTGTCAAAGCGAACATACGGTTCCATTTGAAGCGGGCCAGGTCGATATGCGTCGCGTAGGCAGGAACGAGATCGTAATAAACTATATCCCCCGCGTGGACGAAGAAGTCGGGCTTCATCGTTTGCATGGATCGGTAAATCTGATGGCCGTCATCTCCCGCGTCCCGGGTCTCGAATAAGGAGCAGGTAGTCACTGCAAAGGTGATCGGCTTTGTTTCCTGCTTTCGGGGGGCCGTGGTAAAGGAACCATTAAGGCTGGCAGATGGTTTTGTAGACTTACTTTTACTTGCTTCTATGGTTAGGCTGTAATGGGTCCCTGGTTTTAGCCCTTGCAGGGAAAAGTGTCGGGTAAAATCCCGTTTCGGGTCCACCGGCAACCAGTCGGTCATTTTCTTGGACCGTTTACTCCCCGTTTCCTGATAGCTGAGTCGGACCACACCACTCGTGCCAGAAACCGCATACGCAGCATCTTCCAAATGGACTCCGACCGGGAGTTGACGTCCATAGCCACCGCCTGGGCCGAGTTGCTCGTCGGTGTAAGCGCCGAACTTGGTGATCTCGCTCCGTTTTGTTACCTGGAATGCAACGCCGTCTTTCAACGGCTCCGCTCGCTGAGTGACCCGGGTCCAGATGATCGCCGAGTTATGAGAGACCTCGCCAATCTTGATACCGTTCGCCAGATACACGGTGGGGTCTGATCCGGCGGCATTGGAAGCGAACAATAAAGCGAAGAACGATAGGGGTAGGGTAACCCGCTTTTTTAAACGGTTGAACATTCCAAAAGACTAATTGAAAGGTCTTTTGGGTAAAGGAGTTTATCTGCGAAGGTCGACTTTACTAATCCTCTTTCTTCACGATTACCAGCCAGTCTTCGTGAAAGTCGTAGGGTGGGGAGCCGAGGCTTCTCCAGTCGCCCCCTTTGACCGAGCTGATACTGCCGACACGGCGACGTGGGTAGAGCTCTTTGAGTTTGTCTCCGGTGTGAGGTCCGTCGCCCGTGCGGGGGTTGTACCAGGAAATTGAGTACGTATCGTTTAACCCTCTCAGGTCGATCTCGTTGTTATCCCATTCGGGAAAATAGACGGCGTAGATCTCTCCTTCCAGAGCCAGGACATAGTCACGCTCATGGGAGGTCAGGTAATTGGCTGGTGCCATCTCTGTAAATGGCAGGTGGTTTTGAAACAGGTCCAGGGCATGGCGTGAATAAGCCCACATGTTTTCACGGCTGCGCCAGTCCTCGCAGTTCAGGTCGCTGTGCGAGAGTTCGTATCCGAAATACCACTCCACGCCTCCACCTCCAGCCATCAGGTTGCCCCAGAGAGTGTATTTACGCATGGCGGCCTGATTGTTGGGGATGTGGTTGTCAGGCTCAACGCCTTGCCAGGCTATTCCGGGTTCATCCAAAAATACAACCCATGGGTGTGCGGCGGCGGCTGAGCGTTGAATCCATTTTTGGGTCTGATTATTGATGACTCGCAGCTTGTCACGAGTTTGGAAGGAAAGGACATCGAGGCTTTTGTGTCCCAGCAGGGGTCCGTAGACCTTTTCCCAGGCATTGGTGTAGGTATGTAGCGCAGTCGGGTGTTGGTAGGGATCGGTCGATTTGAAGTAGTCAGCAAATGCCATCTGTTGCTCGGTGGTGTTGGTATTCTCCTCGCCGAGATTCCAGATGAGTGCCGGGTGGTGGGCGAAGCGGGCGATCAGTTCTCGGTAGTAGATCTTGCGTTCGGGACCGAGCTCGCCGCCATCGTGGAGTTGGTCGTTTTCCGTTTCCTGAGTAACGACGTGAATGACAATGCCCTGCTTCGTCATTTGGGAGAAGACTATTTCCCATTGGTCCAGTTTGCTGCAGTCAAAACGGAAACGTTCGTCGTAGTCGGTATAGGGCCAAACATCTTGACCGTCGCCATCGATGTTTTGCGTGAGAAAATAGATCACGTTCATTTCCTGGGAGCTGATGTAGTTCACCGCCCCGATGATGGCTTTGCCCTTCCCGTTTTGCCAGGTGGGATCCCCTTCCTCCCAATCTTGCAGGTGAGGCGCCCAGTCCTTTAGAAACTGTTTATTAGGATTGTGTGAAAACGTGCCATCAAAGTCTTGGTAGGCTAAAAACGTTTCCGGGCTATCGGGTCCGCTCTTGAGATAGTATTGATCCGTCTCCTGGAATTGAAGGTAGCGTTTTCCCACGTAAGCCAGTTTTCCTTGTGCTCGCATATCCGGTAGTGCCTTGTCCGTAGGCTTGATCGTGAAGTCTCCCGTTGTCCCATCGAAAGCCGTGGGTTTACCAGCGGAAGCCGTGTTCGATATCGCTACGCCGTCCCCCGTTCTGAAAGAGGCTTCAAATACCCATTGGCCAGTTGTTTCCGGCATAAAGTGAACACGCCATTTATTACCTGCTGTGGCGCTCGTTTCTGCGGCCTCACCGTCAGCTGCGTAGAAGCCCGGTACCACAACGGACGTATCTCCCTGCTTGAAAGTGACGTTAAGCCGGTAATCCATAAACGGATTCACCGCGGCATCTTCTGACGAATCAGGACCTTCAAATGTGAGGGTGATCCGATGCCATTGCTGGAGTTCGCCAGTCAATGTGTAAGCGTGTGTGATGGAAGGTGCAACGAGCGCCAGTGTTAGAGATAGGAACCAGGTGAGTGGGGTTTTAAACGTCATGGTGCTAGGGAGGTTGGGTTTAAGAATTGGTTCCGAAAGTTAATCGTTCGAATGGTCGAAAGGGAAGCTCAGTCTTGGAAACGCTAAGGTTTCTTTCGGTTTTCACGATCAGATAGAACTGTCTTCATTTCTCCTTGGAATCTAAACTTCCAAGCCCCCAAGCGGGCCACAGGGGAACGGCCGAACCCTCATTTCGCCCAGGCCGGAAATGAATCGGTTGGCCCGCCTGCAACAAAGGGAAATAACAAAAATACGACGATGATCGTGATCACGGTAGCGACCAGGTTGAGCAGGAAGCCGGCCTTGGCCATTTCGTGAATCTTAATACGCCGGCTACCGAAGACAATGGCGTTGGGAGGGGTCGCCACCGGCATCATGAAAGCCATGGAAGCCGATATGGTTGCGGGGATGGCAAAGAGCAGGGGATGAATATTGAGGCTAACCGCCAGCCCGGCCAGGATGGGCAGCATCATGGCAAGGGTAGCCGAATTTGAGGACAGTTCGGTCATGAAGGTAATCGCCAGGCATATCACCAGGACAAAGACCCAATCCGGAATATCCTGCGAGGCCGGAAAGGCTTCTCCGATATATTGAGCCAGGCCGCTTTGAATAAAGCCGGTGGCCAGGGCGTAACCCCCTCCAAAAAGGAGGATGACGTCCCACGGAACTCGTTTAAAGACGTCCTTGTCGAGGAGCCGCTGTGAGGGATTATCACGGCCCGCCGGGATGATAAAGAGGAGGATCGCTATCGCTATGGCAACGGTTCCGTCATCGATGCTCGAGAATCCGGCCCACAGACTGGACCAGCCAGGGATCTGGATGAATCCCAGGTTCAAATCCTTCCGAAACGTCCATAAGAACACGGTAGCGCAAAACATTATCAGGATCCGGAGCTCGGCCGGGTTCAATCGACCCAGGTCCTTGAGTTCCTTTTCAATGATCCCTCGGTCGAGGAAGAGGGACCGGTCCACGGGGTAAACCACCCGCGTGAGAAAAACCCAGGCCAGGCCCAGCATGACGACGGCATAGGGGATTCCAATGATCATCCACTCACCGAAGGTAATATAGGGCGCATCGGGAAAGGACTCGTGGAAGATCCGGACGAACACCAGGTTGGTCGGAGTTCCCACCAGGGTCGCCACCCCGCCAATGGAACTGGCGTAGGCAATTCCCAGCATCAATAGAACCGCCAGGGTATGGCTCCGGTCCCGTCCAAATGCCTCCTCCATCTTGCTGATGATGGCCAACCCGATGGGCAGCATCATTACGGTGGTGGCAACATTGGAAATCCACATCGAAAGGAATCCCGAGGCGACCATGAAACCAAGAACGAGTAGATCCGCTCGGTTTCCGGCCCTGCGAATAATGTTTAAAGCGATGCGGCGGTGCAAGTTCCACCGTTCCATGCATAGCGCAATCAGAAAGCCCCCAATGAACAGGAAGATCATGGAATTAATGTAGGACTTGGAGACCGTCCCGCTGTCGAGGATTCCAAACAGGGGCAGGACCACCAGTGGGATCAGGGCCGTAGCGGCCAAGGGAATGGCCTCTGTAATCCAGAGGATGGCCATGAGTGTAGCCACGGCAGCCATCAGACCCACCTCCGGTTGGTCCGGTTTGGGGTTAAAAAACAGGGCCGTCAGAGTAAAACACAGGGCTCCTGCGATGAGTCCGATCCGTTTCCAGTGTATTTGAGACATGACACTGGGCTACCTGAAATTCCTTTCATGGCAACAAAAAGGGGAATCGATAAGGTAAGGGGACAGGTAGTATGAAAGGAAACGAACTTAGGTCGTGGAAAAGAATGGTGGAAATATTCTGTTAGCAGGCTACGAAGGACCACTTCCTGAAGTGCTCTGGCACTTGGGTATCGATATAGCAGCTTGGAAACGGACAGGAGGAGAAAGCGGGCTGAAGGAGGAAGAAAAGCTGCCAATTTTCTGATTTGTATTAGCCACGACTTGATCTGATTGATTGGCGAATGGCTTCCCCAAAGCAGCCAACAATCAAGTCGTTTTAAAGTTTCCTATGCTCATTCAAGAATCAAGGAATGACCCTGCTATGGGTAATATTGTCAAGAGACTTTCGAACGTTTAATCCAT